>JARKOY010000149.1 GCA_029975555.1 Spirochaetia bacterium | reverse complement strand
CTTCCCTTAGTTTCTCTTGTCACAGACCCCTCGCACTTCAGCGCAGACATCCCCGCCCACGCCCCCGTGCTTCCCACCCCAGCGTCTTCCGCCAGAGCGCTCGATGAACCTATCAAATCTTTCCCCACTTGTCAAGAGCTTGAAAGCACTCAAAGCTCTTGCATGTTTCGCATTTATTTGCCTTTTATTGCAAATTCCGCAAAACAGTGCATCGCCAAGTGATAGGCGCGAGCAAGAACATACCTGAACTCAGCATCGTTCGTCAAGAGGTTTCTTACAAAAAGATGAAAAATATGTCCGCCCATGGCTGAAGGGCTATCGGTACAGTTTTTTGAACTGAACGAGATAATCGACAAAAGAGACCAGCGTAGCGACCGCCGTAAGGACATATGCGATCTGGACGAGCACGCCCAGAACATCGCTCAGCCCCCCTCGGCCCGAAAGGGGAATCGAGCCCGACACATCAGCCCCTAAGTAGACCTGCAGGGTATAGAACGCCAGAGAAAGTAGACCCGCCACCATATAGATTGCGGCCTTCAACTTGCCTCCGGCCCGCGCCCCCATTGCAATCCCCTTCAGCCCGAGCAGCATGCGCAAGAAAAGAATGCCGAATTCACGGTACAGCAGGACGAGGAGCACCCACAGAGGCATGATGCCGATACTCGTAAAAGCCACAAAGTAGGTGACGCGCGAAATCACATCGGCAAAAGGATCGAACAACTTCCCGAACGGCGTCACCTGGTTATTCCTGCGGGCCAGTCTGCCGTCGACAAAATCGCTCAACTCCATCCAACAGAACATGATCCACAGCGCCACGAGCGCCGGCTGCCGAGGAATCCACTGAGCCTTCAACACAAGGAAAAAAAATGGTGCAACGAGGATCCGACTGAGGGTTACTCTGTCTGCGGCAGTCATGAATTTAAGCATACGTATTTGACAGCACGCATGTCAAGGTTATACTATGAGGCTCAAGTTGCGGCCTGGACGTCTGACGCAAGAAATAGGGCCGCTCCAAGAGGACGCTGTTTCATGGAAGACGGAGAACGAAGTGCAAACTTGCGCCGGAGCATCTTACTCACCACCTCGGTATTTTTCATCGCCCAGTGTACGATTTTTTTGCTTTTCGCAGTGAGCGCTGGATTTGCTTCGAAGTATTGGTCGATCTTTCTTCCCATCAGCGGCGGGTTTCATATCCTTGTGCTTATTCTCCTTCTTCTTTTTCAGGATGATTTTACCATCGAGTCGACCGGCGAGAAGCTCGATCACATAAACCTCGCCAACATAATCACGCTCAGCAGAGTGAGCACCATGCCGACCCTGCTCGTGCTGGTCATGGCCGCAAAAGAATACAAGATACGAATCCCCCTCCTTGTTCTGGTGGCGCTCATCTTTTTGACTGATTTTTTCGACGGGCGCATTTCGCGCAGGAACAACCAGGTGACGCGCGTCGGCAAAATGATGGACTCGGCGAGCGACTACACGCTCCTCGTTGTCCTGAGCGTTATTTTTCAGTATTATTTGCTCATACCAGCGTGGTTCTTCGTGCTGGTGTTGGTGCGCCTTGGCATTCAGGCGCTGTTCATGGCGATTCTCGTAATAGTCAAGAAGCGCATCGAGCCGAATTCCACGTTTATGGGGAAGTTGACCGTCGCATCGATTATGGTGCTGTACACGCTGGAGATCATCCAGCTGGCGGTGAATGCCCCTTCTCTGCTGGTATTCCGGATCGCGGAGTGGGTTGTCGCAATTATCATTGTGATCGGCATTTTTGACAAAATAGTCAGCTTTTTTGATGCCTTAAAGAGCAAACCCTCCGCATGATGATCCACACTATCCAATGAGCCAGGAGGAATTGCAATGGCGGTCATAAAAAGCGCGCTGGAGCTCGCACTCGAGCGGACCAAGGACCTGCAGATCGACGAAGCAGTCCAGAAAGCGAACGACGCGAAGCTGGAGGGACGCAAAGCAGCGGGAAGATTCTTAGAAGCGCCTGATTCGGTCGATTTTAAGGCGATCTTCAACACCATCGATGCCGCACACCGTCAAACGTTTCTCGGCGCAGCCTTCGAAGTGTTTTTGGCCCAAATACAATTGCCGACCACTGGCTCCGTCGAAACAGAAAAACTCGAAATGCTGAGAAAGGGGCTTCTCACCCTCTGCGGGCTTTCTTCCAAATTCACGTCAGAACGCGAGGCAAAGTTGGCGCAGCAGCAGGTGCGCTCGCTCTTCCAGCAGATTATGCAATTCCTTGGACAGTACGGCCAAGAGATGCAGCGTGTCGAACAGGCGATTCGCAACCAGTGGGCGCCGAAGCTCAGGGAAAAAGAGCGGCTGCTGGCAGCCCAGCTTGGGCAGAGCGTCCACATCGATCCGATGTCCGATCCGGAATTTGCAGATTTTTATCGAAAGAACATCGACGCGATGCGCAAAAACTACGCAAGCGCGCTCGAGGAAGCGAAGGCGCAACTGTCGCAGCTCTGCGGATTCGAAGGGCGCTGAGGCTCACACTTCGCCGGCATCGTACCTCGACAGCGCGATATACAGAAGTGCGACGTCCGATTTTCTGACTCCTGGAATTCGCGAGGCCTGCCCCAGTGTGAGGGGGCGCTGGGCAGATAGTTTTTCCTGCGCCTCTTTGGACAGGCCTGTGACCAGCGAGTAGTCGAACGCCTCGGGGATGGGCAACTTTTCCGCCTTGGAAAGACGGCTCGCCAGGCGCTCTTCCTTTTCGAGGTAGCCTCGATAGCGCTCGTCGAGCACTGCGGTGAGCACGCCTGAGGCTTGCATGGTCGCAGTTTGGGGCAGAAGTGCGGCGATGCGTGCCAGGGCCTCGGATTCATCGTCCAGCAAGGCGCCGATCTTCGGGTCGCGGAGCGCATCCGCAAGGGTCTGACCAACGTGGCCTTCAAGTGCAGGTATGTGCGCGCAGTCTTCTTTTCGAACCTTCCGACCAGCGAGGAGTTCCTTGACTTCTTCGATTGTCCTGAGCCGCTTTTCGAAGCACTCGCGGCGCCGTTCATCGGCAAGGCCGATCTCGATTGCGTAAGGAGTGAGCCTCAGATCTGCGGTGTCGTGGCGGAGGGCGAGGCGATATTCGGCCCTGCTCGTGAACATTCGGTACGGCTCCTTTGGGGAGAGGGTCACGAGGTCGTCGATGAGCACCCCAATGTATGCCTCATTTCTGCCGAGAACGAGGGGAGGCTCTCCATCGAGGGCGCGGCGCGCGTTGATGCCCGCCATCAAGCCCTGAGCCGCTGCCTCTTCGTACCCCGAGGTGCCGTTGGTCTGGCCCGCGATGAAGAGTCCCCTTACGATTTTGGACTCGAGCGACGCATAGAGCGCCGAAGGGTCGATATAGTCATATTCGACCGCATATGCAGGCCGGACGATCTGGGCGTGCTCAAGACCGGGGATGCTTCGGTAGAAGCGCAGCTGCACATCTTCGGGCAGAGAACTCGAAAGTCCGTTGAGGTAGACTTCGTCGGTGTAGAGGCCTTCAGGCTCGATGAAGACTTGGTGGCGGTCCCGCTCAGAAAAGCGCACGACTTTGTCCTCAATCGAGGGGCAGTAGCGCGGGCCTTTGCCGACGATCAGGCCCGAAAAAAGGGGAGAACGGTCGAGGCCGCTCCGAATCGCCTCGTGGGTCGCCTGGTTCGTATACACAATGTAGCAAGGCACGTCGGGCCGGTCATAGTCCTGCTCCAAGAACGAGAAAAAAATCTTGCGCGGATCGCCGTGCTGAGCCTCGAGTTTCGAAACGTCAATGCTGCTGCGTTTTATGCGCGCGGGGGTGCCCGTCTTCATTCGCCCGACGGGGAAGCCTCGTGCCCGCAGTGCCGTGCCGAGGCCGATTGCCGCAGGTTCGCCGAGGCGGCCGCCGGGCCCGCTCCACTGCCCGATGAAGAGCTTGCCTTCCATAAATGTGCCGGTGGTCAAGACGACGACAGAGGCACTGATCGCGTTGCCGCGTTCGGTGCGAACGCCCTCGATGCGCCGCTCATCTCCCTCCGAGACGAGGATATCGGTGACGGTATCCATGAAAATGGCGAGGTTCGGCTGCGTCTCGAGCGTTGTGCGGGCGAGGGCGGCATAGAGCGCCTTGTCGGATTGGGCGCGGGGGGCCTGCACCGCGGCACCGCGCGACTGGTTCAGCATGCGCACCTGAATCGAAGTCGCATCAGCGAGGATACCCATCTGGCCGCCGAGGGCATCGATTTCTCGCACGAGATTTCCCTTGGACAGACCTCCTATCGCGGGGTTGCAAGACATCTTCCCTATGGTGTCGGGATTCTGTGTGATGAGCAGTGTCTTTGTTCCGAGCCGGGCGAGCGCGAGCGCGGCCTCGATGCCCGCGTGCCCGCCGCCCACGACAATCGCCTCAAAATCCGCCATATCCGCCCTCATTTTCCCAGACAGAACGTGCTGAAGATGCGCTCGAGCACCTCGTCCGGCGCGATGTCACCCGTAACTTCCCCAATGTATTCGGCCGATTCTCGGATGTGCAGCGCCACAAGGTCGAGCCCGGCCCCCGCGGCCTGTGCTTCCATGGCCTGCGAGAGCGCCTCGTAGGCCTGCCTCAGAAGATGCTCCTGCCGCTCACTGGCGATGCGCACCTGCGCCTCGTACTGACCGACACTCTGGGTCTTCTGAACGTACGTGGACAGATGATCCTTAAGCATCGACTCAAAACCGCCGAAGGAATGGACGTCCTTCGCGCTCACTGCGGTCCAGCCCTGTGGAGCGGGCATGCACTGCGGAAGGTCGGATTTATTCCAAAGAAGAAGCGCTCCGGGATGCCTTTCGACAAAGGTCCTGTCTTCATCGTCGAGGCCGACAGTCCCGTCGACGAGGTAGAGTATCATATCCGCACGGTCCAAAAGCGCATGGGAGCGGCGCACTCCCTCAGCCTCCACCGCGTTGCCGCTGTTTCTGAGACCTGCGGTGTCGACAAGCCGCACCGCAAAGTCCCCGATCGACACCCACGACTCCAACCAGTCGCGCGTCGTGCCTGGCTCTGGGCTCACGATTGCGCGCTCTTCCCTGACAAGCAGGTTGAATAGACTGGACTTGCCCGCATTCGGCCTTCCGGCGATCACCACCAGGACCCCTTCTTGACGCAGCCGGCCACCGGGATAGCTTCGTATGAGATCGGAGAGTTCGTCTTGAGCGCGCTGTATGGACTGCACCCAGTGCGCCATCTCGTCGGGCCCCTCCTCTTCAGGATAATCGAGCCTCGCCTCGATGTCCGCGAGCACAGCCACTATCAGGCTTCGTATTTCCTCCAGCGTCCGGGATAGGGCGCCCGTAAGTCTCAGAAGTGCATCCTGACGGGCGGCTTCACAGGAGGCCTGCGCAAGTTCATTGATGGCCTCGGCCCGTACAAGGTCGGTCTTTCCTCCGGTGAAGGCGCGAAACGAAAATTCCCCCTTAAGGGCGGGAGCAAACCCCTGGGCATACAGGACATCGAGTATCCGCTGCACAACCGCAGGCGAGCCGTGGCACATGATCTCAACCGCATTTTCGCCAGTAAACGAGTGCGGCGCGCGAAACACCAGCGCGACCACCTCATCGAGGCGCTCCTGCAAGTGTGGATCAAAAATCCATCCGTGAACCGCGCGGTAGCCTTCGGCACTAAGGAGCGCCTGTGGCCGAGAGAAACAGCGCGCCACAAGGGCGATGGCCTTCTCCCCGGAAGTCCGAATCACCGCGAGCGCAGAGCGGCCTTCCGGCGTCGCCAGCGCAGCGATCGGCGCCGAGCGGTCGAAATAGGTTCGTGACATAGCACGTACGATAGCGCCTGGGCGGCATAAAAGACAAGGAGTTTATCCAAGTGGACCCAAGCCATGGAGCGGCCTCAGGGACGCGCTCAATCCTCTAATGGTCTGAAGACTGGTACATTCAAATGGCTTCAGGTACAATAGCAGCGAGGTATATGGCCATGACACCCCAAGAGCTCTCCAAACTCGATTACGAGGGTGCGTCGGAACTGCTGCTCGCGTATGCGACCGACGCAAAAAAATATGAAAAAGAGATCGCCGCACTGAAGTCCCAGGCAGAGGAATGGAAGTCTAAGGCCGCACTGGCACGGTCCCGCGCCATGCCGGAGCTCTCGGAAGCGGCCTCGCAGAAGGCTTCTGAACTCGAGGCCAAGGCGCAGGAACTCTCGCTCGAGCTTGCAAGCCTCCGTCGCGACATCGGACAACTGCGCGAAGCCCTTCCCATCATCAAGGCAAAGCAGCGCAGGGTCGACCCAGACCTGCTCTTAGCCGAACTTTCGATGATCGTCGGCGATCTGGGCGAAGAAAAACCCGCAGGACCTGGCCAAGGCGCCCCAGACGGAGGGACCGCGGCAGGCAAAGACGCCAGCGGCAGTGCTGCAGGCGCAGCCGCGACACCAGAGGCTCCAGGGGCCGAAACCTCATCTCGCCCTCCGAACAACCCGCCGGCTGGCTCTATCGACGATGCCCTCGCCGAGCTGAAGAAAAAGATGGGCCTGCTTTGAAGGCGCAGAGGACGCAGGCGCAGAGGGTGCAGGCATGGTCACGCCCACGTGCTCATCGTAGGTGCGCGACGTTTCCTGCGGATGCCCCCGCGGCCCTGCGACAACATCATCCGAAGGAGACCACATGGACCGATCAGCGATGCTCCCCGACTTTCCCCGCCCACTTCTCTTCGCACACCGCGGGCTAAACCGTAAGTTCCTCGAAAACACCATCAGCTCTTTCCATGCGGCCCTCGACGCGGGCGTACCCGGTATCGAGCTCGACGTCCATTTGACAAGCGACGGGAAACTCGTCGTCTTCCACGACGACACCACCGGCCGCATCGAACGACGTGCGCGCCCTGACGAGCCTGCGCGCGACCTCCCCCTCGAGGGCTCGACGCTCGCTGAGCTCAGAAGGCTGTCGATCGGGGCACAGATACCGCTCTTGGATGAGATCTTCGAAGAGTTTGGAAGCCGGCCATATTACGACATTGAATTAAAAAGCCGCAGCGCCTCGGACACCGGCCTCGCTTCAAAGGTCGCAGCGACGATCCGGGCTTTCGGCCTGGAAAAGCGCTGCGTCGTCTCCTCATTCAACCCATTCGCGCTGCGACATTTCCGCAGGGCAGAGCCGGGGATTCCCATCGGCATCATATGGAGCCGCTCCCGCGAACTGTATTGGTTTTTGCGGCACGGCGAGGGAGCCCTGATCGCCAATGTGGATTTTCTGAAACCCGAGGCGAGCCTTGTGCCGCATCTACCGCTGTACCTGCGGTTGTCCGGCAAGCCCGTAATCCCATGGACAGTAAACGATCCGAAGACTGCCTGCGACCTCGTCGCGCGTGGCGCCTCCGGCATCATTTCGGACGAAGCCGACGTGATACGCGAGGCGCTGGGCACCTGATCCACGGATGTACCGCGCTCCGTCCGCAGCGCTCTTCTCAGTTCACCTCGTGAATCGCGCGAGCGAGCGGAAGACGGCGCCCCACGCCGAAGGCACGCTTCGAGACTTTGATGGCCGGTGCCCCCTGTCTGCGCTTGTACTCGGCCTTGGCAGTCATCTCGAGGGTTCGGCGGACCGTGGTGCGGTCGTAGCCAGCTTCCACGATTTCGTCCATCGTACGATTTTCTTCTATATATAATCGCAAAATTCCGTCGAGTACCGCATATTCGGGCAAGGTGTCCTGATCTTTCTGGTTGTGGCGGAGTTCCGCGCTCGGGGCCTTGTGCATAATCGCCTCAGGAATCGGCTCCTCCCTGCCCTGCGCCGCAGCGGTCTCGTTGAGATACGCGGCCAGGCCATAGACTTCGGTTTTATAGAGGTCTGCGATGGGCGCGAGCGAGCCGTTCATGTCGCCGTAAAGGGTGCAGTAGCCGGTGGCAACTTCGCTCTTGTTGCCCGTGGTCAACAAGAGCGCATTGAATTTGTTCGACCACGCCATGAGGAGCGTGCCCCGGATACGCGCTTGCAAATTCTCTTCGGTCGTATCGTAGGGGCGCCCGGCAAAAGGCACGGCGAGCGTGTCGAGAAATGCAGTGAAGGGCACCTCGATGGGGATGCGCTCGAGGCGCAGCCCGTTGCGGCGGCAGAGCTCCACGGCATCGTCGAGCGAGCCCGAGCTTGAAAAACGGCTCGGCATGGAAATGCATGTCACATTCTGAGGGCCGAGGGCCTGCGCGGCGAGGACAGCGACGAGCGCCGAGTCGATACCTCCCGAGAGGCCGAGGCACACACGAGAAAAACCTGATTTTCTAAGGTAATCCTGAATGCCTACGAGTATCGCGCGCCTGATTTCCTCGTACCGCTCGACCTGGACATCTGTAGGTCCATCCAGAATTTCAGGCAAGGCCGAGGGAGTATCGAGCACAAGCCGACTGGCCTGGCCACTCTTCGTGTCATACGTGAGGACCTCCTCTCCCCAACCGCACATGCCGCGGATGGAAGTGTCCTCCGCCATCGCAAAAGACCTCCCGTCGAACACAAGGGAATCGTTGGCCCCGACCGCATTGCAGTACAGCACAGGGATCGATCCTGAACGCACCGCCTTCTCGGCGAGATTGAGCCTCGTGGTCAATTTCCCCGCAATGAAGGGAGATGCGGATGGGACGATCAAGACATCCGCACCTTCATCCATGAGCTCCTTCACGGGGTCGATTCTATATTTCTGCGAAGCGTCGGGCGCTTCCCACCAAAAATCCTCGCAGATCGCGAAGCCGACTCGGCCGCAGCCCTGCGCGAACACATGCCGGGCACGGGCGGGCTCGAAATACCGCGCCTCGTCGAACACGTCGTAGGTGGGCAGGAGGGTCTTCGCTTGCGTGAAGACCACTCTGCCGTTGTAGAGGACCGAGTAGGTGTTGACGAGCGATTTGCCCGCCCTCTCGCGGTTTTTGTCGACATAGCCGACACCGACGGCGATGTTCGCCGGCAGAAGCTTCTGAAGACGGCGCAGCGCCGCAATGGAGCCAAACAAAAACGATTCCTGGTCGAGCAGGTCCATGGGAGGATAGCCGCACAGGCTCTGCTCCGGAAACACAATCAGGTCCGGCTTTTCGGAAGCCGCAAACGTGGCGAGGATCCGGTCGACAATGGCGAGCATGCGGTCGGCATTGCCCTTAAAATCGCCTATGGTCGAATTGAGCTGAACGAGAGATACCCTCATGGCGCACCTCCGCTATTGTATCTTTTTTCGCAGTTTGCGGGCCTTGGACGCATCGAACTTCGAAGCGCTCCGGGAAGCGTCGCGCCCGCCAGAGCTGGCAGGCGTCTTCGACGCGTCGACAAACATAGGTTCTCCCGGCCTTATGCTGAAGTGCTTGCGCGCATACACCATAAAGATGATGGACGCCACGATCATCAGAAAACTCAGAATCTGTCCCATCGAAAAATTAAAGACCGACATGAAGCGCGCAGTGGGCGCATCTGGAACACCCAGCGGCAGAATATATCCCAGGCCAGAATCTGGTTCACGGAAATATTCGACGATGAAGCGCGCAACTCCGTAGCCCAGCGAATACACCGCGACACTCTTGCCGCGGTAGGTGCGGCGCTTGCGCACGATGAACCAGAGGACGAGCCACAGCACCACTCCCTCCAGGAGTGCCTCATAGAGCTGCGAAGGGTGGCGGGGCAGATTGACCATATCGTTCATGGACACCAGGCGAATGCCCACCTTACGCGCCACCTCCTGCACCCATGGCTCTTTTGCGGAGAACCGCTCCGCATTCGGGAAAATCATGGCCCAGGGCGCCGTGCTCACCTTGCCCCAGAGTTCGCCGTTTATAAAATTGCCGAGCCTCCCGAAGGTGTAGCCCAAAGGGGCGGCAACCGCGATGAGGTCCGCCCAGTCGAGCCAGTTCCACGTATGGACCTTGCACCAGATCAAGCTCACGACGATGAGCCCCACAAATCCACCGTGGTAGGACATCCCCTGAAAACCGACAAAGGCCCCCGACTCGTCGAAGGGCCAGAATATGAACCACGGCTTTATCCAGTAATAGTTCGTCGGCTCATAGATCAAGGTCCCCGCAAGCCTGCCGCCGAGCAGAATCCCCACTATTCCCCAGATGAAGAAGTTCGCCGCTTCGTCCTCGGTCCACGGCGCGCCGAGCCGCCTTGACTCCCTCCTGAACAGAAGCCAGGTGACCGCAAACGCCAGGAGGTACATGAGGCCGTACCACCTGAAAGGTAGACCAGGAATAATCTCTGGCGAAAGCCATTTCGGAAATTCAAGCATCGCAACCATCAGTGAACCTCGTGCATCGTTTCATCTTCAATGGTGTCATGAGCCTGCGACTGCTCTCCATGTCCTTTTTCGCGGGGAACTTGATGCCTGAGCACATCCAGCGCGAGGAGCCCCACCACCAAAACGTCCAGCAAGAGCAGCACGAGCATCGAGCCGCCAGTCCTTACAAAATCGGCCGGAAAAGAAGCCTTCGACGCGTGCACAAAAGCGAACAGGGCGAGCGCGCTGAGCACAAAAGACGCGCTCGCCACCACGAGCGAGGGCATTCTGAGAAACTCCCGCACCGCGGGTTTGAAATACTGAAGCATCACAATATAGACAAAGAAAAGATCATATACCTGAAATATCCTGAGCAAAGCCGATGAGACGCCACCATAATCGGTCATTCCTACAGAGACCGCCGCAACGCCGAGCACAAAGACGCGGAAGAATGCCACGATTCCGGCCATCAACAAACACGGAGAACGGCGCATATCGACTTGGAGTCTAGTGGTGCAACCCCGCAGAGTCAAGACAGTAGCAAAAACGCCACATTTTGGATATCATTAATATAAAATGAATCTCCGAAGGAGTCGATCACGATGAACCACAGCGATAGCCTTGCCGTGCGCAAGCGGCTGATTCCCTTGCTCGCGTTTGCCCTCATCCTTGGGCTTTCATTCGTCACCGTCTCCGTGCCGGAGTTGTATGCACAGCAGACCAAGACTCCCGATGCAAAACAGTATTCCCAGCTGCTGCAGAATATTTTTCAGTTCATCCTGCAGAACTACGTCGACGAGCCCGATCCTTCCAAACTCTATCAGGGCGCCATCAAAGGCATGATGGACTCGCTCAACGATCCATACTCAACATTTTTGGATGAGGACATGATGTCCGACCTCATGTCCGACACCACGGGCTCCTACGGGGGGGTGGGCCTCTATATCTCCAAGCAGGCCACGGTCCCATCCGAAGATGCGCCTCGCTACATCGAGGTCGTCTCGCCCATCGAGGATACCCCCGCATGGAAGGAGGGCATCCGTCCGGGAGACCTCATCATCAAAATCGACGGCGAGGACACCGCACCCTTGAGCACCGACAAGGCCTCCGCGAAAATCAAAGGCGAACCAGGAACCACGGTGGTGCTCACGTTCAGGCGCGGAACTTACGAGTTCGAAGTGACCTTCACGCGCAGCAAGATTGAAATTCCTGCCATCAAAAACGCGGTGATCACGACCGCGCAGGGGAACGTCGGCTACGTCCGCATCATCGAGTGGAATCCCAACACTGCCCCTCAGATGAAGGCCGTGCTGCAGGACATGAAGAAGAAAGGGATCGACAGATTCGTGCTCGATGTGCGCTCCAATCCGGGCGGGCTTCTGTCGTCGGTCGTCGATGTCAGCGACCTCTTCTTGTCTTCCGGTACGATCGTCTCCACCAAGGGACGCACGGCCTCCGAAAATTACGAATACAGGGCAAAATCTGACCTCGTCATCCCTCAGAGCGACCACATGATCGTCCTGATCAATCAAGGCTCGGCTTCTGCCTCCGAGATATTCGCCGGCGCGATGAAAGACACGAGGCGCGCCCTCCTCCTCGGGGAAAAAACCTACGGCAAAGGCTCCGTGCAGCAGATATTCCCCCTCGACAAGGTCGGCTTCAAGCTCACGATGGCCCGCTACTATACGCCGAGCGGAGTCAATATCGACAAAGTCGGCATCGAGCCGGACATCAGCGTTGCCGAACCCACCTTGAGCGACAAAGAGTTGAAAGAAGTCCAGAGGCTCTACGACGCCGGTGATATCGCGCGCTACCTGCAGACGACTCCTCAGCCGAGCATCGAACAGCGAAAAGCCTTCGCCGCCGAGCTCGCGAAGAAGTATGCAATTCCAACGCTCATTCTTGAAAAACTCGTCCGCGACGAGGCCGAGCGCTCCCAGCCGGCACGGGTCTACGACCTCGAATACGATGTCCAGCTGCAGAAGGCGCTCGAGCTCATAGCATCGCCGGATTTTGAGAAGACGCTCAACAGCACCAAGACGCTGGCGCAAGTCCACGATTCGGGCGAATGAGCGAGGCCTCTCCGATGCGCCAAATCGTGCTTCCTGGTAACCAGGGGGGCAAAGAGACCTGCGTGCTCGATGCCAGAACGAGCCACTACCTCGTCAGCGTACGGCGCATGCGTGCAGGAGATACTTTCGACGCGATGGATGAGACGGGAACCCGCTTCCGATGTACCCTTCTCTCGGACGAACCGCGCGGGGCGAAGGTCTCCCTGGCTGCACAAGCTCCGTCGGATTCGATGGCCCGCGATGCCCAAGCTCTGCACGAAGAAAAGTGGCCCCAGATCGCCCTCGTCCAGGCCCTGCCCAAGGGCCAGAAATTCGATCTCATCATACGGCAGGCGGTGGAGCTCGGCGTCGAACTCATTATTCCCGTCATCACTCAATACTGCGTAGGGGCGGAGCCCCCAGACCGCGCAGCCTCAAAGCTCGAACGGCGACGACGCATCATCCGCGAAGCCCTCCAGCAATCGGGCTCGCTCATCAAGACTGACATCGTGGCCGCTGAACGACTTGAGACGCTGGATGCTCAATTGAACGCGAAGGGATTCGACAAAGAACGTGCAGTGCGCATTCTCTTTCACGAGGCAGAGCAAGAAGCATCGAAGCCGCTCCACGCCCTCCTTTCGACCGAGAAAAATCGGATCGTCGTGGCCATAGGACCTGAAGGAGGCCTCTCGGAAGACGACTGCGCGGCCTTTGCCACGATGGGCTTCGTGCTCCACCACGCAGCAGGGCCAATCTTGCGGGTGGAAACCGCCGCCATCTTCGCAATCTCCGTCGTCCGCACCCTCAGCATAGAGAGAGCCATATGGAAAGCCTGAATATCCCCTGTACGGTCTTCGACGGCGTGCGGATCGATTTCCCTTCCCGGTTTGCGCTCGCTGCGCTGCCATATCTGTGGGACGATGAGCGGAACCACCAGATCTGTTTCATGGACTCACGTCGTTGGCACAACGCTAAAAGCCGCGATGAATACGGTTCGATGATTGCCAGCGCCGATCTCGTGCTGTCCCAAGAGCCGAACCTATCGGAAAAGGCGCGCACACAGGGCGCTCATGCGGCGCGCCTCTGGCCTGTGCCCTTTATTCATCAACTCTTGCTCGACGCACTGTACGAAACCATGGAAGCCGAGGACCTTGCGATTGAGGGAAAAGGCCCCAAAGCCTACCGACCTCAAAAAGTGCTCACCCTGCTCCTCTCGGCCATCGAAAAGAAACACGGCTCGATATTTCTGCTCGGGGGCCACTCCCTGACCCTCATAAAGGCAGAAAAGAATATCCGCGCGACATATCCGGAGCTCACCATCGTGGGCAGCATGCACGGCCTGTACCGTAGGCAGGAAGAATCTGCCCTCATCCAGGCCATTCAAAAAGGCGACCCGGACCTGATCCTCGTGGGAGATCCAATTCCCACGGGGGAGCGCTGGATACCCCGCCACATGGGCACGACGAGGAGCGGCATCTTCTTCTATTACGGGCCCATCCTGCGCTGGTTCGCAGGGCGATGACACGGAGGGAAATGCGCCGCATGGAGCCACGTGAATGTTTGGCGCCAAATGGTTACTATAATAACCAATTTTAAAGGACTTTTGGTTATTATAATGTACAACTAGTCTATAGTAATGATATAGTTTGCGCATGGAACGACTTATTGAATTGTTCAAACGCAAAGTTGCAGCCACGAATCTTACTTTCATTCGTTCTCTCACAGACTCGATCGCATGGAATGCGCGCCTTGTCGTACTGCGCGGCGCTCGTGGTGTAGGGAAAACAACGCTTTTACTTCAGCATATCAAAACCACATTCGGCGACGACCTGAGTAAAGTGATCTATGTCAGTCTGGACAATCTGTGGTTTACCGAGCACAGTTTACCCGAGCTTGCAGATGCATTTGTCAAACGCGGCGGCAAGTACCTTGCAAACCAGCTTTCATATTCCCACAATGTAGCGTATTCCGAGTCTGGGGATTTTCTGATAGATGGCCGATATACGATCGAAGTAGGCGACAAAAACAAGACCCGAAAACAGATACGACACGTTCCCGATGCATACATTGCTGCGGACAATCTGGAATATGGATACGATCGCAAGATACCGCTGTGGCTTTTTGGATTTCTATATTAGACAAGCGGTACCACTGGTGAAAGAAACTACGCAGCCGCAGACGAGCACGAGCGCCCGGAAGATCGGATAGAAAAAGCGCTTTAGGCTCTTGAAACCTTGCCCTCAATCTGTTACAACAAAACCCAATAATGCAAAAGTTGCTCTATTACGATCAGGATTCCAGCAGGATTCGGGCGGTGGCGGTGGCGCTCAGCAAACTGTTCGAAGTGTCGATCGCGGGCAATCTGCTCGAGTTGGGCGCAATAATGGAAGCCCAGAAGCCGGCAATTGCGCTCTTCGGCTTTGCATCTCAGGACCATGCTTTCAATGCGTGCCATCTCAATTGCATCTACCGCAGTATTCTGAGTGCAAGGTCTGAGGAAGAAACCTGTTCGCACCTTTCCATATTCATCATGGTAAAATTCGGAGAACAGGCCTTCATTCATGGAGCGGCGTCCGACGTGCCGGGCAAATCCATCTTGGAGGCTTTAGAAGCGCTGCCCTCCTGTGACGTACATATCATCCACCCACCTCCTCAAATCAAAAAAATCCCCCCAATGATCCTTTCGCTGGTGAAAGGTGCCAGCGCTCCGCCCGTAGCAAGCCCTGCACGGCAGGCCCTCAAGTATCCTTTCGCCGACGCGCATTCTCCGATCATAGGCAAAAGCAAGAAATTCCGCCGGATGATCTCCCAAATCCGCGCCTACGCCGATGAACAGCGCCCTGTCCTCATCATAGGAGAAACGGGAACGGGCAAAGAGCTCGCCGCACGTTCTCTGCACTCATGGAGCAAGAGAAAGCACAACCCCTTCGTCGCCCTGAACTGTGCCGCCATCCCTGAGACGCTCTTCGAGAGCGAAATGTTCGGCACCGAACGGGGAGCGTACACGGACGCCCCTTCGAGGAGCGGCGCAATAGAGCAGGCGCACAACGGAACACTCTTTCTGGATGAAATCGGAAACCTTTCGACTGCGTCCCAGCCCAGCCTGCTCCGTGTACTCGAAACCAAGGAATATCGCAGGCTGGGCAGTACGCAGGCCCATTCGGCTCAATTTCGGCTCGTGAGCGCCTCGTGTCTGAATCTGATCGATCTGGCGGCCGAAAAACGCTTCAGAAACGACCTTTTGTTCCGCATCGCGGACTTCATCATAGAAATTCCGCCGCTCCGAGAAAGAACAGAAGATATTCCCCTGCTCGCCCGCCACTTCTGCACGCAATTCTCAAAAGACATCTACGACATCGAAGACGATGCCATCGACAAACTGTCCACACATGACTGGCCTGGCAACATCCGCGAGCTGCAGTCGGTCATCGCGAGGGCCTGTGCACGGAGGATCGCGGGTAAAATCAGTGCGGACGACATTGAATTTTTGACGGGCATATCCCGGCTCGGACCAGGAAAGGATTAAGCGCAGGGCGTTGGTGGTATACTATATCGGTGGGGAGTATCGGCACATGGAGACAGCGAATATGGAAAACCCGCAGGAGCAATCCTCGACGTTTCAAGGAAAATTCGCCCTCATCGTCGGAGGGTCGGGCGGGATCGGCCGAGCCGTATCCATCGAACTTTCGCGCCGCGGTGCAAGGCTTCTCGTGCACGGCAGGCACGCTTCAGAACGGACGCGTGGGCTGGGTCTAGGGGACTGCGAGACATTCGATGCGACGTTCGACGGCCCCGTCGGATTTATCCGTGCGCTCGACGTCAGGCTCGGTCACATCGGAGTCGAACCCGACATCGTCGTCTGCGCCTTCGGGCCCTTTCTGGAGAAACCCCTCGAAACGTGCACCGCCGAAGAGTGGGAGTGGCTCACGCTGGCCAACCTGGCACTCCCCGGCGCGCTGGCGAGCCGCTTTTTGCCGGGCATGCTCGGGCGCAAGTACGGCAGATTTCTCTTTTTCGGCGGCACCAGGACCGACGTCATTCGGGCGTACAAGAAAACGGCCGCATACGCGTCGGCAAAGACAGGCCTCGGAGTCCTCGCAAAATCCATCGCCGAAGTGGGAGCTCCTCACGATGTGGCCGCGGTCGTGGTCTGTCCAGGCCCCACCGAGACCGAATACCTCGACGACGAGGCCAAAGTCCGCCATGCAGCGCTCACCGCGACAGGCTCGCTCGCTCGCCCCGAGCAGATCGCCCTCGTAGGACTTGAGCTCATCGACGCAGACCCTTGCATCGCGTCCGGCGCCATCGTGAGCCTTATTTGACTTTTTCCTCCCTAGCCCCTATTATTGATACGATATGCCGTCGCGACTGCTTTCGCGCATCCAGAAGATTCCCCAACCCGGATCGGATGCCCTCATCTCGTCCCAGATTTCGAGCGATTTTCCCGACTGCGCAGTCGCCCGCTTTGTCGGCGCGGTCACAGACGCCAACCTTGAGGCCGTGGCCCGGTCTTTCGATGCCATTCTCTCCGAGAGCGTTCATTATCTCGTGGTGGATTTTTCCACCATTGAAGACATCGGCCCTGCGGGGATCGGGCTCATGCTGTCCTTAAGGCAGAGGCTGAGGGACAGGCGCGGCGATCTCATCCTCTGCGCCATGCGCCCGCGGCTCGAGCGGTTGCAGAGGGGACTCGGCCTCCAGGGATACTTCACGACTGCGCCTGACACTCAGAGCGCATTACGAAGTCTGAAGAATGTCTTCGGCGGCATATACCCCCTGTCTGTCCGCTGCCCCGCATGCGATGCCCTCATCGACATCGAGCGTCCGGGCAGAGGGCGCTGCCAAACCTGCGAGGCGGTCATCACGGCCTTTCCAGATGGAGCAATCACGCTCGGCTGAGCGTACAATCGCCGGTCCTATGCGCCTGGCGAATAAGGAGGTGGAGATGCCCACATTGCCCAAAATCGAACAATATCTCATCGATCTCGGCATTTCGTATCAGGAGATATCGCGCAACTCCTGGCTTATCGAAGACGAGAACAAAGGCTACCCCAAAATGCTGGTGAGCCTCTCCGATCCTCTCGTCATCATCAGTGCCGATGTCATGCCGATTCCGAAGGAGAATGCTGAGCCGCTCTTCCGGACGCTGCTCGAACTCAACGCCACGGACCTTTTGCACGGCGCATACGCGATCAGCGGCAACGACATCATCGTCATCGACACGCTTGAGCAGGCCACGCTTGACAAAGAGGAATTTCTGGCTTCTATTGAATCGATATCGTTCGCGTTGCTGGAGCACTACAAAAAGCTCGCTGGCTATATTCAGAAAGCGGAGGAATAGATCATGGGTATGTTCGAGCGCCTTAAAACTGTGATTTCTTCAAATATCAATGCCCTCATATCAAAAGCGGAAGACCCCGAAAAGATGCTCAATCAGATGATCATCGACATGAACGAGCAGCTCATCGAATCCAAAAAGGCGGTGGCGATGGCGATCGCCGACGAGAAGAAACTCGAGCGCGACATGATGGAGAACAGGGCCAAGGCCGACGAATGGGAAAAGAAGGCCATGCTCGCCGTGCGCGCCGGGCGCGACGACCTCGCCAAGGAGGCGCTCCTGCGCAAGCAGGAATTCGAAGGATACGCCACCCAGCTCGCCCAACAGTGGGAGGCCCAGAAGCAGTCGGTCGAAAAATTGAAAGAGGCGCTGCGCCAGCTGCAGACGAAGATCGAAGAGGCCAACCGCAAGAAGAACATCCTCATCGCGAGGGCAAAGCGGGCCGAGGCCCAGCAGCGCATCAACCAGACCATGTCGAGCCTTTCCGGCAACAAGAGCGCCTTCGAAACATTCGAGCGGATGGAGCGCAAGGTCGATGAAATCGAAGCGAGCGCCGAGGCGATGAAGGAACTCGACGAGGCATCGAGCGGGGCCAGCCTCGAGAAGCAGTTCGCACAGCTCGAGTCCTCTCCTCAGGCCGCGGACGTCTTGCTCGAAGAGCTGAAAAAGAAGATGCTCACCGAGGATGCGGGGCGAAGCGGCAATCAGCAGTAAAAGCGCACAGGTATCGCCTGCAAATCTCTCAGGCAAAGAATCTTTCAGTACGAGGCCTCGGGGCGTTCAAACCGAGGCCTTTTTGTCGTATTGAACATCTCCTATTCCTCTTCGCGCCGTATGTGGGCGCCGACTGCAGAAAGCCTTTCGACGAGGCGCTCATACCCGCGCTCAATCTGATAGACGTTGTGAATGGTGCTCGTCCCTTCGGCACAGAGCGCCGCGATCACCATAGCCATGCCGGCGCGCACATCGGGCGACACGAGCACATTCCCCACGAGCTTCGACGGCCCATAGACGATCGCGCGGTGCGGATCGCAGAGCACAATCCGCGCGCCCATCGAAATCAACTTGTCCACAAAGAACATGCGCGATTCGAACATCTTCTCGTGGATGAGGGCGACACCCTCGGCCTGGGTCGCCACCACGGTCATGATGGATGTCAGATCGGCGGGGAATCCGGGCCAGGGCGCGTCGTCGATCTTGGGAATCTGTCCGCCGATATCGGGCACGACGCAGAGCTTGCCTATCGTGTTCGGCCTCAAGACCGTCCCTTCGAGCTTCCATGTGACGCCGAGCTTCGAAAAGCCCACCTTGAGCGGGGGCAGGTCCTCCGTGCGCACGCCTTCGATTCGCAGGTCTCCACTCGTAACCGCCGCAAGCCCAATGAAAGAGCCGAGCTCCATGTAGTCCGCGCTGATGGCGAATTCGGTCCCATGCAAAGACTTCTTTCCATGAATCGTAAGACGGTTCGAGCCTACGCCCTCAATCTCGGCCCCCATCTGCATGAGCATTCTGCACAGGTCCTGCACGTGGGGCTCACACGCGGCGTTCATGAGTACCGTCGTGCCCTCGGCAAGCGCCGCGGCCATCAGCGCGTTCTCCGTGCCGGTAACCGAGGCTTCGTCAAGAAATACCGGCACGCCGACGAGCTTTGTCGCCGAAAAGGTAAGGGTGCTCTCAAGGGAAATGCGTGCGCCCAATTCTTGCAGCGCAAGGATATGTGTGTCGATGCGCCTGCGGCCTATGGTGTCGCCTCCAGGAGGGGGCAGAATCGCTTTGCCGAAACGAGCGGTGAGAGGGCCCGCAAAAAGGATCGACGCGCGCACTTTCCTCGCAAGCTCCTCAGGCACCTCGTAGTTCGAGATGTTCCGTGCATCGATGCGCCAGGTGTGCGCGTCGACCTGCTCTACGATCCCGCCGAGATTCCGCAGTACGTCGAACATGACGAGCACATCTTCGATCGCAGGGATATTCCGGAGCGTGACCGGCTCTTCGGTCAACACCGACGCGGCGATGCAGGGAAGCGCGGCATTTTTGTTGCCCGAAAGCACGAGGGTTCCCTTGATGGGATAACCGCCTTCGATGATATACTTGTCCATAGCTGTACGTACTGTATGCGCTCGCGAACAATAGGTCAAGCAAGACCTATGTAAGGGGGCCCCGATGTCCAGGATGAAAGACCGATACACCATGCCCATACCCGACGATTTCCATGCTCACCTCCGTCAGAGCGAAGGGCTTATAGCCTATGCGAAGGGACATGCGGGACAGTTCGGCCGCGTGCTGCTCATGCCCAATACGCTGCCGCCCATCTCTGACGTCCACCGACTTGAGGCCTACCGTGCCGAGGTGGAACGCGCCCTCGAGGCGCTTCCTGACTACGCACGATTCGAGCCGCTCTTCACCTTCAAAATCCTTCCGGGGATGAAAAGCGCCGACATCGAGGCTCTCGCCCGCGCAGGCGCCGTAGCCGGCAAATACTATCCTTCGGGCGCGACGACTAATGCCGCCGACGGTCCCCGCTCATTCGACGAAGTCGAAGAGGCACTGAGCACGATGGAGGCGCTGGGCCTCGTGCTCTGCATCCACGGCGAAGATCCTGAGGCTCCGGTGCTCGAGCGAGAACGCGCCTTTCTGCCCAGCGTGGAGAAGCTGCTCGCACGACATCCGCGGCTGCGCACCGTGCTGGAGCACCTCTCTGACGCCCAGAGCGTGCGTTTCGTCGAACATGGGCCCGAAAACCTTGCCGCCACCATCACCGCGCACCACCTTCTGTTCACTATCGACGACATGATCGGCGAGTCGATGAATCCACACCTGTACTGCAAGCCTGTGCTCAAGTTCGCCGCTGACCGAGAGGCGCTGCGCGCCGCGGTCCTCTCGGGCTCGAAAAAATTCTTCTTCGGCAGCGACTCCGCGCCGCACCCGCGCGAGAAAAAAGAGTGCGATGCCTCGGCATCGGGTGTCTACGCCTCGCCGAGCGCGCTGCCCGCACTCGTCAGCCTCTTCGATGCGTTGGAGGGTCTCGATTCACTCATTCCCTTCATGACGGAGCACGGAGCAGCATTCTACGGGCTACCGCCCAACACCCGCACGCTCACCTTGGCGCGCAACTCCTGGGAAGTGCCAAAACTCCTCGGAGGTGCGGTGCCCATGTGCGCAGGGCAGTGGCTCGAGTGGCGGGTAGTACAAAATGAGGGTACCTTCATGCCGTGAAGCGCAGGTCCACCAGCCAGTGTCGCTACAAAAGGGAGGGTACAGCCGTTGCGCGACGGCTGTTGCGCGCATGCCGGCAGTGGCGTTTCACAGTGTTAGTCAGTCTTGTGCTCAGAGCCTCACAATTCTGGAGTGTGTGAGCACTTCGGCCCCCATTTCTGTAATGAGGACATCGTCTTCGAGGCGCACGCCGCCCAAGGTAGGATGATAGAGTCCCGGCTCGATGGTCACAATGTGCCCCGGCAGCAGCAGGGCATCCGGAGAGGCGCGCATGCTGAGCATCGGCGCCTCGTGCGCATCGAGGCCGATACCGTGCCCGAGCGAATGCGGCATACTCCAACCGGCCTTTTTGAACATATCGTCGACGAGCGTCGCCACCTTCAGAAGAGGAACTCCCGGGCCACAGGCTTCGACCGCGATGCGGTGCGCATCCTCGACGAGCTCGATCATGGTCTTCTGTTCCTGAGTGAGCGAGTCTCCCACAAAACTCATCGTGACGTCGCTCGTATAGCCTTCGAAGCGCGCACCGAAATCCAGAATAGAAAGTCCATCGTCCGCAAAAGCCCCGCCTGTAAAAGGTGGAAAAGCATGAATTCCGAACGATCGGGCAGAGCCTGCGGCGAGCGTCTCGAAGCCCATCCCCTCTGCGCCCATCTTTCGGGCCTCGCGCTCCAGAAAGAGCGCCACATCGAGCTCAGTGGGAAGCATTCCCGCAGAGACTTCTTTTTCGACCATATCCATGAGATGATCGGTGTGCGACGCAATGCGCCTGTACAGCTCGATCTCGTCGGCATCCTTTCTGGCCCGCAGCTCCTTGATGAACGCGTCGACGCCGTCCTTCTCGCAGACGAGATCGAAGGCTTCGAGCGACTCTACCATATCGATGTAGTCAGGATAGGCCGTAGAAGCAGGAATCGCGACCTTTGCACCTTGGGGAACGCCCAGAAGTTCCAATGCAGCGCGGAGCGCGTCGTTGATCTGGCGTCCAAAATCGGTGTAGGGGAGAATGTGTTCCGCATCTCCCAGACGATTCGCCATATTGATATCCCACGCGATGAGCACCGAGGAACCGCGCGCATCCACCACCAGCATCGCATCTGAAGGCTGTCCGCAGAGGTACCGGAGCGAGGAGTTGCGCCCGTGCTCGAAATCGGAAATCATTGCCGCCGCGAGTCCTCGCCGGTCGAGCTCCGCCGCAAGCGCGGCGCGCCTGCGCGAGTATTTCGTCGTATTCATGCATGCTCCTTGTACGAAGGAATTATCGCGCGGACGCCGGGAACCTGTCCAGAGAGAGACGCTGCCGAAAACGGTCCGCGGATTGTTCAACAACTTATTTTATAACTAATTTCTAAATAAACGGTTTCAAAAGCGCCCACAAAAAGAGCGGGGCCCCTTGCCCCGCTCTTGTGTAGATTTTTATTGCAGACTCCTGTGGCGCACCAACGAGGGCCGCGCCACGCAATGGCGATTCTCTGTGATTATCGGTGCGCCTTTTCCACATCGTCCAGCGCCAGTTTGAGCGCTGCCACGCCCTCGTCGATGTCTTTCATCGTAATCACGAGGGGCGGAAGGAGCCGCACCGTATCGTCGCCGGCAGTCAGCACGAGCAGCCTGTGCGCCCGCGCCGCATCGACCACCTCGTGCGGGTCGACCCCGACGCCGATACCCACCATGAGGCCCATGCCGCGCACATCCTTCACGACGGGGTGCCTGAGCTCTTCGATCCGCGACATAAGGTGACGGCCTTTGCGGTCGACCTCGTCGAGGAAGCCCGGCGAACCGAGTTCTGAGAGCACCACCAGCGCCGCTGCGGCCGCCAAAGGGCCTCCGCCGAAGGTCGTCCCGTGATCCCCCGGCTGAAACACGTCTGCCGCCTTGCCCCTGGCGAGCACCGCGCCGATAGGCACGCCGCCCGCGAGTCCCTTCGCCACGGCGGTCACATCTGGCTTTAAGCCCAGCTTCTCGCACGCAAGGATAGCACCGGTTCGGCCGATCCCCGTCTGAACCTCATCCGCGCAGAAGAGGATGTCCCGCTGGCGGCACAGCCTTTCCGCAGCCCGAAGGTACTCGTGCGAGATTATCCGCACGCCGCCTTCGCCCTGGATCGGCTCGAATACGAAGGCGCACACGTTCGGGCCGAGCAGCGCATCGAGCGCACCGATATCTCCTGGCTCGGCGTAAACGAAACCCGGCGTAAACGGCCCGAAGAACCTGTGGAACTTGTCCTGCCCCGTCGCCGTCACGGTGGTGATCGTCCTGCCGTGGAATGACTGTTTCAGCGTCACGATGACGTTCTTGTCGGGGTTCTTCGATGAACCATACTTGCGCGCCAGCTTGAACATGCCCTCGTTCGCCTCGGCGCCTGAGTTGCAGAAGAAGACGGTGTCGAAACCTGTCGCCTCCGTCAGCCTGTCTGCAAGCTCCATCGAAGGCTCCGTCATAAAGTAGTTGGAGACGTGCATGAGCTTCGCGGCCTGCGCGGCGATCGCCGCCACAAGCTTCGGGTGTCCGTGTCCCAATGAATTCACGCCGATGCCCGCCGTAAAATCGATATATTCGGTCCCGTCCACTGCAAAAAGGTGCGCGCCAGCCCCATGGTCCAACACAAGGCCGGTCCGCGCGTAGGTGTTCATGAATCGCTCTTTCATCGTATCATCGTCCCCATGCCGGTATCAGTAAACAATTCCACCAAAAGAGAATGCGGAGAGCGTCCATCGACGATGTGCGCCGCGCTCACGCCCTGGGCGAGCGCCTGCAGGCATCCTTCGACCTTGGGAATCATGCCCGCCTTGATGACGCCCTTCTTCATGAGCGTCTTGGCCATCTGCACGTCCATCTCGCGGATGAGCGTGCCGAGGTCCGTCTTGTCCTCCATGACGCCCGGCACGTCCGTGAGCAGAATGAGCTTTTCTGCTTTGAGCGCAATTGCGAGAGAACCGGCCGCAGTGTCGGCGTTGACGTTGTAGAATCCTCCTTCTTCGTCTCCTCTGAGCGCAATGCTCGCGACCACGGGGATGATGCCGTTGTCCAGAAGCGTGCGGATCATCTCTGTGTTTACGGTTTGAATGTCGCCGACAAGCCCAAGGTCCTGCCCGTTCTTGCGAAGGCGCTTTCCTATAAAGAGCCCACCGTCGCTGCCGCAGATTCCGATAGCCTTCCCTCCAGCTCTCGAAAACAGCTCCACGAGGTCTTTGTTCACCTTGCCGGCGAGCACCATCTGCACGATTTCCATGGTCTCGTCGTCGGTGTAGCGCAAGCCTTCGACAAATACGGCCTCCTTGTTGAGCTTTTTGAGCATGCGGTCGATCTCCGGGCCGCCGCCGTGTACGAGCACTGGCTTCATTCCCACTTGCTGCATGAGGATGAGGTCCTGAATGACAGACTGGCGCACGCCCTCGTTGATCATGGCGGCGCCGCCGTATTTGATGACGATGATCTTGCCGTTGAATCTGCGCAGGTAGGGCAGCGCTTCTATGAGCACGTCCGCATTGAATTGTTCATCCATCTCTGGACCTCCTATGTCCGATAATCGCCATTGATCCGCACGTACTCGTACGACAGATCGCAGCCCCACACGGTGACTTCTGCATCGCCCGCGTGCAGGTTTACGATAATCTCCACTTCTTGATTGTTGAGAATCTTCTTCGCCTTCTCCTCATTGAACGGAAGGGGAGAACCGGCCTTGCACACTTCGATGTAGCCTCGAGGACTCTCGAAGGCGACATCGACCTTGTCCGGATCGAAATCCTGCCTCGTATAACCCATGGCGCAGAGAATCCGGCCCCAGTTCGCATCGGCGCCGAACATCGCCGTCTTGACGAGGCTTGAGGTGATGATACCCTTGGCCAGCGATTCGGCCTGTTCTTCGGACACCGCACCACTCACAGTGCACTCGATGAGCCGCGTCGCCCCTTCTCCGTCGCGCGCGATCATTTTGGCGAGCTCAACGCAGACGAATTGGAGCGCGTCGCGGAATTCGCCGTAATTGGTGTCTTCGGTTTCGATGAGAGGGTTGCCCGCCATACCGTTCGCGAGCACACAGACCATATCGTTCGTGCTGGTGTCTCCATCGACGCTGACCCGGTTGAAACTCACGCGCACCACGTCTTTGAGGGCCTTCTGGAGCATCGGTGGAGTGATCGCGCAGTCGGTGGTGATAAAGGCGAGCATGGTGGCCATGTTGGGATGGATCATACCAGAACCCTTCGCGATGGCGCCGATGGTCACCGGGACGCCGCCGATCTCTTCCACCACGGCGATTTCTTTCTTCATCGTGTCGGTGGTCATGATGGCCTCGCGGGCGTCGATCGAGCCGCCCTTGGAGAGCGCCTTCACCAACTCAGGCATACCCGCCTCGATGACGGACACGTCGAGCTGCTGCCCTATGACGCCTGTGGATGCCACGATCACGTCCTCGGCTTTGACTGGCATGTACTGTGCCACGAGTTCGGCCATGCGGCGTGCAGCCTTTATGCCCTCTTCTCCCGTGCAGGTGTTCGCGTTGCCGGAATTGGCGATGATCGCCTGAGCCCGACCGTCGGCGAGGTGCTCCTGCGTCACAATGATAGGCTGGCCCCTGACCTTGTTCGTCGTGTAGACCGCGGCCGCGGCGCAGGGCACTTCGGACCAGATCAGGGCCAGGTCCTTCTTTTCCCTGTTTTTGCGAATTCCGACATGAATGCCGGAGGCCAAAAAACCTTTCGCGGCGGTGATACCGCCCCTCGTTTGTTTCATCACACCCTCCTTGCTTTTCAGAACGCAGGCGGAATGAACCTGAGCCCTTCTGTTTCCTCGAAGCCCAGAAGAATATTCATGTTCTGCACGGCCTGACCAGCCGCGCCTTTCACCATGTTGTCGATCGTCGAAACAACGACGGCCCGTTCGCCGTCCGCCGACAGATGCACCGAAATGTCGCAGTAATTCGAAAATTTGACGAAACGGTTCGAAGCCGTGCTGCCGAGAGGCAGCACGCGCACAAAGGGTTCGTCCGCATAGCGTTCCTCGTAGATCGCGTGCAGGTCGGCCGCAGACAACGGGCGCGCAAGCCTGAAACAGATCGTGCTGACGATCCCGCGGTTCATGGGCGCCAGCACCGGCGTAAACACGCTTTGTACGGGCGCGCCCGCCATCTCCGAAAGCACAAGGTCGATCTCCGGCTGATGACGGTGCGAGCCCACCTTGTACGGCGAGGCGGCATCTGCGGCCTCGGGGTAGTGCGTCGTCTGACTCGGCTCCCTGCCTGCGCCCGTCACTCCGGACATCGAGGTGATCACGATGCTCGAGAGCTCCACGATTCCCCCCTGGAGCGCGGGCATGAGGCCGAGCTCCACAGAGGTTGGATAGCAGCCAGGATTCGCGATGAGCGCCGCACCCTTTATGGCCTTGCGGTGCAGCTCTGGAAGCCCGTACACCGCCACGGCGTGCAGCTCTGGATACGTATAGCCGGCGCCATACCATTTTTTGAAGATATCCTCATGTGTACCGAACCTGAAATCCGCAGAGATATCGATGAAGGGCTTGGACGCCGACACACACTGGTAGCCCGCCTCCTCGGCGTGGCCGTGCGGCAGGCAGGAAAAGACGACATCGGCCGCAGCTATGACATCCTCAGCCTTTTTAAGCTCAGGGAGCGCCGTGTCACTCTGCCGGTTCACCATCGAAGGATAGACGTCTTCGAGCGATTTCCCTTCAAAACTGACGGAAGAGGCGCTGAGTTTGTCCACCTCAGGATGCTGGAGCAGAATTCTCGTCAATTCGAGCCCCGCATAGCCGGTGGCTCCCAAAACACCCACATGAACCATGGGCATCTCCTTTCACTCACAAGTGTAATGGGGAAAACAGCGAAATGCACGCGTGCGGTGCAGAAGGAATCAACGACGACGGAAGAGAAGAAGCGTTCGGTAGGAATGGAAGATACGGAGGGTTCTCCACAGAGAACTCAAGGATTGTGAGGCGATAGAAGTGAGAAGTGAGCATTCCATATATGCCCCTCCCAAAAACAAAGTGCCTCCATAAAAATACAAATCAGCACTTTTGTCAAGGTTTTAAAACGCATAATTATAAAAATCCTGCAGCGATGGGGCCGTGCGCCGCGCGTTTTTTTCAGACACATGGACAACTGGGCATTCATTACTTTTTTATATTGCCAGATGTTGAAAGCAACCCCTATAATGTGTCATCAATGTAACACACGCCCAAGTCTTTTTCCAAAAAGGAGGTCTCCAATGCTATCGAGTGGGGTGATCGTCTCCGTCCTCACCGCCCTGGTGGCGCTTGTGTACTCCTTGATTACAAGCAACGTCATCAAAAAAATACCTCTCTACAACCCTACGGTAACACGAATTTCCGGATATATCGAAGATGGAGCCCACGCCTTCCTCACAAGGGAATATCGGACAGTGGGTTTCATTATTCCTGTCGTCGCGCTCCTTCTCTTTTTCTTCAATCTCGGCATTCTGAAACTGCAGAGCATCTCTTTTTTGATCGGCGCAGTCCTCTCGGCCTCTGCAGGGTGGTTCGGCATGAATATCGCGGTCAAAGCCAACGCCCGGACAGCCGAAGCCGCCCAGAGAGGGGTGCTGCCGGCGCTCAAGATCGCGTTTTCAAGCGGCTCGGTGATGGGAATGACGGTCGTCGGCCTCGTACTCCTTGGCATCGGCGGCCTGCTCGGACTTCTGCTTCTCATGCCGAACGCAGAGGGGTTGCTCTCGGAGACTGTTCTTCCGATCATTTCCGGATTTTCGCTCGGTGCCTCAATGATGGCGCTCTTCGCGCGGGTAGGCGGAGGCATCTACACGAAGGCCGCCGATGTCGGGGCAGATCTGGTGGGCAAAGTCGAAGTCGGCATACCGGAGGACGATCACCGCAACCCTGCGGTCATCGCCGACAATGTGGGCGACAACGTGGGCGACGTGGCGGGCATGGGCGCCGACCTCTTCGAGTCCTACGCTGGCTCCATCATCGGCTGCATGGTGCTCGGCATCACGGTATCCGCACCCTCTGAGGTGCAGCTGCGGCTGGCCATACTGCCGCTCATCGCGGCAGGAACAGGTGTGGTCGCCTCACTCATCGGGACGCTCTTTGTACATCTCAGCCGCGCACAACACCCCCAGAGGGCGCTCAACGCAGGGTCCATCGGCGCTGCGATCATCGCAATTGTCCTGTTGCTGCCAGTCATTCGACTCACCGTCGGCGGCGCCGGCTGGCTCGGCATTTATTTTGCCTGCATCACGGGGCTCGTCGCGGGGACCGCCATCGGCCTCATTACCGAGTATTACACAGGCTCCGATACGCCTCCCGTACGCAAGATCGCAAAGTCCTGCGTAACTGGCGCGGCCACGACGATCATCTCAGGGCTAGGCGTCGGCATGAGTTCCACAGTGTTCCCGATCCTCGTCATCGGGCTCGCGATTGGGCTTGCAAACTGGCTCGCGGGGCTGTACGGCATCGGCATTGCAGGCCTCGGCATGCTCCTGACGCTCGGCATTCAGCTCTCCGTCGACGCGTACGGCCCCATCGCCGACAACGCCGGAGGGCTTGCCGAAATGTCCGAAATGGAACCAGAAGTCCGAAAAATCACCGATTCGCTGGATGCCGTGGGCAACACCACCGCGGCCATTGGCAAAGGATTCGCCATAGGCTCAGCGCTCCTTACCTCGCTCATCCTCATCGTCGCCTTCCTCAGCGCAGCCGGACTTTCGTTCGAGACGATGAACCTGGCGAACCCAAGTGTGCTCATAGGCCTGTTCATCGGTGCGATGATCCCCTTCTTCTTCAGCTCGCTCGCCATGGACGCCATCTATCGGGCCGCCTTCGCGATGATCGAAGAAGTTCGCAGGCAATTCCGCTCTAAACCGGGCATCCTCGAAGGAAGCGAAGAACCCGACTACCGGCGCTGCGTCGACATCTCGACGCGCACGGCACTGAAAAGCATGATTCTTCCGGGTGTCTCCGCCATTCTGGCGCCCATTCTTGCAGGGCTCATCGGTGGTCCTGCGGTACTCACGGGCCTTCTTGTCGGGGCCACGGTGTCTGGAGGCCTGCTCGCCATATTCATGTCGAATGCGGGCGGCGCATGGGACAATGCAAAGAAACTCATCGAGGCGCGTAGCGCAGAGGGCAAGGGCTCCGGCGCGCACCGCGCCGCGGTCGTCGGCGATACGGTCGGAGACCCTTTCAAAGACACCGCAGGGCCTTCGCTCAACATCCTCATCAAACTGATGGCCGTCATCTCGCTCGTGCTGGCGCCACTCCTGCGAACAATCTGGCGCTGACGCACATCCCTTTCACATGCAACTTTTTCACTGTATCATCGCGAATAACTATTGAAGAATTTCTCTCAAAAATGTATATAGATTGCTAATAAAATTAGGCTCTCCGAGCACACGATGAGCACCCGCGCTGGAGAGTTTAAGGAGGTTTGCCCCATGGCGAACGAAAAACACCTCTATATGATCGTCCATCCGAATCATTCCCTCATTGCATCCCAGCTCGAGCCTGAACATTTCATAAAGCACTATGTCCAAGGTTCCACGCGATATTTCGAAGGCAGACTGATCTTCGTCGAAATTGATCCCGAATTCAGACACCCCTATTTCGACATCGACACCGCCTATTCCGAACTCAAGCCGCACGAGGACGGCAGGCCAAAGGCCACCAAATTCATCAAGAGCTACCGCGTGTTGGAGCATATGGACTACAGCGCGCTCGGCAAACTCTACATCAGCGACTCACTCGGCGATTACATCGAGCTCGAGGCTAAACCTTACGAACCCTCGATCGATACCGACGAATTCCGGATCATGCTGGAGGTGAGCCCCCTGCGCTTCATCGTGCTCACCAAGCTCAACTGCCACGATTTTGGACAATTCATCACCGATCCACGCAACTCGAAGGGCGCTCCCAAAATGGCCTTCACGCTTCTTGAGTTCGACACGCAGGAATTCCTGAGAGAGTACGAGGAAAATCCATTGATCCGCTGCTATGTCCCGGGCATACACCCCGCGAGGCTGGTCTCGGCCATCGAAGAGGTGCGCACCACGCCCGGAAAAGTGGTGAAGGGTATCTCGCTCGACTGCCCGATCGACCGCATCTCGTATAAATATCTCAAGGAGGGCTTCATGTTCGCGGAGCATGGAAAGCCCGGCAAATTCTATCCGTACCTCGACCTCGATACGGTCGAGCGCAAATTCTACAAGTTCTGGAAGAGCATGTAGGCAAGGCAGCCTTCCGCCGAAAGGTGGCCGTCGCGCAGTGTCGCGCTCATCGCTGCGCGGCGGCTTGCTTTTTCTTTTCGATCCGCTCGGCAAACTTCGCCATGCTGATGATTGCGCGCACGTGCTCGGCCTCGCCGACTTTTTCGACCTCGTCCCAGGCCTCGACCTTGAACGTGAGCATCCGCCCGTCGATCTTCACGAGCTCCGCGCGTATGCGTACCTTCATGCCTTTCGGTGTCGGTGCGAGGTGCCGCACTGCCATCGAGGCCCCGACTGTCGCGCCGTCCGAACCCAACAGATGGTCCACCGCCAGACGAGATGTTTCCTCCATGTGCAGCACCATCATCGGCGTCGCGTAGACGGGCACACCCCCCGACCCCAAATGCGACGCGACGTGTCTGTCTTCGACGACGATGTCTTTCTCTGCGACGAGCCCCACCTTGAGTTCCATGGCTAGTGTCCTCCTTTCTCGCTGCGGACGCGCTCGATGAATGCCATTACGCCAGCCAGCCAGCGCACCCTATCCGTCACAATGCCCTTCGCATGCCCGGCGCCGGGAATAAGTACAAGCTCGGTCAGGCCCACATTGTTCGCCATCCGCGCGCTGGCCATGCGCACACTCATGATGGTCGGCACATACCTGTCTTCCATGCCGTGCGCAAACAGTATCGGCACGTCGGTCTGTACGACCGCCTTGATCGGCGAAGCTTCCTTGATGTCGAACCCGCGCAGAAGGCGAGCGAGCCCGCGGAGCAACTGGGCGGCCGGCCACGCAAAGAAATTGGGCACATGAATCATCCTGTACTGTTCCATGAGTTCCTCCCATGCGGAGGAAAACGGACAGTCGGCCACGATGAAATCGATCTCCCTCGAGGTAGCCTTGCCTGCAAAAGGGGCATACTCCAGCACCGACGCCGCGCCAAGGGACTCTCCGAAGAGCCCGTAGCAAGGAGCCCTCGGGAAGAGCGAGCGGAGCGCTTTGACGCCCTCTTTCACATCGAATTTCTCGTAAAAGCCGAACGAAGGGTAAAAACTCCTCGGCGCAGAACTTTCGCCGTGGCCCGCCAGATCGAAGGCGGCCACGTTCCACCCCAGCTCGATGAAAGGCCTCATGTATTTGGCCATACCATAGCGCGTCCACGTGATGCCGTGCACGAAGAGCGCGGCCGGGGCATCCGCTTTTCCGCGCAGGTACTGGCCTTTCAGGGCATACCCGTGGGGCGAACGGAAGGTCCATTCTTTCCAGTCGAGCCCGAGAAAACCTTCGTCGATCTCCCCGTTCTCCAGCGAGTATTGCTTCGTAAACTCAAGACTTCTGAATTTGGGCCGGAACATGAGCACATAACTTGTACAGCCCAGCACGACGACCAGCACGGCATAGAGCATGAGGATAAGCCACATGTAAATATTCTAGCGCATGCGAGGGCGCTTTTGGAATATTGTCGCCGGAGGGGGCTGTGCTAGGACAGTGCTCTCAACCTTGGGTAAAACCAGGCGCCTAAGCTGCAATCCTTACCCAAGGTTGAGAGCACTACGCTCATTGCCCTTTTTTTCGTGATTCGCTACACTAGCTACACATTTTCATTCCCTGGAGCATAATCATGGAGAAAAAGCGCATTCTTACCGGAGACAGGCCCACCGGCAAACTACACCTCGGCCACTATGTCGGCTCGTTGGCAAATCGCGTGCGACTTCAGGATGAATATGAATGTTTCTTCATCATCGCCGATCTTCACACTCTGACCACGAAGCCGGAAAAAGAAAACATAGAGCAACTCTCCGAGAATGTCCGCTCCGCAGTGCTCGACTATCTGTCGGTCGGCATCGACCCTGCAAAGTCGGTGATTTACCTGCAGTCCGCCGTGCCCGAGGTGACCGAGCTTTCTCTCTTCTTCGAGAATCTCATCACCGTGCCGAGGCTCTCGCGCGTGCCAAGTCTCAAAGAAATGGCCCAAAATGCGCACATCGAAGAGATGCCTTTCGGACTTTTGGGATACCCAGTGCTTCAGGCGGCAGACATTCTTCTGCCGCGCGCCCACCTTGTGCCCGTCGGCAAGGACAACGAGGCCCACGTAGAAGTGACGCGGGAAATTGCGCGCCGCTTCAATTTTCTCTACGGCGAGACCTTCCCCATCCCGGAGGTCATGGTGTCGGAATACGGCTCGCTCGTAGGGACAGACGGCAACGCCAAGATGTCGAAGAGCCTCGGCAACGCGATCTTCCTCTCCGACGACGAAAAAACCGTGCGAAAGCGCGTGATGTCCATGTACACCGACCCAAAGCGCGTGCGCGCCGACATCCCCGGCACCGTCGAAGGCAATCCCGTGTTCATCTACCACGACGCCTTCAACCCCAACAAAGCCGAAGTCGAGGACCTGAAGGCGCGCTACAGGACAGGCACCGTAGGCGACGTCGAGGTAAAAGAAAAACTCATCAGCGCGATCAATGCCTTCCTCGACCCCATCCGCGAGCGCCGCGCGTACTACGAGTCTCAGAAGGGGCTCGTCGAAGAAATCATCTACGAGGGCACCATGCGCATGCGCGAAGAGGCGCGCATCACCCTCTCTATGGCAAAAAAAGCCATGGGCCTGAGCGCGGTGTGGAACCGCATTTCGCGCAAGGCCGAAGAGAGGCGCAAGAGAACCGAGTGATCGGGCCGCGTTTCATCCGTTCACATAGAATTCGGGGTTGGTCGACCACACGCGCGAACGGTTTCTGCCGGCCTCTTTGGCGGCATAGAGCGCCAAATCGGCCCTATGAATGAATTCGTGCAGAATATCGAGGGACCCAGGTATGGCGGCGTAGATGCCGACGCTCACCGTCGGGAACTTCCGATCTTTGTCGATCGTCATCTGCGAAATCTTGATGCGCAGCCGCTCCGCGACGATGAGGGCTTCGCGGGACCCCAGCCCCGGCAGGATCACCACGAATTCCTCCCCTCCGTAGCGTACAGCATAATCTTTGTTCCGTATCTGTGCACGGATGGCCTGAGCGATCGACCTGAGCACGGTGTCGCCGTAGGCGTGTCCATAGGAATCGTTGATCTGTTTGAAATGATCGATATCGATCATCAGCACGCCGATCGACTGGTCCTGCTCGATCGACTGCTGGAAGATTTCCATGCCGCGCGTCTCGAGGCCATACCGGTTGGCGAGGCCGGTGAGTTTGTCGGTCATGGCCTGATAGGTCACGAGCTGATGTTTACGTGCATGTTCCAGTGCGATCGCAATATAGTCGGACAGTGAACTGAGCACGCGCACATGTTGATCGTTGTATGCATTCGGATCCTTGTTGTCCAGCGCCAGAAGCCCGATGACCTTGTCTTCGTACACAAGCGGAATTCCGAGCCACGAAAGCGGAGTAAAGTCCTTGGAAGCGCTGATGAACCCGGAAAATTCTGCAGGGACATTGTTGCAGATGACGATCTTGCGCTCGCGAATCGCCCTGACAGCAGGATTGTCGATGCCCTGAGCAGGGAAGCTGAGCCCCTCCAACTCCTTTTCCGAATAGCCGAATCCGGCGATGACGGAGAGCCTGTCGTTGACAAGGGACTGCGCGCTGGCCCTGTCGAAAGGGATGATGCGGTGCAGCTGCTCAATGACGCGCGCAAAGGTCTCCTCGAAATCGAGACTCTTGTTGATCGCAATGATGAGCTCCCGCATGGCATCGATCTCGACGAGGCGGTTGCGTATCTCTTCTTGAGAGCTGATCAGGTCGTCCACGTCGAGCACATGGCCGATCAGGGCCTCGGGCTGGCCTTTTTCATCTCGGGTGACGACCTTGGCCGAAAACCGGACCCAATGATAGCTCGAACCGTCTTTTGAAGCGAGCCTGAATGCGTCGATGGCGCTGTCCACCTCGTTCGCCATGAGGCGGTGTATGAACATGCCCGCCCTCTCTTTATCCGCTTCGTGGACAGATAAAGCCCCGGAGGCGATATTCAGTAGATCTTCGTCTTCGTACCCGAAGAAACGGAGCGTATAACACGACCGTGCGGTCTTCGACGAGAAATCGACATAAAAAAGGTCAGTCTCCGAGAAGAAGTTCGAAAGAGAAGAGTCGACAAAGAGCGCCCTTATGGTCGAAGCATCGATTTTCATTTTATTCTTTCATTATACTATCAGAAAAAGAATTTGAACAATATGGACCTGGAAAGGGGCTAGCGTTACAATCGGACAGCATGATACTTCAGAAGACCCGTTTCTGGTACGACATCAGCGTCAAGCAGGGCATCGATAGGCATACCGACGTGCGGATCGTCGCCAGAAACCTCCGCACCCTCCAGCGTGGACTCACAGGAGACAGGGCCCGGATCGCATCCGGGTATATGGACGAGCGTAGCTCGCTCCAGGCATACCTGTTGTATTATTGGGCCGTTTCATTGTATGAAACGACGATGATTCTTGCGGAGCTTGACGCGAGGCATCAGCTTCCGGAGATCCATTCGGTGCTGGACATCGGCAGCGGGCCCGGCCCCGCCTCATTCGCGGCGAATGTCTTCGGGGCCAGGAAGGCTTTTCTGGTCGACAAAAGCGAAAAGGCGCTCGCCCTTGCTCGAGGTATGGCTGCTGCGGCGAGATGTGAAAGCGCAGATGTCGAAGAGAATTTCGAGATACAAACTCAATGTACCAAGCTTGAAAATTTCTGCGTGCCTCCCGGAGAGAACTTTGACCTCATCGTCGCATCGCACAGCCTGAACGAACTGTGGCAGGAGGCACCCAACTGGCTCGAGAGGCGGCGCGACTTTGTGCTGCGGCTCCTGCCGGCGCTGCGGACCGGCGGTATCTTGCTCCTCGTGGAGCCTTCGGCGCACTACACGAGCATTCCGCTCTTGGTGCTGCGCGATGCGCTTCTTTCGTCGACGCAGACTCAAGGGAATGCACTTTTTTGCGTCGGGCCCTGCCTACACTCGAAATCATGTCCAATGCTCGCCCTCGAAGGAAGGCCCTGTTTTTCTGAATGGCCGTGGGAAGCCCCGCCGCTCATCACCGAACTGGCAAACGCTGCAGGCCTCGACCGCACATCGCTCAAGGCTGCGTGGGTGGCGTTCAAGAAACTGCCCGAAAGGAGCGCCGATACCGAAAATGCAGGCGCCATGCCGCGCCCCTCGGCCGCGCCGGGCAGTATCCGTGGCCGGATCGTCTCGGAGCCCCTACGCAACAAGGCGGGGCGCATCCGGTACATCGTCTGTACCGACACCGGCCCACTCAGGACGATTTCGGCAGCCCAGGACGATCTCCATGCCCGTTCGCTCGACTTTTTCCAGCTCGCACGCGGAGACCTCATCGAGGCCGAGGCGCTGGAGGAGCGCAGCGAAAACCATCTCGGCCTTGCCCGCGAAGCACACATGCACATTGTGATGCACGCGCCGCGGGTGTAGCGGGGCGGCGCTCTATGCCCTCCCCCGCCCACATGTTGGGGTGCGCATGCATGGCGACGCCCCTCTTCGCAATTCCGCGCGCAAATGCGCGCCTATTGCCTGCCCCACATCTGCTTCACTTGAGATACAGCGGTTTCTCCACATAGTGCGTGTGCAGCAGCTCGTGCGCCTTGTGGCTGCCCGGCTTTTCGAGGAACTCCTCGTACACCTGCTTGATGTAGGGGTTGTCGTGCGAGCAGCGGTATTCCTGCTTTTCATCGTTGTCGTAGATACCGCGTATGCGGAGCTTGCGCACCTCGTCGGTCGCTCCGTACGGTTGCCCGCCGCCGCCGATGCATCCGCCGCGACAGGCCATCACTTCGATGAAGTGCCAAGGCGTCTCTCTGCCCTCGGCCCGTGCCCTGCGCACTTCGTTGAGGACCGTCGCGATGTTGCCCATCTGGTGTGCCGCAGCCACGCGCAGAGCAATGCCGTTGATGTGCACCGTGGCTTCCTTGATCCCAGAAAGCCCCCGCACGGCGGTAAAATTGACATCCTTGAGTTCTTCTTTCGTCACGAGGAAATACGCTGTCCTGAGCGCAGCCTCCATGACGCCGCCTGTCGCGCCGAAGATGACGCCGGCGCCGGAGTAGGGCCCAAGGGGGCTGTCCGGTTCCGAATCCGGCAGGTTGAGGAAATCGATGCCCGCCTGCTTGATCATGCGCGCGAGCTCTCGGGTGGTGAGCGTGACGTCGACATCTTTGTACCCTGAGGAGTACATCGTTTTGTCGCGGTCGTTCTCGAATTTCTTCGCAGTGCAGGGCATGATGGAGACCGAATAGATCTTCGCCGGATCGACCTTGGCCTTTGCGGCCCAGTAGGTCTTGATCATGGCGCCCATCATCTGCTGAGGGCTCTTCGCCGTGGAGAAGTTCGGAATCATGTCTGGATAGTACTTCTCCATGTAATCGACCCAGGCCGGACAGCAGGAGGAGATGAGCGGCAGGCTGCGGTCAGCGGTAGCCTGCTGCATGCCGTTTTTGAGCGCTCCGGTGAGCCTGTGCACGAGCTCGGTGCCCTCTTCCATGATGGTGAGGTCGGCCGAAAAGTTCGTGTCGAAGACGGCGTCGAAGCCGAGGCGACGGAGGGCCGTGTAAATTTTACCGGTGAGGTCTGTCCCCGGGGGTAAGCCGAAGGATTCGGCGAGTGCGACGCGGACTGCGGGCGCGATCTGGACGACGCAGGTCTTGGCGTCGGGGCCTTCCTTCATGAGGGCGTCCCAGACGAGCTTGGTCTGGTCGTTCTCGTAGATGGCGCCGACCGGGCAGTGCGCGGAGCACTGGCCGCACTTGATGCAGGGGCTGTCGCCGAGCTTGACGTCGGCGGCGGGGGCGATGCGGATGGATTCGCCGCGTCCGAGGAACTCCACCGCCCACACGCCTTGCATCTGCTGGCAGACCTCGACGCAGCGCCCGCAGCGTATGCACTTCGAGGGGTTGAGGATGAGAGAGCCGGTGGATGTGTCCGGGGGAATGTCGCGCACCATTTTCTTGTAGGGCTGTTCCCGAATGCCGAACTCCTGCGCGAGGGTCTGAAGCTCGCATGCCTGGTTGCGAGGGCATGCGAGGCAGTCGTCCGGGTGGGTCGAGAGGATGAGCTCGATGACGGTCTTCCGGGTCTGCACCAGCTCTGGATCGTTCGTGATGATGCTCATGCCTTCGGCCACCGGAGTGCAGCAGGAGCGCAGCATCTTGTTCGAGCCTTCGATCTTCACCACACAGATGCCGCAGGCCGCCCACGGCGACAGATCGGGGTTGTAGCAGAGGGTCGGTATCTTGACGTGAGCCTTTTTCGCGGCCTCGAGCATGGTCGAGCCCTCGGCGACTTGAACGGGTATTCCATTGACCTTGACGTTTACCATAGTATTTTCTCCCTGCCTTTAGCGCTTGACGACCGCACCGAACTTGCAGGCGGCGAAACATTCGCCGCACTTGAGGCACTTCGAGGCATCGATGACGTGCGGCTTTTTCTTCTCGCCCGTAATGCACGGCACAGGACAGCGGCGTGCGCACAGTCCGCAGCCGATGCACTTCGTCGGATCGATTTCATACACCACGAGGGACTTACACTTGCCGGCGCGACACTTTTTGTCGCGGATGTGTTCGAGGTACTCGTCGCGGAAATGCCGGAGCGTCGAAAGCGTAGGATTCGCCGCCGAACCTCCCAGCATGCAGAGCGAGGCCTTGGTCATGGCCCTGCCGATTTCTTCGAGCTTGACGAGATCGGCCTCCTCCCCCTGCCCCTTCGAAATCTTGTCCAGAAGGCCGTACATCTGCTTCGTGCCGATGCGGCATGGCGCGCACTTTCCGCAGGATTCATCGACGCAGAAGGCCATGTAGAACTTCGAGACGTCCACGACGCAGTCGTCCTCATCCATCACGATCATGCCGCCTGAGCCCATCATCGAGCCGAGCGCGGTGAGCGACTCGTAGGAGATCGGCGTGTCGAGGTCCTTCTCGACGATGATGCCGCCGGAGGGGCCGCCCGTCTGCACACCCTTGAACTTCTTGCCGTTCCTTATGCCGCCGCCGATGTCGAAGATGATCTCGCGGAGCGTGGTGCCCATCGGCACTTCGATGAGGCCGGAGTTGTTGATCTTGCCGGTGAGGGCGAACACCTTCGTGCCCTTGGATTTGTCCGTGCCGATCGACGAGAACCACTTTGCGCCGCGGATCAAGACCACCGGCACGTTCGCCAGCGTCTCGACATTGTTGATTACTGTAGGTTTACCCCACAGACCTTTGATCGCAGGGAAGGGCGGCTTCGGCCGAGGCATGCCGCGCTTGCCTTCGATGGACTGCAGGAGCGCCGTCTCCTCGCCGCAGACAAAGGCCCCCGCGCCGAGGCGTATCTCGATATCGAAATCGAAGCCGGAACCTAAAATATCCTTGCCCAGAAGGCCGTACTCTTTCGCCTGCTGAATGGCGATCTTGAGTCGCTCGATGGCGAGCGGGTATTCGGCGCGGATGTAGATGTACCCGAAATTCGCGCCCACCGCGCGGGCTGCGATGACCATCCCTTCGAGGACGCTGTGCGGGTCTCCCTCGATGGTGGAGCGGTCCATGTAGGCGCCTGGGTCGCCCTCGTCGGCGTTGCACACGATGTACTTGACGTCGCCCGGAGCCTTGCGCGCCGCCTCCCACTTCATGCCGGTCGGGAAGCCTGCGCCGCCGCGGCCGCGGAGCCCAGAAGCCTTGAGCTCGGCGATGACCTCTTCGGGGGTCATCTCGAAGAGAGCCTTCTCAAGCGCCCTGTAGCCGTCGCGTGCGATATATTCGTCGATGCTTTCGGGATTTATGACACCACAGTTGCGCAGGACGATGCGAAACTGTTTCTGGTAAAACCCAATGTCCTCGAGCTTCGTGATATCGCTCTTTCTGTCCTTGCGGTAGAGAAGCCGGGTCACTTCGCGCCCTTTTATCACCTGTTCCGCGATGATGTCGTGGGCGTCTTCAGGCTTCACTTCCACATAGAACGATTCGCTGGGGAGGACCTTGACAATGGGCCCCTTTTCACAGAACCCAAAGCACCCGGTCTTGACGACCTGGACATCGTGGCTCACACCCAAAGCCTCTGCCTCTCTGATCAGACCCTTATAGATCTCATCGCTCCGGGAAGATTCGCAGCCCGTTCCGCCGCAGACCAAAATAAAGTTCTTGTACGCCATACCATGCTCCCGACTCAGTGTTTCACGATGTCGACGGCCGGCCTGTCGAAAATATGGCTGTCGAGCAGGCTGTGCGCGCTCAGGTGCTTCACCACAATCTCTACCGCGACATCGCTCGTCATCTTGCCATAGATCACCGTCGGCATGTCGGGCATCACGACTTCCACCGTCGGCTCGACGTAGCACAGCCCCATGCAGCCCGTCTGCCGCACGACGACTTTTCCCGCCATGTTGTGCTTTTCGAGCGCCGCGACGATCGCGTCGAAGGTCTGCTTCGCCCCGGCCGCTATACCGCAGGTTCCCATGCCGACGATCACTTGGATATCCTTGCCTTCCACATTCCGCTTTCCGAGCTCCTCCTGCTTCTGCGCGCGAAGCGCACGAAGCTGATCGAGGGTCATTTTCGCCATATGCTCTACTCCTCCTCCTGAGATGCGAGAAATTGCCGCACGAGCGACAGCGACGAGGCGGATGACAGATCTCCGACCGCCTCGACGAGCTCGCTTTTTTTCACCTCATACGAAAGCCCATCGCGCGCTCTCGTCCTCCGTAATTTCAGCTCACACGAACCGGCCATGCCGAGCAGCGCGACAAAGAGCGACACCACATCGCCGAGGGGCGGGCTATCTATATTCGACGCAGGGAAAAAGAAACGCACGTCCGTGCCCTTTCCCTTTTCCGACTGCAGGCTGAACGAACCTTCCGCTTGCTCCACCGCCTGCTGTATGAACGGAAGGCCAAGTCCAACCTTCCTTCCTGGGTGCTTTGCACCGCTGTTGCTCAAAGGGTCGAGCGCCCTCCTGCGCTCCTCCGAGTTCATGCCGCATCCATCATCTGAAATGCGGACATGCACGCCATCCTGCGCCTCGTCGATGTCGACCTCGATGAGATTCGAACCTGCATCCACAGCATTCTCCACCACATCGAGCACAAAATCACCGATGGTACAATGCATCGCGTTCAGCGCGCGCGATATTTCGCGATGATGTCCGGCAGTTGTTCTTTTGTGAGTTTTCCGTACACTTCATTGTCGATCATGATGACAGGAGCCAGACCACAGCAGCCGAGGCAGCGCACTTCGTCCACACTGAAGAGCCCATCGTCGGTCACTTCATCGGGCTCGATCGAAAGGATCGAGCGAGTCTCCCCGAGCAGTTCCTGCCCTCCCTTGAGATAGCAGGCCGTTCCCATGCAGACAGAGATTTTGTGTTTGCCGGGCTTCGTCGTTTTAAAGAAGTGATAGAACGTGATGACGCCGTAGATCTTTGCAAGCGGAATGCCCGAGACGAGCGAGAGCTTTTCCGCCGCGGCCCTCGGCACATAGCCAAATTCGTTCTGGATGCGGTGGAGCATCATCACGAGCCCGCCTTCCTTCTTGCTCCACTCGTCGATGTACGACTGTAGTTCGCCAGAGAATTCGATATCGCCTGCGATCATCTTGCGGCTCCTCCTCAAAAATATTCAATAAATTAAATATAGTATTATCGATAAATAAATAGCGAAACCATAATAGCTTTTCGATAAAAAAAGCTCAAGTACCCCCCCTCTCGCATCAAAGGCGCCACACGCACCATGCATCCAAGAATTCTCCATACATTTCACGCCGCAACCCCCACTGCAGATGACGAAAGTCGTTATTTCAATTATCTTTCATCTGGAGGCATTTGCAATGGCAAATTCCGAAAAAAACAAAACCGTCGCCGAGCTCAACAACCGTGCCGCCTCGCTCATCGATGCAGGACGACATCAAGACGCGATAGAACTCTTGACAAAGGCCCTCTCCCTCGACCCATCGCGGCCTGGAATTCTTTTCAACCGGGCCGAAGCACATCGACTTTCCGGCAACATCGAAGCGGCCCGCAAAGACCTCCTTTCAGCACTCCAGATGGTCCCCGACGATCCTGAAGTGCTGCACGGCCTTGGTCTGCTCGCGTACGAGCAGGACGATTTCCCTTCGGCGAGGGAATTCTACAGAAAAGCGCTCGACAAGGATCCGGCATTCGCTCCCGCATGGAATGACCTCGGCGTCGTCGAGTTCCGCTCGCAGCACTACGACAGCGCGCGCGACTGTTTTGAAAAGGCCGTCGCACTGGACGCCGATTTCAGCGAGGCCTGGTTTAACCTCGCAGACACCTACGAGGAACTCGGCATGGACGAAAAGCGCGCACACGCGCTCGCACATCTGCGCATGGCAAGGCTTAGAAGCGGCGAGACACCCGACAGCGAGGAAGACGAGTGAAGGCGGGCGACAGCATCGGTCCCTACGTCCTCGAGCGGCGCCTAGGCAAGGGTGTGACGGCCTCCACCTGGCTCGCGCGGCGGACAGAGGCGGCGAAGGACCAAGAGACAGGGCAGTCCACAGGCCAGGATTCCACTTCGCGCGTCGTCCTGAAAATCTTCGATATCGCCGAGACCACATCCTGGAAGCCGCTCGACCAGTTCAAGCGCGAAGCGGATATCCTGCGCACCCTCATCCATCCGCGGATACCCACCTACATCGAGAGCTTCGATGCCACCCTGGAAGGCGACTTTCTCTTCGTGCTCGTCATGGAGTACATCCAAGGCGAGACTGTCGAGGCATACATCGCCTCGGGTAAAAAATTCACCGAAGAACAGATCGAACGAATACTCGCGGAACTGGCCGATGTCCTTTCCTACATAGGCAGCCTGCGCCCGCCGATCGTGCACCGCGACATCAATCCCAGGAACCTCATTCTGCGGCCCGACGGACACATCGCCCTCGTCGACTTTTCAGGCGTACAGGACGCGATTCGCACCGCCCTCTACCCGGGCGCCACGCTCGTGGGCACGGCGGGCTACATCCCCGTGGAGCAGGTGTCCGGGCGAGCGACGCACCGATCCGACCTCTACGGCGCCGCCGCCACCGCGGTCTTTATGCTCACGGGCCGAAATCCGGCCGAACTGCCGACGCGCAATCTGAAGATCGACCTCTCAGGACTTCTGTACATGTCCCCGCGCCTGTCGTACGTGCTGAACAACTGGCTCGACCCCGATCCGGACCGCCGTTCTCTGTCCGCGGCCAACGCGGCCTCAATTCTAAGAGGAGAACTGCCACTGCCTGGAACCGCATCCTTCCTTCAGGGCGAGGCACTTTCCGATCAGGTCGAGGCGCCGGAGTACCCTTCGGCGTTGCCATCCGACAGCACGCTGTTGCCATCCGACAGCACGCTCGAAATTCAGTCCCTCAATCCGGGGCTCTACGTCAAAATACCGAGGAGACGTCAGGGAGCCTCGGGCGGATTTGCGGTCTTTCCCATCGTCTTTCTCGGCTTCGTTTTCTTCTGGACCACGATGACGATGCGCATGCACGCGCCTATATTTTTCCCCATCTTCAGCATCCCCTTCTGGGTCGTAGGCATCACCATGGCAAAATCTCTTCTCAGACCGACGCTCACCCAGACCGAGCTGTTCGTAACGCCCGATGGGCTTTTGAAAAAGAGCACGGGCCTCTTCTCGAACTCGGCGCAGCAGGTCCGCATTTCCGACCTCGGAAGGGCGCGCGTGCGGCGCACATCAGTGCGAATCAACGGTCGCTACCTTAAGGAACTCGTCATCGAAGCAGGTACGGGGACAGTGTCTCTGGGGCTTGGACTCTCCGACCGCGAACTCTCTTTCTTGGAAAAGCGGATCAACGAAGAACTTGGGCGGCTCAAGCAGCTATCGCACGACTGAGGCGCACCGAAGCTCCACGCCGACGTGAGGAATGGCAAAGACACAGGGCGGCTTCACTCGTACATAAAGGCGCGCCACTGCGACGGCGCGATGCCGGTCTTCTGCTTAAAAAGCCGCGAAAAATGATACTGATCCTCGAAGCCTAGCCGGTAGGCTACTTCCTTGACCGAAAGCTCCCCCTGCTCCAGCAGGCTTTTCGCCGCGTGGATCTTGATGTGGATGTAGTACTGGTAGGGCGTCATCGAGGTGTAGGTCTTGAAGATGTCGTTGAGCCTCGAGACGCTGATGCCCAGCTGGCTTGCGATGCTCGAAATATCGATATCTCCGTATATCTTTTCCGCCATGATGAATTTTGCAGCCTCGACGATCTGCGCGGCGTGTGAGGTCTGCGCCCGCCTGCGCGCGCACGCGTTGACTTCGGCGATGAGCGAGAGAATCTTTGCGGATGCGACGATCTGGTAGAGCGGTTTCTGGTCGCGCACTTCCTCGATGATCTCGCTGTAAAGATCGAGAATGTCATTCTGAAGCCCAATTTCGAGGAATGGCTGCTGCGGATTGAGAAAGCCGCGCTCGCGCAATAGTTCGAAGTGCGCGCCCTTGAAGCCCACCCAATACTCCATCCAGCCGACCTCATAAACCGGCTTGTAAAAATGCCGGATACCTGGGAACACCGTGATGACGGAGCCAGGCTTGACCTCATAGCGGCTGCCCATGGTTTCGAAGATACCCTCACCTTTTGTGACGTAGATCATCTGATACTCGTTGAGCGTGCGGCCGACCGCGACGCGCTGGAACATGCGCGGGTGCCCTTCCTTGTTGGGGGGGTAGATGGTGTAGGGGGGCACTTCGGTGTAGCCCGCGTCGGTGCACACCATCTCCCAGCGCTCATCCTCTTCCGAGTAGGTGAGATAGCGGAAAAATGCGCGCTCTGCGATATTTTCCATGTCTTCTTTTCTGTTTATACATGGATTTTCCGCTGCAGGCAAGCAGGCCGAGAAAAACGGCGAATACGAGAAATGTCTATCACCAAAACAATAAAATCCATTGTGCGCTGCGAAAGCTGCCGTATACTTCTTCTTATGAATCCGACGGTAGGGCTATTCGGGATCGGCCTCAACACGTACTGGGCGCAGTTCCCAGGACTTGAGGAAAGGCTGAAAGGATACCAGGCAGAAACAAGGACCATCCTCGAACGGGCCGGTGCCCGTGTGGTCGACGCGGGGCTCGTCGACACTGTGGAGAAGGCCCGCGCCGCAGGAACGCTGCTTCGCGAAAACGGGGTGTCCCTCGTCTTTTTGTACATCACGACCTACGCGCTGTCGCAGACGGTGCTGCCGGTTGCCCGCGAAGCCGGCGTGCCACTCGTCATCCTCAATGTGCAGCCAGCAAAAAAGATAGACTACGAATGGTTCAACGGCCTCGGCGACCGGGCCCTCATGACCGGCGAGTGGCTCGCGAACTGTCAGTCGTGCTGCGTGCCTGAAATCGCGAACGTGTTCAACAGAAACGGCATACCCTACCATATGATCACTGGATTCCGCGGCGAGGCCTTCGTCGAACGCGAGCTTCAGAGCTGGGTCCGTGCCGCGCAGGTCGTCGAATCGCTGCGGCGCACGAACATCGGTATTCTGGGCCACTACTACGAGGGCATGCTCGATGTGTACACTGATGTGACGCGCGTGTCCGGCATATTCGGCAGCCAGTTCAATCTCATCGAGATGGATCATCTCGCCCAGCTCCACCGCAATGTCAGCCCGGCCAAGATCGAGGCGAAGATCGCGCAGTTCCGAGAGGAATTCGAGGTGGTGCCCGAGTGTGAAGAGGCCGAACTTGTGCGCGCGGCTCGCACCGCCTGCGCCCTCGATGCTCTGGTGAATGAAAAGAAGCTTGGGGCGATGGCCTATTACTACGAAGGGACCCCCGGCAACGAGCACCAGGATGTCGTCACCTCGGTCATTGCGGGTAACACCTTGCTCACCGCGCACCACGTGCCGGTCGCGGGCGAGTGCGAAGTGAAAAACGTCATCGCGATGAAGATTCTGGACCTCCTGGGCGCTGGCGGCTCTTTTTCTGAGTTCTATCTCATCGACTATGAGGATGACGTGGTCCTGTGGGGGCACGACGGACCGGCGCACGCCGCGATCGCCGAAGGAAAGGTGAAGCTCGTGCCTCTGTCGCTCTACCACGGCAAACCGGGCAAAGGGCTGTCCATACAGATGCGCGTTCGGCACGGGCCGGTGACGCTGCTGTCGGTGGTGGAAGGCGCGGGGGGGAAAATCTTTCTGCTGACGGCCGAGGGGGAATCGGTTCCCGGTCCCACCCTTCAGATAGGCAACACCAACAGCCGCTACCGCTTTCCGCTCCCCGCACGGACATTCTCTGAGGCGTGGTCCAGCGAAGGGCCAGCGCACCACTGCGCGATCGGCGTGGGCCACGTCGCGTCGGAGATTGCGAAGATCGCGGCGCTTTTAGGCACAGAGTGTCATCAAATTTGCTAACGAAGGAAGGTGCAATGGCGGAGTATATTCTGGAGCTGCGTCACATCTCAAAGTTTTTCCCTGGCGTGCAGGCGCTGAAAGATGTGCATTTTCAGCTCAAACCCGCTGAGATCCACGCGATCATGGGCGAAAATGGCGCCGGTAAGTCCACGCTCATCAAAATCATCACCGGCGTCTATCACCCCGACGAAGGCGAAATACTGTTCAATGGGCAGCCCATTCGCTTCAGAAGCCCCCTCGATGCGCAGAGGCTCGGCATTGCGGCAGTCTATCAGCATGTCGCATGCTTCCCCGACCTTTCGGTACTCGAGAATATGTTTTTGGGACACGAGAGCTTCGACTCCCTCACACGGAAGATACACTGGCGCGAACTGCGCAAGAAAGCCGAGGCCCTGCTTCAGAGCCTCGACGCGGACTTCAGCCCTTCGGCCACGATGGGAAGCCTCTCCATCGCCCAGCAGCAGATCGTCGAGATAGCCAAAGCGCTCTCCGTGGACGCAAAAATTCTCATCATGGACGAACCCACCGCCCCGCTTTCGCGCCGCGAGTGCGAGGACCTCTACCGCATCACGGAAGGCCTTCGCGACAAGGGCGTCTCCATCATCTTCATCTCGCACAGGATCGAGGACATGTACCGGCTCGCCGAGCGGGTCACCGTGCTCCGCGACGGTCACTACATCGCCACGTGGGACGTTCAAGGCCTCGAACAGGCGCGGCTTGTACAGGGCATGGTGGGCCGAGAAATCACGCAGTATTTCCCATCTCGGCATGCGGCCATCGGCGAAGAGATCTTCAGGGTCGAGGGCCTGTCGAGGACGGGCTTCTTCAAGGATGTCTCCTTCTCCGTGCGGCGCGGCGAAATCCTTGCGCTGACCGGCCTCGTAGGCGCTGGCCGGACCGAAATCTGCGAGAGTATCTACGGCATTTCCCCGCACGACGCAGGCAGGCTCTTCCTCGAAGGCAAGGAGATTTCGATTCACACGCCTGCGGATGCGCTCTCGTACGGCATCGGGTACCTGCCCGAGGACCGACTGAAGCAGGGCCTCGTGCTCGACTGGGACATCATCCGGAACATCACGCTCGCATCGCTCAAGCATTTCTGCCGCAGAGGGTTTATGCAGCCTTCTCAAGAAAAGGAGATCGCACTGCGTCTGACGGAGAGCCTCAAGGTCAAGACGAGCCACATCTACGCAAAGGCGTCCACCCTTTCCGGAGGAAACCAGCAGAAGCTCATCGTCGCAAAACTCCTCACATCAAAGCTCAAGCTGATCATCCTCGACGAACCCACCAAGGGCGTCGACGTCGGCGCAAAGACCGAAATCTACCGCATCATGAACCAGCTCGCCGAAGAAGGCTATGGCATCATCATGATTTCGAGCGAGATGCCCGAGGTCATGGGCATGAGCGACCGCATTGTGGTCATCCGCGAAGGTCGCAAATCCGCCGAATTCGAAACGTCGAAGGCGACGCAGGAGGCCATCCTCGAAGCCGCAATGACCGCTCATGGGAGAGAAGCGCATGCAATCGCAGGGTAACTTGAATCCGAACGGCCCCAGGGGCGACGCGAATATCCAGCCCCGCAATTTCGAGGCCAGGCCGAACAGCCGCCTCGCAGGTCTCTTCTCAAAGCTGACCCGCAATTCCGAAGCGTTCCGAGAACTGGGCCTTCTCATCTTCATCCTTGTGCTGTCGGCCATTTTTCAGCTCCGGAACCCAAAATTCTTAAGCATCTCGAACATCAAGGATCTGCTCGCAAACACCGCCATCCTGAGCATTCTTGCCGTCGGCATGATGATGGTCATCATCACGCGCGGCATTGATCTTTCGATCGGCTCCACGATGGCGCTTTCGGGCATGATCACCTCGCTCACCGTGAGCGCCCACCCCGACATCTCGCCCTTTCTGTCGTTGGTCCAAGGGATGGCCATCGGGCTCGCCGCGGGGCTCGTCATCGGGGTGCTCGTCGCATATTTCAAAATCTTGCCCATCATCGCGACGCTCGGCCTCATGAATATCCTGAGGGGCATGACCTACCTCATCAGCAAGGGCAAATGGGTCAGCGCCTACCAGATGTCGGCGGGATTCAAGAACCTGAGCACCGGCACCACGTTCGGGATCAGCAATTTAATTCTTTTTGCAATAGTAATTTATATTCTCTACACTTATTTCATAAATCAAACGAGAACAGGCCGCTACATCTACGCGGTCGGCTCAAGCCCCGACACTGCAGAACTCATCGGCATCAAGCGAAAGCGCATCGTTCTCCTCGTGTATGCGCTCATGGGGCTGCTCGCGGGGCTCGCTGGCGTGCTGTGGGTGAGCAAATTCGCCTCCGCCCAGGGCGACACGGCGGTCGGCTACGAGATGAACGTCATCGCTGCAACGGTGCTGGGCGGGGTCAGCGTGGCGGGCGGTCGGGGCAAGGTCTCTGGCATTCTGCTGGGCTCGATCCTCTTCGGCATCCTGGCGAACGCCCTGCCGCTCATCAATATCTCGCCGTTTTGGCAGCAGTTTATCCAGGGACTCGTGATCCTTGCGGCCATCATCTCGAATGTGCTCTTGCAGCGCCGGAACGACACGCTTGTGCTGAAAAAGCGCGCGATCTGAGGGAGAAGCGAAAGATGGAAAAGACAACGATCGATAGCAACAAACCGCGCGGCCTGCACCAGTACCGGTGGGAAATGTTCCTCGTCGTGCTCTTTCTGGCGGTGAACGTGGTCAATGCATTCCTGAGCCCCTACTATCTCACCCTCGATACTTTTCTGAGCACGCCGATGAACTTCCTCGACAAGGCCTTCCTCGTCTTGCCGATGACCATGATCATCATCCTCGGCAACATCGATGTGTCCGTAGGCTCGATTGTCGCGCTCAGCTCCGTGTTGATGGCGGTGTCGTATAACGCAGGACTGCCCATGCCGCTCGCAATGGTGCTCGCCCTCCTCGTCAGCACGACCTGCGGCTTCATCAACGGTTTTCTGCAGATTAAGTTCAAAGAGCTCTCCGCGACGATCATCACGCTCAGCACCATGACGGTCTTCCGCGGCATTGCGTACGTGATCCTCGAGGATCGTTCTGCCGGAAAGTTCCCCTCATGGTTCAGTTTCCTTGCATGGGGCTATATCGGGAAAATACCTTTTATTCTGATTGTGTTTGTGCTGATGGCGATCGTCTTCGCCGTGCTTTTGCACACCACACGCTTCGGCCGCATGATCTACGCAGTCGGCAGCAACAAGACGGCCTGCGAATATTCCGGCATCCGCACGGAGCGCATCATCCTCGGCGTGAGTATGCTCGCGGGCCTCATGGCCGGTTTTACCTCGCTCTTTTTGACCTCGCGCATGGGCAGCACGCGGCCGAATGTCGCGCTCAACTACGAGCTCGACGCCATCGCCATGACGGTGCTCGGCGGTATCAGCACCAACGGTGGCAAAGGGCGGATAACGGGCCCCCTCATCTCGATCTTCCTCATCGGTTTTCTGAACTACGGACTTGGCCTGCGCAACGTCTCTGCACAGGTAATTCTCATCATACTCGGAATTCTGCTGATCCTGTCGGTGCTCGTTCAGAATTTCACCGACAGGCAAAGCTCATCACCACCAAGGAAACTATCCGCTCCAACGCGTCGGTCCGATGCGGGAGACGGATCAGATATTCATGGAAATTCAGCTCAAGGAGGCTGACATGAAAAAAACAATCACCGTGGCAGCGCTGGTGCTCGTCGCACTGACGCTCATCGTTCCTTCCTCGGTATTTGCCGCGGAGAAGCCGAAATTTGCCATCGTGTTCAAGAACACGGGCAACCCCTACGGCGAAAAACAGCTGGAAGGATTCAAGGTCGGCATCGAGGAGCAGGGCTTCGAGGCGATCCTCCGCTCGCCCGATCTCCCCACCGCCGAGGCGCAGATTCAGATCATCGAGCAGCTGATCGCCCAGAAAGTCGCCTCGATCTGCATCGTCGGAAACGACTACGATGCCCTCACGCCCGTCCTCAAAAAGGCAAGCTCTCAGGGGATCAAGGTGTTCTCCCTCGACTCTTCGGTCAATCCGCAGGCGCGCCTGACCCACGTCAACCAGGCCGACTCAGAAAAGATCGGTCAGACGCTCATCAAGGCAGCCTACGACATGGCCGGCGGCAAGGGTGAGATCGCCATTCTTTCGGCGACGAGCCAGGCGTCCAACCAGAACATCTGGATCGACTTCATGAAAAAAGAGCTCGCGAAGCCCGAATACAAGGACCTCAAGCTGGTCAAGATCGCCTATGGCGACGATCTGCGCGACAAGTCGGTCTCCGAAACCGAAGGGCTCCTTCGCTCCTATCCGAACCTGAAGGTCATCATCGCGCCCACCACCGTGGGCATCGCGGCGGCCGGCAAGGTCTTGACCGACAAGGGACTCAAGGGCAAAGTGTTCCTGACCGGCCTCGGCCTGCCCTCCGAAATGGCGGAGTACATCAATAACGGCGTGTGTCCCTACATGTTCCTGTGGAACCCGATCGATGTCGGATACCTGGGGTCCTACGTCGCCACTGCACTCGTGAGCGGCAAAATCACCGGCAAGGTGGGCGACAAGTTCAGCGCGGGCCGCCTCGGCAACTACACGATCACCAAGGCGCCCGACGGCGGCACCGAAGTCCTGCTCGGACCTCCGTTCAAGTTCGACAAGAGCAACATCGAAGAGTGGAAGAAAGTCTACTGATGAGAGGGAGTGCAGATTAGACGGAGTGCGCGGGCCGGTGCAGATGTTTGCCGGCTCGCGCTTCGCCATTCAGGAAAAAGGAGCACAGAGGATGAAGCGGAACGCGTTTGCGATGCAGCTGAAGCCGGGAAACGAGACCGAGTACCGGCGCCGCCACGATGCAATCTGGCCGGAACTCAAGGCCGAGCTCCGAAAGGCGGGAGTCTCGGATTATTCGATCTACCTCGATCCGGAGACGCTGCGGCTCTTTGCAATACAGAGGCTCGCGGACGATGCCACGGACGATGCTCTGCCGCAAAGCCCCGTCGTCCGCAGGTGGTGGGACTCTATGAAAGACCTCATGGAGACGAATCCCGACAATTCGCCCAAGGTGTGGCCCCTCACCGAAATGTTCCACATGGATTGAAAGAAAAGAAAATAAAAGAATATAAAGGCAGCTACCATGGACCTTGATCCCATTGTTCGGCTTTCGCGCCGCTTCGGCGCCGATCCTGACTATGTGTTGGCCGGGGGCGGAAACACTTCGCAGAAGGATGGCGACACCATCGCCGTCAAGGCTTCGGGGGTCCAGCTTGGGACCATCGACGCCGCTGGCTTTGTGCACCTTTCGCTTTCCAAGCTCAAGGCAGTCTTCACTATCGAGTTACCTTCGAATTCCGATGAACGGGAGAAGGTCGTGCTCGAACACATGCTCGCGGCGCGATTGCCGGGGCAGACTGGGCGCCCGAGCGTAGAGACGCTCCTGCATGCATTGTTCCCCTTCAGATTTGTCGTGCATCTGCATCCGGCCCTGATAAACGGCATGCTCTGTGCGCAAAAAGCGCTGGACGCCGCACAGACACTGTTTGAAGGCGAGGCGGCGGTGCTTCCCTACATCACCCCCGGGTACACCCTGGCCGATGCAGTCCGCACAATCTTTGAAACACGAAGACAGTCGGGCAAAAGCCCGTATACCATATTGTTTCTGCAGAACCACGGCGTATTCGTCGCGGCGGATAGCGCCGAAGAGATTCAAGCGCGGTACGATTCCATATTCGCCACGCTGAGGGCGAAGGTAAGGGCGCTGCCGCAGGAACCCGGAGTGCACGACAGCCTTTCTTCCGTGGAAAAGGCCACGATTGAAAAAATCCGCACGGCGGTCGAAGAGGCCACTTCAAAATTTAACGTAACATTTTTCTTTACGTTAAATTCCGTGGTGGGCCACTTCCTTGCGAGCTCCGGAACCTTCCTGCCCCTCGCCGCACCATTCACGCCGGACCACATCGTCTACGCGGGAGCGTGGCCCCTTTTCGTCAGCCAAAGCCAAGCACAAGATCCGGCTTCCCTGCAGGAACAGATCGATGCGTACCGCGCCCTCCACGGTGAACTTCCCAAAATCCTCGCCGTCCAGGGCGTGGGCATCTTTGGCCTCGGCAAGGACAGGGCGGCCGCCGAGCGCGCCTGCCTACTCTTCACCGATGCCGCCAAAATCGCGTGGTACGCCGGGGCCTTTGGGGGAGCTCATCCTATGGAGAGCGCCGACATCGAATTTATTCGCAATTGGGAAGTAGAAAAGTATCGAGCATCCATAGCATCGCGACGATAAAAGTGGACGAGAGAAGGGAGGATGAAGTTCATGTCCAGAACAGAGCAAGAATACAAGGCAGCGCGCGAAATATATGCCGAACTCGGCATCGACACGGATCAGGTGCTGAAAACCCTCGCATCGATACCCATCTCGATCCACTGCTGGCAAGGGGATGATGTCATCGGCTTCGACGGGGCCACATCCCTCACTGGTGGCATCCTCGCTACCGGCAACTACCCCGGCCGCGCGCGCAATGCCGAAGAACTGCGCTCCGACGCCACATTCGCCTTCAGCCAAATTCCTGGCAAGAAGCGCTTCAACCTCCACGCCATGTATGCGGAGACGGATGGGGAGAAAGTCGAGCGCTCCTCGCTCGAGGCCCGTCACTTCAGCAACTGGATTGCCTGGGCCAAGGAGCAAAAGATAGGGCTCGATTTCAATCCGACATTCATGTCACATCCCCTCGCGGCAAGCGGCTGGACCCTCGCCCATCCCGACAGCCATATCCGTTCTTTCTGGGTCGAACATGGAAAGGCGAGCAGGCGCATCGCCCAGGCCATCGCCGACACGCTGAAAGACTTTGTCGTCAACGACCTCTGGGTTCCGGACGGCTCCAAGGACATGCCCGCAGACCGACTCGGCCCTCGCCTCAGGCTCAAGGAATCCCTCGACGCGATCTACGCCGAAAAAATGCCCAACGACCGCGTCCTCGACTGCGTCGAGTCGAAACTCTTCGGCATCGGCTCGGAGTCCTACGTCGCAGGTTCCCACGAATTCTATCTCGGCTATGCGATGCAGAAGGCCATCGGCATCTGCTACGACATGGGCCACTTCCACCCGACGGAGAACATCGCGGACAAAATCTCCGCCACGCTCCTCTATGTGCCATATCTGGTCATTCATGCCAGCCGAGGCCTCCACTGGGATTCGGACCACATCATCATCTGGAACGACGCGCTCACCGACATCTGCAGGGAAATCGTACGCATGCGTGTCTGGGACAGAGTCTACCTCGCCCTCGATTATTTCGATGCCAGCGTCAACCGCATCTCGGCCTGGATCATCGGTTCCCGCAGCCTACAGCGGGCCCTCCTCTACGCCTTCCTCGAACCAGTCGAGGCGATGAGGGCCGAAGAGGAGAGAGGAGACTTCGGTGCCCGTCTCGCCTTCTCCGAAGAGGCGCACTCGCTGCCTTTTGCTCAGGTCTGGCGCCACTACTGCGAAACTCAAGACGTTCCCTATGGCCCAGCATGGATCGAAGATGTGAAGGACTACGAAAAGAGAATACTTTCCAAGCGTAGTTGACGAAACTCTTAGCCTAGTCTAATCCCTTCCGCCCTTGACTTTCTTCAGGCAATTTTGGAACATAGAGGCCAAAAGAGGAAAACGGCGTTGGCAAGATTTTATAAAGAAGACATCGATCTTAAAAAAGATCGGGTGGACGGAAGACCTGAGCTCGACGATCAGCCCAGAAATTTACCCAAACCGGCGGCGCTCGCAGAAAAGGATGAGGCCGCGCATGAGATAGACGCCAACCGCTACGCGGAGATAGCCCTGCGGAGCAAGGTCCCCCTCTTCCGCTTTTTGCACGTGGCGATGAAAGAAGATAGACTTTTTCTCCTACCCCGAATCCTCATCCGGACCATCAAGACGATGCGGCGCATCCCCCACACGTTCTTCATCAAAGACGAAGCCGAACTCGAGCGCTATGTCTTTCAAACCATTTCTCAGTGGGCAAAATCTGTCCTGAAAATAACCAAAATGAGGCTCGATGTTCGGGGCATAGAGCACTTAAAGCCGGACCAAACTTATCTGTTTGTCTCGAATCACCGTTCGCCGGCGGACATTCCCGTGCTCTTCACTACGATACCCCAGCGCGCGGCATTCGTTGCAAATGCCATCTTTCAGAGAATCCCTGTCATTGCATACTGGATGCGCGCGAGCGGCTCCGTGTTCATCGATCAGAGCAACCCGAAATCGGCGCTGGCCGCCTTCAAATCCATGGCGCGCCGCCTGAGGAAGGGGCGCAGTTTGATTCTCTTCCCGGAAGGACACATGCACCAGGGAAAGGGCATCGATCCCTTCAACCGCGGTGGGATTTTTTCCGCAGTGCTCACGGGCACGCCCATCGTCCCGATTTGCCTCTACGGTACGGACAGGGTCATCCGCCCCGGGAGCTTCCACATCAATCCGTACAAGCGCGTCTTCGTCGAGTTCTGCTCTCCCATAGAGACCACGACTCTTGGGAGAACAGAAAAAAAAGAGATCGATGCGATAGTCCACGACATGATCGCCGAAAAAAGAGCCTTCTACGAGAAAAACAGGTAGTGCTCTCAACCTTGGGTACGAAGCAAAAGGGAACGCGCGGAGAAAGGCCTACAATGCGGAAAGGTTTGAAGGCACCGAGAGTTCGGCGCGCGTCCTGATCTCTTGGTGTGCTGCCTTTTCTTTCGCTTTAATCTTTACCCAAGGTTGAGAACACTAATTTAGCCCTCCAGGTCCGTGCCGTGAGAAGCGCGCTCTCGCTCCCGGATCGCCGTGATGATGCCCTCGATCATTTGCCTGGCCATGTCCTTGCAGCCGAGACCGATCGCAATCGCGACTCCCAGCGCCACCGAACCTATCATGAGCAAAAGGAGGATGCTCACGATCGACTGTCCCAGGCCAAGTTGGCCCATGACCATCACCACCACGATGATGTAGCCCACTGCCCGGATGAGCTTCTGCACCAGCGAGCCGGAACCGACTCCGGCATTGTTCATGATGGTCAGCACAAAATTCGAAAGGAACTGGACGATGAGCACGCCGATTACGGCGGTGATCCCCGCGGCGAGGATCGTCGGTATCGCCCCGAACAGCCACGACCAGATCGACTCCGCCGCGCGCTTGTCCAGCATCGATGCAGCCGCGGCGAGTGAAACGAGCATCACGACCCAATAGAGGAAGACGCCGACAAGCTTCGACGGCGCATACTGGACATGGCCCTTGCGCAAAAACTCGTTGACCCCGATCTTCCCTGCCAGAACATCGAATTTGAGCCATACCAGCAATGCAGGCACAACTATTTTGAGGAGCTTCGCCACGCCCCAGCCCACGATCAAAAGGAGCACCGCCCCGATCGCCGACGGCAGGGCTTCTACCCAATTCCATACGCTATTTATTATTTCGTTCATTCGCTTCCTCCTTATGTTCAGCCTTCGGTGACGAGCCGATGGAGGTCCTCCACCGACAGCCCTTCGATGCCCAGTGTGCGGACGGTCCGTCCATTGGCGCGGTAATCACATCCGTGCATGAGATTGGCCAGGTCGATGGTCAGATCGATGGTCGGAGTGTCGACCTTGTACATCTGCGCCATGCTCGCCATCGGCACAAGGCTCATGGGAACATCTTCCCAGACATAGCGGTGATCGATCGTGCGCGGCGCCTTTATGCCCGCATAGCTCGTGGTCGCCCGAATCGCGCTGCAGAGGTCGGCACCCGAGGCATCGTAGGTCAGATAGAGCCACTCCCTCGCGGAGACCGTCCTGATGCCCAAGGCCCGGGCGAGGGCGAGCCGCTCATCGTCGATCGCCTGGAGGACCTTGGCGACAGATGGCGAAATGCCCTGAAGATAGTACTCAAAATCTCCGCCGGTGGATTCGATCCACGCGGCATTCATGAGGGTGAGTGCGGGGTGGAAGACCGCCCCGATATTCTCGAGGCTCGTCGCGAGCACATTGCTCCCTGCGATGAACTGAGGAAAAGCCACATCGAGGACCTTGAGCACCACAGGAGTGAGGAATGAAGGCAGGGCGCTCACGGGCACTCCGTTCTTAACCCTGTAGATGTGGGCCCTGTGGCGAGAGATCATCCGCGAGGCATAGATGAAGGTCTGTGCTTCCACGATCACGACTTTGGCGCCGCAGTGCTGCCGCTCGAGCACCGCGCGGAACTCGAGCGCACCCCCCGTCCTCCCCGGGTTGAGCACCACAATCTGCCCATCCTTGAGAAATGGAGCCATAATCGTGGCCAGCCCATAGTGGGCCGTCGACGGCGTCACGATCATGATGACGTCCGCGCCGTTCATCGCCTCTTCAATGTGTGAGCTCGCGAGGAGCACAGGTCCGAAGCCCTGGACGCTGCCCTCGATGTCGATTCCCTTATACCAGCGGATCGCATTCAAATGCTCGTCGGTGCGGTTGTACATCTGGACGGGGAACCCAAGTATCCCGAGATGCCCCGCCATCGCGATGCCGCCATTGCCGGCACCGGCGACGCACCAGACCATCTCTTTCCCTTTTGCGGCGACACGGTCGAGGTATTCGACGATGCCGCCCCAGTCAGTCTTTTTCACCATGCGTCTCCTTCTCTTCTCCGCGGGCGTGTCGCAGTGAATCCAGCTGCCGCACGCTCGAAGGCGCAAAGCCCATCCGCTCGAGATTTTGTGCGATTCTGAACAGGCGCTGGCTCACCGAAAGCGGCTTTCCTTCGCGGTCCACGGCCTGTACTCCGCCGTGCATGAACAAGACGGGCTGATGCACCGCCTCCTCGAACTCTTCCTTGCATGCGCTGAGCCATGGAAGCGGGAATACGCCGCCTTTCATCATCGCGTAGAGTCCCCGGGGGCTGTAGGGGGCTGGTATTGTCGCCTCGATGAACCTGATCATGCGGCGCGCCTCGTCGTACAAATGTTTCGTTCGGGCCTCCACAACAGGCATTTTCCCGTATTCCGGCATGTCGCCTTTTCTCTTAAGTCGGCGGTACTCGGACAGCGCGTACCTCGTGATCCGCACCGATTCCTCGATGACTTCGGGGTCCGCGAGCCTCACGCCCTCAGAATAGCTCACCACGTGAATAATCGGTGGGCTCGCATCGTTGTCAGGCTCGATATCGTCCATCAGCATCGTCACCGCAGCGAGCTGGGCGCGAGCCTTCTCCATATCGGACGAAAAATAATCGAGCCCGCCGCGCGGCTGCAGTATCACCGCGAAGTCAGGCCCTTCCAGTTCGCGCACCAGCATGCGCAGCGCCCTCGCCTTGGCAAGGTCCTGGATGCCCCAGGTGTACTTCGGCGTATTGAGCATGGTCTGCAGGATGAGCGTTCGAATGCCCTGCGCTTTTGCCGCCTTCGCCGCGACGTAGCCCGACACGACGTAGCCGACGTCGTCGCTGCCGCGAAACGCGAAATGGTGCGGCACATTCGGCTCCATGGGCTTGCCAGTTGTCGCGATGTACCGCAGCGCCTCAAAATGTTCTTCGAGATTCTGCAGGACGGTGTTCTCGCCTCGCCCGTCGAGCTTCGAAAACCACCAGAACGAGAGGGCGTGCCAGCATATGTCGAGCGCTTCCTCATGCATCTTCGCCATGCGCGGTACATGCTTCGTCCCCGCGTAGGTGCGCACGAGCATGGGCCGCGCAGCCTGCCACACGCGGTGGTATTCCTCCGCGCTGTTGATCGGGACACCGCCGCCGTTGGGTAGTCCAGACCAGTCTTCGCCGAAATTGCTCTGCGTCAGCTGCGACGAGCCGATAGAAAGCACATCGAGGAGTCCACCCTTCGCAAGGCGTGAGGTCCAGTCGAGGAACAGCGCTACCGCCTGCGCACGGTCTTCTGCATAGGGGCCGACATGGGCGCGCATGAGGGGCGGCAGCCCGTGGGCTATTCCGTGGCGCACCCGATCGATCAGACGTTCGCCGCGAAGGCCGAAGCCAAGCGAGCCGGATCGGTCGACGGGAGCGACGTCAAGGTAAGCGCGGTTGCGGACGATTTCGGCACCGAATTCGAGGCGCGCCCGGTCGTAGGCGAGCTCGGCTTCGGCCTGATCGGGCATGAGATGCGCAGGCAGACCAAGAGTCTCCAGAATCTCCTGATACGTCTCGTCGCCCCGGAAGACGGCGTCCACAAAAGGCAGCCTCTGCACTACAGCCTCGCATGCGGGAGGAAGCCCTGCAAACCAGAGCGCCTTCAGGGGGCCTCCATCCCTCGCAAGCAGCGCTGCGCTCTGCAGCTGCCCGACAAGTCGCGCGAAGATCACCACCCCGCGCTCAGGGTCGAGCCGGTATGAAAACCCGAGGACATCGATGTTTTTTGCGCGTATCCATCGGGTCAAGGTCTCGATCGACGCGCGTTCCAATATCGCGTCTATCTCCTTGCCCACAGCTTCGTCTGCAATCTCCACCCGAATTCCGCAGTCCCGGAGAATCTGGGCAAACGAAAGAATGCCCAGCGTGTGGGCATCGATCGCAGGCTTTACGAGGCCGACGACATCATGCTGACTGACGTTATACATTCAGAACTCCCCCGTGCGCTTTTGATCGCCCGGCATCCTGAGGCGCGCCGTAACGGCATGGCCGTGTTCAGAAACCATCCAATATGGTCCCTTTGAGAAGAGCCTGCGCCCCGGCCGGAAATGGCTCCGCAATGCGACGTTCCGAGCGGAGTCGACGGTATCCAGCGGCGACGATGCCCACAAGGTACTGCGCCTCAGACAAACCGACAAACTGCACCGCTCCTTTAAACCAGCGGTCAGGGATCATAGGTTGACCATTGATCTCGATCGCCCACAGTTTCCCGTCGGCGAAGAAAAAATCTCCCCGCGCATAATCGCGCACACCTGCAGCCTCAAAGGCCTTCTGCGCAAAGGGCACAAAGGATGCTGCCACCTCAGGATCCAGCGGACTTAAGAATGTACGGTTGCCATCCTTGTCGTCTGTGGTGATGAGGTGAAAGCGCTTCGGCTGCACAAGATTGACCCGTGCCGGCATACAGCGCATGGAATCTGGTCCCCATATCATGGCGCAGGTGATCTCGGCGACGTCGGAGTATGCGCCGAGATAGTGCTCGACAAGCAAGGCTCCCCCATACTGCGAGCGCACCCTCGTGAGCACGGGCTCTAGATCGGCTGCACTCCATACGATGTTGTGTTCGTCGATGCCCCGTGAGTTGCCGAGATTCTCGGGCTTCACGATATAAGGGAATGCGTTGAGCGACACAAGCTCTTCGAGCGCAGGGCCATAATCTTGCGCGCCGCCGATGAAAACAAACGGTGGTGTCCGAATGCCAAAGGCTTCCCATCTGCGCTTGAGGGCGACCTTAGAAAGCGCGAGTTCTATCGTATCAGGACTAGAACCGATATAATGAACGTTATGTAATTCAAACCACTTATGAACGTTATGCGATATTATAATATTCGCATTTCTATCAGGTAAATGATCAATGCCACACAACACCAAATCAGGTTTATTTTCGACAATCACAGACAAAATATCATCTATTTCATTTGCATAAGAAAAATTAGCATCAAACCCAGCCCCACTGTAAATTCCCGTCATGCGCGCATACGAGACCGCCTTTTCTGCTGCAATGATTGGGTCAAAATTCCTCTTCATGATGATCTGCAGTATCATACGATCCTCCTCGGCCTCTATGTAAAACGTAGCACAAATCAACTCAAAATACAAATTTTTATTTTTACTGCGTCCTGGGGTGCCAATCGATATGGTCAAAAACCGATGTGGCCACAGAGAGAATTGAATAATATTTTCTTCCTTATGCTATAATTAATCAGAGAAGACCATGATGACATGTGAAGAGCGCAAGGATGAGCGCGACGTTATGGTTTGGTCGCAGATCGCCGCGCGCGGCGTGAGAGACAGACGCGTGCTCGAGGCCATGCGCGCGGTGCCGCGACATCTCTTCATACCACAATCCTACAGCGCTGAAGCCTACGACGATTACCCTTTACCCATAGGGTCAGGCCAGACGATTTCTCAGCCCTACATTGTCGCATTCATGGCAGAGGCGCTTGCGCTTAAAGGAAGCGAGCGAGTCCTCGAAATAGGCACGGGTTCGGGCTACCAGACGGCGGTGCTCTCCCTGCTCGCACAAGAAATCTACACCGTAGAGCGGATCGCCGTCCTCCTAGAGCGGGCGCGCGCTACGCTTGCGTCTCTCAAGATTGACAATGTTGAATTCAGGCTCGGCGACGGTTTTTACGGCTGGGAAGAAGAGGCTCCCTTCGATGCAATTGTTCTCAGCGCCGCCCCATCCGATATTCCGAACGCAATGCTGCGCCAGCTCGCCGACGGCGGAAGGCTTGTCGCCCCAGTAGGGCCCTTGGGTGCACAGACGCTCGTGCGCACGACACGGCGCGGCGCGCACTTCGACACCGAAGCGCTGTTCGACGTGGCCTTCGTGCCGATGCGGCACGGCGTGAGCGATATCTAAAGCAAGGGTGTGCAGCCTGCGAGCGCTGCGCCATCACGCGTATTGTTCGGCATCGATCCGCGCAAGAATCAGCTTCACCAGCGCGGCAAAGTCAGGTTGCCTGCGCGCCGAAATCGCGAGCACTTCTTCGGCCGTAATCGGCTGATCGAGAATCCCTGCCGCCATGTTCGTAATGCACGAGATACCGAGCACCCGCATGCCACAGTGTGCCGCGGCTATCACTTCGGGGACCGTCGACATACCGACCGCATCGGCGCCAAGCACGCGGGCCATGTGAATTTCCGCTGGCGTCTCAAAACTCGGACCGAGAAACCACGCATACACTCCTTCGTGGAGACCGATTCCGATGCTGTGTGCGGCATCGCGCGCGAGCCGGCGAAGCGCAGGATCATAGACCTTACTCATATCGGGAAACCGCGGACCGATGCGCTCATCGTTGGCGCCCACGAGAGGATTCCGCCCCGACAGGTTGATGTGGTCCTTGATGAGCATAAAATCACCGGGGCTGAAATCCGTATTTACGCCGCCGGCAGCATTCGTGAGCAAGAGTATCCGAACTCCATATGCCCGCAACACTCGCACCGGAAATGCTATCTGGGAGGCGTGCCATCCTTCGTAGCAGTGGAACCTTCCCTGCATCGCAAGCACCTTCACCCCCTCGGCGAGCCCCGCCACAAAACGCCCCGCGTGTCCCGGCGCCGTAGAAAATGGGAAACCAGGAATATCCCTGTAGTTCAGGGAGACTGAATGCTCAAGCGCCTCCGCAAAGCCCCCAAGCCCCGAACCAAGCACGAGCGCACACGCCGGCGCATCCCCCAACCGCTCCCGAAGAAGAGCCGCAGCCAACTGGATATCTTCAAATGTGTACATACTGTCCCCGCATACGTTCAGCTGCCCCGACAATAGAGTGACCGAGACATACTGTCAATAAACTACCGGAAAAAATGCGCCTTCACCACATCCGCGGCAGGCTTTCCGTACACCGTAAATTCCTGCGTGTGCCAGATCGTCTGGAGATTGCCAGAACTCAGCATTGAGGGCGTAAGTTGCCACAGGCTCACGCCCTTGAACCAGCCGTCGTTGTTTTCAGACAAGACCCCCAGGTACGCGTCCAGCCCGCGGCGCTGCAGGTCATAGTTCACTGTTTTCTCGTAAGATGGACCCGACATGTCGTACAAGCCGCCGTTCACGCTTTGGTATCCACCTTCCAGCGCCATGAGCGGCTTGCCCGCGTTGTGTGCAATGCCCTTGAGATACTCGATGACATCGCCGATCTCGAACGCGGGCTCAGACTCGAGGCTCTCGAACCAACCGCGCCGAATGTCCTCCACGCTCGCAGCATCGTTGCGCGTCACCGGCACGTAGAGCGATACTCCGACGAGGTCGACCACATCCCAGAAGCACACCTCCTCGATGTCCGGCACTGATCTCAACAAACGATTGAACAGCGCATCGTAGGCGACGAGCCCCTGAAAACGCGCCCGCACAGCCTGGACAAGCTCAGCCCACTGGTCACATGATAATCGGTATCGAGGTGGTTCATCTCGGTGCCGATGCAGATGGCGTCGACATCGTTTTGCGTCGCAAAGTCGGCAAGTTCTTCGAGATAGCCCTTGTAGGCAGGAAAGAATGTGCCAGGAAGGAAGTAGGCGGTATCGGTGTTCCAGATATTGCGATTTTCCGCGCTGTCTGCCTTCGTGGTATGAGGCTTGAGCATGAGAAAGAATCCATGTCGCTTGGCTTTTCCAATGAGCCGTTGGATATCACCCCAATGTGGATGAAGCGAATGCTCGAACGCCACCATCGTGCCGTCGTCGTTGAAATTGACCGGCCAGTCCAGCGCAAGAAAATTCGCGCCCTCTTCCAGCGCGAAGTTTAGAGCTTTGTCGACGAGCGCTTCATTGCTCCACCCGTTCTTGTCCCAGGCGCATATATTGAAGCCCTGAAGCTCGAACACAGTGTCGACATTGACGTGGGGAAGCTCGCCCACACCGGCAGGATTTCTCCCACATCCTGTCCACACGAGGGAAAAAACGAAGAATATGCCCATCGGCACAATTCTCACCGCGCGCATAGGCAAAATTCCTGTGTTTTTCTATAGATATTATCATAAGTTGCCATAATAAATGCAAGGACGATCTGCTCGTCCAACGCCAACTCTTTTCTATGGATGAGGAGCAGATTCATGGGCTGTGTACAGCAAGCACAAGGTTGAGAGCACTAATGTCGCTCCGCCAAAGGTATGTATGCACGCCTGGGCTGCACACATTTATTTGCAGGCCTAATAATTCTGCCGCCTGCCACTATTTCCTCCATTCGATGGGCGCACCATCCGGCCACCCTGCTGATCGCGAAGATCGGGGTATAGAGTTCTTCAGGAATGCCGAGCATGTGGTAGACAAAACCGGAATAAAAATCCACATTGGTACAAATCGGTTTGGCCGAACCCTTCACCTGTTGGAACACACTCGGCACCAGGCGTTCGATCGTGCGGTAGAGCTGAAATTCCTTTTCAAACCCCTTCGCCGCCGCAAGCTCTTCAGCCTTACTGCGCAGTAGGCTCGCGCGAGGATCGGACAGCGTGTAGACCGCATGCCCCTGTCCATAGATGAGGCCTGTGCGATCGTACGCCTCTCCTCTCAACAGCGTGGCCAAGTATGCCGCCACCTCTTCTTCGTCCGACCAATCCTTCACCGAAGCTTTAATGTCTTCCATCATGCCCATGACTTTAATGTTGGCGCCGCCGTGTTTGTTCCCTTTCAGGGACTCTACGCCGGCAGCGATGGCCGAATAGGTGTCCGTCTCTGCCGAGGTGACGACGCGGACGGTAAAGGTAGAGTTGTTGCCTCCACCGTGCTCGGCGTGGAGGATGAGCGCGAGGTCCAATACTTCGGCCTCGAGTGGAGTAAATTTCTGATCAGGCCGTATGAGGGAAAGGAGCGTCTCGGCAGTCGATCCATTGGCGGCGGGAGTATGAATGAAAAGGCTCTCTCGATCGTAGTAATGCTTTTTCGCCATATAGGAATATGCCACAATGGTGGGAAATCGGGCGATAAGCTCGAGGCACTGGCGCAGCACATTTTCCGGGGACATATCTTCCGGATTGGGATCGTGGGCGTAACAGGCGAGCACCGACAGGGCCAATTTATTCATGATGTTGGGGGAAGGGGCTTTCATGATGCTATCTTCGGCAAAGTTGTCGGGCAGCGCTCGTTTTTCTCCGAGATAGCGCGTAAACGCATCGAGCTCGTCCTTTGTAGGGAGATCCCCGAACATCAAAAGGTAGACTGCTTCTTCGTATCCATATCGATTTTCTTGCTGTGCATGGTGCACCAGCATTTCGACATCGATGCCTCGATAGTAAAGTTTTCCGTCCACGGGCACGCGTTCGCCTTCGTCCATGATATAGCCATGAACATCGCCGACCCTCGTAAGACCGACGACGACGCCGGTGCCATTTGCATTCCTCAGGCCTCGCTTGACGTCGTAGAGCGAGTATAAATTCTCTTCAATGGTATTATTCTCGAAAATCTTGGCGAGATGATACTGCATGTCCATAGGCACCTCCTCATTTGGCGGCTATGAAATGCGATGTAATAAACCATGTTTTGCATAAATATGCAAGATGGGGTGGTATAGATATTCCTTATTTTTGGAAAAATGAATATACTGCGTGCTGGTCTGCAAGGCTGCGACATGAAAATTGTTCGGTTCAATAGGAGAATGGTATGGCTGGAATGAACCTGGTTCAAAAGCTGCTTGCACGTCATGCAATAGAGGGGGCTTTCTTCGACACAGGGAAACCCTCCTCTGCATTGCAGGGTAAAGAACTGCCGATCAGAATCGACCAGACGCTCACGCAGGATACAACCGGCACCATGGCCTATCTACAGTTCGAGGCCTTGGGTGTCGAACATATACAAACCGAACGATCGGTGAGCTACGTCGATCACAACACGCTTCAGGTCGGCTTCGAAAATGCCGACGACCACACGTACCTCCAGGATGTCGCTGCGAAATATGGCATTATTTTTTCGCGGCCGGGCAATGGAATTTGCCACCAGGTCCACCTAGAACGATTCGGCGTTCCCGGCAAGACGCTCTTAGGATCCGACAGCCATACGCCTACTGCAGGAGCGCTCGGCATGCTGGCCATTGGAGCAGGCGGGCTCGACGTTGCACTTGCGATGGCAGGTTTGCCGTTCTCATTTCCCTATCCGAAGATCGTACGGATCAATCTCAAAGGTAGACTTGGACCAATGGTGAGCGCAAAAGATATTATTCTCGAAATTTTGCGCAGATTAACAGTAAAAGGTGGTGTAGGAAAGATATTCGAATATTCAGGTGAAGGCGTGAAAACACTCACCATCCCGCAGAGAGCGACCATTGCGAACATGGGCGCAGAATTGGGCGCAACCACCTCAGTCTTTCCGAGCGATGAGCAGACACAATGTTTCCTCGAAGCGCAGGGGCGCGGACAGGATTTTGTCCCCCTCGCCGCTGACGCCGATGCAGCATACGACGAAGAAATTGAGATCGACCTTTCAGCCCTGGAGCCGCTCATTGCGCTGCCGCACATGCCTGACAAGGTCGTACCGGTGCGGACTGTTGCCGGAACACCGGTAGACCAGTGCTTCATCGGAAGTTGCACGAATGCTTCGTATTGTGACTTGGCAGTGAGCGCCAAAATTTTGAAAGGGCGCCACGTTGCAGAAAGAACCAGTCTGGTGATTGCCCCCGGCTCGCGACAGACGCTGCTCATGATTAGCCGCGCGGGCATCCTGACCGATTTAATTGAGGCCGGAGCGCGCATCCTCGAATCTGCCTGCGGGCCATGCATCGGCATTGGTCAGGCTCCAAGAACAGGCGGCATTTCATTGCGCACATCCAACCGCAACTTTGAAGGGCGCTCAGGCACAAGAGATGCCTTCGTCTACCTTGTCAGTGCAGAAACTGCGGCAGCATCCGCAATAACGGGCGTCATCACCGATCCGCGCGACATGGGCAGTATAGAGCCTCCTTGCGGCCCCGACCCCATGGTGGTAGATGACTCGATGATCATCTTCCCGAAGCCAGAAGGGCGCTCGCAGACCATACGGCGCGGCCCCAACATCGCTCCTCTGCCCGACTTCGAACCTATTCCCAACACAATCCAAGGCGAAGTGCTTTTGGTGATGAGCGACAACATCACCACGGATCACATTCTGCCTGCAGGCAGCAAGATACTGTCGCTCCGCTCGAATCTTCCGGCCATTTCGGAATACTGCTTCAATGCCCTCGATCCTTCGTTCCCCAAGCGGGCGCGCGCTGCAGTGGGTGGCATTCTCGTCGCGGGAGAAAATTACGGCCAAGGGTCGAGCCGCGAGCACGCGGCCTTGGCCCCGCGCTTTTTGGGAGTCCGCGCGGTTATCGCCAAATCCTATGCTCGAATTCACCACCAGAATCTCGTGAACGCCGGGATTGTCCCACTCGTGTTTGACAACCCCCGCGACGCTGCAAAGACCAGGCAAGGCGACCGCCTAACGATCGAAAACCTTTTCGAGGGGCTGAGAGACAACAGAATCGAAGTGCAGAATCTGACCACAGGCGAGTCATTCACGACAAAGCACACCCTCTCGGAGCGCCAGATCGAAATACTCCGCGCAGGGGGAGCGCTCAACGCGGCGCGCCGTGCGCTCAAGGAGCTCACCGGTACAAGAGAGACTACACCACAGGAGGACCAACCATGAAAGCATGTTCCACGCTGATCGTGCCTGCCGAGGGCAGCGCAATCGAGGTCGACAAGGGTGGTGCACTCAACGTCCCCGACAACCCCATCATTCCCTTTATCGAAGGAGATGGCATCGGCAAGGACATCAGCCCCGCCATGCGCACCGTCGTCGATGCCGCGGTCCAGAAAGCCTATGGTGGGAAAAGAAAGATCAGCTGGCTCGAAATATATGCAGGCGAAAAAGCGCTCTCTGTCTATGGTGAAGATGCATGGCTGCCTGCGGAGACCTTGGACGCGATCCGGAAATTCAAAGTAGCGATCAAAGGACCCTTAACAACACCCGTGAGCGGCGGTATTCGATCGATCAACGTGGCGCTCCGGAGAGAACTCGACTTGTATGCGTGCGTCAGGCCCGTGCGCTATTTTCCGGGCGTGCCTTCGCCGATGAAGCACCCCGAACGGCTCGACGTGGTCATATTCCGCGAAAACACCGAAGATGTGTATGCAGGCATCGAATGGCCAGCTGGCAGCGCCGAAGCGCTCGCCATCATCGAAGCAATCAATGCAACACCCCATGAGGGCAACAAGATTACGGACACTGCGGCGACCGCCATTGGCATAAAGCCCATAAGCGAAGCAGGCTCAAAGCGCCTCATCCGCCGAGCAATTCAATATGCGCTTGCGATGGGACTTCCATCGGTCACCTTGGTCCACAAGGGCAATATTCAGAAATATACCGAGGGAGCCTTCCGAACATGGGGGTACGAACTCGCCCAGGCGGAATTTCCCCAACAGACCATTTACGGACCAGGGGCCGTTCCCACTCCCGGGAAGGTGGTCATCAAAGATGTCATTGCCGATGCAATGTTCCAAGAATTGCTCCTCCGCCCCGAAGAATATTCGGTCATCGCCACAACAAATCTCAATGGAGATTATCTTTCCGATGCCTGCGCCGCGCAGGTCGGCGGCCTCGGCATGGCCCCCGGAGCAAATATAGGGGATTCTGCAGCTATCTTCGAAGCGACCCATGGCACGGCGCCACACCTGGCGGGGCAGAACAAGGCCAATCCTGGTTCTCTCATCCTGAGCGCAGGCCTCATGCTCGAACACCTTGGATGGATCGAGGCCGCCCGTCTGATTCAGCAAGGCATGGTCGGCTCGATTGCAAAAAAGCGCGTGACCCATGATCTGGCCAGCCACATGGAAGGGGCCACGATGCTTTCTTGTTCCGACTTTGCAAAGGAAATCATAGCAAACATGGAATAAATCGAGCTTCGATGAGGCAATGGGGAGACGTGGGTTTCGCTTCTCTTCAATTTTCGATGAGGCAGCGACCTCTTGATTCTGCGGGTCAGGCCTGTTACTATCGGCAGCAACGCAAAGGAAGGCATAAATATGCAACAAAGCAAGAGCGAGGTGCATAATTATCGTTGTAAATCGCAAAATCTTCTTTCCGATGCGCCTCACGCAGGCGCTTCCAGCCCTATGAGGCGAGCCGATATTGTAGAGCAATTTGAACCTCGCCACAGTGCGACCAAAAATCTCTTGCCAGCTCAAAGCGGTCTCTACCGTCCCGAGCACGAACACGACGCGTGCGGCCTCGGCATTGTCGCTGATCTCAAAAATGGGCCGAGCCACACCGTCATCTCCGACGCGCTCACCATTCTGCAGAACCTCGAGCACCGCGGCGCTGTCGGAGGCGACAAAAAGACCGGCGACGGCGCAGGCATCCTTTGCCAAATACCCGACCGCTTTTTCCGCCGAGAAATGGACATCGAGGGCGCCATACGTGCGGCACATGCAGCCCTGCCGTACGGAATCGGCATGTTCTTCCTGCCTGCCCAGCGCGAGGCATTCTCCAAGGCGAAGGCACTTGTGGCCGATATCGCGGCCGTGCACGGCTTTGCCATCCTCTGCTGGCGCGATGTGCCCACCCTCCCTCAGGTGCTCGGAGAGCGGGCCAACAAGACAATGCCACGCATCTGCCAGGCTGCTCTTGCGCCATCGGCGGCCTCCGCATCACTCGCAGCCTCCGCGTCGGCCGCTGCCCCCGCACCTGCGCATGGCCTCCAAGGCGACGACTTCGAGCGCAGCCTTTTCATCCTCAGAAAATACATCGAGAAGGAAGCCCGACAGGCGGGATTCTCCAATGACGAATTCTACATTCCCTCGCTTTCGGCCCGCACGATCGTCTACAAAGGCATGTTCGTCGCATCGCAATTTGCCAATTTCTACCCCGACCTCAGGGATCCGCTGTTCGAAAGTCAGTTTGCGATTGTGCACCAGCGATACAGCACCAACACCTTCCCTTCGTGGCCGCTCGCCCAACCATTCCACATGATCGCCCACAACGGCGAGATCAACACGCTCCGCAAGAATATCAATTCCATGAAGGCCCGGCAGGCGACCATGGTTTCGCCGCTTTTCGGCGCAGATTTTTTCAAAGACATCGCCATACTCGATCCCACGGGCTCCGACAGCGCAATCTTCGACAATATCTTCGAGCTTCTGGTACACGCAGGAAGAAGCCCCGAGCAGGTCTTTGCGATGATGGTGCAGGAACCTTTCGGCGAAGGCTTACAGATTTCGCACGACAAGAGGGCCTATTACGACTTTCATGCGGCAATGCTGGAAACCTGGGACGGCCCGGCCGCCATGAGCTTTACCGACGGATGCGTCGTGGGTGCCGCGCTCGACCGCAATGGGTTGCGCCCCTTTCGGTATTTGCTCACCAAATCCGGGCGATTCATCGGGGCGAGCGAGGCCGGCGTACTCGACATCGATGAAGCGGACATCCTCGAGCGCGGTATTCTGCGGCCCGGCGAAATGCTGCTGGCCGACACCCAACACGGCAGGCTCCTCAGCGATGCGGAGATCAAGGCTCACATCAGCAGACAAAAACCATACCGCCGCTGGCTCGAGACAAACCGAATCGAGCTGCGGGGCCTCTTCTCCGCCCCGGACGTCCGGCCTTCCAGCGCGGAGCTTCAATATCTCGTCTCGTATTTCAAATACGACAACGACACGATGAATATTTTAAAGCCGATGCTCCTTCAAAAGCAGGAGACCGTCTCTGCGATGGGGACCAAAAAGCCGCCTGCAATTCTCTCGCGAACGCCGGCACCGCTCTATGCGTACTTCCGGCAACGATTCGCGCAAGTGACCAATCCCGCGATCGATCCGTACCGAGAGTCGGCGGTCATGTCGCTCGAAAACTATATCGGAACACAGAAAAACCTCCTCGAAGAGACCCCCGAACACTGCAGACAACTCAAGCTGCAGAGGCCGATTCTTTCCAACTCCGACATGGAAAGGCTGAAAAACGCCAGGGTTCCGCCCTTTGTTTCCGCCACGGTCTCCATGCTCGTGCCCGCTGCGCACATCAGGCTCGACGAAGAGCTCGACAGGATGTGCAGACAGTCCGAACGCTCCATCGAGCAAGGTGCGAACCTCATTATTCTGAGCGATCGTGGCGTCAACAGAGAATACGCGGCCATCCCTGCACTTCTCGCGGCCGCAGCCGTCCACACCTATCTCGTCGATGCAAAAAAACGCCACCTCGCAGGTCTCGTGGTCGAAACTGGGGAGGCGCGCGATGTCCACGAAATTGCGGTGCTGCTGGCCTACGGTGCAAGCGGGGTCAATCCATGGATGGTCTTCGAATTGCTTCCCTCGATTTCCTCTCAGCTTGAAGAAAACCCCAGCCCCGAAATTCTAGCCGACCACTACATCGAAGCGGTGAACAAAGGGATTCTGAAAATCATGTCCAAACTCGGAATCGCGACGGTATCCTCGTACCGCGGCTCGCGCATGTTCGAGGCTGTCGGGTTGTCAGAAAGCCTCGTAAAGCGCTATTTCCGTGGGACAGAAAGCAAGTTCGGCGGCATTGGGCTCGAAGAAATTGCAGAAGACACGCTGAGTCGGCATCGAAAAGCCTTTGGCATCGAGCAAGAGAATGCGATTTGCTCGGATAGTGCCGAGAGCCGACAGGCAAGGGGCGCGCTGCAGGGCCCGAGCCTCGCACCAAACGCCGGTGCAGGCCACACCACAAGCCATGCCGTACATCAGCCAGCAAGCCCAGCGGACGTACCCTGGCCCCCTCCGCTCGCCGCCAAACTCACCAGGGCCGTGCGCGAAGGCGACGTCGCGGCGTGGCGCGCATATGCCGACGGCATGGACAGCGCCGCTCGTCCACCCTTCGCGCTCCGCGACATCTTTTCTTTCAAATTCGAAAACCCCACGTCTTCAGGGCATTCTATCCCACTCGACCAAGTCCAGCCTGTGGAAGACATTATCCGGCGCTTTTCGGTTGCGGCCATGTCCCTCGGCGCCATAAGCCCCGAAGCGCACGAGGCGCTGGCGGCCGGAGCCAATGCAATCGGCTCATGGAGCAATTCAGGAGAGGGAGGAGAGGACAGCGAGCGCCACAGCTACCACGACGAAGGGCTTGATTCGAGCAATGCGTCCAAGCAGGTCGCCTCAGGACGATTCGGCGTCACCGCGCAATATCTCGCGACAGGACTCGAGTTGCAGATCAAAATCGCGCAAGGTGCCAAGCCCGGCGAAGGCGGCCAGCTTCCCGGCGCCAAAGTGAATGAGTACATAGCAAAACTGCGCCACTCGAAGCCCGGTGTCACACTTATCAGCCCGCCGCCCCACCACGACATTTATTCCATCGAAGACCTTTCCCAGCTCATCCACGACCTGCGATGCATCAATCCGAGCGCCAGAATCGCGGTCAAACTGGCCGCACAGTCAGGCATCGGGACCGTTGCGGCGGGCGTGGCAAAGGCAGGGGCAGACTGCATCATCGTCTCGTCCGGCGACGGAGGAACAGGGGCGGCACCCCTTTCATCGCTCGATTACGCCGGCAGTTACTGGGAAGCCGCGCTTCCGGAGGTCCGCCAGGTCCTCGCGATGAACAGCCTCGACTTGAACACGGTCATACAGGTGGATGGCCGTCTGCGCACCGCGAGGGATGTCGTCATCGCCGCCATTTTAGGGGCGCGCGAATTCGCGTTCGGGACGGCGGCGCTCATCGCCATGGGCTGCATCGCATGCGGCCGATGCAACCTCGGCAAATGCCCGGTCGGCATTGCGACCCAAGACCCTGAACTCAGGGCAAAATTCAAAGGTCGCCCAGAACACCTCAGCACATTTTTCAAGTTTTTGGCCGAGGATGTGCGCAAAATTCTCGCCTCGCTCGGCGCAAAGACCATCGACGAGGTCCTCGGCAAGTATGAGCTCCTCGATTTTTCAGGCCGAGCATTCACCGCACGAGAAAAAATGCTCGACTTCTATTCCATCAGAGAAGCCCTCGAAATTGCGCGGCGATACCCTCTTGTTGAAGGCCAGGACCTCGCCGGCGACACGACGCCAGCAATTCCGCTCCCCGAAGCAGGCCTGCGCAATTTCCGTCCGGAAAAACGCCTAGACTTTTCAATCTCAGAAGCCGAAGCCGCCCTCCTGCAAAAATGCGCGCGACTTTTTCAAGAATTTCACGAAAGGGTATCACCGAGCCGTCTTGAATGTTCTCTGCCTATCCGCAACTCAGACCGCTCCGTAGGAGCAGCGCTGAGCGGCGAGATCGTCCGAGCAGGGCTCACGCTTGAAGACGACGCGATTTCGGTCACCTTCCGCGGGACTGCCGGCCAGAGCTTCGGGGCATTTCTGGCACCGGGGATCTCGTTCCGCCTTTTTGGAGAAGCAAACGACTATCTCGGAAAAGGGCTCTCCGGCGGCCGGATCGTCGTGCGCCCGCGCCGCGAATCGCGCTGTCGGCCTGAACAGAACGTCATCGCAGGCAACGTCTGCCTTTACGGCGCGACGGCAGGAGAAGTGTACCTGAACGGCACCGTCGGCGAACGCTTCTGCGTGCGCAATTCCGGTGCCCTCGCCGTCGTTGAGGGCACCGGCAACCACGCGTGCGAATACATGACCGACGGCACTGTGGTCGTCTTGGGGAAAACTGGCATCAATTTTGGAGCGGGCATGACGGGGGGCGTCGCCTACGTGCTCGACGAAGACCACCTCTTCGACACTCGCTGTAACGCCTCGGACGTCGACGTCGCAGGCCTCGCCTGGCCCGACGACATCGAAGGCCTGCGCGCCATCATCGAGCGCCACCACGCCCTCACTGGCAGCCCGAAGGCCAAAAAAGTCTTGGACGAATGGTCTTCGTATCTGCCGCTCTTTCTCAAGGTGACGCCGCGGGGGTCCCGCTAGTCGCGTGGGAAGGCTGTTGAATATTGTAGCCCCATACAGAAATCTGTTATGATGCGCTGCAAGGCGGCATTATTCCACATGAACGCCCATAGCTAAACGACGTCCAAATAGCAACCCTATTCCTGGAGCAGCCGATGATCGCACGAAACATCACTTTTTTAGAATTCGAGGAACAGATTACCCACAAGGACACCGTCGTCATTCCGGTCGGGAGCTTCGAAGCGCATGGAAAGCACTGCCCGTTGGGAACCGATATCATTATTCCTGAACGCCTCTGCGCCGATCTCGATGCCGCAATCGGCGAAACAATTTTGATCGCGCCGCCCATCAATTACGGCTACACTCCCATGTTGAAGGACTTTCCTGGAACAGTGCACATCCCGGCCGAATTGCTCATTTCTCTCTATACCGAAGTGGGAAAATGCTTTTTAAAATGGGGAGCGAAAAACATCGTGTTCATGAACGGACATGGCGGCAATATTCCGATGCTCTCTGTGGCGTGCGATCGCCTTGCAGAAGCAGGTGCGTCGGCCATGGTGATCAGCTGGTGGGCGACCTATTCTCAGCAAATCCTTGAAATCTGCTCGACCCAAGGTCATGCGGGAGAGGACGAAACATCGGTGATCTTGGCGATCGACGCCGCGCTCGTCGACAATGCACATCGGACGGCACACATGAAAAAAGCTTTTTCGCTTCCCCTCACTACGCCGGATCAGACCGCGATGCGGTACCCTGAAGCGATGAATGGGGACTCTACGCGTGCGACAGAAGAAAAAGGAAACAAACTGCTCTCCATGATGCTCAGAAAAAATATCGAATACATCGAGCGTCTGCGCCGGAAAGATCTCATGGTCCCGATCGAAGCACGTTGACTTCGCAGCTCTCTCAATGCGTCAATGCGTCGCTTCGCGAAACACCCTGAAGAAATTACGGAACGCGACTTTTTCGATTTGACGTTCGGTCAATCGAGCGCCCCGCAGTGCATGAATAATGCGCATAGCCTGTGATGCATCCTCAAGCCCAGCCACGGGAGGATACTCCTGAGGAGTATAGAGATACTCGCAAAAATGAAGACCAAGGCCTACATGGTCTTCACCTGCGACATCGATCATGTGCCGCAAGTGCTCCACATATCGCTCGAGGGTGTGGTGGTGCCTGTCGGAGATATCCGCCAGCGCCGCGGGGCTTGTCATACACCCAAGCAGGCCGCCGCGGTCCGCAATTTCCCTCATATCTTCGTCCGAAAGATTCCTGCCATTGTCGTATATCGCTGCGCTCGAGGTGTGCGAAAGCATGACGGGCCGGCTGGAACACGAAAGGATATCGCGCCTGGTTGCGGGGCTCGCGTGAGCCAGATCGATAAGAATACCAAGTTCATTCATGAGGGCCACGGCCTGCCGCCCCGCATGACTCAGCCCGCGGGGATTCGCAGACCTACGGCTTCCTGCCGGATCTCCCACCCCTGTGGCAAAGGCATTGCTGTCATTGTGCGTCAGCGATGCGATTCTCATGCCGGCTTCCGAATACAGCCTCGCGATCCATGCAAGATCGCCCTCTGCCGCCCGCAGCCCCTCGTGGCAGATAAGCCCAACCCACTTTGTCCCGCCAAACGCTTCTTCCAGCTGATCCGCGGATGTGGCGATACAGAATGAGGCGCTATTGCAGTGCATGAGCACGTTTGCAATTTGTATGAAGCGTTCGAAATCTGCGCTTGAAGCCGATTCCCCCGCCATTCGACAATCGACGACCACCGCGCCCATGACCCCGCCTGCGCGCATGCGAGTCACATGTCGATTGAATGCCTCCACAATCGAAGGCTCATCCGCCGCCTGGGTCCGGGCGATATGCATGAGAACATCGGCGTGCATGTCGAACATCGACATCATGTTTTGCCTTCGGCCGCCATCAAACGAACATTTCGGCGCGGTGACAGGCCACGAGCCGCCCAGGCATCACCTCCCTCAGCACTGGATCGGCCTCGCCACATTCAGGTTTGGCATAGTTGCAGCGAGGCGCAAAACGGCAGCCCGGCTTTGGGTCGATCGGCGAGACGACCTCGCTCTTCAGAATGATCCGCTCTTTTCTTGCGTTGAGTCGAGGTACGGGAATGGCGGAAGAGAGCGCCTGGCTGTACGGATGAATAGGATGCCTGAAGAGTTCTTCAGTGTTCGCCTGCTCCACGATCTGCCCCAAATACATTATGACAATATCGTCGGAGATGTGCTTCACCACCGAAAGATCGTGGGTGATGAAGAGATACGTCAGTTTCAGCTTGTCCTGCAGATCCATGAGAAGATTGAGTATCTGTGCCTGGATCGAAACATCGAGCGCGGACACAGGTTCATCGCACACGATGAACTGCGGCTCAAGCGCCAAAGCACGCGCGATGCCGATGCGTTGGCGCCGACCGCCGTCCAGTTCGTGCGGATACGCGTCGTACAATCTGTCGGCCAGGCCGACGGTCTCCATGAGCTGGTGCACCTTCTCTTCATACTCCTGCATGTTCCTGACTTTTTTGTAGATTTTGAGTGGTTCTCCGATGATCGACGCGACGGTGTGACGAGGATTGATGGAAGAATAGGGGTCCTGAAAAATCATCTGCATTTTGGTGCGCAGCACCTTCATCTCTTTGGAGGAGGCACGCGTCACCTCGATGCCATCATACCGAATCGACCCGCTGTCCGATTCGTGGAGGCGCACGAGGAGGCGCCCCGTCGTCGATTTGCCGCAGCCGGACTCACCGACCATGCCGAGCGTTTTCCCTTGCCGTATGTCGAAGGAGATGTCATCGACGGCGTGGAGCGTTCCCTTTGAGACATGAAAATATTTCTTCAGGTTCCTGACCTGCAGTATCGGCAATTCAGATGGGTTGTTCGACATTCGCATTCTCCTGATACAGGTGGCATTTCACCAGATGACCATCCATGGATGTGTGGGTGGGATGCAATTCTTCGCACAAGGGCATGACGTGCGGACATCGAGGACTGAAATAGCAGCCTCGCGGAAGATTGGTAGGATCGGGCATGAGCCCTGGTATCGGTCTGAGGCGAGCAGCTCCTTCGCTATAGTCCGGCAAGGAGCCGAACAGCCCTCTCGTGTAGGGATGGAGCGGATTTCCAAAGACCTGTTCCACTGTTCCGTATTCTACTATTTCCCCCGCGTACATCGTCGCAACCTCATCGCAGTTTTCCACCACCAGGCCCAGCGAGTGCGTTATGAATAGGACTGAGGTGTTGTACGTGCGGATCAGGTGGCGCATGAGGTCCAGAACCTGAGCCTGAATCGTGACGTCGAGCGCCGTCGTCGGCTCATCTGCCAGAAGGAGCCTGGGGTTGCATGCCAACGAAAGCGCAATGACGACCCGCTGTTTCATCCCCCCGGAAAACTGATGTGGATACTCTTTCGCCCTAGCCCCTGGTATTCCGACGGTTTCAAGCATCTTTTCCGCCTTGGCCCACGCCTCATCTTTGGACACCTTCTCGTGCTTGAAGATGGTCTCGGCGATCTGATCGCCCACCGTCAGAACTGGATTCAGCGCCGTCATGGGGTCCTGAAAGATCATCGCGATGTCTTTGCCCCGCAGTTCTCGCAATTCCTGCTTCGACATAGCCAGAATATCCTTGCCATCGAAGCGGATCGAGCCGGAGATGATTTTCCCCTGCGGAGCGCGGATCATGTTGAGTATGGAGAGCGCGAGCGTCGTCTTGCCCGCCCCTGTTTCTCCCACAAGGCCGAGGACCCGCCCTCGCTGCATGTCGAGCGAGAGATTGTTGATCGCCCTGACAGTTTTGCGGTTTGAAAAATAGTGCACGTGTAAATCTTTTACTTCAAGAATCTTGTCCATAGTGGTTCCTATCGCTTGAGCTTCGGGTCCAGCGCGTCGCGCAGGCCGTCGCCGATGAGGTTGTACGCCAACACGGTGAGCAAGATCGCCAGGCCGGGTGCAAAGAGAAGGTGAGGGGCATACTGGATGAACTCGCGGGCCTCAGAGAGCATGTTCCCCCACTCTGGCTTCGGTGGCAGAATTCCCAGCCCCAAAAAAGACAGTGAAGAAGCCCACAGGATGGACGAGCCGACATTCAATGTGGACTGAACGATGACAGGGGACGTGATATTGGGGAGAATGTGCCTGAGCACAATGCGGAGATCGCTGGCGCCGATACAGCGCGCGGCCTCCACATACTCCTGATCCTTGATGGAAATAATCGACGCCCGAACAATGCGGATATATCCCGGAATCATCGAGGTGCTGATGGCGATGAGCAAGTTGAAGAAACTGTTTCCCAGCGCCGCCACGATGGCGATCGACATCAGAATGGTAGGGATGGACAGGACTATATCGGTCACCCGCATGATGAGCGTGTCAAACAGGCCCCCCTTGTATCCTGCGATGGCGCCGAGAAGGCCACCCACCGCAATCGCCATGGCCACTGTCGCAAAGCCAATGATCATCGAAACCCTGGCCCCGTGGACGAGCCTGCCCAGAATATCGCGGCCGTAGTTGTCCGACCCGAGGATGAAGGTGTGCGTGATCTCCTTGTCATGGTAATAGACTGTCCCGGTCTGTCCCGGTTTGAGCAGCGCATTCTCAAGTGAATTCGAGGTGACAAAATCGTATGAATAGAGAAAATCCGCAAATATGGCGATGAGGGCGAATATCAGCACGAGGAATAAGCTTGCGACCGCGAGTTTGTTCCTCGAAAATTGTCTCCAGAACTGTGTGATGTTCTTAGACTGTCGCGCCATGAAGCGAGAAAGCGTGTTGTTGCCCATAGTGTGCCTCACCTCCGTTTCTTCTTCGCCGAAAAGACGGACTTAATGCGTGGATCGATAAATCCATAAAGGACATCAACCATGAGATTAATGATGGTAAATGTCATCGCCACAAAGCAGACGGACCCCAGGATCTGTGGCGTGTCCTTTTGATAGATGGCGTCCACCATAATCGAGCCCAGACCTGGATAAGAAAATATTTTTTCAGTCAGCACTGCGCCGCCGAGCAGACTTCCAAACTGCAGCCCCGCAACCGTCACGACAGGGATGAGCGCATTGCGCAGGGCATGTTTGAATATGACGACCTTTTCGTCCATTCCTTTTACTCTGGCTGTCCTGATGTAATCTTGTTGCATGACGTCGAGCATGGACGAGCGCGTCATGCGCATGATGATCGCCATGGAATACATGCTTAAGGTGATTATCGGAAGCACCAAGGACGAAAAATCGTGCGGGTTCGCCATGGCGGGGAAAAGGCGGAGATTGTTCGCAAACGTATAGATGAGCACCATCGCGATCCAGAACACCGGCATTGAAGCGCCGAGGAGCGCAAACACCGTAAAAATCATGTCCACGGCCGAATATGGCTTGGTCGCAGAGAGAATACCGATCGGAATGGCGAGGACAAGGGCGAGCACGAGCGCTCCGGTCGCAAGGATGAGCGTATTGGGGAAGGAACTGAGGATGAGTTCGAACACATTCCTGTTCGACACATAAGATCTGCCGAGGTCACCGAACAAAAGCCCCCTGTAGCCGAAGACGGGATGTTTGTACCCAAAGAGAAATCTCGCATACTGCACGATGAAAGGTTGGTCCAAGCCCATGTCCGCCCGCATCTGTTTGTAGGCGGCTGGCGAGGCGTTCGCTCCGAGCATCATCTGGGCAGGGTCTGAAGGCGTAATGTACATAAGAGAAAACACAATAAACGTGACACCCAGCAAGACTGGGATGAGCATCAGAATCCGACGCATGATATATCTGAACATACCAGAGCACCTTTTTTGAAAAATTCCTAAGAGGTTACCACAACATGCACAAACATTCACACAGGAGATGCAGGCCGGCCGCCCGCTCTTTCAGCGGCCAGCCATCACCTCCACATGGGTCTTTATTGCAGCTTGGTCAAAAGATGAATATCGACCAACTTAGTCTTGAAAATCGCCTGATCGAGGTTGCCGACTCTCGGATGTGAGGCGAAGAGCACGTTCTCGTATACCATCGGGAAATACGGCTTGTCGGTCATGAGCTGGGTTTGGACCTTCACGTAGGCTTCCTTCCGCACCGCCGGATCGAGAGAGTATCGCCCGATCTGGATATTCTTGTTGACCACATCATTGTTGTAGAGCGCGCCGTTCATGCCAGTGCCGATCGACTCGCCGTTGTAGATGATGCACGTGTAGTCAGGGTCCATGGTCGGCGTGAACCAGCCGGTCACCACCATGTCGTAGCCTTCTCCCGTCTTGCTCTGCTGAATGATCTGCGCATTGACCATCGGCACCACCTTGATCAGATCGACACCGAGGGTGGTCTTGACCTGGTCTTTCACGTTGTTCGCGATTTTCACACGGTCGGTTATGTTGCCGACCACCAGCGTTACTGACTCGGGCCCCAACTTCGCCTTAAACTCAGGAGAAATCTTTGCAAACTCTTCCTTGGCCTTTTCTCTGTTGAAATACCACGTCTTTTCGTTGAATTCGGCAAAGGGGGTACCTGCTGGCGCACCCTCGACATAACCAAGGAATCCTGGCTGCATCATCTGATTGGCGGGTATCGCGTACCCGTTGAACAGGTCCACCTGCCTGATGAACGGCACGGGATTGATCGAATAGAAAATTGCCCTTCTGAGGTGCGTCGAATCGCTTTCGGTATACTGGCCAGAGAGATCGAGCTTGCCGTTCTTCTTTTGTCCCACGAGGTCGGAATTCATGTTGAAAATGCCGTACCAGATCGTGACGCCAGGCTTCGTGGTGATGGTGAGGCCCGCCCGCTCGATGTTCGCGATATCGAGCCGCGAAAGGTTGAAGGCCATGTCCACTTCGCCGGTTATCAGGACATTGTTGACCTGAGGTTGTTCGGACATCGCCCTAAACACCACATTCTTGAATGCGACATTGGAGGCGCCACCCCACCACTCGTCGTTGCGGGTAACATGGACCTCCTGAGGATTGGGCCACGAGACGAATTTGTAGGGGCCGGTTCCTACGACGACCTTCGTGCCATAATCGGCCCCCGCAGCCTCGACGGTCTCCTTGTCTTCAATGCCCGAGCAGTAGTGCGCAAGAATGTTGAGGGCTGGGCCATAGGGAGACGGCGTCATGTATTTCGCGCGGTCTTCCCAGGACGTGAGCGCAATGGTCGCGTATTCTGGGTCTTTCAGCTTCCCAAAGGTGATTTTTACGGTGTAGTCGTCGACTTTTACGACGGAAAGAATGGCGCTGAACATGCTCTTGGAGCTCGATTTCGGATGGTGCAGAATGCGGTTAAACGAGAAGACCACATCGTCGGCGGTGAAGGGATTGCCGTTGTGGAACTTCACCCCTCTGCGCAGTTTAATCGTATAGACAGAGCCATCCTTTGACACAAGGCCGTTTTGCAGGGTAGGTATCGTCTCCGCAAGCACTGGGTAGAACGTATTGTCCGACCTCATCCCGATCAACGTTTCATTGATCTCCCGCATGATTTGGGCTTCGTTCAACGTCGTGTAGATGTTGGGATCCAGCGGCTGGGGTGCCGCCGCGAGGACGAATACCAGTGTGTCAGGATCACGGTTCCGAAGCGCCGGCCCCTTCTTGGCCTGCGCGAAGGCGATTCCGCCCACAACTATGCAGATGAGCGCAATCGACAGAAATTTCTTCATGATAGAAACCTCCTTAAAAGTTCTCAACAGCTGCAACGCAGCCGTAAATTTAACTGAATGCTGCGAATTTGCCCCCAAGCATCGCAACCGCATGGATCATCCGGTAGACATCTCTCATGTCGGTCGACCGAAAAAGCACCCTTCTTCCACCCGTCCTTTCCAGGCCAGGAATGACCGAAACCGCGTCCGCAACCACGGTGGAGACAAGATCGATTTCGAGGGCATACGGAGCGGTGAGAGGGAGCGGTTCGAATGCCTCTTGCATGTTCAAGGCACGCATCGCGCCTTCTACAAATTCTGGTCGCAACCTCTCTTCGCAGTACATTTTTCCGGCAAACCGGCCGAGCCCTTCTTTGGTGCGGACGAATACGGGAGGTGTCGAAAAACGTTTCTGTATTTCCTTTTCAAGGATGTCGTCCCCGGATACAAAACAGACGGGCACGCCATAGTGGGCAGCGAGCATGCCGTTGATGTCCGCCTCGGACATCTCTTCTCCGTTTATGCAAATCCGATAGATACAGGATGAAGAATAACTGTGGTCCATCATGCCGTGCAGCGCCCCGATTTTCGCGTGGTATCCCACCAGCATCAGAAGATCGAAGCTCTCGTCCAATCCTTCCAGCATATAAAAGGGACGCGGATAACCCCGTACGAACGACACTCGCGGGTCGCCGAAGCTTTTGAAGGGTATCCCCTCACCCCTGGCGTGCGAGTCGCAGATACATATCTCACGTATCTCATTATTGTACTTTGAATTTCTTATACCCTCGATGATCCACGCCAGTTCCTTCCACGCATTCTCATAGACGACCTGACGGCCACTGCCCTCCATGTCGCTCCATGATACAGCCCCATGGATGCCTTCCATGTCGACTGAAATGAATATTTTCATCCTAATTGCCTCCTCTCTGGACCTCACAGGCGGTGCACACCCGAGCTGCGATCACTCAAAATAGCCCTTCTTCAGCACCTGACCGTCGCGCACCGCCACCTGGCCGTTCGCGACGACGTCGCGGAGCTGGATATCCCCGGAGCGCAGCACAAGGATGTCCGCATCTGCGCCTTCAGCGATCGTACCCTTCCTGCCTTCAAGCCCGTAGGTTCGGGCAGGGGTAGCGGTGAGGGGCAAGAGCGCCTCCTCAATCGGCATGCGCTTCTCTACCACAAGGTTTCTGAATTCCAAAAGCAGGGTATCGGGCGTGCCGATGCCCATTCCCGTAATGCGACTGTGATCCTCGTTCCATTTTGGAAGGGATCCCCCCGCGTCTGAACTGAAAGACACATGGTCCAAAAGCCCCTTGTCCCGGGCCAGCACGGCGAAGTCTGCAGCGCTCATCTTCTCCGAATTGGTGCCGATTTCTTTGGTACAAGTCGCATCGACCGTGGCTCCACTCTTCGCCAACTCGAACACCTGCTCCAGCAATTTCGGATTGTTTCGGTTAATGTGCGTCGGAACAAACATGCTTGGGAGAATACCGTAGCGTCGGACGACTTCCAGAATCAGATCGAGCGCCTGCGGCCGCACACCCGTGTGCACCGTGATAATTCCCGGCTTGTTCGCGATGAGCGCGGCCACAAAGACATCGGAGGCAAGCTTGGCAAGGTCCCCCGCCTCCATGTGCGGGCCTCGCGTGTCCGACAGGGCGAGCTTCACCCCAATGACCGGATCACAGAACACCAGGTCCTTGGCGACCGAGCCGGTAAGCGTAGGAGAGGGGTACCAATACGCCCCCGTGAGCATGAACGCCGTCATCCCCTCAGCGTTGAAGGCGTGCGTTTTTGCATACAGATCCTCAAGCGAACGAGTGAGAGAATCGGTCCCAAGAAGCCCTACAGCAGTGGTGACACCATTTTTAAGATTCATGGAGAGCTGTAGCTCGGGGGTCCGGGTATGGAAACCTCCCTCCCCGCCACCTCCTATGAAGTGCTGATGTCCGTCGATGAATCCAGGAACCACAATGCACCCAGACGCATCGATAGTCTCGAGATGCGACATCAAGCTGGCAATATCGAGGTCTCGACCAATGGCGAGAATTTTTCCACCCCCGATGAGGATATCCATATTCTCAAGCCGACGAGGCGCATACACCTCTCCATTTTTTATAAGTATCATGCTCATCTTCTGCTCCCTAAGCGAGTTATTGGATTGATTTGTCTTTCGAATTCCCGATCGTTGCGTACCCGCTCTCCTGCATCGAGATTGTTCTTTGGCGGCTCTGCGCGGCATTTTCTTTTTCATCCAGGTACACCATCTGCACGAGAACATGCAGAATCGAAATGAGGCCTGCAAAAGAATTCGTTAGGAGGAGAGAATTCGTCATGCAACGTATAACTTTATCCGCTTCGGAATACACAGGGCACGCGGCTGAATCCGTAAATAGAAAGAGCTGCCCGCCCCGCTCCTTTACCACCTTCGCCACGTGCTTTACCTCGACGGAATACGGAGGGAAGGTCATGAGAAACATGACATCATCGCTCGAAAACGACTTCAGGACCGGCGCATAATCCGACACAGAACCAGAAACGACGTACACTTCTTTTTCCAGAGAACTCAGCAGGGTGTATTGAAATATCCGGACGACATAGGCCGTAGCTCCAAATGCGCTCAAAAACACCCTGCGCGCCTTTTTTATTCCCTCCGCCATTACCTCCAAATCGGTTATCTTGATGGCTGAGAAGGTGCTCCGAATGTTGTTGTATTCATTCTGGAACAACTTCTGAAGGCGCTTTTCGCCGGGAAGAAGGTCGAGTTCGCTCAATGCAATTTTGTCGTAAGGATTGAGCCGGTGCCGAATCTCGTCTTGTATTTCGTGCTTGAATTGTTGGTATCCTTCAAACCCAAGGCTTTTGGCAAAACGAACAAGACTCGCGCTGCTCGTGCCAATGGATTTACTTATCGCGTGGATCGATGAAAAGGCGACGCTCTGCTCGTGGTCCAGCATGAACGAGCCGATCCGCTGATAATTCTGAGGCATCTCCGGAAGCATCTTCCTGATTTGATCAAAAATCATAGTCTCCTCGCCTCACGTCACAAGGGTGGTAACTTTTGTTTCAGGATTATTACATCAGTAAACTTATATGTCAACATTCACCGACGCATTTTTTGAAATTTTTAAAGCGGCAATCGTCTCCGGCCCCTCAGCCTTTTAACTCCTCATTATGGAATCCAACAGGGAAGTGCCCTTGACTGCTCCCCATGCGCAGGGTAGGTTTGCCTCATCAAGGAGGCTCTCTGTATGAAACGGATCCTACTTTTCTCCGCAATAATCATGCTCATCGTCATCGTGCCCGCTTTCGCACAAAACGAGGCGGAACTCAAGGCCACGTATGAAAATGCGGTCAAGCTCGCCGCCGCATCACCCCAGGACTACGCCCTCAACTGGCAGGCGGCCCAAGCGGCGCGCAAATACGGCGACTATCTTGTTTCCCACGGAGCACCCGGCTGGAAAGAGACGGCCCGCGCCGTGGCCAAAGACGGCATGAAATACGGCGAAATCGCCTTCAAGCTCAACCCCACCGGCATTGAGGGTTGGTACTGGTACGGGCTCTGCGTCGGCACCTACTCGGACTGCGTCAGCATCATCAAGGCCCTTGCCGAAGGGCTGAAGGGCAAAACGCAGATGGGCTTCGAAAATGCCTACAAGTTCGACAAGACCTACGACAACGGCGGCCCCATTCTTTCGCTCGGCCGTTTCTGGCAGGTTTTGCCGGCAATTGCAGGCCAGGACAGGAAAAAAGCCGAACAGCTCTTCGACGAATACATAAACCTCTTCGGCGCCTCTCCCAACGCCAACAGCGACGCATGGTACTTCCGCGGACAACTGTACAAAGACACCGGGCGCACCGCCCAGGCCAGGGCAGACCTCGAAAAAGCCGCGTCCATGGGCAACGAGAACGCCAAAAAGCTGCTGGCCGAGCTAAAATAAAAGCTGCCCAACAATGTTGATGGAACACCGATGCGAGGAGAAACCGCTCGGCACACTTCTTTGACGGCCTCGAAAGGTCGAGCCCTTCCATGTTCATCGCATTGAGGCTCGCGCGATCCCGCTATCTTTGACGAGTAACTAATGGAGGAAACCGGCGTTGAAAAACGAATTTCATAGTGTCTGTGGCACCATCATCACTGAAATCCGCTCCACCGTCGAACGCGTGTGCGACACGGAAGTAGAGGACTTCATTGCACTGCTTCTGCGTTCGCGCCGTATTTTTTGCCTGGGAAGCGGTCGGTCAGGGATCCTTCTGCAGTGCTTCTGCATGCGGCTCAATCATTTGGGCATGCAGGCTCATTGGGTGGGAAGCCCGAACTGCCCTCCCGCTACACCAGAAGACGCGCTGGTTGTCTGTTCCGGATCAGGGAAGACGGCAAGTGTAGTCTCCATCATGCAACGAGCAAAGGCGCTCGGCGTGTACATTGCGCTTCTCACCGCTGCAGAGAACAGCGATGCTTGCCACATCGCCGATACGATCATCCATATACAGGCTCCCTCGGCATTGATGAACAACAATTCCATCAGCATGCAACCCATGAGAACACTCTTTGAGCAGGCGGCCTTCGTGGTCTGTGAAACGGTTGTTGCGATTCTCCAGGCTCGGCTCAACATACGCGAAGAAGACATGGCAAAGCGCCACGCAAACCTCGAATAACTTAGGATTGGACTATGAACAAACTCGATTTTCTGAACAAAAAGGTCGATCAAATCGGCTTTGTCGTCCGAGATATCTACCAAGCGGTCCGCGAATACTACACGACATTCGGGATAGGTGGGTGGAAAATCTATACGTACGGTCCGCCTCTCCTCAAGGTCATGAAAAGGTTCGGAAAACCTTTTTCGTACAGGGCGCGTATTGCGCTGAGCTATTTCGGCGAGACCCGCATCGAACTCATCCAGAACCTGGAAGGCGACACCGTGTATTCAGACTTCATCAATGCGCACGGGTACGGCATCCATCACTTGGGGATATATGTTCCTGACATCGACGCCGCAATGAAAGAGGCCGAAGAAGCAGGCTTCGCGATACTGATGGAAGGCGGAGGGTTTGGCCTCGACGGCGATGGCTACTTTGCATACCTCGACACTGATGCGCTGTATGGGACTACGTACGAGTTGATTCAACGGCCTTTGAGGCGCCATGACCCCGAAGACGTCTATCCGCAGGAATAATTGACCTCGGACAAATTGCCTTATATTCTAGAGCCATGCGCAGCGTTGGTATCTATTATGCTTTCTGGACCCGCGAATGGGATGTCGATTTTTTCCCCTTTGTTGAAAAAGTTAAGAATCTCGGCTTTGACCAGCTCGAGATCAATGGTGGCACCTTTGTCACCATGTCAGCCCAAGAGCGCGCGCGCCTGACCGATGAGGCGAAGCGCTGCGGCATTGTCATTTCATACGGCATTGGCCTCACCGCCGATCACGACGTCTCTTCGCTGGATGAACAGGTACGGCTCAACGGCATTCGGTTCATGCGCAGCATGATAGAGAATGTTGGGAAAGCCGGAGGCGGGATGATAGGAGGCACGGTCCACAGCGCGTGGCCGAGCACCCTCCCGAAAGGTGTCGTCGACAAACGTCCCTACCTCGAGCAGAGCAAAAAAAGCATGAGAGAGCTCGTAACGATCGCGGAAGACAACAATGTGATCCTCAATGTGGAAGTCATCAATCGCTTCGAACAGTATTTGCTCAACACCTGCGAGGAGGCGCTCGCATACGTCGAGGAGATCAACAGCCCCTCCTGCCGCATTCTGCTTGACACCTTCCACATGAACATCGAGGAAGATTCGATCGGCGGTGCGATCAGAAAAGCAGGGAAGTACCTTTCGGCGCTCCACCTTGGCGAGACGAACAGAAAGCCCCCCGGGCTCGGCCGCATGCCGTGGCAGGAAATCCGTGACGCGCTCGATGCCATCGGCTTCGATGGTCCCCTGGTAATGGAGCCTTTCATCACCAAAGGCGGACAAGTGGGGCGCGATATCGCTGTCTGGCGCGATTTGATTCCAAACCCAGACTACGACGCACTCGCGCGCGATGCGGCTGCCTTCGTACGAAGGACCCTCTGCAGCTGACTGCCCATGCGCGGTGCTATTCCGTCATCATTTTGGTGCCACACGACTCTCGGACGACTAAGGTTCCTTGAAGGAAAATGGTGCGCGGCGGCAGGGCCGGATCCGACATTCTGTCCAGCATAGTCCTTACCGCCATCGTCCCAAGGTCTTTACACGGCTGGCGGACTGTGGTGAGCGGTACTCTCAAATTGCGCGAATAATAGACATCATCGAAGCCGATAAGTCGAACATCGTGGGGAACATGGACGCCAGCCTTCTGCAGAGTGTGTAGCAGCGCCGCGGCGGTTTCGTCATTGCCGCACACGATGTTCGTGGCGCCTTTTGCAAGAATTTCGTCCTTGACAAACTCCATGTCGCCGGGATCGCCGCAGTGAACACAGTCCCTTGTGCATTCAATGCCGGCGTCCTGAAGGGCCGCCTGATATCCAATCCTTCTCTGCAGCAGGGTGTAGGAAGAATAGGGCCGAAATACATAGTCGACCCTGTTGCACCCATGCTTGAGAAAATGTTCGGTCGCAATGTATCCGCCGTGGTAATTATCGATGCCGACAAGATCGTGCGCCGTCCTGCGGTTGAAAGGTTCATAATCGGTATCGATCAGGACCACGGGGATATGGACACCGTCGAGCATGGAAGCAATCTTCACATTGACATCGTAGTATGCCGGTGTGAGCTCCATCGGAATGAAAAACACGCCGGCCACCCGATTTTTCACGAATCGAGAGACCATTTTTTCTATCATGTCCGGCGAGGGATTCGAGTTGATCGACAAGCCTCCCCACAAAAGAGAAAAATCGTGCTCTTCAGACAGAGATGCAATTTGAGCGCATATCGGCTCGAATATCTCACCCCTGCCGAGATTCGGGATGACCAGGCCGAACAGCTTGTGTCGTCCCACCTCGTGCACATTCGACGCAACAAAGCTGCCGGAACCGATTTTCCTCGTTATCAGCCCTTCCTTTTTCAGCCGCGTCAGAGCTTTCGTCACGGTCGGCCTGGAGACACCGTACTGATTCGCCAGTTCATGTTCCGTAGGCAACTTGTCTCCCTCGAGAAAATGCCCCTCGCTCAGGGATTGTTTGAGATCGTTGTAGATGCGGGCGTGTTTCGGAGATTTCTGGAGTCTCTTGGTTTCTGACATAGTAGTATCTTATGACTCAAAATGACATTGCGTCAATGATAATTTCACAATTTTTTGAGCAGGTCAAAAGTTGATGTTCTTTTCAATACTCTATACCAAATATAATTGCATTCATCGATGCCGGCAGATATTTCATGCTATTTTGATTGTCGCATACAAATTCTATAAAAAAGATTACAAATTAACTTACATTTTTCGTTGACAACTCGGAAAAACCGTTATACCCTAATCACTGCGCGTAGGGAGGTCCTTGAATGAGCAGATACCGAGAGTTGGTACAGGCGGTCATCGAAGAGAACCGCACAGTACTGGAAGCTGTTTCGGAAAGTGAAATATACAAGCTGATAGAAGAAATAGAGCGCGCAAAGACAATCCAACTCTACGCGATGGGAAGGATGCAGGCGTCCATGCGCGGCTTTGCGATGCGGTTGAAGCATATGGGGTTCGACACGTATGTTGTTTTCGATACTACGACTCCTGCCATCGGCCCGGGAGATCTCCTCATCATTAACTGCGGTGTCACCCTCGTCGAGCTCGGGATTATAAAGCTCGCCAAGCAGGCCGGCGCCCGTGTCTGCGTGATCACGGCCCACCCCGAGTTCGAGCAGGGCAGACTCGCCGATCTGACCGTCCGTGTGCCAGGACAGATTTTTGGCACGGGCGGCGAGGTGGCCTCGATTCAGCCGATGGCCTCGCTCCTGGAGCAGGCGCTGTTCCTTTTTGAAGACATTGTGGTGATGATGCTCATCGAAAAGCACAATGTCTCGCGCGACGCAATGCAGAGGCGGCACACCAACCTCGAAGGAGTCATGGGCGAGTTCGCCTGATCCCATAGCAAAAACAGCGAAGTCTAAAGGGAGGCATACAGTGAAAGACGGGGACATCATCCAGATTGCGCATGTCGTCCGCGATCTTGACAAGGCGATGAAGTATTACTGGGAAAATTTCGGTCTCGGCCCATGGGATGTCTATACGTTCAAACCAGGTACCGTGCGGGATCAGTATGTCCGAGGAAAACCTTCGGATCATGTCTATCTGATTGCAGTGACCTGGCGCGGAGGCATCCAGTACGAGCTCATGCAGCCGGTAACGGGCCGAAGCATCTACGATGAATTCCTCGAAAAGAAGGGCGAAGGACTCCACCACATAAAGCTCTACTACAAGGATTGCCAGGCGGAACTGAAAAAGTTCAAAGAGAAGGGCATCGAAGTCATCCAGAGCGGCAAGATCGACGAAGACGAATTTTACTACCTCGACACGGAAAAAGAGCTCGGATATGTCATCGAGTTGGGCAACAACGGAAAAATCAGGGCCCCCGAGAGAAGGTATCCGCAATAAAAATACATCGTTGGTATCCAGCACCTTCGGGGTGTAGGAATATATGCAGCATGCATATGCAAATTGAGAGGAGGTATAGAAGATGAGTCGAAAACTCAAAGCAATTGTCATTGTCCTGCTGATCGCAGCGATGACGACGCCGGCCCTGTTCGCCCAGAGCGGCAAGACGTATACCATGGTGTCCATCCCGAAACTCCGCGCGACATGGTTCGACCGGCTCGAGGTGGGATTGAAGAAGGCAGGCGCAGATTTCGGCTTGAAAGTCAGCCAGCAGGCGCCTGCGGCGGCCGATGAAGCGCAGCAGGTCCGCCTGATCGAGGATGCGATCAATCAGGGCAACAACGCCATCCTGGTCGTCCCGAACAATGCGCAGTCCATCGAGCCGGCATTCGCCCGCGCAAGAGCTCAGAAAATCGTGACCATTACGCATGAGTCCCCCAACCAGAAAAATGCCGACTTCGACATCGAGATGATCGACAACAAGGCGTTTGGAGAGAAGGCCCTGGAACTGATGGTCAAATACATGGGTTCGACGAGCGGCGACTATGTCATCTTTGTCGGTTCCCTGACGGTTCCCGCCCACAACATCTGGGCAGACGCCGCAGTGGCTCTCGCCAAGAAGAAATATCCAGGCCTCCGCCAGATCGCCGACCGCTATCCTGTCTCCGAGGACCAGAATGCAGCCCGCCAGGCGACTCTCGACATCATCACCGCGAATCCGAACCTCAAGGCGGTCCTCGCATTTGGAAGCCAGGGTGCGCCAGGCGCAGCCCAAGCCCTCCGCGAAAAAGGCCTCATCGGTAAAATTGCCGTCATAGGCACCACCTCCCCGAGCCAGGCCATGCAGTATCTGAAGGACGGCTCTTTCAGCGCCTCAATCCTCTGGGATCCTGCAGAAGCAGGCTATGCGATGGCCTACCTTGCCAAGCTCGTCCTCGACGGAAAGAAAGCGTCCATCGGCCCGAATCTCGATATCCCCACACTCGGCAAGCCGCTTTCGTTCAGCGGCAACACACTTGTCTATGACAGGCCACTCATTGTGACAAAAGAGAATGTAGACAAATACGCCGATTTCTAAAATAATAGAACGTAGAGATTACAGCGTCCGATAGATCAAAGCGCTATCGGACGCTTTGTTTAAAGGCAAACGATAATGCAGGAACTGCTTAAACTCAGCGGCATTTATAAGAGTTTCGAGGGCGTCCGGGCTCTCAAAGGCGTCAATATCACCATCAACAAGGGCGAGATCCATGGCCTTGTAGGAGAAAACGGGTCAGGTAAATCGACCCTGATAAAGATCATCTCAGGATTTATCCAACCGGACAGTGGGAAAATATTTTTCGACGGGAAAGAGGTCTCCCGTCTGGCTGCTGGCGAAACAACCTCGTGGGGAGTCCAGGTCATTTATCAGGATCTGTCGCTTTTCCCCAATCTGACAGTCGCTGAAAACATCGCGTACAACGAAATGCTCGAAAAACGCACGGCATTCACGGACTGGAAGGAAATCGAGAGAATTGCCAGAAACGCAATGGCAAAGATAAAAATAGACATCGACCTTCACAGGCTCACCGAAGAACTGCCTATCGGAACCCAACAACTCGTGGCGATTTGCCGCGCCTTGACGAGCGATATCAGGCTTCTCATCCTCGATGAGCCGACGGCCTCGCTCACGAAGAAGGACATCAACAACCTCCTCAGCGTCATGAAAGATCTACAATCGAAGGGCATCGCCATTCTATTCGTGAGCCACAAGCTCAATGAAATTTTTGACGTGGCTGAAAACATCACCATACTCCGCGACGGCATGTCTGTCGGAACATTCCCCAGCAAGAGCCTCACCAACGACTCTCTCGTAGAGCTGATGACGGGGAAGGCCCTCAATCAAACCCGCATGGCCAGACAAACTAATTCTTCGAAGGTAATACTCGAAGTCAGACATTTTTCGAAAAAAAACAATTTCAAGGATATCTCTTTTTCACTAAAGGCCGGTGAAATCCTCGGCATTATAGGCCTCATTGGATCGGGCCGCACAGAACTCGCGTGTGCAATTTACGGCATAGCCCCGCCGGATTCCGGAGAACTGTTCATACATGGGAGGCCCGTCAAGATCAGAAATGTCCGAGACGCCGTCAAAGAAGGCATCGCCTATGTGCCCGAGAATAGGTTGGTGGAAGGGCTCATCCAAAAACAATCCGTCATGGACAACCTGAACGCCGCCATCATCAAATCGCTGTCGCACGGAGGATATGTGCCGTATCAGAGGCGCCTCGATCATGCCTCACAGTGGATCGACAGACTGAACATTAAAGTCGCGCACCCGCTCGTGGCAGTGCAGACGCTTTCAGGCGGAAATCAGCAAAAGGTGGTCCTCGGCAAGTGTCTCTCGACGAAGCCGAGCGTCCTAATCCTCGACAGCCCGACCGTCGGCATCGACATCATGGCAAAAGCATCCATTCACGAGATGATACGAAATCTCGCCGCTCAGGGCATAGCCGTGATTCTCATATCGGACGAAATCCCTGAGATCACTCACAACTGCGACAGGATACTTCTCATGCATGCGGGAAAAATTCGAGCCGAACTGGATGCGAGCACCATCCAGGCGAGTGACCTTGAACGGATGATGGCACAGTATTGAATTCAACCTTGTTTGAGGTGGGAGATTTTCGATGCTAAAAAAACTTTTTCGACAGAACGAGACATATCTGTTTCTTTTGATTATTCTCCTCAGTATACTCATCGGAACCCGCAATCCTTTGTTTTTTACGTTTGAAAACATCGCCGGTTTCCTTAAGAGTTATTCCATGATTGGCATCATGTCGGTGGGAACGCTCTTCGTGCTGATACTTGGAGGAACTGATGTGTCGTTCACCGCCATTGCACAGGTCGTGGAATATGCGGTGGTCGTCCTCGTAATGAAGTTCGGCGGAAATATCTTCATCGCATTCCTCGAAGCGGCCATCATCGGCACCGCGCTCGGCCTCCTCAATGGCCTGATCATTTACAGGTTCAAGGTACCCATCATCATCGTCACAATCGCGACGTTCAACATTTACTTCGGCATGCTGTACGTCATCACAAAAGGGAAATTGATCAACAACATCCCCCAGATTTTCAAGGATTTTGGCAACATACTCCTCTTCCCCCAGACGAGCGCAATAGGAGGAACGTACGGCCTGTCGCTCATGCCGCTCATCTGGCTCGCCGCACTCATCCTAGGATGGTTCATACTGAAAAAAACAATGATGGGAAGAAGCATCTTTGCCGTCGGCGGGAATGAGATCGCCGCAGAACGCATTGGCATCAACACATTCGCCACAAAGCTCTTCGTATTCGGCTTTGTAGGGTTTCTCGCCGGCATTGCGGGAGTCGTCCATGTGGCGATCGTACAATCAGTCGTCCCCAACATCATTGTCGGCAAGGAGCTCGAGGTGATCGCCGCCGTCGTCATCGGCGGAGCCAGCATCTTTGGAGGGAGAGGGACAATATTCGGGACATTCCTTGGAGTACTTCTCTTCGCAATGCTCAACAACGGCCTCACCCTCCTGCGCATTTCCTCTTACTGGTACAGTGTCACAATAGGAGCGATCATCATCATCGCAATCATTGCGAGCGCCTATCAGAGACTCCAGAGAGCCAAGGCAAACATTAAGGTTCAGATTCAGGACTAGGGGCTTCTATGAAACAAATTCGTATTTTTCAGTCAAACCGCTCCCTCTACATCATACTCGCCGCGATCATTGTATTCATGGCAGTGCTGAATCCATCCAGGTTCTTCGCCATCGGAAACTTCATATCTATGGCATATCAGATTCCCATCATCGCCTTTCTCTCGTTCGGGAGCATGATCGCATTCCTGACCGGCGGCATTAATCTGGCGATCATTTCGACCACAAATTTTACCGGCATCGTCACCATCCTCATGCTCAGGGCCATGGTGGGCATGGAATCTACTGCCGAGGCTTCCGTATTCACCTCTGTGGTGGCGCTGGCCGTCGGGCTCGCCGCAGCGCTCGCAATCGGCGCGCTGTGCGGGATTTTCATAGCCTACCTAGAAATCCCTGCATTTTTGGTCACGCTCGGCGTGGGAACTCTTCTGAATGGCGTAAACATTCTCGTCACCAAAGGCTATACGCTGACGGGATTCCCACAGTTCATACTCGATATTGGGAATGGGCTTCTGTGGGGAATTCCTATCCCCTTCATCATTTTCATCGTCGTGAGCCTAGTGCTCAGTTTTTTGCTTTCCAGAACAACATTCGGAGTGAACCTGTACCTCGTCGGTTCGAACCCAGTCGCCGCCAAATATTCCAACATCGATGTGCGATCTGTCTATATCCGCCAGTACATGCTCTCCTCCCTGCTGGCAGCACTGACATCCTTCGTGATGATGGGCCAGCTCAACTCCGTCAAGGCCAACTATGCGGAATCTTACCTCCTTGTGTCGGTGCTCGCATGTTTTCTTGGCGGCGTCGATCCAAATGGAGGATTTGGCACGACGGGGGGCATGGTGCTCTCCATCATCATACTCCAAATGGTGTCGACAGGTGTCAATCTTCTGAGACTTGATCCATACCTCACGCAGGCAATGTGGGGACTCATCATTATTCTTCTTCTTGCCACGAACTATATTCGATCAGTCGCCAAGGAAAGAAAAAGGTTGGGCGCCGTGCTGCAGGAAGTTCAATCGAACACTTCTCACAACCGCAAGTCCACAGGGTAATGGAAAAGGACGCCGCAATGGCTCAATCCTATGTTTCTCTTTTTCACCTCGGCATCGATCTCGGAACGGGGTCGCTCAAATTGGCCGCATATGAGGCGCGTAATGAGAGCAGTGCATACTCGGCGCCGCTGTTCTCGGAGCACAGCTTTTCGGCATCTTGTGCCTACCCGATTGTGTCGCCGGAACCAGGGGTGGCGGAGACCGATCCTGAGGAGTGGGTTTTGGCCCTGCGCGCCGCCTGGTCGGCCGTGCAGGCACAAATCGAGGCCGCAGGCTTAGTGCCCAAACTCGAATCCATCGGGATTTCGGGGCAGATGCACGGATTTGTCCCCCTCGGTCGCAATGGGCAAGCGCTGCACAATGCCATCACATGGGCGGACCTGCGGGGCGCAGAGTACGCAGACACATATTCGCGTCTTCTGTCGGGAGCCTTCGATCGACTTCTGAACGCGCCGGCGGCGGGGCTCACGGCGCTCATTCTGTTGTGGATGAAGCATCATACGCCTGAGCTCTACTACGACACAAGCGTCATTCTTTTCCCTAAAGATTATCTGCGGTACAGGCTGACAGGGAAAATCGCCACCGATGCAGGCGATGCAAGCGCAAGCCTGCTGTGGGATTTCAAGGCGCATTCGTGGTCGCGAGAGGCTCTCGACCTACTCGGGCTCGACGGTTCCAAACTCCCTCCCGTGCTGGATAGTTTCAGTGTCGCTGGATTCGTGACTGCCGACGCCTCGCGCGAGACGGGCCTGCCTGAGGGTGTGCCGGTTGCGGTCGGCTCGGCCGACAAGGCCTGTGAGCTTTACGGCTCAGGCTTCTTTCGTGAGTACTTTGGGTGCATCGCCGAGGCCCAAGCCGCGTCAGATGTGGCCGCCGCAGAGCGCAGCGCATCATCCTGGCCCCCTGGGCAGCCTTCGGAACACGCCTCGGATTCCGACTGGAAACATCCGCGCGTCGCCCAGGTGAGCGTCGGAACGGGCATCCAGGTCGTAGTTCCCGTGCGGGGAATCCCCCTATATTCGCCCTCGCTCAACTTTTTCGAAACATGCACGGCAGGACTCGGATACCGCATGGCGGCGATGCTGAACGGTGGGCTCGCCCTCGAGTGGGTACGCGCGACGCTCCAACAAAGCTGGGATTCTTTCTATCAAGAGATGTGCGAAGGGAAAATTCGGCTCCCTCAGGACCTCATTTTTCTACCTTATATCACAGGTGAACGCAGTCCTTACCAGAACCCAAACGCGCGCGGCGCGTGGATCGGGCTCGGCCTGCACCATACGAAGGCCGACATGCTGGCGGCTGCCTTGCTCGGCGTGGCATGCACCATCCGGTTGGGCATCGAAACGCTGGGGATCGCGCCGGAAGCAACGATATACTGCGTCGGCGGCAGCACTCGCTACCGCCCGTGGATGGAAATCGTCTCGGCGATGACAGGCCGGCGCCTTTTCATCTCGCCCGAACCGAACGCCTCGGTGCGCGGGGCCGCAGCCCTTGGAGTCGCGGCGATCGGTGCTGCCTCGGCGACGAGAACCCGAATTGCGGCTTTTGGCGCTGCGCCTTCCCGAGGCTCTTTGACCGAAGGCTTTTCCACCGCAGGGGCCGGCGTCTTTATGCGTAAGGACAACCAGCCCCCAGCCCTCGAAACTTCGCCGCTCGAAGCGCCGCAGCCCGCGTGGATGAATGAGTACTACGACCGATTTCTGAAGTATTACGGGGCGCTGTTCGGTCGCTAGAGATCGAAGATCGTGCGAAGCGATATAAGCAACGAGGCGACGCGTGACGATAGAACTTGCGTCGAGTCTTATTTTCGGCGTGTTGGTGTGTTAAATAAGACCTGCGGTTATTAAGCATAATCACCCAATCGTCTAATAAGGCCTGCGCGCGAACCTAGCCGCACAGTATTGTCCCAACAGGGCATTCCCTTACACAACACGCATTAGTTCAGTTAGCTCGATCATTTTTTGTGCGCGCACGTATTTTTTGTGCGCGCTCATACCATGTACCTTTCCCTTCGCCATATTTGTCCAGACGTCCATCTTTTACCAGACGAGTGAGCAGGCGATTGGCTTGGTAAGACCCAATTCGACATAAATCAGCCGCCTCTCGACGGGTGATACGCCCATGCTTTTCAACGTATTGCAGCACCATTTGCTCCTGTTGCAACGGCTCAAAGCCACGTTGTCTGACATACAGGATTGCTGATCTCGATTTGGTGCGAATACCGGCACAAAACGAGTCTGCATTGTTCCGAATGCCTGCATCGCTCTGAATACAGTAGAAATTCCCTTCTATTCTTTGGTATTATTGCCGCCGGCAATACACACCATGTGGGGCGCACCCCCCAGTTTGAGGAGAAGTACCATGCATAACCATCTAAAGCGTATTCTAACGCTTGTACTCGCAGTGGCGCTGATCGTGTCGTTTGTCGCCTGCAACACGGTCAACACGAAGTCGGTCACATCTGCGGCATCCGGCCTGAGCTTCAAACCGGGCACCTATACTGCGACGGCGGAAGGGCACGGCGGCACCATGACTGTCCAGGTGACCTTCAGCGAAAAAGCCATTGTCTCTGTAAAAGTGCAACAGCAGGCCGAAACCGCAGGTTTAGGAGACCAGGCCCTTCAAAAGATAGCGGAGGAAATCGTTCAAGGGCAAACCTTGGCGGTCGATGCGGTGTCGGGGGCAACAGATTCAAGTGAAGCGCTACTCAGCGCGGTGGCGGATTGCGTGAGGCAGGCAGGAGGAGACCCTGCCGCACTTCAGGAAAAGAAAAGCGCCGTCTCAGCAGAAAAAGTCGAAAGACTCAGCGCGGACGTCGTGGTCGTGGGAGCGGGAGCTTCCGGCGTATCGGCAGCAGTGGCTGCCGCGGACGAAGGCGCGAAAGTCATTCTGCTCGAAAAGACAGATATTATCGGCGGCGCAAGCAATCTTTCTTGGGCGGCCAATTTTTTCAATACCTCCGTGGCGCTTGAAAAAGGTATGAAGGGCGACCTCAACAAGACCGTCGCCGACTGGATTGCCGCCAATCACTGGAGGGTCGACGCCGCAGCGGTACGGCAGTATTTCAGCGAATCGGGGGCGACTTACGATTGGCTCGCCAAGAGGGGCTATACGACGACCTTCTTTGTGATGGGCAACAGTCCTCTTTATCTCTTACCACCTTATGAGACTCGACAGGATTTATTGAAGAACATGCTGGCGAATTCGGTCGAGAAACGCGGTGGACAGGTGATTACCCGCGCAAACGCGCAGAAGCTTCTCACCGACAAAAACGGCAATGTCACCGGTGTTGTGGCGGTGAGACCGGACGGAAGCAGTCTTGAGGTGAGCGCGAAAGCGGTCATCATTGCCACCGGCGGGTATGCCGGAAATGCCGAAATGGTCAAACAATACTCGGGTTTCCAAGGGCCGCTCGGCGGACTCAGCCAGAACGTAGGCGACGGGCTCAAGATGGCCTGGGCCGTCGGAGCAGAAGTGCCCAGAAACATTGGTATTCAGATGGTGCACCAAACGCTCACCAACGCGACCCCGAAGCTGAAAAAACAATTCAGTCCCTTCGAGGCGAGCTACCCGCTTATGCTCTGCTATCTGCCCAATTTTATGAACGTAGGTCCCAACGGTGCGAGGTTCAGGGATGAATCCGCAGTACTAGCCGCCGACCCCGCAGCCATCACCAGCGTCTACAACGGCACCTACCACCTCGTCATCGTCTCGAAGTCCCAGCTGGAAATGTTGGAATCCAAGGGCATGTCGGTTCTCAATATCCCCCGTTTGCCAGCGATGCCCCCCGAGTTCTACGCAGATTATAAGGCCCAGTTCACCTTAGAAAACCCATGGAAAGGTGCAGAGAAAGTGCTGGAAGCGATGGTCGCAAACGGCGACGGGTATAAGGGTAACACCCCGGCCGAACTCGCAAAAAATGCCGGCATCGATGTGGAAACCTTCACTCAAGAATTCAAAAATTATGAGGAAGCCACAAAAACCGGCCTCGACGGCGACTTCGGCAAGGACTCCAAATATCTCCTTCCCATGGGGAAAGGTCCCTACTACGCGATCGTCGCGGTCGTCAACAATCTTGGTTCGGTGGGCGGCCTGACAGTGAACAAAAAGTTCCAGGTGCTCAATCAGCAGCGCGTGCCGATCAAAGGGCTGTATGCAGTCGGTCTGGAAGCGGAAGGTACGCTGTTTAGCGATGCGTACACCGGCATGGGAGACGGTCTCGGCTACGCATTTACGTCTGGCCGCCTCGGCGGGACGTATGCTGCAAAAGCGGTTCTGAAGAAGTAAAAGCACCCCACAAACATATACGAAGTGCAAAGAAAGACGCGCCCCGATCAGATCTGCGAACGGGGCGCATTTTTTTGGAAAAGCGTGTTTCTGAAAAGCATGTTTCTAAGGAAAATCGGTCTACACCGTCACCCACGCGCGCCGTCGCTGGCTCTCGAGCGCCGCCTCGACGACCCGCACAATGCGGTGGCCCTGCTCGAAGTCGGCGTAAGCCGGAGTTTCTCCAAAGAGAATCGAACGATAAAAGTTGTCGATCAACGCTTTCTGCGCACTGACAGGCTGGCTGGCCGACAGATATGCAGCGTCGTTCGTCCCGACGCCCTGCAACGTCTGCTCAGGCTCTCCCCGCCTGCCGATCAGTACCAAATTCGGTTGTCCCCTTGACCAGCGCGCCGAGGCCTTGCTCCCATCAACCTCAATGCTAAGCCCAGATTTCTGCCCCGCACTCACCTGGGACACCACGAGCCCCCCGCGCGCGCCGCGCTCGAACTCAAGCAGAAGCCCCGCATAATCCTCAGTGTCGACCTCGACCGAGCTCGAAGCGGCGCTCGAGCCCGAAATGGCGCTGCTATCCGGACCGGACGTGCTTTTGACCCGCGTCGGGATAAAGGTGGCAAAATCGGCGATCAGACCTGAGACGTTCTGGCCGAGCAAAAACTGCGCCATGTCAATCCAGTGCGATCCGATGTCGGCGAAGGCCCTTGAAGGCCCACAGTACCGCGACTCAACGCGCCAGTCGTAATCGTCCTCCAAAGCGAGCCAGTCCTGAAGGTAGCTGCCGTGCACTGCGTATATCTCGCCGAACCAGCCCGCCGCAATCAGCTTCCTGAGCTGCTGCACGACCGGATAATGGCGATAGACAAAATTCACCGCAGTCTTGAGGTGCCGTTCTTGCGCGAGCGCGACGAGCTCGCCTGACTGCGTCGAATCCACCGTGAGCGGCTTCTCCGACAGCACGTGGCGACCCGAGGCCAGAATGTCCCGGTTTATCTCATAATGAACAACATTGGGCGTACAATTGTGAACAAGATCGAGATCGGCCTCGGCGAGCATCGCCCTGTAGTCGGTAAAATACGCAGGGACGTGAAACTGTGTGCACACTGAGCGGGCCTTGGCCTCATCCCGCGTCGAGATGGCGACAAGCTCGGCATAGCCAGCGCGTTCTATCGCCTTGACCGCCTCGAGCTGAGCCAGCCCTATCCTTCCTATGCCGATGATGCCGATCCTGAGCTTTTTCATGTTCTCTGCCGCAGCGCCGAAACGAGCCCCTTCACGGCCATTCTCTGCCCGTCCGTGAGGCGAAGCACATCGCTGTTGTGCGCGCCGGTCGCGGCCGCTTCCACCAAGATAAGCTTCGTATCGGGCCTTGTGACCGTATTGTGCCACAACCCCTTCGGCACAGTATAGACGCTGCCAGGCTCCATGGAAAGCGCCCGCAGTTCGAGGACAGGTGCAGTCGCGGCCCCAGATGGAAGACCCATCTCGGCGCTTGATGACATTAATTCATTTGCATACAGCAAAATACACTCTCCATCTAAAAGGACAAAGAGCTCGTCCGTCTCGTTGTGGCGTTCGACGCAGTCGATGCCCTCAACGTCGTTGGCAGGCTTATAATTCTTTATTCCCACCATCCATTCGCCGTTGTCATAGACGCGGCCGAGACCTTGGCCGCTGAATGTGTGTCGCAATATTTCCTGCATGTGATACTCCCTTCGATTCGATGAGCTGCGGGTCATGGGCCGCGTTCATTGGATTGCGCCGATCTACGACAGCAGCGCCAGGCACTGGCGCTCAATGTCCTCCGCGGTCAGCCCATAGGCCTTAAAAAGGTCCGCCGGCTTGCCCGAGCGGCCGAACGTGTCCTGTATCCCGATGCGCGCGAATTTGACGCCCGACTGCCCCGCCAATACTTCCGCAACCGCGGAGCCAAGCCCGCCGATCACCGAATGTTCTTCGACGGTCACGATGGCCTTGCAGGTTCTGGCCATCCGCAGCACACAGTCGGCATCAAAGGGCTTGATAGTGTGCATGTTCACTACGCTGGCCCCGACGCCCTTCGCGGCCAGCGCATCCGCCGCCACCAGGGCGTCCTTGACCATGAGGCCTGTCGCGATGATGCAGACATCCGCCCCTCCGCGCAGGACATTCGCCACGCCAGGGATAAAGGGTGCGTCCTCACTCGTAATCACCTCGACCACGGGCCTGGCAACGCGGATGTACACGGGGCCGTCGATCGCCGCGGCGGCGAACACCGCCTTTTTCGTCTCGAGAGGATCGCAGGGCACGAAGATCGTCATACCCGGCAGCACCCGCATGAGCGCGATGTCCTCTATGCTCTGGTGGCTTCCGCCGTCCTCTCCCACGGAGAGCCCCGAGTGAGAAAGCCCGAACTTGACGTTCGCCTTCGGGTACGCGATGGAATTTCTGATCTGCTCGTAGGCCCTCCCCGTCCCAAAGAGCGCGAATGTACTCACGAAGGGAATAAGGCCGGAATGAGCGAAACCTGCAGCGGCACCCATCATGTTCGCCTCAGCGAGGCCGAAATTAAAAAATCGCTCCGGATATTTCGCCGCGAAGATGCTCGTCATCGTGGCGTGCGACAGGTCTGCGTCCAGCACAACGACCTTGTCGTCGTGCGCGCCGAGTTCGGCGAGGGCCTCGCCGTAGGCCACTCTCAAGGATTTACTCTCAGCCATGATGCGTTCCTTTCAGCTCGGCCATCGCCGCCGCATATTCCTGGGCGTTCATGGGTTTGCCATGCCAACCCGCGTTGTGCTCCATGAAGGACACACCCTTGCCCTTGACCGTCTCCGCCAGCACAAAGAGAGGCCGGCCGACTTCCGGCGAGGAAATTGCATTCGCGAGCTCCTCTATGTCGTGGCCGTCCACCTCTCTGCACGCAAACCCGAAGGCCCGGAACTTGGCCACGATGTCGCCCAGCGACATGACCTGGTCGTTTGTGCCGTCGATCTGCAGGCCATTGTGGTCGAGGATGAAGACAAGGTTGTCGAGCTTATAGTGCGCCGCGGACATGGCGGCCTCCCAGACCATACCCTCCTGAATCTCGCCGTCGCCGAGTATTGCGTACACTCTGTAGTGAGCCTTTTTATACTTGGCCGCGAGCGCCATCCCTACCGCCACCGACACCCCCTGCCCCAGAGAACCTGTGGAGCAGTCGATCCCCGGCGTCTTGCGCATGTCGGGATGGCCCTGGAGGTGGCTGTCGATTTGCCGCAGACGCCAGAGGTCTTCGCGGGGGAAGAAGCCACGGTCGGCCAGAATCGCATACAATGCCGGACAGCCGTGCCCCTTGGACAGCACGATCCTGTCCCTCTGATCCCAGTCGGGCTGCGCCGGATCGACATTCGCAACCTTGTAATAGAGGGCCATCAGAATTTCGACGCAGGAGAGCGAGCCGCCCGGATGACCGGACTGACAGCGATAGAGCATCTCGATAATGTCGGCCCTCATCGCCCTCGCCTTTTCGAGTAACCCATTGGTGTCCATGATGACTATCCTTTCACCGCACCAGCAGTCAGACCTTCTACAAGTCTTTTCTGTGCAAAGAAGAACATGATACAAACAGGAATTATCGTGATGACGCCGCCCGCCGTGAGCATGCCCCACTCCACGCCGAGCTGGCCTATGAAATTCTTGAGCGCCACGGGGATCGTCCGGTTGCCCTCGTTCGTGAACATCACGGCGAACGTGTATTCGTTCCACGCGGTCATGAACACGTACGCGCCCGTCGCGACCACGCAGGGAACGAGCATCGGCAGAATTATTTTCAGAAAGGCCTGTGCCCGATTGGCGCCGTCCACCATCGCGGCCTCCTCGAGCGACATGGGCAAGTCGTCCAGATACCCGTTCAAAAGCCAGATCGAAAACGGAATGGTGAACGTCGTGTACGACAGGATGAGCGCCGAAGGAGTGTAGAGAATCCCGATCTTCCGCATGATCGCAAAGAGAGGAATCAGCAGGAGCACCGTCGGGAACATATTGTTCGACAGAAAAAGGGACATGAAGAACTTCCGCCCCCTAAAGCGGTAGCGGGAAAAGGCGTACGCCGCCAGCAACGAGACCGTGAGCGAGACGATCGTCGTGACGGAGGCCACCAAGAGGCTGTTCAGCATGGGCTTAAGGAAATTGTATTCGGAGAACAGTTTCCTGTACGAATCGAACGTGGCCGCCTTCGGCCAATAGGTCACGGTGCTGCCGTAGAGTTCCTTCTGCGGCTTTATGGACGTCACGAACGTCCAATAGAAAGGAAAAAGAAGAAATACCAACATGGCGACCAGGAGCACGTGCCCCGGCAGGGCGCGCACAAACCGCCGCAACCGGGGAAATCGCCGCACATGGCTTCGCTGTCGACCATTCATTTCGCTTCCTCCTGTGCCTTAAAGAGCGTCTTCAGGTACGGCACGGCGACCAGCGCGAGAGCGAGGGCGAGCAGAATCGCCATCGTCGACGCGTAGCCCAAGTTGAGCGTGTTGCCTTTATTGAAGACATATACGCTCAATGTCTGCGTGGAATACGCCGGGCCTCCTTCCGTCAAATTGAAAATGACGTCGACCGAGTTCGCCACCCAGATGATCCGCAAGAGCGTCGTCACGAAAATCGTGTTCTTCAGCGATGGCACCGTCACCAGAAAAAAGCGCTGAACGGCATTCGCACCGTCGACATTGGCCGCGTCGTACAGCTCCTCCGGTATCCCCTGGAGGCCGGCCAAGAGCATCAACGCAAAAAACGGAATCCCCTGCCAGATGATCGTCAGGATCACCGAGGGAAAGGCGGTGGACTGTTGGGCAAGAAAGGGAATCTTGTCATGAATCAGGCCCAGACGCAGCAAAAGATCGTTGAGCACACCATAATTGCCGTCGAAAATCCAGCGCCACATAAGACCGATGAGCACCCCGGGCGTCACCCACGGAATGAGGCTTATCGACCGCACAATTCCCCGCCCCAAAAACTTTCTATTCAGCAGCAGCGCCAACATGAAGCCGAACACAAACTGCATGCCCACGCCCACGCCGACCCACATCACGGTCTTGAGAAGAGCCTGCCAGAAGAGAGGATCGCGCATGGCAGCCGCGTAATTCGCCAGCCCCGTAAACCGGATCTGGCTCGGCCTGCGCAGGTCGTAACTCTGCAAACTCATGCCTATCGCGTTCAGCACAGGGAAAAACACCACCGCAAAAATGACGATGAGCGCCGGCGCGATGAGCAAGTACGGCCATGGGCTGAATCTTTTTCTCTGCATTGCGAACCCTTTTCTTTTCCGACAGCCGGCACTGCTGCCGGTTGCCGGAAATGTAATGTTGTAACAAGTCTCTCAACAAAGGACAAAACGGGTCCTCATTTGCCCCACAGACCGACCTGCAACTGCTTCATGGCTTCCGCCGCGGATATCTTGCCGGTGAGCGCCGCAGCCACCGTGTTCGGCCAGATCGTACTGATCCACTCGGTCGTCGTGTCGAGGATCGGGAAAATGCCTGCGTACGGAGCTCCCTCGATCGACACTTTCATGAAGCGGTTGTTCTGGAAGAAGGGCAGCTGCTGGACATCCTTGCTGACAGGAACGTTGCCGGTCGCCACGCACCAGGCTTCTTGCCCCTTGCCGGTCGCGAGGTAGGCGAGCCACTCGAACGCCGCCTCTCTGTTCTTCGAAGACTTTAGAATGACATTCTCCGTGTCGCCCATCGAGGTCCACCGACCTACGCCGCCCGGGAAGGCGAACGCGGCCACATCATCGCCGAAGGTGTCCACCATGCCGATCGACGACCCGATGTGGTGGATGGTCATCGCGGTCTTGCCCGACTTGAAGTTGGCGATGATCTCTTGAAACCCATCCATCGGGGCCGTGGGCGGCGCATAGCCGTTCTTGTACAGGTCGATGAAATCCTGCATGCCCTGGATGGCCTGCGGCGTGGTCAGATTGTCGAAATTCCCGCCGCGCGCCCAGATGAAGCTGCCCCACGGCTCCTGACCGCCCTTTGCCCCCCGCATGCCGAAGCCGTACACGTCGGTCTTGCCGTCGCCGTTGGTGTCCATGGTGAGCTTCTTACAGGCCTCGAGGAATTCCGCGTAGGTCTTGGGCACCGAGACCCCAGCCTTCTTGAAAAGCGAGGGCCGGTAATAGACGTAGAGTATCTGCGTGTTCCACGGCATGACATAGACGCTCTTCGTGCCGCTCGCCTTCCTCATCGTGTCGTACAGGCTCGAATCTATTTTGTCTTTGTCCTTCCACTTTGCCAGGAACTCATCCAGATTGACGAGCAGGTTGTTCGCAGTAAAGAGCGGCGTGGAAGTGAGCTTGAAGGACGATGTATCCGGGCCCCCGCCGCCCATCACCGCACGGAACAGCGTCTCGCTGTAGGCTCCTCCGTCCCAAGGGTATTCCTGCGCCACCACGGTGATACCCTTCCCATTCGTCGCGTTGAAATCCGCCGCGATCTTCTGCATCTGCGCCGAATAGCTCGGATTGTCGGCCCAGTACCAGTGTACGATGGTGACCGGTTTCTGTTGGGCCGAAACGGCGACGAGCGCCGTCATGCTCAGAACCGCCACAAGGACGAACGCCAATGTTCTTTTCATATAAATCTACCTCCTTGCAGAAAAAGATTGCATATCTGAAATCCACGCCCTACATGTGCGCGCGGATATTCAGTCCGGAAACCTCCGCCGCCTCGCCTCGCGCATGTGGGCCATCATTGCTGCCTCGGCCCCCTGTTCATCCTTGGCGAGGATGCATTTGACAAGGCGGTCGTGTTCTTCAAAGGTACGGACAAAACGATCGGGGTCGCTTTCGGCAAAACCTACGTTGAGCGCGATGATCTGCGGTGTTATGTAGCTTATGAGCGACAGGCACACAGGGTTCTTGCTGGCCTTGGCGATAGCGATATGGAGAAGGTGGTCTTCGTCGAGCGCGCGCTGGCCTACGTCGGCCTTTGCCTTGAATTCCATGTGCCACTTCAAAATTTCCTGCAAGTCTTCCTGCGTGGCCAGCTTCGCCGCTTTCCTCGCCGCATAACCCTCCAGAATTTCCCTTATTTCCAGCAGGTCCAGCGGTGCGAACGATTCATCGAAGCTGCCGATGCTCGCGATCAGACCGGAGATCGCCTTGCTCCCCAGCTCGGCCACCGTGGTGCCGCGCTGCGGAAGCGTCTTGATGAGGCCATAGTGATCGAGCCGCGAGAGCGCTTTGCGCACATACCCCCGACTGACTCCGAGGATCTCACAGAGCTGCCGCTCCGAAGGAAGCTTATCGCCCGCCTTCAGCGCTCCCGAGACGATCTGTTTCTGAATGTAGCCGAGGACCTTGGATTCGCCCTCGAACGAATCGTCGGGCCGTTTCTCCTTACTCCGCTCTTCCTGAAGCTCTTCCATGGCCACCGCGCCTCCAAACTGGTTAACCACATCTGGTTAACCAGACAGAGGACAGTATCGGCCAGGATGCGCGATTTGTCAAGTTTTTTTATACAGAATTTTTCAGGAAGAGATCGCCAGCATATCACACGGGCAGCAAGAGGGACACGCAACACCACGCACAGCAGAGAGACGAAGGCGCCTTCTCCGCGGTGCTCCCTATTCATGCCGAGTTATGGCATCTGCAGGCCGAGCTTCACGGAGTTGCCGACATCTTCAATCGCCAAAACCTCACACGTGATCGTGTACTGGCTCTTTTTTGCCGGAGCACCGGAATAATAGGCGTTAAATAAGCCAGCATTGAAGGCGTCATCGGAATACTTCAGCTCCTCAACCTTGACGGTCTTCAGGTGAATGAGGAAGCGATAGTTTTTCCCCTCGACGGAGACGCCCGGAATGAACAGCGAACCCCTCTTGCCGACATCAGCCAGGTTGATGGCATTCTGTCCCCAGGTAAGCTGCAGAACGACGTGGTCCTTGCCAGAGTCCGAAACGATGTACCGCCACTGCGAAATAGTCGAAATGCCAACGCTGCCGTCGGGGTTCGTCGACATCACATGGGCAAGATAGCTTTTGGGAGCCTTATAACCGGGAGCCTTGGACGTGGCCAGATTCGCGAGGTCCGAGGAGCCCGCCTCGATGGCCCTGGCCGCCGCTTTGAAGGCTTCTCCTGTCAGCATAGACTTCATAGACTGCTCGGTCGCGGAAGAATAGGCATCCACGTAGGGCTGAGCCGAAAGCATAGCCACGCATAAACTCACAAAGACAATCAGAAAACCCAGTTTACGCGCGATTCCCGCGTTTTTCCCTTGAGATTTCATAGAACGAACCTCCCTACCACAGACTGGTGCAACGACAGACAGTACAGTAACTTCTGCTTCAATTATAGAGTGAGGTGTATCAAATGCAATAGTCGACAATACCTGAAGCCATTGCACAACCTTGTACTCCCCAAAAACGTAAAGACGATTCATTTTTTTATTACACTCATCAGACCCCTCTTCAGCCGAGCGCGCTTTTCGGGTATTCTTCGGTCATGTCAGAACTGTCATGGAAAGATGTTGCCCCACACTGGGCAGATGAACTCGACGTGGGCATCACGGTCATCGACCGCAATTTCGTCATCCTCTCCATGAACGAGAAATCGGCCGCCGCTTTTGCCACGTGGGGAGGCAAGGCGCTCGTCGGCAAAGACGTCCGCCCCTGTCATCAGGAGCGCTCCGTGCGCATCATCGAGCACATCCTTGCGACTGGCGAGCCCAACATCTACACCGTCGAAAAACAGGGCGTAAAGAAACTCATCTATCAGACACCGTGGCGCAAGGATGGCCAGATCGCAGGCGTCGTCGAGTTTTCGATGGAGATTCCCCCTGAGATGCCCCACTATGTGAGAGGCTGAACAAAGGCAGGCGTTCGCCCACAACGACAGCACGACTGTGGGCGCTCATAAGAAATAATCGCGCTATACCTCTTTTCTCTTCATGATGAATATATACCGTTTCGATAAATTTCCTCCGATATTTTTTTGGCTTGACAGATCTGAAAAATTGAGACAATAATTCATATATAAGAATTATGTTCAGATATATGAACACAATTCCAGAGAGAGATTAAATGGCTGAAGTCAATTCTGTGCGCAAGGCGCTGGCGATTCTCGATCTTCTCTCCGACGGGAAAGAACGGACCCTGTCGGACATCGCGCACGCGCTCTCGCTTCCGAAGAGTACGGCGCACAATCTGCTCGAAACGCTGGTGGCCGAAAGAATTCTCGATCGCGACAGCGGTTCCGGCGCATTCTCGTTGGGAATCAGGCTCATCGAACTCGGGTATTGCGCGCAGACGGGGCTCGATCTCGTGCGCATCGCGGCTCCCTTTTTGAAGGGACTCAACGTGCGCTTCGACGAAACCGTCCACCTCGTCGTGCTCGACGACGATGAGGTGCTCTACATCGACTGCATCGAGTCACAGCGCAGGCTGCGGACATATTCGGTGATAGGGATTCACGCTCCACTCTACTGCACTTCGGTCGGCAAGGCCATATTAGCATTCTTGCCCGACGCCGAAATTCGCCGCATTGTGGCAAAACGAGGCCTGGCGCCATTTACGCCGAACACCATCACCAGCGAAGAGCGCCTCTGGAAGGAGATTGCACACATCCGCGAAGTCGGCTACGCGATCGACAATCAGGAGCACGAAGATCACCTGCGCTGTGTTGGAGCGCCGATCTTCAACGCGCACGGTGAGGTCTTCGCGTCGGTGAGCCTTTCAGGACCAGCCGAGCGAAATACGCTGGAGCGCATCGAGTCGATGGCCCCGGCGCTCCTCGAGGCAACAGGAGAAATCTCCCACCGTCTCGGCTATAGAAACAGGGAGTTCGGCCGCGAACGCGGCTAACATCATAAGTAGGTATCCAGGAGGTTCTTCATGAAGAAACTAATGATTGCGATGCTGGCCTTGCTCATAGTCGCAAATCCCGCGGTTTTTGCCCAACAAAAGCCTATAAAGCTCGTGTTCACCTCGGTCAGCGTTCCGGGGGACGCGCACACGCAGGCGATGTATGTTTTTAAGGATGAAGTTGAAAAACTCTCCGGAGGTCAGATCCAGGTAGAGGTCTATCATTCCGGCCAGTTGTTCACCCAACAGGCGGAGCAGGATGCCATCCGAAAAGGCACGATCGACATGGTCTACTCCTCGGCTCAGTGGCTTGCAGAGTTTGTTCCCTATCTGTCGATGTTCGGTGCTGCCTACACGTTCCAAAGTTATAGTCAAATGACCAAGACCTTCAATGGACCTATCGGCCAGAAAATATTCGATGAGATCGCGCAAAAGACTGGAATTCGCCCGCTGACCGCATACTACCTCGGTACGCGTCAGCTCAACCTGACGGCAAAGGTCGGTCCCGTCACAAAACCGGAGCAGATGAAATCCGTCAAGCTCCGGGTACCCAACAGCCCAACCTGGATCGCGATGGGTAAGGCCCTTGGCGCTAATCCCACTCCCATGGCCTTTGGGGAAGTGTACATGGGCCTCAAGACCGGCGCAGTCGATGGGCAGGACAATCCGCTTCCCACGGATAAGAATGCCAAATTCTATGAGGTTACGAAATACATTGTCCTCACCGATCATGTCGTCGACTCTACCTGGCCGACTATCAATGAGAAGAAGTGGAAGAGCCTGACAAAAGAACAGCAGGGCTGGGTCCTCGCCGCAGTCAACAAGGCCCGCGAATTCTGCGACAAGACCAATCTCGACAACGAAAAGAACATCCTCGACTTCTTCAGGTCCCAGGGGCTCGTCGTGATCGAAAATCCCGACAAGGCAGCATTTGCCGCCTATGCCAAGAACTCCTATCTCACGGAGAGCAAGGATATCTCCAAGAACTGGAATATGGAACTCTACGAAGAGATTCAGAAAATAAAATAACCGGAGTATAGAATTCCCATTGTTGCGGAAAGGGACGGATTTTTCCGTCCCTTTCCGAACTTTATGTATTTGGAGGACAATATTGTGAGTATTTTCCCTGCTCTGAAGAAGGTGTGGAAAATATTTATCGACATCATCGAGCTCTATGTGCCAATCCTCACGTTCAGCACACTTTTTCTCTCATTCATGACGCAGATCATTGCGCGATACTTCTTCAAGCCTCTCATATGGCCGGAAGAACTGTCTCTAATCTGCTTCGTATGGGTTGCCCTGCTCGGCGGACTTTACGCGAAGAGAGACAACAGCCACGTCGCCTTCACCATGATCTACGATGCGGTCAAACCTCATACCCAGACATGGATGCGGATAATAGGGAACGGACTTCTACTCATTGCGTTCGTTGCAGCACTCTATCCATCCTGGGGCTATGTCACGTTTATGAGCTACAAAAGGTCAGACGCTCTCAAGATTCCGATGACGCTGGCTTACTTCCCTTTTATAGTATTTCTTGTCGATATCGTGATCAGGCTTGCGATCGATATAGCACGCGATATTACGTCGCTTCGGAGGGGGAAAGACGCATGAATCTGCCGCTCATCGTATTTTTCGTCTCGTTCATCATTATGTTCATACTAAGAATCCCTATTGGATTCGGCATGATGATGTCGGCCATATTCTACTTCATAGCCGCGCCAAGCCCTGCAGCGACGGTGGACATGGTGGCTACCATGTTTTTGACGAATATGAACTCGAGTTTCGTCCTCATTGCGGTACCGCTGTTCATTTTTATGGCGGAGATCATGAACTCGAGCAAGGTTACCAACATCATCTTCGATTTTGCCAGCGCCCTCGTAGGAAGACGAAGAGGAGCCCTAGCCCAGGTCAATATCATTAATTCCATCATCTTCTCGGGCATGACCGGATCGGCGATCGCCGATGCATCCGGTCCCGGCAATATGGAAATGAAGGCCATGAAGGATGCCGGGTATTCACCCGGATTCACGTGCGCAGTGACTGCGGCTTCTGCCACAGAAGGCCCTATCATACCGCCTTCCATCCCAATGGTGTTCTACTCCATGTTGTCGGGGGCTTCGATCGGCGCGCTCTTCATGGGCGGTGTGGTGCCGGGACTCATTCTTGGACTCACCATGATGGTCTACGTCGCCATCATCTCCGTAAAGAGGAATTTCCCCAGGGGCGACGCCTACAGCTTCACGCAGTTCATCGTCCTCTTTCTTAAGTCAATACCTGCTCTCCTCACCGTAGTCGTACTGCTCGGAGGAATCTATACCGGCATCGTGACGCCTACGGAAGCCGGCGCACTGGCGGCTACGTGGGCCCTGTTCATCTCTGTGGTGTTCTACCGCGCCTTTGGCTGGAAAGATTTGTTCGAGGTCCTCAAAAATACCGTGAAATCGACGGGGACACTGTCGTTCCTGGTTGGCTCGGCATACGCCTTCTCATACATCGTCGCAATCGAACACATACCTGATACGGTGGCAAAAATTCTCCTCGGCATGACAACCAACAAGTACGTGATGCTCTTCATCGTCAATATCGCTTTTCTGATCCTGGGCATGTTCATCGACACGATGGCCATCACCCTCGTATTCATTCCCATGATCCTGCCTGTGATGAATTCCATGGGCATCGATCTTGTGCATTTCGGTGTGGTAATCGTGCTCAACATGATGATCGGCCTCTCCACTCCGCCGTTTGGTATGTTGCTCTTCGTCACCTCAGGGCTTACCGGCGCTAAACTGAAAGACGTCATAAAAGAAATGACCCCCTTCCTCATTCTTTTTATCGGCGTGCTTTTCTTGCTGACCTATGTGCCGGAGCTTGTGCTCTGGCTACCGAAGATGTCGGGATACAAACCATAACGAGGAAAGGAAAATAGCATGGACACCATTCCCAACGGCGTCTACCCGACGATGATCACCCCCTACACCGAAGACGGCCGCATCGATTACACAGCCCTCGAAGCGCTCGTCGAATGGCACATCGAGCGCGGCGTTGCAGGGCTCTTCGCCGTCTGTCAGTCGAGCGAGATGTTCCATTTGAGCTTGCGGGAACGGCTTGAGCTTGCGCGGATGTCGATCAAGTTTGTGCGGGGCAGGGTGCCCGTTCTGGTTTCCGGACATGTCGCCGACACACTCGAGGATCAGATCGAAGAAGCCAAAATGATGGCCGACACGGGGGCGGATGCTCTTATTCTGGTCACAAACCGCCTGGTGCACAGGCACGAGGACGATGATGTCTTCAAGAGCAACCTGGAAACCTTCCTGGCACGTTTCGACCGCGATATTCTGCTCGGGTTCTACGAATGTCCAGCTCCTTACAAAAGACTTCTCGGCGCGGATCTTATGCGCTTTATAGTCGGAACCGGTCGCTTTGGATTTTTGAAAGACACGAGCTGCCGCATGAGCGACATACGGGCGAAAATCGAAGCGGCACGCGGAAGTCGCTTTAAACTCTTCAACGCGAACGCGGCCACCCTTCTTACTTCACTCGAAGCGGGGGCGGCCGGATACTCAGGCATCATGACGCACTTCCATTCGGACCTCTATGTGTGGATGTGCAAACACTGGAACAACAGACCAGAGCGCGCCACCGAGCTTCAGGAGTTTCTCGGCATGGCCTCCGTCATCGAGTATCAGCTCTATCCCATCAATGCGATGTATGCACTCCAGCTCGAGGGCCTGCCTATCAGATTGCATTCGCGCCGTACCGACGCTCGGCAGTTCAGCGAATCCATGCGCCTCGAGGTCCAGCAGATGATGCGGCTTTCGCACCGGTTTTCGGAGAAGTATAGAGAGCCATAAGGATCGGATTGGCCCAGCAAAATGGCCCAAGAAGCGGCGCGCTGATGGCAAACCAGCGTGCTGCACAAACCGAGAAACACTTTTTTAAATCAACCCCTGTGCTTGAAGTCGCTTTCCTAGTGTTTTGGCTTCCTCTCTTTGTGTTGATGTGAGAGGAGCAAAAGGCGGTAGTACAGTGCCAGCTTCAATGCCTGTCAGACTAATTATCTCCTTTAGCGCCTGATAGAGTCCTAATTTAATGAGCTGTTGGATGATATCATTGAGTTTGGCCTGTAAGGCACGTGCCTTTGCAAGATTGCCTGCTCTGGCCTCATTCCAGATAGTTTTAGCAAGACGCGCGAAAAGATTGTATGTCGAACCAATTGCACCAAAGGCACCGAGTGCGCAGCCACAAAGCAGAAGCTCATCATAACCGGAAAAAACGATTTTCTCAGGGAAAGCGTTAATAAGCCGTTCCATTGTAAAAAGATCGCCGCTAGTGTATTTAAATCCAGCAATAAGAGGATGCTCGAAAAGTTTACGGGATTGTTCAATGTCGAAACTAGTGCCCGTGAACGCAGGAATAGAATAGACGAACATTGGAAGGTTCGCAGCCTCAGCGAGCCGTATATAGTAATCCCGAATTTCAGAAAAGCTGAATTTATAATAATACGGTGTTACCGCGGAAATAGCATTATAACCGAGCGAAGAAGCCAGCCGTGCGAGCGATTCAGCCTCGCGCATGTTGATCGAACCGATCTGTGCAATCATCGAGACGCGTCCTGCATTGGTCGCCGCCGCAACCTCAAGGACAACCTTCTTGGCTGAACTGTCGCTCAGGAAGGTTTCTCCAGTACTGCCGCCAATATAGAGCCCATCCACTTTGCCTATCGAAATATTTCGCTCGATCATCGCAGCGAGCGATGTTTCCATAACTGTGCCCTCTACAGTGTACGGCACAAGTTGTGCAGCATAAATACCTGGATTCAGTTTCATCTTATTCTCCTTATTTTTTCTACAAATATCAAATGATTCACTCTTTTTGAGTGAGAATTGCCAGATCGCCTTCTAGCGCATAAAGACCTGCGATACAGAGACCTAATGCGGTATTTTCATAAAGGTGATTATCTACAATACTTCGATTGAGTAAAAAGTACTTTCGGCTCGCGTTCACAGGTTGCCTTCTCTGTGCTTTTCCATCGTGAGTATGGGCGTAACTCCGTTCTTCGAGTCGTCGCCGTAAAGATGACATGCTACAAAATGCGTAGGGCTGTCAGCGAGTGGTACCAATTTTGGCTCATTCACACTACAAATTTCCATTGCGTAGCGGCATCTCGTATGAAAGGAGCATCCTGAAGGCTTGTGGATAGGACTCGGTACATCGCCTTCAAGGATGATCCTCTTCTTTTTTACATCAATCGAAGGAATAGGAACCGCGGATAACAATGCTTCTGTGTAGGGATGCTTGGGTGCGTCGTACAGAGACAAAGAATCCGCCATCTCGACGATTTTTCCGAGGTACATGACCATGATCCTGTCGCTCATGTACTGAACTACGCTCAGATCATGCGCAATAAATACATAAGTTAAGCCGAGCTGCCGCTGTAGGTCCTTCATAAGATTAAGTACCTGCGCTTGAATCGACACGTCGAGAGCAGATACCGGCTCATCGCAGATTACCATCTCAGGATCGATACAGAGCGCCCTTGCGATACAGATTCGTTGGCGTTGACCGCCTGAAAATTCATGCGGGTATCGATACATATAATCAGGATTAAGATTTACCATTTCAAGGCTTTGGGCAATAATGTCCTTGCGTTCTTTTGGATTACCATGCCCGTGGACACGCAGCGGCTCGTCAAATGAGTCGAATATTCTCTTGGAGGGATTAAGAGCAGAAAAGGGATCTTGAAAAATCATCTGTACTCTGCGCCGAAAGGACAACAGATCCTTTGAGCTCATCGTAGTGAGCTCTCGCGGTCCTTCCGGGAAATGAAAACGCAGCTCACCTGACGTCGGATGTTGTAGCAGCATGATGGTTTTTCCGAAAGTAGTCTTACCACACCCAGATTCTCCCACCACACCGACAGTCTCACCGGCCCAAATCGTAAGCGAAACATCTTCCAATGCTTTCACCCAGCCCGTAGTCTTGCGCAGAAAACCAGAGAGCACAGGGTAATATTTCTTGAGGTTTTTAATTTCAAACAAGGGTTGGCTACCAGAAAGTTTCGCTTCACTCATTCGGTAGCTCCTTGGCACCCTCAAATAATACGCAGCGAACGAGGTGTCCATTTTCAATCTCGTAGGCAGAGATTATGCCCGACCTACACTTCGGTGTCATAAAATCGCAGCGGTTGGCAAATTCACAGCCAGTAACACATTCTGCAGGTGAAGGAGTGGCCCCTCGGATTGTCTCAAGGCGCTCAGTTTTTCCGTGGTCAAGCACAGGCACTGAACGGAGCAGCGCTCTAGTATAAGGATGGCTTGGATTGTGAAAGATGCGCTCTACCAAACCTCGTTCCACAATTCTTCCCATATACATTACGGCCACCTCGTCAGCTGTTTCAGCGACGAGCCCCATATTGTGAGTTATTAAAATCACTGCTTTATTCTGCTCCTTCTTTAATTTCCCCATGAGTTCCATAATCTGTGCCTGGATCGTGACGTCGAGTGCTGTTGTCGGTTCATCAGCGATGAGCAAATCAGGATTACATATCATAGCGATCGCGATCATCACACGCTGTTTCATTCCACCCGAAAACTGATGCGGATAATCCAGTATCCGCCGCTCTGGTTCTGGAATACCTAGACTCGCAAACATCTCAACGATGCGTCTCTGCGCTTCATGCTTAGTTAATTTGAAGTGCTGCAGGAGGTTCTCTGCAACTTGGTCACCAACTTTGTACACTGGATTGAGTGATGCCATTGGGTCCTGAAAGATCATGCCGATCTTGCGGCCTCGTATCGAACGCATTTCTTTGCCAAAAGGCTCAAGTTTATGGAGTTCAAACGTTCTACCGTTGTCGTGAAATAGAATTTGGCCTCCTGTGAGACGGCCATTCTTAGGAAGCAGCCTCATCACCGAGTGGACTGTCACACTCTTACCACAGCCCGATTCTCCGACGATCGCGAGCGTCTCTCCTTGTCGTGCTGTAAAAGAAACACCACGCAAAATCGAAAGATCGTCGCTCCCGACACGGAAATGTGTCCTTAGATTTCGAACATCAAGTATAATTTCCCCTCGTCCCATAACCTTGACTACCTTTCATTGTCTAGGATCAAGCACATCACGCAGTCCATCGCCCGCAAAGTTCGCCGCCAATACGAAAACCGAAATAACTAGACCAGGAAAAAGCCAGAGCCACCAGTAATTGCGAATGACCTCGATCGACTTTGCGGCATTCATGATGTTACCCCAAGTCGGTACTGTGACAGGCACACCAAGGCCAAGAAAACTCAGAGCTGCTTCTTGAAGAATGTAATTTGCGATATTGATGGTAGTCGCCACCATGATCGGGCTGGTCGTATTCGGAAGAATGTGCCGAAATATAATCGAAAGATTAGAAATACCAAAGGCTTTGCACACTTCCACATAGGTCTCCTCGCGCAACGACAGAAACTCGTTGCGGACCATTCTGAAAGGAGTCATCCACCCCGTAATAAAGAAAATAAAAATGAGATTATTGATCCCCTGTCCAACGAACGCAACGAGAATAAGAACAAGCATCATGTTAGGAAAAGTGAGGAAAACTTCTGAAGTCCTTACCAAAATTAAATCGATTTTCCCTCCGAACCACCCTGCGAGGCCGCCGAGAATCATCCCGATTATTGAACCGAGTACAGCGCCTACCACACTGACGTATATCGAGACGCGTCCCCCATAGAGCACCTGCGAAAACACATCCCGCCCCATCTTGTCAGTTCCCATAAGATGCTCCCAGCTTGGCGGCTTTGCCATATTGGTGAAATCAATCTTTGAGGGGTCATAGGGAGTAATAAAATTCGCAAATATTGAAGCAAAAATCATCAATGTGGATACAATCACACCGAGCATTGCAAGCTTATTACGGACGAGTTTCTTCCAGCTGCGCAGTGCCAGACTCGATTTCTTAATTTTTTGTTGGGCCATACTCGAGTTCTCCTATCGGTCGAATCTGATCCGTGGATCAAGCAGCGCCATGATGAGGTCTACAAGGAAACTGGCAATGAGCATCGCAGTGGCTATCATCATTGTCGTCATCATGATGACCGGATAATCGCTTGACGATACACCCTGGAGGATGATCGCACCAATTCCAGGCCACGAAAACACAGCCTCGATCATTACCGAACCACCAATCAAAATGGGCAAACGGAAGGCAAGAATCACAAGAGTAGGCCCAAGAGCATTTCTAAATGCATGTTTGATGTATACTTTCCATTCAGGGATCCCTTTCGAGCGCGCGGTTTTTATATAATCTTTAGTCATGACGTCAAGCATTGAGTTACGCGCATACCGCAAAAGCGCCGCAGTCATCGAGACGCCAAGAGCAAGCGAAGGCAAAATCATATTGGGCACATGATCCCACCATGTTCTGTAGCCTAATTCGATGCGCCCGCCGACCGGCAACCAACCCAATTTTATCGAAAAGAATTGAATAAGAATGATCCCAAAGAAAAACTGAGGGATCGATATACCGATAACACCGATGATCCGTCCAAGATAATCGATAATTGTGTTTTGCTTGATTGCCGACAATATGCCGATGCCAATGCCGAAAATAGTTGAGATAATGAGAGCTGCCAGTGAAATTTCGAAAGTTGCAGGAAGCTTCATAGCAATCAGCTTGGATATCGACGAACCATCGACGATGCTATAGCCGAAGTCCCCGTGCAGTACATTGCCGAGCCAACGAATATACCTTATATAAATAGGGTCATTAAGCCCAAGAAGCTGGCGCAGTGCTTGGAGATTTGGTGAATTAGCAGTCATATCTGGCGAGGCAAGATAATTTATTGGGTCGATGGGCGAAAACTGAATTGCAACGAAGACTATTAGACTAATTAGAAGAAGCATGGGAATAATAGCAAGTAATTTTCTTATAAAATAGTATAGCATTTCGGCAATTCCTTGAAGCTCTTTTCGTCGTACACAGTCTAGTCTTTATGATAAGGCGGCGGGGAAAGCATAGTCCTTGCACCCGCCGCCATGAATGAACCATTACACTCTTTTTCGAGTTTAAAGCATGACGTTTTACTACTTCACTTCAATTCCCAATCTGCGAACTTATAGTCCCAGTTAAACCATGGATTACCGAACACACCTGTAGTTTTCACTTTCGCAGTATTCACAAAGAAAATATTCTGCATAGTATATATTGGTAATTTATAGAGATATTTCTGTTCTAGCCGCTGCAGATCCAGAAGAATTTGTGCACGCTTGGTTGGATCGGTGGTTGCACGAAGTTCGTTGACTTTCAGATCGAAATAACCATCCTTGCCCATGATGTTGATGAAATTTGAATTGTCGCTTGCATATTCTCCGTACCACTCCTCAAATCCAAACGCAGAAAGACCTTTCAGCGCAATGTCATAATCCTTGACTTTGTAGAGTTCGGTTGTTGCATCGCCCTGGAACTTCTGCACATCAGTTTTTATACCTACCTGGGCGAGGTACTGGGCAACCGCTGTCATGAAATTGATCGAAGTCTGGTCGCCATAGTAGAAACGCAGTCGTAGAGTTTTACTGAAATCGAAGTTCGCCTCTTTGAGTAGCTGTTTTGCTCTCTCAGGATTGTAGTTATACTGTTCGGCATCCTTATCGTATGCAGAGAACGAAGTCGGCACCCCGGTATATATCTGCCTAGCAAGCCCTGGATATAGGCCCTCAGCGAGGGCCTTGAAATCGATGGCATACATGAGCGCTTTTCGTATTCGCACATCAGCCATCGCCTTATTAGGAACACCGTTTTCATCTTTTATATTGATCACAAAGTAACGATAGAATGTGATATCGACCGGATACGACGTAAAACCCTTGATCTTTTTCAGCTCGGAAATCTGGTCGGTCGCATTGGTATTATAGAGATCAAGCTTCCCTGCTTGAGCCGCGGAAATAGGATCGGTCATTGCAGTCAAGATGATTTTAGGAATCTTTGGCTTGGGACCATCATATTTTTCATAGGGAACAAATACTGCATAATTGCCGGGATTGAACTCCTGCAACTTATACATGCCGTTGCCGACCGGATGCGTCCAGAAAGATGCATTTTGGAACTCGAGCGGATTGACATCCTTGAGGAGATGCTTAGGCATAATTGCAAATTGTCCGAGCACATTGATGGCATTGCCGACTTTTGTGTCGAGCTTCATTGTGACTACATCTCCATTGGCTGTGAGGCCAGAGAGCGATGACGTCTTGCCTGAGATATAATCCGCAGCTCCGATAATATGGGAGAATACCCCGGTATAGATTGCATTGACCTGAGCAGCCTTGAGTGCGGTCTGAACGCTGAAGATTACATCATCTGCAGTCACTGGCGTGCCATCATGCCAAGTAGGTCCCTTCTTCATCGTAATCGTATACGTGAGCCCATCCGAAGATATCCGGTAGGACGATGCCAGATCCGATGATACAGTCGTCAACGTTGGATCCGGCAGAAAAAGACTCCGAAACATGAGCACTTTCCACAGATCACCTCTATTGACCCAAGGATGATCGAGTTTGGTCGTCATCGTTGCGCCCGTCGTCGGTATGAACAGATAGAGGGCGTTTTCTGCCGTAAATGCCGTTCCCGCAACCACAAAAAGAATCGCGGCCGCGAGAACGATTCGATTTTTTTTCATATAAAACCTCCTCCTGAATGATAATAGCCGATGGCAATCAATCCTCATCGATCAAGATATTCCACAGATTCGAGTCATGTATGTATCGCAATATATCATTGATCATGATTTTTGAACTGTCAAGGGGAATTTACATACTTCTTAAAGTTTTTATATAAAATCAAGAATACAAGTTATGATATACTTTCTAGATTGTATATTCTATATATTAAGATATATATAGAATATTATATGTTTTATTTTTAATAAAAATATATTTTATAATATTTTACAATTATTTTAATAACAAAGAAACAGAAATATTAACTAACTATGCATTTCTTGACGGTTTATGATAATAAAAGTAGTATACATGTAACATCTTAATCATTATGCTTAGATATCTGCTATAATGGGAAATAGGAGGGAAGAATGACAAGATCAAGAATTCAGGCCCTTCGAGATTTTTATTATAGAGAGCTTGTCTGTGACATAGTGCCCTTCTGGATCAGATATGGTATCGACCACGAAAAAGGAGGGCTTCTTGATTTTCTCGATCGTCAAGGAAGACCTCTTTCCACCGACAAGGGGGGATGGGCACAGGGGCGGGCTGCATGGATTTTTTCTGTCCTTTACAATGAACTCGAACCTCGAGAAGAATACCTTGCCGCTGCTAGATCCTGCGCTGACTTTACGCGAGACAAGGTTCTGTCTGGTCCTGGCGGACGTGCCTATTTTGAACTTGACCGAGATGGACGTCCTCTTATATTGCGTCGATATCTTTTCTCAGAAGCTTTCGCGATTATTGGCCTTGCCGAATACTCAAAGGCATCCATGGATCCTTCTTATCTCAAGAAAGCGCTCGATACCCTCGAGGTCTACGATCGATTCCGAGGAAAACTCGAACCCAAAGTAAATCCTAATTTGCGCCCTATGCTCAGTCACTCCGACACCATGATTATGATCAATGTATTTCAGATTCTTCGGAACATCGATCCCCAACACTCAGCTCTTTATACATCACGAATTGCAGAACGCGTACAAGAACTCTTTCGATATTTTGTAAAACCGGATAAGGAAGCACTCCTTGAAACCGTAGGGCCGAACGGTGAAATGACCGAAGGATGCGAAGGCCGTACTATTAACCCAGGACACGCCATCGAGACCTCTTGGTTTCTCATGAGCGAGGCGCGCTTCACTCAAGACAAAGAACTTATGAGCAAAGCCATCAATATCCTTTCGTGGTCTCTGGAACGAGGTTGGGATACCGAATTCGGTGGTCTTTTCTCTTTCATCGACATCGAAGGACGGCAGCCTGCTCAGATCGAGTGGGACATGAAATACTGGTGGCCTCACTGCGAGGCGCTCATTGCCACACTCATGGCATTTGTAAGTACAAAAGATCGATGTTGGGAACGATGGTTCGAGGTAATTCACGACTATACCTTTTCACATTTCCCGGACAGAGTATATGGAGAATGGTTTGGGTACCTACACCGTGATGGATCGATCGCCAATACCGTTAAAGGCAACCATTACAAAGTGTGTTTTCATATTCCGCGAAGCATGCTAAAAATTATTCAACTACTCGACGAGCTCGCAAAGGAGGAAATTGGAGACGCTTCGAGATATTCAAACCCGAACCATCCAAACCATTAAGGCTATGACTGATATCAATAAAAATGTCGAAGAATTGTATACAGTACTTCGTAATCGGATACTGGGCGAATACTATTTTGCAGGCCAAAAATTATCCGAGAATGCGCTCGCCAAAGAGTTTAACTGTTCTCGTACACCCATCCGTGAGAGTTTCAAGCGCCTTGAACAAGATGGACTCATTGTAGTCAAAGCCAAATCAGGAAGCTATGTCCGTCTCTATTCAGGAAAAAACTACCGTGATTTGATCGAGGTTCGAGCCTATCTCGAAGGTCTCGCCTTCAGACTTGCCGTTGAACGCGAGGCCGATACATCACAGATGGAGGTACTCTGTAAAAAAATGGATGAAATTATCTCCGCACCTCAGATAGATATGGTAGCTTATGCCGATCCGCATTTCAAGTTTCATAAGGAATTCATAAGACTTTCCGGCAACGAACTGCTCGAAATATTTTTTGAGCGTCTTAATCTGAAATCCTCACATCTTTTTCTCCAAACCATGAATCCTGAAATCGCACGAAAAACTCAGAATGAGCACTGGCATATCATTGAGCTCATAAAATCGAGAGACCCAAAAGGAGAAAAATTCGTCATTCAACACCTGTGGAAAAAACGAGACTATTTGGGGTATTGAGATTCATTCCCCCTCCAACAGCCACACCGTGTCGATGATGCTGCCGTCCCGCCACTCTATGAGGGCCACGGGCCGATCCGTGAACCGAGGCGACGCCGGCGTGCCGGTGATTGTGAGAACCTCGCGCATGAGCTGCGAAATTTCCTTACAAGGGAGGTCAGCCTTTTTTGCCTTCCAGAGGAGGTCCTCGCGCTTCGGGTTGACCGCGATGCCCCGTTCGGTGATGAGCACATCGATGACTTCGCCTGGGCAGGTTAGGGTTGTCACTTGCTCGCGGATGATGGGAATTCGTTTGCGGAACGAAGGCGCGGTGATGATGGTGCAGCCCGCGGAAGCGCAGGCGTCGCTGTGGCCTCCGATGCCGTGGAGGAGTACTCCGTCCGAATGTGTCACTACATTGACGTTGAAACCGATGTCGATCTCCGTGGCTCCCATCAGCGCGACATCGAGCATGTTGGCGACGCAGCCGCGCGCGTGGGGTCCGTAGGAAGCATATGGATCAGACTCGATGTGCCTCGGGTTTCTGGCGCAGGAACGCACCGCGTCGAGATCGAAGCTCTGCAGATCGACAATCGAGCCAAGCAGACCTTCCTCGAGGAGGTCCACGAGCACGCTCGTCGCCCCACCGTGTGCGAACGAAGCTTTTACACCAGCCCTTCGCATCCGCTCGGCCAGAAAGACAGTAGCTGCGAGCGATATGCCTCCTGCCCCCGCCTGAAAGGAAAAGCCGTCCTTCATCAAGCCCGTGGCCTCGATGAAACGCGCAGCGAGCTGGGCGATGCGCAGCTGGGTCGGGCTCCGCGTGAGCTGGGTTGTGCCCGAGACGATCTTTGAGCTGTCTCCAATGCTCTCAACCTTGAGCACATAATCGACATTCGCCCCATGAATCGACCAAGGCGCGCATGGATAGGGCACGAGGTTGTCGGTTATGACGACGACTTTGCCTGCGTACTCGGAATCCGGTTTCGCGTATCCGAGAGGACCGCAGGCCGAGGGTCCGAAGAGGCCGTTCGCGTTGCCGTATGGATCGGCCGCAGGGGCGGCGATGAAGGCGACATCGATCGAGATGTCCCCTTCTTGGATCGCCCTCTGGCGACCGCCGTGGGAGCGAAGCACGCAGGTGCGCCGAATTTCGCCTCGTGAACAGGCGGCGCCTATCGCACCGTTCATCGACCCTTCGATCTTTGTGACGACTCCTTCCCTGATATAGGGCAGCAGGGCATCATGCACGGGGAAAAGTGCCGTAGGAACTATGGTCAGATCGCGCAGGCCGCGCGCGGCGAGCCGGGCGACGACTTCGTTCACGATCTTGTCGCCGTTGCGCAGGTGGTGGTGGAAAGAAATGCTCGCCCCATCGCGCAGATCGAGCCTGTCGAAAAGATCGTCCCAGTCCGCAACCCGCTTGTCGGGTTTCTGCCTAAGAGGGGCGGCCTGGCTTGTTCTTTCGGGGGAAAGCGCTTTCGGGCCCCCTTTTCTCCTGTCGATAAAAGCCCCCTGAAACGGGGCGCAGGTTTTTCCTCCTATGTCTACCGGAATTTTTCTTCCGAGCGTGTTGGTCGTCCATTCCATGTCATGCTCCACGGGCGCTTTCTTCGATTATGCGTCGCGCCTTGCTCACAAGGGGCGCATCGATCATCTGGCCATCGAAGTCGACCGCCCCTCTTCCTTCCTTCAGAGAATTCTCATAGGCCGCCACAATAGCCTTCGCCCTCTCCACCTCCTCGTCGGATGGCGAAAACGCCCTACGCACAGGTTCGATCTGCGAAGGATGAATGACCGCTTTTCCTTCAAAACCGAGGGCCCTCGCCAGATAGCAGGATTCCGTAAGGCCGTCGGTATCCTCAATATCCGAAAACACGGAATCGAGCGGCTGGATGCCGGCAGACCTTGCGGCCAGCACTATCATCTGCCGGGCCAGCAGCGCCTCGATTTGAGCGGACTTCCCCTGCGTTGCGCCAGCTCCCTCCACTGGGGCAGGTCTTGCGCAGATGTCTCTCGAAAAATCCTCGTACCCGAAACAGAGCGCCACGTTTCGGTCGGAAGCACGGGCTATTTCCGCAGCAGCCAGCACTCCTTTGGATGTCTCGATGATCGGCATGATGTGAATGCTGCCTCTTTCGAGGCCCTTCTCTTGTTCTTGAAGGGAGAGCAGTGTATCGAGAACCTTCACATCCTCCGCCGATTCGCATTTCGGCAGAAGAATCGCGTGAGGATGGCCAGCCACGATCTCTGCGACGTCCGCCTTGCCGCATTCGGTCCGAAGCGCGTTGACTCGCACCGCGAGCTCGCTTCTCTCAAACAAAAATTCGCTCTCCAAAAGCCGGCGAACGAGTATTCTTGCCTCGAACTTCCGCTCCTCGGCGACTGAGTCTTCGAGGTCGAAGACCAGCACGTCCGCGCCGAACAAATCCGCATTGATCGCGAAATGTGGCTGATCGCCCGGCACATAGAGACGGACCTGCCGGGTTCGGTCACGGTCGCTCGGAGCCCGTCTAGGGCTGGTGTGCGCCCAGTCTTTCTGAAGTGATGGGCATGACTGGAACACGAATCCGGCCTTTCTGAGGACAGCCTCAATGCGTGCTCGCAGCACGAAATCGAGCGCCCCGTCGTCTTCTATTTCCAGACGTCCGGTCGTCACACCGTACGAAGCGAGCATGTCCTGGGCGCTGCACTGTATCGCATCGCCAAAGAGGACAGCAACGCTCGATTTGGCTGTGATCGAAACCGGACACGCCGAGGGCACATACCTCACCAGACAGTCCGACTTCGAAGCGAAGCCTGCTTCAAACACTTGCAGTTCGCTCATAATTCTTCCACCGAGAAAAGGCCGTAGAGCGCCCGAGAGGCCCGAAGCGAGCCGCACCCGACAAGTCCGCTCTTGAACGAGGAGTCCTTCGCTTCGAGGACTTTCTTCCCATCGATCCAGAGAGAAAGTATCTCGCCCGCCGCAGCGAGCGATATCCGGACGCTTTTATCGGGTTTCCAGTCGTATGCAGCCTCGGCAAGCTTCAGGAATCCGAAGTCCTGCCTATAGATCGCCACCTTGCCATGGCCATCGAAGCCACCCCAGTAGCCCTGTTGGGCCCCCTTCGCCCTTACGATGAGCATGTGGCTGTCGCCGGCAAGAGGCGTTACCTCTGCGCTGATCTTCTGATCGGCCACGCCGTAGCCGCCCGTGTACGAGGCTGCCTTGCTGGGCGTCATGAGATGCAGGCGGCCATCCTCGATCGACCATGATCCTCCATCGTGAGAAAATGGCGTCACGCAGCCAAATTCGACCGACTGTTTCGCAATATCGATGTCGTAGGACGCCCTGCCCCTTATCGCAAACCGATGGATGAAAAGCCTTCCCGAATCACGCTTACCTTTTCCCGAAAAACTCGTGATCTTGAAGCCGACCTCATCGGGGAAAGAACCGTCGAGTGACGGAATCGTAAACTCGAGGCGGTATGTCCTACCCTCCTCCGGGAACATGGGCGAGGTCGTGAGGACATCTTTCTGCGACCACGTGTCGCGCACGTAGCCTTCCACGCCGATGCTTTGGCCTTCCCAGCGTTCCATGCTGAATTCGATCTCGACGTTCTGTCCGGGCCGCGCGAGCGGGGAAAAAACCGGGCTGTACCTCTCGTCGTCAAAATCGGAGCGCCGATAGAATGGCTTAAAAAAGCATTTGCCGCTCTCCTCCCGGGTAAGCCGCTCGAAGCGGAACTCGAGGGCATTTTTACGCTGCGCGTCACGAGGCTCAGCGCTAACATCACCGGCTGCGCCACCCTCGACGTCAGCGCGTCCGACCCCGCCGCCTCCCCGATGGCATACCGCGAAGCGGGTCGGATCCGAGGTCCGCATGCCGTGCGTCGAACCCGGCAGCGAAAAATCGAAGAACAGCCCGCGCTCTCCGTCACCGAGGGCAAGAGGCGCCGAAATACTCTCTGGAATTCCTTCCCCAGCCAGGGCGTATCCGGCAACCGCGATTCTCCTGGAAAAAGTCGGAATATCGAGGATGTTGAGGCTCCCAGGCAGGCCGGAGAGCACGATGCTGTCGTTGATGGGTTGTCGATAGTGGAGCGGGAGGGCCTCAAGACCATAGAGCACGCCGGCCACTGTCCCTACGTTGCCCGCGTTGCAGTCGGTATCCCAGCCGCACATGGTCGCAATCTCGACGGTGCGCGCGAAGCTCCCTGCGCCGTACAGCATGGCCAACGCGCACACTCCCGCATTTGGGATGATGTGACAGAGGCCGGGCCACTTGTCGTATCCCCACTCGGCGAGCAGGTATTCCATGCAGGCGCGCCAGTCTTTGGGCTGCTCTCTGTAAAAGTCTCTTACGGCCCGCACCACCGCGGCGTAAGCCGAGTCCCTTTGGATAAGGCTTAGACCAGTCTCCATCACCGCCCGCATGTCGGATTCCTTGAACGCCGCCGCAATGCAGCCCGCGATGAACCTCGCGCCGTTGAGTCCTTCCCCATCGTGCGAAACCGAGGCAGCGCGCGCAGCGAACTCCGCAGCCTTTTCAGGATTCCCCGGCCACACGAGCCCCCATGTGTCGACGAATATCTGCCCGCCGATCTGCTCCGCGACCACTTTGCCGTTTCTCGCCATCGAGCCTGATTCTGGCGCAGAGATCCCATGCTTCAAATTGAGGTAGGCGGTGTGCTCGGTGCTCCGGCCGTACCCTCCCCACCAGAACATTCCGATGCCTTCGCGCGCGTAGTTGAGCCAGGCTGCGGCCACATCGCCGGCGACCACCTCTCCAGCCTCGATGGACGTATCCTCAAGGCGAGTCTGGAGAGTCCCCCTCTCAAACGCAGTCGCCACAGAGCTATCCTCCACGACGTTCAAATCATTCCCAGCGCCGCGCGTCAACGCATTCTCGATCTTCTCAAGCAAGGGGCGGATAAAGTACACAGGCCCATTCGCGTCGTCATCCGCCGCAAAGTTCCTGTAGGGCTTCAGATACGAAGTAACCTCGCCGTAGACATCGCGGATGCGCTCATAGGTCCAGATCGCAGGCTCCACCGGAGCTCCCAGACGAATTCCGATCATTTTTCCAAGCAGCCCCGCATACACTCGTTCAAGATAGTCAGGAAGAATCGTCGGCATAGACAGCCTTACTTCAGTTTCGTCTGCGCGTATTTGGTCAGCTCGGCTCCGCCTGCGGCGTACCACTTCTGGACAAACTCGTCGAAGGCCGAAATCGGCTTTTTGCCGGTGATGATGTCCGCCTCGTATTCTTTATAGAGGTTCGTCATGGCATCCCAGTTGGTGATGTACTGCTCGGGAATAAGGAAGGTCTTGTCGGGCATCATGTACTTGACGGCGAGCTTTCCTGCCTCTACTGCCGGCTCGGTCATGATGGGCCTATTCAAGGGCTTGTCGGGAACAAAGCCATTGAACGAGTCGCCGAACCAGCCGTTGTACCACTCTGCGTATTTGTCGGTCAGCACGTAGCGGTTAGGTTCTTCGACATAGTGAACACCGGGAATACCGAGCTTGGCGATCTTGAGACCCGCCGGGCTCCACATGAAGTCGAGCACCGCAAAGGCCGCATCTTTCACCTTTGAAGTCACCGGAATCGCAAATCCACGCGATTCCTTTATGACATCGACAAATGGCCCGAGGCCCTGTGCCTTCCCTGCGGGGGGAGGCAGCGCAACGAGGCTCGTGTTCTGCGATTTCATCATCTTGTTGACGTACACATCGATGCTGCCCGGCGCGACCCCGACGACCATTCCTGCCTTGCCTTCGTAGAAGACCTGCTCTTTAGTGTCCCACTTTTTGGTCAGGTATTCAGGATCGAGGAGTCCTTCCTTGTAGAGTTTGGCATAGAACGCAAGCTTCTCTTTCTCGTTCGGTGTGACCCTGCAGTAGACCCACTGCCCGTCGCTGCCCTTCATCCAGGTCGAGGTGATCCCATAGGCCCCATCGAAAATAGAATCGAGCTCTTCGGCACCATTCGTGGCCCCTGTCACCGAAATGCCGTACTGAGCGCCCTTTTTCTGCACGAGGTCTTTGAAAAGCGCATAGTAGGCATCCACCGTGGGCTTGGCGGCCAGCGCCTTGGCCGAAGGCAAAGAATCGAACCAGTCCTTTCGCATGACGGGCGCACGGACGCGGGGAGGAGCGACCCACACGAGGTACGGATAGCTCTCGAGCCTCGCCTTGCTGTGCGGATCCAGGACATTCTTCAGGTACTTCGATTTGGTGAGGTAAGGCCTCAAGTCCTCGAGCATACCCTGCATGGCGATCTTGTCGTCTCCGCCCTGAAAATAGATGATGTCGGGGATATCCCCGGACATGATCATGAGGCTGATCTTCTCCGCGTAGTTGCCCGAAGGGACCTTGACCACCTCGATCTTCACCGGAGTGCCCGCCGCCGCCATGCCCTTTTCGATGAGCTGGACAAACTGCGGCGTGTTCGGATCGGTGTCCAGATCCTTCAGCACGAGCCGCACCTTCGGCTGCGCTCCGACGGCGGCGATGCCCAAAATCATCATCGCAGCCATGAGCGCACACAAGAATGTGTTCTTTTTCATGTGAACCTCCTATTCCTTTACTCCACCCTCCATCACTCCTCGCGCGTAATATTTCAGAATGAGGGGGTAGACAATGAGAACCGGCAGAATCGCCACGACGATGGTGCTCGCCTGCAGCGCGCTGTAGCTGAGCCGCGCCGCCTCATCGTAGCTGAACAAGGTCCCCGAACCGATGAGCGACGCCGTGTCGTCGAGCACCACGAACTGTCGCAGGATGAGCTGCAGGGGGTATTTCATCGGATCGGTGAGATAAATACTTGCACGGAAATATTCGTTCCAGTGGAACACACCATAGAAGAGCCCCAGCGTCGCGAGTGCGGGTTTTGCCAAGGGGAGCACTATGTTCTTCAGCACCGTCATATTGCTCGCGCCGTCCACTTGCGCCGCTTCAACGAGCGACGGAGGGATTTCCTCAAAATACCGCATTAAAATAATCAAGTAATACACATTGACGGCTTTATAGAGGATCACGGCCCAGAGGCTGTTCATGAGCCCGATCTTCTTAACCACCAGATATTCGGTCACCAGCGCGGGCTCTAAGATCATAACAATGATGATGAGCACCATAAAGAAGCGGCGGAACGGAAGCTTCGGCCGCGTCAGGGCGAAGGCCGCCATCGATGTGACGAGCAGGTTCAACGCAGTGCCCACGAGCGTGATGTAAACCGAGTTCAGGATGCTCCGCATGAAGAGCGGATTGGCCATCAACACCCTGTAGTTCACCAGCGAAAGACCTTTGGGAAGCACGGTGAGCCCCCGAACCTCCGAGACACGCGAAGGCTCCGAAAGAGAAAGCGCGAGAAGATTGAACAGAGGCACCAACACGATTGCGCACGTGCACAGAAGGAGCGCAGTAAAACAGCATCTCCAGAAAAGCTCCGACGCGGGCGTCCTCACCTTCTTTGCAGAGGAAATGCTCCTTACCATAGGCCTTTCCCCGTTATCTTCCGCGACCCTTGGTGCGCCGCCAGAATCAGCACGAGCCCGATGAGGCCCTTGAAGAGGCTCGCCGCGGTGGAAAATGAATACTGCATGTTCAAGAGGCCGATCCTGTACACGTACGTGTCGAGGATATCCACTACGCTTATCACAGAGTCGTTCATCATGTTGAAGATCTGGTCGAACCCAGCGTTCAGAAAGAAGCCCATGTTGAGGATGAACACCGTCACCATGGTCGGCAGAAGTTCCGGGAGCGTGATGAAGCGCATTTTCTGGATGGTCCCTGCGCCGTCGAGGTCCGCCGACTCATACAGGCTGGGATTGATGGACGCCAGCGCCGCCAGATAGATAATGGAATCCCATCCCAGGCTCCTCCACGTCTCCGATGCGAATAACACCCACCTGATCGCCGATTTGTCCGTCATATAGTCGCGGGGCGGAAGACCGAAGATGCTCCTCAGCTGATTGGCGCCCCCGCCGCTCGGCGAGAGAAAGGCGATCCATATCCCCGCGATGACAACCCAGGACAAAAAGTGTGGAAGGTAGGTGGTGGACTGGATGAACTTACGCAGCACAGAAGCCCTCACTTCATTGAGCATCAGAGCGAAGGCGATCGGCAGCGGGAAAAACAGTACGATCTTCATAAAACTGATGATGAGCGTATTCACGAGCACTTGGACAAAAGCAGGCGACGCAAAAAGCATCTTAAAATGCTTCAACCCAACAAAGGGGCTCTTCCCGACGATCCTGTAGTCCTGGAAGGCCATCACCATGCCCGCAATGGGAATGAGGTGGTATACAAGGAAGTACATCAGGGCCGGAGCGAGTAGTACCAACAGGGCCCAGTCCTTTCTTTTCGCGAGTGCGGCCATATGGTTATGCCCCAAGCTCGCACGACAGCGCAACGAGCTCTTTTGCAAGACTTACGATGTCCTCTTCCATCGCAAACTCAAGACAGGTCCCGGAAGGCTTTCTCAGCGATTGGATCCACTCGGCGGGGAACGACGAAGAGCCGTGCATTGCGCCTGACAATGAGCACACGAGCCCCGCGATAGTGTCAGCATCCCGCCCGAAATTGGCGCTCCACAGAAGCCCGCGCTTCGGATCGCCGCCGCAGAGTTTAAAAATTGCAAAGACCTGCGGAATGGCTTCGGGGGACGCAGCGTGTTCAGGCGTCCAGAGCCTCGTGTGGAGCTCTTCGTACGCATCTTCTATGTCCGGCAGACGCTCGCAGATTTCCATGGCCGTATCCATCGCGTGTTCGATCCAGCTTTTAGGCGGAAGCAGCGCCCGCGCCGTCTCCACGATCTCTTCGACCGTGCCTGCAGCCACCGCGACCGACACCGCGGCGGCCACTGCTTGGGCGGCCCAGACTCCGTCCGCGTCGTGGCTTATGCAGGCGTCCGCCATCGCCGACTCGGCAGCCCTCTGCGGATCGCCGGCCCAGAGAATTCCGTGGGGCGTCGCGCGCATTGCGGCGCCGTCGTCGATATTCATCACATTGAACTTCCCCGAAAGGGGCGGCTCCATGCCGCGCGAAAGATTCTCGATCGCGCCGTAGAGTGGGCGCCCCGCCCTCTTTTTCGCACCGCCTCGGTCGAGAATGTAGCGCCTCCAGGCCTCGGCAGTCTTCTTCGGAGTAAGCGCACCCTTTGCATCGAGGAGAGCCCTCGCGGTCAGCACCCCAAATTCCGTATCGTCGGTGCTTTTCCCATCGTCGAGGAGCCGCGTGATAAGGCCATACCGATTGCGGTGATCCTGATTCCTTCCCAGATCTCCCACCGCGTCTCCCACTGCAAGCCCTATAAATGCCCCGATGGCCCTCGACTCGAAATCCATCCTGTCCGCGACAATCTCCGCCTTTGTCTTCATCATTTTTTCCTTCTGTCGATGACACTATCTCGAACGATAAGCTCTCCGGGAAACAGATGTTTTTCGACCGGTCCGAGGGGGTCACTGATCCGCTTCAAGAGAAGCTGTGCAGCCGCCACGCCAATCCGCTCTCGAGGCTTGCGCACCGTCGTCAGTGGGGGGTAGGTCTGAGATGAAGCGGGAACATCGTCCATACCGATGATGGAAAGATCGATTCCCGCAATGATTCCGTACTTTCGAAGCTCATTCATGGCGCTGATCGCCACGATGTCGTTCCCACAGAACAAGCTGTCCACCCGAGCCGTCCAGTCATGGAGGGAAAGGAGCTGTTTCGCCAAATCCTTTCCACCCTCGGCGTCCAAATTCACCGAGAAAAGAAGCGCAGGATCGAAAGAAATCCCTTTCTCATGAAGAAAATCCTTGTAGGCCCTGGCGCGCAGCGAAAGGTATCGCTCGCTGCCGTGGTCGCTCGTCGCAAGCGCTATTCTTCGGTGACCTGTCTCGTAGAGATATTCCATGCCGACCTTTGTGGCCTGGAGCGTGTCCGTCCCGACGGTATCGATATCCTGCGCCGCCGTGCGTTCACCGATGAGCACTGCCGGAACCCCGAGATTCTTGATCCGATCGATATTGTCGGTGACGCTGTTCAGGATAACCCCGTCAAAGCGGGCCATCTGCGCGAGTTCGTAGTAGCGCGACTCTCGCTCCTCACTCCAGTAGGTACTCCCTATGACGACCGAATATCCTTCCGGCTCGAGCGTATCCTGCACCGCACGCGCAATCTCCGACCAGAAGGGGTTCGCCACATCCGGAATCATGAGGAGCACCATGTAGGTCTTCTGCGTCCTCAGGCCTGCGGCGACAATATTTTTTCGGTACCCGAGCTGCTCGATGGCCCTTTGAACGCGCTCCAGCGTCTCCGGGCTGACCGCCCCACCCTTGTCAGAGATCACGCGCGACACCGTGCTCTTTGAGACCCCTGCAAGACGGGCCACTTCATGAATACTGATCTTCTGTTTGCTCATATATGGGATCGTTCCCATAAATATTATAACACGCCATTTCAAAATATGCAAGAAAAAATTGGGAACGTTCCCTATTTGTGTTTTAATACTGAAAATAGAGGCCTTTTAGATGAGATATCATATCTGCTCAACAAGGCTGCGCTCCTTTGTGAGCGCTGAAGACATACTCAAAGCGATGTAAGAAGTTCAGAGCACATGATGGACGGACGCCTTCGGGCTGAAAGTGTAATTAGTGTTCTCAAGCTTGTGCAAAAGTTGAAGCAGAAGCGAAAAAGGAAGGCGTCTTTCATGGTGAGGAGACCGACTGCGGTCTCCAAAGGAGGTATCACCGATGCAGCAATTCCCTTTCTGCCCCAATCCCGAATGTGCCTGGCATACCCAGGCACCAAAAGCCCCTTGGGCTCACGCAAAAGGAAGCTATCTCACCAAGGCCTTCGGACGCGTACCGCGCTACCAGTGCCCCCGCTGTCACTCCACCTTCTCTGTCCAAACCTTTCGCCTGTCCTATTACCTCACGCGCCCCATCCCCCTCGACCCCATCCTGAGCCGCTTTACTAGCGGAGAAAGCCTCAGAGCCATCAGCCGCGCATGCCGCCTCTCCCACTGCCTCATCTCCACCCGCCTCGAACGACTCTCCCGTCAGACCATCGCCCTCCACAGCTACATCCTCACCCACGCCCCTCTCTCCGACGATATCTGTATCGACGGCTTTGTCGCCTTCGAAGCCTCCCAATTCTTCCCCTCCGACATCCCCATCGCCATCACCGCCCATTCCCAGTTCGTCA
>JARKOY010000113.1 GCA_029975555.1 Spirochaetia bacterium | reverse complement strand
CGATGATCAGGTTGAATACCTCGCCGAATGGGAGCATCGCCGATGGGAGCATCACCAGCGGCGCAACGGACGTCCTGATCACCAGTGGGCAAAGCCGTGGGCGCAACTCACCGATGACGTCAAGGAGTACGACCGAGATTCCGTTCGCCGGTTGCCTGCGGAGCTCGCTGGCGCCGGGATCGAGATCGTCGACTGATAAATACTGCTCGTCCATTGTCAATCTGCGCCTGACCTGCCCATGTAGGCTGTTGCCGTCCGCACTGGTCGCGGACATCGTCCGGGGGGAACGATCAAATGGGCTGTCTGTTGTCCGCTCAACTCTCATACTGGCCGACCACGCAGGTGCAACGTGATGCGGCATCTGCAACGCTGTTGCGACAAACCCAGAGGGTCGCCGGTGCGCATGCCGATTCGGCCACGATCCTGCGCACGGATCAATGATGGCGTGGCGTCGGCGGGAGGAGGCTCCGCAACCGCGCGTTGCTCCTGGCTTCTCTCCCGGGATGTGGCGCGCGCGAGGACCGGCTCTCCTCGGGGTCTTGCTCGTAACGATGATCGGTGTCGGGACGGTCATGCTATCCCCCGTTGTGGCGCAGGCGTTAGAGCGTCTTCCTTGGCTCATCTACATGCACAACGGCGGTGTTCCATTTGAAACAGCGGAACCCGAAACCCCCAATCCGTTACCCTTCGAGACGGCTGGCGCAACCACGGAGGAACTCCGCACCTTGGGGTTACCCGTCGCACCCGGACCGGCCTTCTATGAGGTTGAACACGACACGATCTTTCCGCCCGGTCATGTGATGACGGATACCGCAAATGAGAAGCTGGTTCTCTCCTCACGACGAGCGTTATGGACGTGGGACACGGGAGCGTCTGGGTTCGCTGCCGAAATCATGATTGTCGAGCTTCCCACTCACGGATGGGCCAATAGCCTTGCCAACATATGGGAGCTGGATGCTCCAACGATCGGACGGTACCCGACGGGAGCAACACAAGTCCATGAGTCCTGGGAAGCCGAGGACGGACAGGCCGAAGTCGCCAAGGTTCAGTTCACACAGGACCGTTTGTGGGTGGTCGCGCAACTGGGAGCCGGTCCCGCCTACGCATCTGCTGTGGATGCCGGTACAGCACAATCACTCGACCTAGTCGAGCTCGCGCGTCAAGTGGCGCTCATCGTCTCCGCAGACCTTCCCCCGCTCGACGATCTTAACGGCTGGGATACCTTACATGTCGACGGGCTTCGTCTAGTGAATGCAGCGGCGCTCGGCCTCGCAGCGACGCTCACAGTGCTCACTCGGTCGATACGTGCTGACCTCTTGGACCGTGGATTCATCGAAGCCGCCACAAGTCCGTTCCGCCGCCGCGTCTCACGTCAGCCCAATGATGTCGTGCTCACCCTAGCCGCGCGCCGGATACGCCGTGGGTCGCATCTTCGGATACTCGTCCTGGCATTCGGTGCAGGCATCGGTCTCATAGGGCTGTACTTCGTCACCGGGAGTATGGGTCTCACTGGAATGTTCTTGCTTGTAGGCGCCCTCTTACTCGTGGGCACTCTGGCTTCCACATTCCTCCTTCGAGATTTCCGTAGCTCCAATCTTGGGCCCCGCTGGACTCTCGCTGAGTCACTGGCAGGAGCGCTGAGTGTGACTGTCGTGAGCGCCGGTGTCTTCTGCGTCGGTATCGGCGGCATTGGATTCACCATGGGAGATGCACGAATCGTACGAAAAGTGTCATTCGTGATGTTTGCTCTAGGACTCGCGGTCATCAGCGTCGCACCACTCCCGGCTCAGACGTTCCGCCGACTCGCCATGCCTGCCATCAAGCGAGCGATCACGCGCGACGAACGCGCTCCCGTACTCTTCCTGCGCTCCTTCCAGGACGATGACTTGCGGGTACGTGTTCATTCGCGTTCACGCGCCAGTTCGGTCGAGCGCTTGGCTCTGCTCGAAGACAGTACCTTCGAAGATCTGCTCGCATGGCATGCGGCTCGGCTGGGGCCGGTGATCGCCATTGGCCAGCCTGGGACCCGGCTACAGCCGCTTGGGGCTGTGCGTGACTACTTCAGCGATGACGACTGGCAAACCGCAGTGCTGAAGAGGATCAACATGTCCGCAGCTGTGGTCTTCGTTGTTGGGCGCTCGCCCGGTGCTCAGTGGGAACTGGCTCAGCTCTGCACGCGTGGAGCGCTTGGGAAGACCCTGTTCGTCTTCCCGCCCGTCCCCAAGGAGGAGCTGGCGAAGAGATGCTTCGTTCTTTGTGCTGGCCTAGGTCTTCCCCCAGACCGACTCAATGGCGACATCGTGTCGGGGACACCACTGGTCGCGGCCCGAATCGGGTCGGACGGTGAGGTCATCCGCTACTTGGCGGATGGTCGTGACGACATCGCCTACGGCTTGGCCCTCGAGCAAGGCCTCGCCGAGATCACCAAGGTGAGCACCGTCGTGTGCGCACCCGCGGGCGCACACGAGAATCTTGAGGACGTCGCACTCGCGAACACGATGCTCGCCTGCTATG
>JARKOY010000106.1 GCA_029975555.1 Spirochaetia bacterium | reverse complement strand
CGACCGTCGGCCCGCGCCCCAGCAATGAAAGAATTGAGCAAATGCGTCTTGCCCGTCCCCGCTGCCCCCGTCAGCAACACACTATACCCCGCTCGCATAATTGCGAGAGCCAACTCTTGATCCATATACCTATTGTATCATTCTTCTATTGACCCCCCCCGATAGTTTGATACTTATAACTCTGTGCAATATCGCGATGGCAAGATAGGCGGCAATTGCCCATGCCACTCTAGTCGTCGCTCATAAGAACTATATGATACAATAAGTCCACTATGCGCATCGCTATTCAAGGAGAACTCGGTTCATTTCACCATGTTGCCACACGCCAGTGGTTTGGTGAAGACGCGGCCATCGTCCAAGCAGAATCATTTGACGAAGTGTTTGGCCTGCTCAATCGCTTTGAGGCCGAGGCCGCGGTCGTCGCGATCGAAAACTCGCTCTATGGCGGTATCAGCCATGTGTACGACCTGCTGGAATCACACCGCTATCCCATCATTGGCGAGGTGCACATCCCCGTCCATCAGCAGCTCATCGGCACTCCTGGCGCCGACGTCAAACAGGTGTATTCCCACCCCGTCGCGCTCGCCCAGTGCAGCGATTATCTCGGCGCCAACTATCCCAACGCCGCTCGTATCGAATTTCATGACACAGCGGCCGCCGTCGAATATGTGAAGCAGCTCGGCGACCCTCACGTAACAGCAATCGCCAGCCGCGAGGCAGCCCTGCTCCATAAACTGCCGATTATTGCCGAAAATATCGAGGATAATCCGGCTAATTTCACCCGCTTTCTCGTTGTCAAACCAAACGGCACACCGCCACCGGACGCCAATCGCACCACCCTCGTTATCACGACCAATCACACGCCAGGAGCACTCGCCAAAGTCCTCACGGTGTTTGCCGAGCTAGGCATTAATCTGTCGAAACTCCAGTCCCGCCCCATCATCGGCAAGCCATGGCACTACCGCTTTTATCTCGTGCTCGACACCGCAGGCACACCACTCGAAACCGCCCTCGCCAACATCCAGCCCTTCATTACCGAATCCGTCGTCCTCGGCCAGTATCGTC
>JARKOY010000105.1 GCA_029975555.1 Spirochaetia bacterium | reverse complement strand
GGTGTGGCTCAAAGGGGGGGTAGGGGGTTGGTATGAGGAGGGAGGGTGGGGCGTGGTGGTGGATGGGCTAGGGGTGAGGTATGAGGGAGAGGGAGTGTATCCTGAGCTAGAGCTGAGTGGATCGATCAACGCCCAAGGGGCAAATTTTAATCTTGTTAATATAAAATATGCAGGGCAGCAGCTGAAAGGTTCCCTGAATGTACAATATTCCTCATTGACAGATCCACTTGAAAATATGCAGGGGCATTTCTCCTTTTCTGGCCTCGATGACGCAAGGGCGCAGATAGAAGGCGCGATACAGTCGCACAAAGGAATGGTCTCTGCCGTCATAACCGGAACTTCTATCCCCCTCGAGCGGTTTGTGCCTCCATCCTTGAATGTCGTCGGAGATATACAGTTCCAGGGAGCCGCCTCGATGTCTGTTGCAGTGGGGAAGAAGTTCAGCTGGGCTGATTTGTCTCATGCCGAATTGCAATTCACCTGCCAGAAAGCAGAAATAAGGGGTATTCCTTTCAGTGTGGCAGGCACGATACGCTTCAAAGACAATGTCGTGTCGCTCAGTTCTGGTATATTCTCTTATCAAAAGTATACATTCGACAATATTCTGGCTACATATGATTTAGACGAACAGAAATTACAATATTCCCTCAACGCGAGAATAGTGATTGCCGAAAAATTGTTGAGTGCCTTAGTCAAAGGTACGGGGGTTATAGAAGGATCGATTTTCGATATAGAAGCCGTTCGTAGTGCTCGCTTTTCAGGAGAACTCACCGAGGCACGGTTTAACGCGGCCGCCATTGATCCTATCAGCTATGTATTTTCTGTCGATGGCAAGAATCTCGACATTACGCTCGGTCAGGCGCACGGAGCCAGCGCTCGCGCATCGATGAGGAATATGACCGACTTTGAGCTCACCATAGACGATCTCTTCGGCGTCCGAGGATCGGCAAAAGGGGCCATTCAAGGCAGCGAAGTACAGGCCGATGTCAATTTGGAAGGGATAGATCTGAGCTTATTGCAGGCCTTCATCTCCTCGGAATACATAAAGGATCTGAAGGGAAACGCTTCTGTTTCCTTGCATCTTGAGGGAGACATTTCGGATCCGAAAATAGACGGCGATGTTCTGCTTCAGAGAGTGTCTCTTTCTTCCAATGTGTATCTCTTTGAGCAGGTAGAGCCTTTTAATGCAGAACTTACAATAAGTGAAGGAATTATTGAACTTAGACCGACAATTGTCAGCATAGGCGTGGGCAAGATATCGCTCGCAGCCACGGCGAGCCTGGCCCGATGGAACATCGGTGACATCAAGGCGTTTATCTCGACTGTAGGCGCAGGCCCCATACGATTCAGGGGCACCATAGGAGGGCTGACCACCAAAGGGATCAATCTGAAGGCCGATCTCAAAGCGAGTGTCTCCCAGACCAAGCTGGAACTCGGCGGCAACATCCTCTTCGAGGATGGCGACCTTGAAATAAACCCAACTGGCTTTACCGCCTCCGGAGAGACTGGCCAACCAGCCTTGCCCCTCTCTCTCAATCTGGCTCTCAGTTTTGGAAAGAATGTCGAACTGTATCTTCCAAGTCAGGACATTCCGCTCGTAAGGGGAGCTGCGTCGCCGAGTTCTGCTTTGACCATTCTGTACGATGAGGCAAGCGGGGCTTTGGCCGTAAACGGGAGAGTGGAGCTCCGCTCAGGCTATGTGCTCTATCTTCTCCGGAATTTCTTCATCAAGCAGTGCTCGATCGATTTTGCCGAGAATCAGACGAAATTCAACCCTCTCATCACGATTACCGCAGAACTCAGAGAGCCAATCCAAGACGAGATGCTCATCATCACGCTTTCTGCGGACAGATCTCCGTTTGAAAATTTCAATCCGCGCCTTTCCTCCGTGCCCCCGAAAAGCGAAATAGAGCTCTTGGCCTTGTTGAAGGGAGGCCTTACTCTCTCGGCTTCCTCAGGCCATACCCCCCTTTCTCTTCGGGAAGCTGTCATTGCAAGCTCAGAGTTCCTTACCCAGAACTCTCTTTTCAGGTCTTTCGAACAGAGGGTTCAAAGAGCCCTCGGCTTCGATGTCCTTTATATAAAGTCTTCTTTTATTCAGAGATGGCTTTTGGACATCACCGATCGTGCCAAGAGCGGGCTCAGTCCACTCTCGGAGTATTTGACGGGAACGGAACTTTTTGCCGGGAAATATATAACCGATTCGGCTTTCGCGCATTTTAGTCTAAGAATGGCCCATGACCCGCTTGAGAAAACCGGTTCTTTACAATTAGACTCAGAGTTCGGTTTGGAGCTTCAGTCTCCCTTTGGACTTCTCCAGTGGAGTATGTCGGTGGGAGATGAAGGAACCCCTCTCAACAATCAGAGGCTCAGCTTGAGTTGGCGCATAAATTATTGATGAAAGCAGGAGCGGCAATGAAGTATCGTCGATTTTTTCCTCTCGTAGCAACAATGCTTTTTCTTGCCATCCATGGAATTTGTGCACAGGATGCTTCCCAGACCACATCCCAAAATGCATCTGAAGATTGGTTTTGGAACAAGCCGATCGCAGGGTTCCAGTGGGAGGGCCTCCATTATGCAAACCGCAATGACCTCGATTCACTCCTCCGGGGCTATGTAGGCACTATCTTCAGCGATGCCGTGTGGACCGAGATTCAGGCGAAACTCTATGCACTCGACTGGTTTGAGAGCATAGAACCGGTTGCGCTGCCCGCAGGTGATTCGAAAGATAAAATCGTCATTAAATTTATTGTGGCCGAGAAGCCCTCCATCAGCTCGATCAGAATTGTCGGGAACAGCGCGCTGCGGACTTCAGAGCTGCTCGATGCGGCTTCTTCAAAGAACAATTCGATCTACAGCGAGGACAAGGCGAAGGCCGACATGCTCGCGATGCAGAAGTTGTACCTGCAAAAAGGCTATCCCGACGCCAAGGTGGAGTTCGAAACCAGCCCCAGCCCTCAGGATCCATCGCGCATAATTCTGACCTTCAAGGTGAGCGAAGGTACCGCCGTGGTCGTGCGAAAGATACTCTTCTCTGGCAACGCCGCGTTTTCCGCTCAGACACTCAAGAGCCAAGTGACGCTCAAAGAAGCTGGCTTATTTCAGAAGGGAGCCTTTGAAGAGTCGAAGCTCGCCGAGAGCCGGACGGCCATCGAAGATTACTATGCCAGCAAGGGCTACATCGACGCAAAAGTCGTCGATGTGTTGAAAAATTACGTGAAGGACGAGAAAGACCAGAAAAATTATCTCGAGATCACCTTCGTCGTCAGCGAAGGAAAACAGTGGACCTTTGGCGGCCTCGTCTTTGAAGGCAATACAGTTTTCCCCACATCTCGCCTCGCCTCCCTCATCACACTCAAACAGGGAGAGCCTCTCAACTACAAGCGCCTTCTTGCGGACAAACAAAAAGTTGATGATCTCTATCTCGAGTCCGGTTACATTTTCAATTCGATAGAGATGACTCAAAATCGGGACGAGGCCACGGGGAGCATCTCGTATAAGATATCCATCGTGGAGCGTGACAGGGCCCACATCGGAAGTATCACCTTCAAGGGTAATACGAAGACAAAGGATTATGTCATCGCCAGAGAAATCCCCCTTGAGGTGGGTGAAGTGTTCTCGAAATCGAAGATCATCGACGGACTGCGCAACCTCTACAACCTTCAGTTCTTCTCATCGGTCGAGCCCGAGATTCATCAAGGGAGCGCCGAAGACCTGATGGATATCGTCATCAATGTCGAAGAGATGAGCACCGCCTCGATCCAATTCGGTCTGACGCTGTCGGGTCTGGGGCAGGACTCTTCGTTTCCTTTGTCCGGATCCGTCAAATGGAGCGATTCCAACCTGGGCGGTACGGGGAAGAATCTTCAACTCAACATGACGCTTTCTCCAGATGAGCAGAGCCTGATAACCTCTTTTGGACAGAACTGGCTCTTCAACAAACGTATCTCGCAGAGCCTGAGCTTTACCATACAGCACGCCGTGGAGCAGACAGCACAGGATTCTGTTGCACCTATCTTTTCTACCGAAGACATTCCGGATCCATATATTGCCGAAGGAAGCGGCACCAATGAATGGAATGGCCTGTTGTCATCGGTGCCGGACGCCTACCTCATGGACTATGAAGACTACACGTTCAGCCTCGGATATTCTCTGGGATATGTGTTCAAGGTACCCAAAGCAGATATAGGGCTCGCCGGTGGTGCCTCGTCGGCGCTCAGCATGGACTCCTACGATACGACGAAATACCGCCCATATGAAAAGTACATGCGCGACAACAACGGTGTCTGGGTTCTGAAGAACTCCATCTTCGGGCGCGTGTACTTCAACAATCTCGACTATTGGTATAATCCTGGGAAGGGCGTCTTTTTGAGCCAGCGCCTTACCTATACAGGCTTTATGCCCATGGAACAGCAATTCTATATCCGATCCGACACGAAGGCAGAGTTCTATCTGACGCTGTTTTCGATTCCCTTCTCGCCGACGTGGACCTTCTCTCCTGTCATAGGGGTGCACAGTGGTCTGCAGGCTCTGTTCGATCAGCCTTGGAGGACGCTCGCGCTGACGAAGGACTGGGTGTATATCGACGGCACGTTCAATGTGCGGGGCTGGGATGAGCTGTATGGTGGTAAGGGAACAATGGTCTGGGAAAACTGGCTCGAGCTGCACCTGCCCGTGGTCCCTCAGGTGCTGAGCATCGATGGCTTTTTGGATGCAGGGGCCATGAAGACCCAGGACGGATGGCTCGATATGACCTTGGACGATCCTGCGGCAAGCGCTGGGGCCTTGGGCTGGAAGAACTTCGCGTTCTCAACCGGGTTTGGCGTGCGATTCCTCATACCGCAGTTCCCCTTCCGCCTCTACTTGGCGAAGCGCTTCGTGTTCGACGGTTCTGCGGTCACGTGGAAAACCGCTGCGGGCTCCTTCGACTTTGTCCTCAGCATCACACAGCCGCTCTATTGAGGTACGACAAGGCCGCTTCTTGTGCTGAAGAAAGCGGCCTCCTATAATGTTGCCATGCCCGAATCATCCAGCTCGATGCTCGATCAGTACCGGAGCATCAAAGCACGACACCGCGATGCAATACTTTTTTTCCGCCTGGGCGACTTCTACGAGATGTTCAACGAGGACGCCCAGGAGGCGAGCGCGCTCCTCGACCTCACGCTGACTAAGCGTCAAGGGCAGCCCATGTGCGGTATCCCCTATCATGCGGCCAAGTCCTACATCGCACGCCTCTTGAAGGCCGGCAAAAAAGTGGCAATCTGCGAACAGAAAGCCGTCCCGGGCAAACGCGGGCTGATGGACCGTGAAGTCATTGAGGTCATTACCCCAGGCACCGCCGTCGAAGATGATTATCTTGAACAGACGTCAAATAACTATCTTGCAGATATCTGTGTATTGAAAGGGCGCTTGTGCTTTGCGTACCTCGATGTGTCCACAGGCGAGTTCAAGGCGCACTCTCTCGCCTATCATGAAGGGGAGGAGAGCGGCGAAGCGATCCGGGCAGAACTCTATCGGCTGTCTCCGCGAGAGCTCTTGGTCCAACAGTCCATTCTGGATCAACCGAAACTTTTTCAGGTGATTCGCGAAAGTGGCGCCATGGTAGAGCCACAGTCGGACTGGACCTATGACCTTCCCCATTCGCTTGAAGTGCTCAAGAGAAAGTTCGGGCTTGCATCGCTCAAGGGCTTCGGCTTCGATGATCAGGATCCGGCACTTGCTGCGGCCGGACATTTACTTGAATATGTGCAAGAAATGATACATCAAGATTGTGCCCACATCCGTGCCCTCTTGCGGTATGAACAGCAAGAATTCGTCCTGCTCGACGAGGCGACGAAGCGCAACCTCGAACTTGTCAAAAATCTCAGCGATTCGACGAGGCGCGATACGTTGCTCGATGTCGTCGACAGAACAAAGACGGCAGGCGGCACGAGACTCCTCCGGCAGTGGCTGTTTCAGCCCCTCCGCGAAAGAGCAAAGATTGAAGCGCGCCTCGATGCCGTCGCTTTTTTATACCATAACCAGCTGTTGTTGGGCGAGGTGCGGAAGACTCTCTACGGCGTTTTGGACATCGAGCGCCTGATTTCGCGTCTGGCCATCGACAAGGCCCACGCAAAAGACCTGCGGGCGCTTCGGGATTCTCTGGATGCCGGACTCACCCTGTTTCGCGTGCTCGAGGCTGCAGACCCTCCTTTAGCCCTCAAGCCTGCCATCAGTGCCGAACACATCCATGACTGCAGGAACGTCATCGACACAATCGACGAGGCGATCCTCGATGACCCTTCTGTGGTATTGACCGAAGGGAATCTCATCAGAGACGGATACAACGACGAACTCGACGATCTGCGCAACATGCACAGAAACACCCAAGCCGTGCTCGAAAAGTATCTTGAGGAGGAGAAGGAGCGCTCTGGCATTCAGAATCTACGCATCCGATACAACAGGGTGATAGGCTATTACCTCGAAGTGACGAAGGGAAACCTCGCGAGCGTGCCTGAGCACTTTATCCGAAGACAGTCCCTTGTCGGAGGCGAGCGATATACGACTGACCGCCTGGCGGATCTGGAGAGCAAAATCAACGGCGCTCAAGAGCGCATCGTCGAGCTTGAAAAACGACTTTTTCTCGAGACGAGAGAGCGGATAAAAAAGTACATCCCTGCACTCCTCGAATGTTCGCACTCGATCTCTCAGATAGATTGCCTCGCCTCGCTCGCCCAGACTGCCACCGAGCATGGGTACGCGCGCCCTGAAATCTCTGAGGATCCGGAAATAGAGATAGTCAACGGCCGACACCCTGTGGTGGAGGCCTGCCTTCCCTACGGAGATTTTGTACCCAATTCCATATCCTTCTCACGGGCAAATCAGTGGTTCGTGCTCATAACTGGCCCGAACATGGCCGGGAAATCCACGGTGCTGCGGCAGACCGCCCTCATCGTGCTCCTCGCACACATAGGGAGCTTTGTTCCTGCAGAGTCTGCGAAGATCGGACTCGTCGATAAGATCTTCTGCCGGGTTGGAGCCCAGGACAATCTGGCTCGAGGAGAAAGTACCTTTCTCGTCGAAATGCACGAGACGGCTTTCATCCTCAACACGGCCACAGAAAAAAGCCTCGTGATCATGGACGAGGTGGGGCGCGGTACAGGGACCCTGGATGGAGTTTCGATCGCGTGGGCGGTGAGCGAACACCTCATCCGGAGAATCGGGTGCCGCACGCTTTTTGCGACGCACTACCATCAGCTTACGACCATGCACATCCCAGGTATCCGCAATATGAAGATGGCAGTGATAGAGCGCGACGGAAATGTTTCTTTCCCGAAAAGGCTCGAGGAGGGTGCATCCAGCGGCTCGTACGGTATCCACGTTGCCAGGCTCGCAGGCCTCCCCGATGAGGTCATTTCGCGCGCATCGGCGCTTGAGTCGCAGTTTGGCGCGCTTGAACGTGGCCTGATCGAAGGTGCCGGGGGCGCGGTCGTCTCGGAACACGCCACGCTTCCGGCAGCCGAGGTGGAGCGGTGCAGCGAAGCTGCTTCAGATGAGCTCTTCAGCAGAGAAGACCTCGTCATCGCGGAGTTGAAAAGCCTCGAACCGGACAAGATTACCCCTCTCAAGGCGCTCCAGATATTGTCGGATATTGTCGAAAGGTTGAAGCGTTGATCTAGTTTTTTGCATCATATTTGTAGAATGCACAGATCGATCGAGTATTGCGCCTCGGTATCCTTGGATGCGATATTCCCTCGCCGCTGCGTGCTCTGCGGGGCCATCGTTGGCTCTGTGCCGTGGTCCCCTGCGCCTCTCTGTTTTTCCTGCGAACACACGCTGGAGTGTATCCGAGAACCGCGGTGCGAGCGTTGCGGGAGACAGCTCATCAGCGAGCAGGGGCGCTGTGTAGAGTGTCGCGAAGAACAAGCCGTGCTCTCTCGCATCGTGCCTCTTTTTGAATTCCGAGGCCGTGCAGCGAGGCTCATCCATGCCTACAAGATGGGCGAGAGGGCCTCGCTCGCACACTATTTTGCCTACAAGATTGCCCATATGGAGGGCGCTCTGTGTGGCCACGGGCCTGATGATTTCTCTGTTGTGCCAGTGCCTCCCCGCCCGGAGAAAGTGCGATCCGGGAAGCTCGATCAGGTTGGATGCCTCGCCGAAGCCCTTGCGCGTTTTGGTTTTCGGCACTCAAGGCCGCTTGTGAGACTGCCTGGGGGTGGGCAGCAGAAGTTGCTCGACCGTGCCGGGCGGTTGAAGAATGCCTCGGCATCCTATGCGCGCGTGTCGTCTGATCCGATTCATGGAAAGGTCGTGCTCCTCGATGATGTGTGCACAACGGGAGCGACGCTTGAAGCGTGCGCAAAACTATTGATTCAGGCCGGCGCCGATCTGCTCGGTGCAATTGTTCTGGCGGCAGATTAGCCGAGGCTTCATTGCCAATGCGGAACCTTGACGAATGCCGACAAAACCTCTATACTACTTATCAAAATAAAGTTTGAGTGATTCTTTTTTGCGGCATGCAGGAGAGCGTTGGACAGGGGACTTTTCTCTTTCTAGAAGGAGATTGAAGGAGCCCCGGTTCGACATTCAGCATCGAGCCAGCTCTGCGCGGCAGAGAATGTGCCAATGGTGCCTTTCCTGCTGGAATGCGCTTCCAGCCTGAGTTGCACAATCGTTGACATCGAAGCACGTCGAAAAAAGGACGCACGGTACAAAAGACCGGTGCCGCTCAAACATGGGTAGTGAAAAGGACTGTAGGGATGAATGATGAGGAGCTGGAAAAAGAGATCGACGAGGCGCTGAAGACCATCGGACTCGAGCTTTTGGAATTTTCAGTGGCGCACCATAAGGGGGGCTCACGCGTAAAGGCTGTCATTTACGGTAAAGAAGGAACAGGTACCGATGAGTGCGCAAAGGCATACCGCCTCATTCTTCCTCGTGTGCAGATGCGGCTCGGTGTTCAGGATCCTTATATCGAGGTGTACAGTCCTGGAATCGACAGGAGCATCCGCACTGATCGTGAGTGGCGCGTTTTCACCGGTCGCCGTATATTGTTCCTCATTGCCGATATGCCAGACTGGCGCAAAGGCCGCATCGTACACTTTGAAAATGGTATCGTTCAGATCGACACGGATGGTGCCGTGTTGGATATTCCCATCGCTTCGATTGTAAAGGCGAAGCTCGATTCATCATACGAGGGAGAGAACGCTCATGGCATCTGAAATGGCAGAAGCAATCCGACAGCTTATCTCTGAAAAGGGGATTCCGGAGGACCTCATTGTCAAAACGCTCGAAGACTCGCTTCTTGCAGCGTATAAAAAAAAGTTTGGTACCTCTGAAAATGCGGTGATCCGCTTCAAGGAGAATTATGAAGGGATCGAAATCTATGCAAAGAAGACTATTGTCGCTGATGATGATTTCGAGGATGAAGTTTTGGAGATTCCTCTCGAGGAAGCCAGAAAGCTCGCCGAAGAGGCGGAGATCGGAGATATCCTCGAAATACCGATAGACCCCTCGGAATTCGATTTCCAGTCGGTGATGCTCGCGAAGCAGACGGCCCGCCAAAGCCTTCGCGATATTTCCCGCGACACGCTTTACGCCGAATTCAAGACCAAAGTCGGAGAAATTGTCATCGGGTATTTTCAGAGGGAAAGAAACGGGACAATATTTGTCGATTTGGGAAAAGTGGAGGGGGTTTTTCCGCACAAGTACCAGTCACCTCGCGAGACATACCACGTGGGCGATCGTATCAAGGCGCTCATCGTAGAAGTTGAGAAGACGAAAACCGGCTTTCAGGTTGTGCTTTCGAGGACGCACGCAGAATTTGTCCGAAAACTCCTGGAGCTTGAAATACCGGAGATATACGACAAGACGATCGAGATATTCAAGATTGTTCGAGAACCTGGGTACAGGACGAAGGTCGCTGTCTACACAAAGCGCACCGACATCGATCCGGTCGGGGCCTGTGTGGGGCCGAAGGGGATGCGAAGTCAGCTCATAAGTCAGGAGCTTGAGGGAGAGAAGATTGATTTTATTCGTTATGACGTGAATCCGAAGGTGTTCATACAGAATGCCCTTGCTCCGGCACAGATAAAAGAAGTATATATACTGGACGAGGCCAGACACATGGCCTTGGCGGTCGTCGATGAGCATGAGCTGTCCATCGCAATCGGAAAGTCGGGGCAGAACGTCAAGTTGGCCAACCGACTGTGTGACTGGAATATCGACGTTATGACGGAAGAACAGTACTTGCAAGATTCCAGAAATGTGGAGCTCAAGAAAGCTGCGGACAGCCTTTTCTCCACTGCAGAAGAACAGACAGAAGAATTGCTCGTCAAAGATATGCCGGGCATGAAGCACGAGTGGATCGCGGCCCTCGAGGCTGCCGGTATTCGGTCGGTAGAACAGTTCTTGGAGCTCGACGAGGCCGAAATTTCGCAGCGGAGTTCTCTCTCTTCTGAGGATGTTGCTGCGATTCGTGGCATTATCGAGGAGAATGTTGAAATCGTGCAAGAGGAAGTCGAAGAGGAGCCGGAGTCCTATACATGCCCAGAATGCGGGGCTTCCGTTACCTCGGACATGGATCATTGCCCATCCTGTGGAGTGGCATTGAGTTTTGAGATCGACGAAAGACAGGATGAATAAAGGAAAGCTATGACAGAGAGCAGCGATAAAGACTCGAAGAAAGTCCATTTGATCAAGCAGACAAGGCCAACTCCCGAGCAACCCCAGGAACAGGCAACGCAGGCTTCGCCTGACCAGAGCGGTGAGAAGAAAAAGGTCGTCGTCATCGTTAAGAAAAAAATCGTCACTGCAAAAAAGGTTCAAGCAAAAGCAGTGGGAGGAGTGGCTCAGGAAGAGCAGAAAGATGAAGTGAAACCGACGATGCCACAGCCTGTCGCAGCGGAGACTCCGGTCGAAACAGGTCAGAAGAATGCTCCTGTCAGTCAGCTGAAACCGGAAAAACAGATCGAAGGTAAACCTGTTGAGGCGCACCCCGAACATAGTGCCGAACAAATCAGAAACGCTGGCCCTGCATTGAGGCATCCGACCTCTTCCGTAGCCCCGCAAACACCTCAATCCTCGGCGCCCTCGGTCCCCTCGGCAATGCCGCGAGGCCCCTCTGCGGAAGCCCGTCCGAATACATCGTTCAACTCTCAACGACGGTATTCTTCCGACGGCAGGGCAGGGAATTTGGCACAAGGACGGCCCGGATCGAGGTATGAAAGAGGCGAATCTCGGCCATCTCCAGGAACCTCTGCAGGACGCTCGTACGGCACTCAGCCCGGGAGAAGCTATCCGTCTAGCCAGGGGCGTGCAGGTTCGACAGGCGCCTCTCAGTACAATCGCGGATCCCATTCGGCAGGGGGCTCTCAGTATGCGGGTGGCGCCGGAGTTGCCGGAAAAACCGGTTACCCCCCCGGGAGACCAGGGCAGCCGGGAGGACCTCGGCCCGGTGCGTATGGCGGCTCAAGAGTTGGTGCTGCTGGAGGTTATGGTGGACGCTCGACCCCGATGCCTGCGGCTGAAAGCGGCAGGCCATCTTCACGGAGAGTCACGACGAAGAAGAAAGGGGCCTTTGGCAAACGAGAAGAAGAACTTGAGCTCGAGAAGCAGATTCAGCTCAAAAAAAAGGCCGAAGCCAAGCTCGCCGCTGTCCCGAAATCCATCGATATTATGGAAAACATCAGCATTTCAGAGCTTGCAAAGAAAATGAATCTGAAACCTGCCGATTTGATCAGCAAACTGATGTCCCTCGGCGTGATGGCCACGATCAATCAGAGGATCGACTCGGACACTGCGGCCATCTTGGCGGCGGAGTACGGCTGCGAAGTCAAGGTCGTAAGCCTCTATGACGAGACCGTCATAGAGAAGGCTGCCGACAGGCCTGAAGAACTGAAGCCGCGTCCTCCGATCGTCACCGTCATGGGGCACGTCGACCACGGCAAGACCAAGCTCCTCGATGCCATCCGCAAGACAGACGTCGTGTCTCAGGAATTTGGCGGCATAACGCAGCATATCGGCGCCTATATGGTGGATACGCCTCACGGGAAGATATCTTTTCTGGACACGCCGGGCCACGCGGCCTTCACTAAAATGCGCGCACGGGGCGCCAACATTACCGACATCGTCATTCTGGTTGTTTCGGCGGTGGAAGGCGTCATGCCTCAGACAAAGGAGGCGATCGACCACGCGAGGGCTGCAGACGTACCTATCATCGTCGCCGTGAACAAAATCGATCTGCCAGATGCCAACCCCGACAGGGTGAAAACGCAGCTCTCCGAGCTCGGCCTCGTCCCCGAAGAGTGGGGCGGCACGACGCAGTTCGTCGAAGTGTCGGCCCTTCAAAAAAAGGGTATCCCGGAGCTCTTTGATGCGATATTGCTGCAGGCCGAGATGCTCGACCTGAAGGCGAATTTTGACAGGCTCGCGGAAGGCAAGGTGGTGGAGTCCCGCATCGATCAAGGACGCGGCATCGTCTCCACCATAATGGTGCTGAATGGGACCTTACACATTGGCGATCCTTTTGTTGCTGGCATCTTCCCTGGCAAAGTCAGGGCTATCTTCGACGACAAGGGCCAGCGGTTGGAAGAGGCCACGCCCTCCATGCCAGTGGAGGTTCTCGGTTTCGAGGGTATGCCTGAAGCAGGAGACCCCTTCGAGGTGGTCGAGGATGAAAAGTTTGCGCGTCAGATTTCGGCCAAACGCCAAGAGCTCAAAAAATATGAAGAGGGGCGGAACGTCAAGAAAGTCACGCTGGACAATCTCTACGAGACGATAAGCCAGGGCGAAATCAAAGAGCTCAAGGTCGTCATCAAAGGCGACGTGCAGGGCAGCGTCGAGGCGCTCAAAGGCATGCTCGAAAAACTTTCTACAAAAGAAGTGCACCTCAGCGTCATACGGGCAGCGGCCGGCGCCATCACCGAGGACGATGTCATGATGGCTTCTGCGTCGAACGCCATCATCATCGGCTTCAACGTTCGTCCGACTCCTTCGGCGAAACAGCTCGCCGAGCGCGAGAAGGTAGATATTCGCAAGTACAACATCATCTACCGCGCTCAGGAAGAGATCAAACAGGCGATGGAAGGGCTTTTGGCTCCAGAACTCAAGGAACAGGAGGTCGGCAAGGCCGAGGTCCGCTCCATCTTCAGAGTGCCCAAGGTGGGCATCGTCGCCGGCTGCGTCGTGTCCGAGGGTGTGGTCAAGCGGAATTGCCAGGTGCGCGTCATTCGCGACAGCATCGAAATATTCCAGGGCAACATCTCTTCCCTCAAGCGCTTCAAGGACGATGTGAAAGAGGTTGCGGCAGGGTATGAATGCGGAGTCGGCATTGAAAACTGCAATGACCTCCAAGAGGGTGATATCCTCGAGTTCTACGAGACGGTCGAAGTGGCGCGCACCCTCGACTCAGGAAACGACAATGGATCAGATACGAAAACGTCGTCTTGAAGAGTTGATCCGTGAAGAGATTTCGCGGATGATAACGTTTGGAGAAATCAAGGACCCGCGTATAAACAGCTTTCTTTCGATCACGAGGGTCGAAGCCTCGCAGGACGGGTCGCACGCTCGGGTCTGGGTGAGCAGCCTCGAGGACAACGAAATTTCACTCGATGCCGCTGTCGCCGGCCTTTCACACGCCGCCGGATTCATTCAAGCGCTTCTCGCGCAGCGAGTCCGCCTGCGGCTCACCCCCGTGCTCACCTTTGTGCCTGACCGCGGCATTAAAGAAGGGTTCGAAATCACTGAAAAACTGAAGGATCTTCTCAAGTAATGCAGGACGACGGTTTTTTCCTTGTCGACAAACCCGCAGGCCCTACCTCGAACAGCGTCTTGCAGGATATCAAGCGAAGCCTTGCGGGCAAGACCTCTTTCCAACGATGTAAGTTCGGACATACAGGGACCTTGGATTCCTTCGCATCGGGGCTCCTCATTGTGCTGGTTGGCGGGCTGACGCGGCTCACTCCTTGGTTCATGGGCCAGGGAAAAGAGTATGAAGCTGTATTCAAGTTTGGAGAAGAGACGGATACGCTCGACCCCTTGGGCAGGGTCGTTGCGACCGCCCCGGTGCCGCCACTGAGCCTCCTTAAGGAGGTGTTGCCGCAGTTTCGAGGAAGAATTTTCCAAACACCGCCTTCTTACAGCGCGGTGCACGTCGGAGGCAGGCGTTCGTATGAGATCGCAAAGAACGGCGAGGTCCCCGATCTTGCTCCTCGTTCTATCTCGATCGAAGTGCTTGAACTGCGCAGCTTTGAAGGTGCACAGGCGAGTTTCACCGTCAGGTGCTCTTCTGGGACCTACATTCGCTCGCTCGCCAGGGATGTCGGGCGCGCCTGCGGCTCAAGGGCGTTTGTGCAATCGCTCAGAAGGACACGCATAGGGAAATTCGATGTGGCTGCCGCACATTCAGTCAGAGACTGTACAGCCGCCACGCTCCATGCATTTACCCCTGATACCGCGCGCGATATCGGCCTTGGGGCCGGTCTGCTGTCGAGGCCATTTTGTGTCCGGTTTCAGCATGGTTGCGCGCTACCTCAGCATGCCGTCGAACTGCTGCACGGCGGGGCTCCAGTCACCGCACTCTTTACGGGGGACGGCGTATTCATCGGCCTTGCCGAAAAGCGCGGGGAGGGCTGGTGTCCCACTATGGTGGCGGTGAAGGAGTTGCAGCAATGAAGGTGTTGACCTGGCAGGAGTTCAACAAAAGGCCATCTCCAGAGCCGTTGGCAGCGACGGTCGGTGTGTTCGATGGAGTCCACCTGGGGCATCAGGCGCTCATAGAGGCCGTCAAGCGAGAGGGCCCCTCTTTATTGCCCTGCCTCATCACCTTTCGTGAGAATCCCAAAAAGCTGCTGCGCCCCTCAAGTTACCGAGGAAGTCTCTTGACGATCGAACAAAAACTCTCTGCAATTCAGGCTTTGGGCATCGAGTATTGCGTGCTGATTGACTTTTCTGATAATTTCGCTACACTTGCGGGAAGGGAATTCCTTACTGCGCTGTACAATGCAAATGTCCGCTTTGTTGCAGTCGGTGAGAATTTCCAGTTCGGGTACAAGCTCGATACGGATGCTGCAAGGTTGGAAGCGCTCAGTGGCGGGCTCGGGATGCGCTCGCGCATTGTAAGAAATGTCTTTTATAAGGGCCATCCGGTGAGTTCGAGCAGAGTGCGCCACGCGGTGTCTGAAGGCCGCTTTAAAGAGGCCTCGGAGATGTTGGGCAGACCGTATCAGATTGTCGCGCGACGAGAGGACGGCGGTGGAGATGATGAATTCGTCGTGCCCGAAGATGATCTGCTGTTGCCCCCTGAAGGCACATACGAGGTATTTGTCAAAGATGGCAAGGCCGTTGAAACGACAGAGGTGCGCGTGACTCAGCGGCACATTGTGGTAGGATTACGCATGCGGTCGGAAAGAATCCGATTAGCGTTCGTTGATAAGGCAACTCAGGAGAAGGAGAATTTAGTATGGCTTTGAGCAAAGAAGACAAGGCCCAGTTGGTGCTCGAGTACGGCAAGGATGCAAAGAATACCGGTGCGATCGAAACGCAAATCGCACTCATCTCTGCCAGGATTGCGTATCTCACCGAGCACTTCAAGACGCATAAAAAAGACACGAACTCGAGGCGCGGGCTGCTTAAGCTTGTCGGCCAACGCCGCAAGCTCCTGAAATACTTGCAGAGAACCAACCTCGAATCATATCGTGCGATTATGGAGAAACTGCAGATCCGGAAATAATGAGCATCCCGCGGCGCCTTGCGTCCGCCGCGGACATACCGGATGTGCAAAAAATCAGAGAAGGAATGGAATGATCAACAAACTTGAATGTAACATCGGCAACGAGACATTGGTCTTCGAGACTGGCCGAATGGCGAAACAGGCCAATGGTGCCGTATTTGCCACCTACGGCGGCAGCGCGGTGATCGCGACTGCATGCTGTTCCGCTACCCCTACGGAGGGCTTGGATTTTGTGCCCCTCACCGTCGAATATTCTGAAAAATATTATGCGGCAGGGAAAATTCCAGGGGGGTTCATAAAGCGCGAGACCAAGCCGAAGGATAGAGAAATTCTCGTATCCCGAATCATCGACAGGCCGATGAGACCCCTGTTTCACAAAGAATTCGGACGAGAAATTCAAATTGTGCCCACCTGCATCTCTGCAGATCAGATTAATCCGCCCGACGTAATAGCTGCGAATGCTGCAAGCGCCGCGGTGCACATCTCAGATATTCCCTTCGAGGGACCGATCGGTTGCGTGCGCGTGGCCCTCGTCGATGGCACCTACATCGTGAACCCGACCTACGAACAGATCGAGCGGGCGAAGCTCGAGATTGTGGTCGCAGGTACTGCAGTGGGTATCACGATGGTCGAGGGCGGTTCTCATGAGGCGAGCGAAGAGGAGATGATTCAGGCGATCGAGACCGCCAAGGAGCCTATATCCAGGATCTGCGCCACGATCGAAGAGCTCAGGCGCCTTGTCGGCAAAGAGAAGCTCGCCCTCGCGCCCTTGTCGGTCGAACTCAACAATAAAGAAGAAATCCGCGCATATGCGCATGAGTTGCTCTCCAAGGCGCTCTTCACCAAAGTAAAACAAGAGCGCGCCAAGGCAGTTGCACAGGCAATCGCGGCAGTCAAGGAAAAATTCGAGGCTTCCCTCACCGACGAGATCCAGCAGAAACTCTTTTCCAACCTGATGGATGAGCTCCAATATGAAATTTTACGCTCTTCGATCCTCGACAAAGGCTTGCGCGTCGACGGCCGAGGGTTGGAAGATATCCGCCCCATCACCTGCGAAATCGGCGTGCTCCCAAGGACCCATGGTTCTGCGCTGTTCACTCGCGGAGAGACGCAGGTCCTGGCCGTGACGACGCTGGGCACGGTGTTTGATGAGCAGATATTTGACGATATCGAGGGAGACCGCCGCGAGCGTTTCATGCTGCACTACAACTTCCCACCTTTCTCCGTCGGCGAGGTAGGGCGCCTTGGCACAGGCAGGCGAGAGATCGGCCACGGAGACCTCGCGCGCCGCTCAATTGAGCCGATGCTGCCGCCGAAAGAAAAATTCCCCTATACGATCCGCGTGGTGGCCGAGGTCCTCGAATCGAATGGTTCTTCCTCGATGGCCACGGTGTGCTCTTCGTCGATGTCGCTCATGCACGCGGGGGTACCCGTGAGCCGGCCGGTGGCGGGCATCGCCATGGGGCTCATCACCGACGAGACGCGCTATGCCGTGCTGTCGGATATTCTCGGCGACGAAGATCACCTTGGGGATATGGACTTTAAGGTCGCCGGCACCAAGGAAGGCATCACTGGTTTTCAGATGGATATCAAGATATCCAGCGTTTCCACCGAGATTCTGCGCAAAGCCCTCGATCAGGCTAAGCGCGGCAGGCTCCACATCCTTTCGGTCATGGAGAAAACCATTTCAGCCCCGCAGAGCGAGATATCTCCCTTTGCGCCACAAGTGCTGAGCGCCCGCATCGATCCGGAGAAAATCGGGCTTGTGATCGGACCTGCTGGCAAAAACATAAAGGCGCTCTCCGAGAAGTACGATGTTCAGATAAACGTCGAAGAAGATGGAGCTCTCACCGTGTACGGCAAAGACCGGAAGTCGACGTTCGATGCCCGCGATGCGATCCTCGGCATGGTGGAAGAGCCGGAAGTCGGAAAAATCTACACCGGCACCGTGAAGCGCATCATGGATTTTGGCGCCTTCGTCGAAATCCTTCCCGGCAGAGAAGGCCTGTGCCACATCTCTCGGCTCGCAAAGGGGCGGGTGGAAAAAGTGACCGACGTGCTCAAAGAAGGCGACTCCATCCAGGTCAAACTGATGGAGATCGACCATCTCGGCAGGCTCAACCTCGCCGCCATCGACTCCCTCGACGCAAATGGCGAGGCACCCCAGCGTCAGGCGCGAAGCGAAGGGCGTTCATCCGACCATGGGCGAGAGAGTCGCCCCCTGCGAAAAGATGCACGCAGAGAAAGGTAAGATTTTTTTCGTATGTCTCTTCTGAAAAGGTCGGCAGTGGGCGCAATGCTCGCTGTCGATGCGATGCCGAATGCATCGAGCGTTTCGATGAGCATCTGGCTGCCCTATGGTTCCAGAAATGAAAAGCCTCAATACAGGGGCTTTTTTCATTATATCGAACACATGCTGTTTAAGGGCAGCGCCGATAAGACTGCACGGCAACTGGCGCGAGTCTTCGAGAGCAAGGGTGGTTTTGTCAACGCTTTTTCCGAACGGTCAGCGACATGCCTCCACTGCACCATGCCTGCGGACAACTGGAAGGAAGCCTGTCGGACAATGTTCGACATGGCGTTTCTTTCGGTGTTCCCCGCCGATGAATTCGAAAAAGAGAAGATCGTCATCATCTCCGAGATCCTCCAGACAGAAGACGACCCGGAAGAGATGGCCCACGAACACTTTTTCCACAGGTTTTGGCCTGGCCAGACTGTGGGGCTGCCCATTGCAGCCACCATCGATGAGGTTGGCGCGATAACGAGGGATTCGCTGTACGAATTCTATCTGGAGGTCTTTCGGCCAGAGCATGCCTGCATCAGTATCGCGGGGCGATTTCTTGAAGAGGAGGCGGTGGATCTTTTGGAGGGTCTTCTTGGGAGGATCGCCGCTGAGCGTCGCGCATCCCAGCTTCAGCAGGGCAGGGAAAGCGTGAATGCCGATATCCTGCCATCGGCGCCTGCCGTTCCGGAATCGTTTAGGCTGTTTGAGAAGAATTCGTCGTCTCTATGTTATATTATCCATGGGATTCAAGCCATTCCACCCGCCGACAACTGCGCCTACCTGCGCAATTCCATCGTCAATGAGATATTCGGCGGTTCCGCAATTTCGAGGCTCTTTCAGAGTCTCAGAGAGGATAGGGGGCTCTGCTACACAGTCTTCTCTTCCTATGAGGCTGAAAAGACCGAAAGTCTATGGATCATTCACCTGCAGACGAGTAAGCAACAGTTGCCCAGCGCCCTCGACGTGCTTGAGGAAGAAATAAACCGCCTGATCCTCGAGCCACCCAGCATCGAGGAATATCAGGATGCGCGCAACCGTATGGCCGGCCTCATAAAACTGGCAATGGACGACAGCGAATACCGCCAGCGGCGAATGGCGCGGCAATACTTTGCGCATGGCAGTGTCGAGTCTGTGGAACAAGAACTTGCTCAGCTTTACGCAATCGAGTACGATGAAGTAGTGATGGCTGCAGAGACTGTGGCGGCCAATGAGCGGGCGCGCTTCGTCTTCGGGGCGGTTCCGCAGGCTAAACTCATAGAACGAGGATACCTTGAATACGAGGCACATTGAAGTGCATGGCGTGGATGTGCGGATTTCGCTCTCTGAAAATGCGAGAATTCCTCAGTACGCTACAGAATATTCTGCTGGTGCGGACCTCTTCGCCCTGCTCGAAGAGGCGGTTGTGCTGCAGCCCCTCTGCAGGGCTCTGATCCCTACGGGGGTGAGGATCGCCTTGCCTCCAGGCTACGAAGCGCAGGTGAGACCTCGTTCAGGTCTTGCGCTTCGATACGGTATCACCTGCCTCAACGCTCCGGGCACGATCGACAGCGATTATCGAGGAGAGATAAAGGTGCTCCTCATCAACCTCGGCGACAGCGCCTTCACCATTCAGAATGGAGACCGCATCGCTCAGCTCGTGGTCGCCCCCATTGCTCGGGCACATTTTTCCGTCTCGGAACGGCTCGATGAAACCCTTCGCGGAGCTGGGGGCTTTGGTTCTACAGGCCGCTGAAATGAAAGAGAAACCCCCATTCACCTTATGGCGAATGATGTTCCAGGAGCTCATGTCCTCCTTTTTTGTGGCGTTTTTCTTTTTCTTTGTGGTCTTTTTGATTAATCAGGTACTGCTTTTCGGGGAGGACATCCTCTCCCGCGGTGCGGATTTTCTCTCCGTGGCGAAATTGCTGCTGTATTCTTTGCCAACCATCGTCGCCGTTACCGTGCCGTTTTCGGTATTGGCCGCAACCCTCATGACCTCTTCGAGGCAGAATGCCGATAATGAATTTCTTGCATCCTCGACTCTCGGTGTGCGGCTCATGTGGCTGTATGTTCCTTTTTTAATTATAGGGATCGGGCTTGCCATAGGTTCCTTTTATCTCAACGATTGGTCCATACCCCGCGCGGCGCAGGGGTTTAAGCGTGTGTATGCCGATCTTATCAAGAAATCGTCGAAGATTGAGCTTGCTCCTTATTCAATAAAGAAATATGGAGACAAGCTCCTTGTCACTGGCCCATCGGAGGATGGTGGACGCATTCAAAACATCCTCATCATTGACCAAGAGAACGGATATGATTCAAGTGTAATCTCGGCGAACAGTGTCGGCATAGAATTCTCTGAAGACACACTCTCGGCGATACTGAGCATGGACAACATGACCGAAGAAAAAAAGCCGCAGGGCGGAGCTGAGGGTGATTTTTCCATCACCCAGGCGCGATCTGCAGCCATTCGAATACAGATTCAGGAACAGTTGTCCAATTACAGTGCGACGGCTCCCTCTGAAATGTCGCATGCTGCACTAGCCCGGCAGATAACGTTGAAAGAGCAGAGGCTTGCCATGCGCCAAGAAGACCACAGGTCTCAACAGGCTTCCGCACTCGACAAGCTGCGTCTGAGCTATGATTCGCTCCAAATCCGCGATGGGGCAGCAAGGGCCGAGGTTGGTCCCACGAGCACCACGGGCACGGTCGTGAAGAGTCGGCCTTCATCCACCTTGCAGAACATCGCTTCCGCGCTTGGGACACTCAAATCGCTCCGCAGCCAAAAGATTGGCGACACCTCGTTGCAGATTTATCGCCTTGAATATCAAAAGAAATTCGCCATTCCCTCGGCATGCTTTTTCTTTGCATTTCTGGCTTTTCCCCTGGGCATTGGATCCAAAAGGGCAGGGCGGACCGCTGGCTTTGGCCTCGCACTGGTTTTGGCCGTTATATACTGGGCGCTCCTCTTTGCCGGCCAGACATTGGGGTATCGGCAAGGCTTCGATCCGGTGCTCTCAATGTGGATGCCCAACCTCGTCATATGCTCCGCCGCAGCGCTCCTGTGGATTGTGAGAAAAACCACAAGGGGATATGTAGTATGATGGTGAGCCAGGACATGGCGCCGCATGGGCGCCTCTCTGTCAAGGCATGGGCCCGAGGGTGGGGCCGAGAACAGGCACGAGGCGCGCCGATGATTCTCTGGAAGGAGTTCTCAAAAAGAATCCTGCTCTGGACGATTGGAGGGACACTGTTCCTGTCCATGCTGCTCTCCCTTGTCGAGCTCTTCTCGCTTTTATGGAAATTCCTTGCGCGAGATGCACCCCTTTTGCATATCATGCAGTGGATCGGCCTCGGCACCCCTAAGCACCTCGTGGACTCGCTTCCTGTGGCCTTTCTCTTTGCCATTGTCATTACGCTCAGCAATTGGCACGTCAACAATGAGCTTGAGGCTGTCTTCAGCGCCGGCATATCCTTGCAGCGATTTCTTCTCCCCCTTTTTGTGCTTGCGTTGGCTTTCTGTGCCGCCGAATTCTATATCAACGACGCCGTCTCTATCCCGTTTTTGCGGATCCGCAACACTCTCCAGTCTGAGATATTGAAGGAACCCGACAGTCGCGCCACGGTTCCCGGTTTTATCGCCGAAGGAGGCAGATTCGTGTATACGTACCGATATTTTGACGAGAAACACATGCGTCTCTACGACATCGTCATTGTGGAGAGGGACCGCGCAGGCAACGTGCTGAGAAAACTTTCGGCTCCGAACGCTCGCTGGGAAGGCGGCCGCTGGGTGTTCCCCAACGCGACCATCTACGAAGAGAGCAATGGTGCATGGCGATATGCGCGGATCGCCGAATTCTCAGATCCGGCATTCGCAGAGCCTCCATCTGGCTTCTCGCGCCCCACGACGGATGTCCGCCTTTTAAGCACCAAAGGACTTCAGGATCAGATCAATTTTCTGAAGGCTGCTGGCCTTCCTTGGGTGGACGCCGCCGTAGAAAAAGAGCGAAGAGTGTCGTTTTCTCTGACGCCGCTTATTGTGATAGGTCTTGCGGGTGTGTTTGCCGGCCGTTTCAGGAAGAGCATTTTTCTCTTGAGCATGTTGTTCAGTCTTGCAAGCGCGACACTTTACTACGTGGCACAGATGATTGCTTCTCTGGCGGCAAAGGCTGGCGCGGTGAGCCCTGTGCTTTCGATGTGGGGCGTCGTGCTCGGCTTTTCGGCCGTATCGATCGTTGCCTACCTGAGGGCGAGAACTTGAATATGTATGATATTAAATACGGATTGAAGGGAGTCAGTTGATGGGTGAATCTATTTTTCGCGAGCTACACAGGGATGCATCGTGCGCTGCGCGCACCGGCATTCTTTCCCTTCCCCATGGCAATGTGCCGACACCCGCCTTTATGCCAGTTGGCACGAACGCCACCGTCAAGGCTGTCGAGCCCAAGGACATCGAGGAAATGGGGTTTTCTATAATCCTCGCCAACACCTATCACCTTTTTTTGAGGCCCGGCCCTGACATTATCGCCAAGGCCGGCGGCTTGCACGGTTTTTCTGGCTGGAAGAAAAATTTTCTCACCGATTCCGGCGGTTTTCAGATCTTTTCGCTGTCGCAGTTTAGAAAGATTGTGGACGAAGGCGTACACTTCAGGTCCCACATCGACGGCTCTTCTCACGTTCTTACCCCGGAAAACGTCGTCGATGTCCAGGTGGCATTTAATTCAGACATCCAAATGGCCCTCGACATCTGTGCGCCCTGGGGCGAGACTGAAAAAAAAGCCTATCGCGCCACCATGCTGACCTATGAATGGGCGAAACGTGCAAAGGCTCGTTGGATGGTGCAGCGCGATCGCGGCTATCGGGGCTACCTTTTTGGGATCGTGCAGGGCAATTTTTACCGAGCTCTGCGAGAACTGAGCGCAGCGCAGATCGCTTCCCTCGATTTCCCAGGCATCGCAATTGGAGGCCTTTCCATAGGCGAGCCCAAAGATTCCTACATTGAATACCTGGAATACACCGCGGCGCTTTTGCCGCCGGAAAAACCCCACTATCTCATGGGCATTGGGACTCCCGACTATATCATAGAGGCGGTACGCAACGGCATCGACATTTTTGACTGCGTGTACCCGACGAGGACGGCGCGCAATGGGCTTCTCTTCACTTCAAGGGGGCAAATCACCATAAAGAAGGCGGTGTACAGAGATGATTTTTTGCCGATAGACCCGGAATGCAGCTGCCGCGTATGCAGAACCTACAGCCGCGCCTATCTGCACCACCTTTTCAGGAACAACGAGATACTCTACTCGATGTTGGCAAGCCAGCACAACCTCCATTTTATGGCGCAATTCGTGCACAGCATCCGGCGGGCAATCGAAGAGGATAGATTTACCTCGTTTGCCCGCGATTTTTTGGATATGTACGACGGAAGTGGTCAGGAGTGAGGACCAGAAGCCGTGGCCGCCCGGCACATCCTCGGCACCAAGGTATACAAGGGTGTGCCGAGCGGTCATGGTGAGTCTTGAGGGCCAACGTTGAAGGCCGAGCCCGCCCCCGCCCCCGAGATCAGAACTCGGCTTTCGCGATTTTCAAGACCTTATAGCTGAATTTCCGCTCGTTGATAGTGAAATTGAGCGTCTCGCCAGCCTTGTGGTTGAGCAGATGTTTACCGAGCGGCGACAGATAGGAGATGATCCGATTCTCCGGATCGGATTCCCACGGCCCGAGAATGGTGAACGTCTCTTCCTCTCCGCTTATAAGGTTCTTCAGGGTGAGCTTGGTGCCGAAGGAGATGCTCGAGGCGTCTACGCTGTCAGGCTCAATGATCTGTGCGCGGTCCAGTTCATTCTTGAGCTTGCCGACCTTCGCGTTGAGCTCGTCCTGTTTTTCTTTAGCTGCCTTATATTCGGCGTTTTCCCGAAGGTCTCCCAGCGAGAGGGCAAATGCGATTTCCTTCTGATTTGCGGGGACTTCGACTTCCATGATGTGGCTGAGCAGATGCTTCTTTTCTTCATACTTCGCAGCCGTCACCATTAAGCCGCGTGAAACGGTGAGGCGCTCGTTGCCGTCGTAAAATTTTATGTTAGGATAGCGCTCCGCGATCTTTTTCTTGAGGTTGAGCTTGATGGCCGGATCGACTTCCTTGATGTCGGCCAGCATCGAGTAGACCCGCTCTGTGACCTGCTGCGGGGCCTCATTCAGGAATTCCTCAAGGTCCTTCTCTTTGAAAAGAATGGTATGGACGAGCTTATTGATCTTTCGGTTTTCGGTGGTGTCTTTATGGCTGTCGATCTCCTTGAACGTGATATCGAGGATGTGGAGTAGGGTGAGGATGATTTTTTCGCGTACGATGCCGAGTTCTTTGAGCCAAGGTTTCTCTTTGAGGTCCTTGGCGAGCCAGATGAAGGCCTCGCGCATATCTTTGTAATTTTCGACGACGTACATCGCCATCCGCTTAAGTTTTTCCTCCTGTCCTGCGGATTCAAGGGCATCGAGCATCTTGGCCGACCTGGCGTAGGGAAGCAGCTGAATGTAGATGTCCGGCCAATTGGGAACAAAGGTCTTGATGTTCTGGATGAATTGATTTCTCAGCTCCGTGTCTTTCAGGGAGAGATAAACGGGGACGATGTTGTCCTTTATCTGCGCGAAAAGGTCGGCAAAACGCATCGTCACGTGCTGCTGAAGTCGTGGATAGCGGGCAGACAGCTCTTTTACGAGAAGATATGCGCCGACCATGTATTCGTTGGCCTGGGTCAGTTTCAAAAAGGACAAAAAGTAAGAGAGCATGTCCTCAAAGTAGTCCGTGTCCAGATCGTTGCTCATCTCAATATAATCTCTGAAGAACTGCACCCGCGCAAAGAAGTTCTTCTCTGCCTTGAACTGGGCGTAGATTTTCTCTTCAAAGGAGAGGGGCCTGTCGCGGACAATAAATGTCGAGATGTCGTCCTGGGCGTTTCCGAACATGGGGTCGGTCTTCAGTATGTCTTTTGCCCTCGAACTCCAGGAGTTCCATTCAGAGGCAGAGAGCACGGAGGGAACCAGTTCAGCTTTAATCCGTTTCATGTCCGCCCGATTGTCAAAACTCTTGATGATGATTTTAATAGTCCATGCGGGGTCTGCTTTTACCTTATCCTTAAGTTTTTCTCTTGGCCAGGTGGCCTTCAGCACCCATATATGGTCCTTGGAAAGAGTGGTGAGGCTGTCGAAGGCCATTTTGAGCGACATGTGGTGGTTTCGCGATTTTGCGAAATCGACGACAACCTCATCGTTGGTGATGTTCGAAATTCGTCCGATATTCCAGGTTCTATGGAAGACGTAGTTCCCCTTATCAAAGGCAATCCGCTTTTCGAAGTCTGCAATCGCTTCATGCAGGGAACGATATGTTTGGGTAAGGTTGGAGAGGCGGACACACTCGTCGAACATCGAGTGCCCCGAATATATGGCGGTATAACAGTCGAGAAACTCTTTGCGCAGCGCTGGGTTCCGCTCGTCGTATTCGATGATGAGTTTGAGTATGTTGAGCGCGATGTCCCATTTTTGGCTTTTTTTATACCACGCGTATAGATCCATGAGGAGCATCGCCGCCTTTTCTGGCGAAATCTGCTTGGCGATCTTTTTCTGGGCGTGCAGGAAGAAATCCAGGTCTTCGGGAGAAAGCTCAATCAGTTTGGTCCAAATCTCTTTTATATTGGCGAACAGGCCTTTGTTTATGTACCGGATGAGTGCCTTTTTGTAAAAATCGATGGCGTCTTCGGTTCGGCCATTTTTCTCTTTCCACTCTGCGATGAGCTGCGCGAGTTCGGCTTCTTCTGTATCGATGCGGACGAGTCGTTCCCAAACGGCATATCTCTGTTCGATCTTGTTTTCGTCGGTATAACACTCGGCAAGCCTCACGAGCGCAATGCGGTTTTCGCCGAAATCGAGCATGCGGTTGCAGATATATTCGATGATATTGTTCTTCTTGCTGTCGGCAAATAAATCCATGAGCTGTGCCAAGTAAGACTCGTCCGCAGGCTGGCGCATGATATTGAGAACGCCCGCCACATAGAGCGCGATGACGCTGTTTTTCGTCTGCGAAAGATGATCGGCGCAAAGCTTTATGATGTCGTCGGCTATCCCCTGTGCTGTCGTTTCGTCGATAAAGCGGTCGAGTTCTTTCAGATTGGCGACGGAATAATTCGCCATGAGAGTCCTGGTCCATTTTTCTTCATTCAACATGAGCTGTAATTTTTCACTCAATGGAGATTCAGCCATCATCTTCTCCTCTATATATCTATGCTATATACGATGCATATATCGATTGATCAAGAATCTTGATCTTAAGCAACACCGAATGCAGTCCGGCTTCGTCGCCGCTTGTTTTCAGATGGTCGACCATCCAAAAATACCGATTGAGCAGGCGAGGCACTAGGTTCGAACTGTGCTGAGGCGATTCCCTCAGCTCGATTTCGAGCTGGCGTGCAGAAGCAGAGATTCGATTGTACTCGGCCGCGCTCAATTCTCGCTTGACATTGAAGACACCCCATATCTCTGCATAAACAGGAATCCATTCAGCGATATCATTTCCAGAATACCCTAATTCTTGTATATTTTCAATGATCTTTAAAATGAATTCAGACTCAAGGTATTCGATTTCCACCGCTGAAGGATCGAGGAAGAAGGCCTCTCTGAAGAGAGCCTTGGATAGCCGAGATTCTCCAGCCATGGCGTACGCATCCGCCAATTCGGCCATGACTTTGGCATCGTTCCGCTGCGTTTTCGTCGCCCGTTCGAGATGAATGAGGGCCGTCTCTATGTCGCCTGTCGCCTTGCGAGCCCGTCCGAGGCGCAGGTCCAGGGCAGCGCCGAGGGCATCTTTCTCCTCATCGGGAAGCGCCAGGTATTGGTCGAGTGCAAGTCCGAACGCGAAGCGCTTGTACGCATAGCGGACTTTTTCAGACGTGTCACCGATGCGCGTGAGGAAGACCATAAATTTCTTCCAAGATGTGCACAGAAAATCTCCTCGTTCCAGAAGATTGTTCGTCTCCGGCATTTTGGAGAGCTGATCTTTCCAGAATGCCATACACTTCAAGGCGAGGAGCACCTCGGGGTGCTCGAAGTCCGCCTTCAGCGCATTTTCAAGATAGGAGTCTGCGCTCTGGATATCGGCATTTTTTAGGCTCTCGTATGCAAAAATAAGATTATCTGCCGCCGTTGTGCTCTGTATTCGAGACTGATATGCCATGAGGGCTTTTTTCTCCTTGTAAATTCCCTTAGAATAGTATCCGAGGCTTGAATTATTCGTCAATGCACCATAAGTCTTTATTAAGTCTTTATTATTGAGGAATCTGGAAAAACGACAAGAAATAGGGTATTATCGACGATATATGAAAGATCCAATCATTGCACCTTCGATTTTGTCCGCGGATTTTTATGACGTGCGCACTGCGGTGCAGACTATAGAATCGAGCGGCTGCTCCTGGCTGCACCTCGATGTTATGGATGGCCAATTTGTACCTCCGATAACGTTTGGGAGCAAAATGGTGGCGGATATCCGTAAAAAAACGAGCCTGTTCATGGATGTCCACCTCATGATCACGGAGCCGGAACGGCACATCCACTCCTTTGTCGAAAGCGGCGCCGATGCCATTACCTTTCACAGCGAGGCGTGCATTCATTCGCACCGTCTGGTCCAGGGCATTCGGCACGCGGGGATAAAGGCAGGAGTCTCCATCGTACCCTCGACGCCGGTCAGCGCCATAGTCCACCTCCTTGAGTTTGTCGACCAAGTGTTGGTCATGACGGTAAATCCTGGATATGGGGGACAAAAACTTCTTCCTTTTTGCCTCGGTAAAATCGATGAGCTTCGAGAGATCAGAGCGCGCAACGGCCTGAATTTTCTGATCGCCATCGATGGAGGCATCAATCTGAGCACTATTCCTGAGATCGCGGTCCATAAACCCGACGTGCTCATTATGGGAAGCGCATTTTTTAATGCCCAAGACACAAAGCTGTTTGTGGCCAACGCCTTTGATGCTTGGAGACACACGGTTGCAAAGTTCGAGTAAATACTATAGAAAGTCAAGGAGCGATATAAAAGTGGTGAGAGGTCGGGCACAATGAAAAAAAAGTTTCTGATCGTTTGTTTCTTTTTTTTATTTTTAAATATCGGTTTTCTGCTATATGCGCAGTCGAGTGCTGCGGCGCTTGACGAATTTGCGAGGGCCTTCGACCTGTTCAAAAGGGGCGAGTTCAATGCCGCAGGCGCATCCTTCGGCGCTCTCTCCAGGGCATGGTCGAAAGACGCCCTCGCGGCCGACAGCTGTTTTATGGCCGCCCAGGCATATTTCAATGCCGGGGATTATCCTACTTCGTATCGATTCTGTGAGGAGTTCATCCGGTCATACCCTGCCCACCCCAATATTCCTGATATGGAATGCCAGCGGGGGCGTATATTGTTCAAAATGGGACGCTTTAAAGAGGCCTCTTCTGCCTTTAGTGCGTTTCTTGAGAAGTATCCCGACAATCCTCTGTATCTGACGGCCCTGTTTTGGAAGGCCGAAAGTTTCTACCAGCTGGGAGATATCGCGCAGGCGCTGCCTCTGTTCAAGGAAATAAAAGAGGAATGGCCCGACTCAGATAAGGCGACGCTGGCGGCATGGCGGCTTACTGTGATGGGGCTTGAGGCGAGGGAAGCCATGTACCTGCGTCTGGCGGCGTTCGAGATGGGGAAAAACAGCAGCAAAGAAATCGAGGACATGCAGCAAGAGCCGTACCGAGAACAGCGCTATTTAAGACATTATTTTTTTTTGAAGTCTCTCCGTGCGCGGAGCGACATTGTTGAACCGGCTCCGTCTCAGAATACAAGACTCAATGCCTTGCTCGATGCAAAGAAGAGGGCTTTGGATTTGCTTGTATCTCTCATAGATGCTTATCTGAAAGGGACGACCCCATGAAGCGAGCGGTGATCTTTTTTACGATGGTGCTCATGCTGGTTGGAGTTGGCGCCGCGCTCGACGTCCGGGAAGGCCTTGTGCGGGTTGCCACCGACGATTTAACGCTGCGTCCCATGCTGTATCGCCTCACGAACATCGCAGGAAAATCGAAATATGAGCCTCTGTGGTTCAGCGGCGACCCCCGTACGAGCTTTATAGCCATCAGCGTCGATAATCGCATCTACAGGATGGGCTCCACTCAGGAGTATCAGACAACGCAGCGCCGTATACAAAACGGCGTCGAAATCGAATATAGGTCTCTGACCAACAGGGTGACGCAGCGAATTATGCTCGCCGCTCTCGCGGGCTCCAGGGTCGCCAATGGCTTCATCATCCAGCTGGAAGTCGAAAATTATACGTCGCGCGATATGAAGGTAATGCTCAAGGAAGTGTGCGACACGTCGCTCGGGGAAAGTTCGGGGAACCACATCGCGCTTGCGTCAAATTCCAGAGTTACCGATGAAATGATGCTCAGTGCCGATTCAGGGGAACCCTATATCATATCGCCGGGACAAAATGCTTCGATCGCCCTCCTTTTTGACGCCGCCCCGAGGCCTGATTCGGTCGTCATCGCCAACTGGAAGCGGCTGAGCGATGCAAAGTTTTTTTATGATTCAGCGCTCATGCGCGGATTTACGCTTGCTCCCTATTCGATCAACGACTCTGCGCTCGGGCTCTATTGGAACGAGCGAGTCGTGCCTGCAAAGGGGGTCCTGAAAGTGGAAAGCCGCTGGCTTTCGGGCGGTCCTGGAGATGAGTTCATACAATGGCTCGCACAAAATTATCCGCCCAAGAACATCGACGAACGTGGGCAGGCCACAGTATCCTCGGCGGCTGTTCCTCCCTCCTCCGGGGGGGCTAATTTTCTGCTCGATATCGAGTCTGTTCGTGCCCTCATCGCGAGGATCGACAGCGCCATAACGAATATCGACAGCCTCAGCGATGAAGAGCTTCAGTCGATACTTTCGGAGCTCGATGAACTCGAGAGTAGGGCAGGTGTTTCCAAATGAGGGCAGTAGTGCAGCGTGTTTCGGATGCATCCGTGACCTACCTCGATGCGTGCCGTCGCCCCGGGGATTTTGGTGAGGAAGAGCAGCTCTGCGGCCGCATCGCAAGGGGAATCTTGGTCTACGTCGGTATTGGCGCAGAGGATACGGAGGAGGACGCCGAATATCTCGCCGATAAAGTAGCGCACCTGAGAATTTTCATGGACGAAGAGGATAGAATGAACCTGTCCGTGCTCGATCTCGGCTACGAGGTCCTCGTCGTCTCTCAGTTTACGCTGCTCGCCGATGCCCGCAAGGGGAGGCGCCCTTCGTATTCCAATGCGGCCGAGCCTGCCAAGGCGAAGGCCTTGTATGAATTTTTTTGTGAAAAGCTGCGCGGGCAGAAAATTCACGTCCAGACTGGGAAATTTCAGAGCGTGATGCGCGTCCGGTATGTCAATGAAGGACCCGTGACGATCCTCTTAGATTCAAAGAAGGCATTTTGAGATAGAAAAGTGAAATAAAAAGGGGGAGCCGAATGCGGCTCCCCCTTTTATTTGCTCAAGATGACAGGTCCAAGGAAAGATTATTTTGGGGTCCGCCTGGCCGCAGCGCTCGAGCGCTTGGTCTGAGCGGCGCCCGCCTTGCTTGCGGAAGCCTTGAGCTTAGCCTTCGCGGTCTTTACGGTCGACGATGCGGCGGCAGCCTTGGGGGGTCTGCCGCGCCGCTTGGTCCCCTTCTTTGCAGCCAGACTGTCCTCGACGACGGCCTGTGCCGCGGCGAGCCTCGAAATAGGCACTCTGAACGGCGAAGAGGAGACATAGTTCATACCGACGCGGTGACAGAATTTTACCGACGCGGGGTCCCCTCCGTGTTCGCCGCAGATCCCTACTTTGAGCTTAGGCCTCGTGGTGCGTCCTTTTTCGATGCCCATGCGGATGAGCATGCCGACGCCATCCTGATCCAGGCTCTGGAATGGATCTGCCTTGAAAATGCCGGTCTTTTTCTCGTCCACGTAGTCGGGAAGGAATTTGCCTGCATCGTCGCGCGAAAGACCGAGCGTCATCTGGGTCAGGTCGTTTGTTCCAAAGGAGAAGAATTCTGCGACGTTCGCGATTCTGTCGGCCAGGAGCGCGGCCCTCGGGACCTCGATCATCGTGCCGACCATGTAGCCGAGATCAAGTCCAGATTTCGCGATGATCGCATCGGCCACCTCGCGGGTTCTGGTCTCGAGGATCTTGAGTTCCTTTTCGTCGATGACGAGTGGGATCATGATCTCGGGGAGCACCTTGACACCCTTTTTGGTCATGTTGCATGCGGCGGTGATGATGGCCGTGACCTGCATGTCGAGGATTTCAGGATAGGTGATGGTGAGGCGGCAGCCGCGGTGACCGAGCATGGGGTTGGCCTCGTGCAGCTGGTTGACGCGCTGCACGACTTTTTCCAAAGGAACACCCGCTGCCTGTGCGAGCGCCTTCTGGCCTTCTTCGTCGTGTGGGACGAACTCGTGGAGCGGCGGGTCGATGAGCCTGATCGTGACGGGGAGCCCGTCCATGGCTTTGAAAATGCCTTCAAAGTCCTTAATCTGGAAAGGCAAGAGCTTTGCGAGGGCCTTTTTGCGGCTCTCGGTGTCGTCTGCAATGATCATCTCGCGGATCGCAAGGATGCGCTCTTCGGAATCGAAGAACATGTGTTCGGTGCGGCACAGGCCGATTCCTTCGGCACCGAGCTCGCGCGCTTTTTCGGCATCGTAGGGTGTGTCGGCATTGGTGCGCACCTTGAGCGTTCTGATCTTGTCGACCCAGGACATCAGCGTCGTGTAGGCCTTGGGGGGCTCTGGTTTGACCAGTTTGAGCTGTCCTACGTAGACATTGCCGCTGCCGCCGTCGAGGGTGATGTAATCGCCCTCTTTTATAGTAGTCTCGCCCACGGTGAATAGGCCCTTTTCATAATCAATGTCAAGCTTTTCACAGCCGACGATGCAGCACTTACCCCATCCGCGCGCGACGACTGCGGCGTGGCTGGTCTTGCCGCCGGTGGCCGTCAAAATACCCTGTGCGGCGTGCATGCCGCCCACGTCCTCTGGGCTGGTCTCTTTGCGGACAAGGATGACTTTCTCACCCTTCGCAGCCCATTCTTCGGCGGTCTTCGCATTGAAGACCACCTTCCCCGAGGCGGCGCCGGGCACCGCGTCGATGCCCTGTACCAAGAAGGCTTTTTTCAGCTCCGCAGGGTTCGATTTGTCGATCATGGGATAGAAGATGCCTTCGATGTCCGAAGCCTTGATGCGAAGGATGGCTTCTTCTTTGGTGATGAGTTTTTCTTTCACCATATCGACCGCAATGCGGAAGGCTGCGATCGGACTGCGCTTGCCGGTACGACACTGCAGCATGTAGAGCTTGCCTTCTTCGACAGTAAACTCGAGGTCCTGCATGTCGCGATAATGTGTCTCGAGTTTTTTTCTAATACTGACGAGCTGTTTGTAGACTTTAGGATCGCGCTTTTCGAGTTCGGCGAGTTTGATGGGAGTACGGATTCCTGCAACGACATCCTCTCCCTGGGCATTGACGAGGTAATCACCATAGAATATGTTCTCGCCGCTGTTCGGGTCCCGCGTGAAGCACACGCCGGTTCCAGATGTTTCTCCCTTATTTCCGAACACCATCTGCACGACGTTGACTGCGGTTCCCTTGATGCCGACGAGTTTTTCGACTTTTCGGTAGGTCACTGCTTTCTCGGCCATCCACGAATTGAAGACTGCATCGATGGCCCCTTTAAGCTGTTCCCAAGGATCCTGCGGAAAATCCGCCTTTATGTGTTGCCGATAGATCTTTTTGAAATCCTTGATGAGCTCATCGAGCTCGTCCTCGTTGACGTCGGTGTCGTTGATTTTTTGGCCTGCATCCACGTGCAGTCGAGCCCGCGTCCGTTTTTCCTTGATTTCGTCGAAGGCCTTGTCGAACTCTTCACGATCGATACCCATGGCTGTGGAACCGTACATCATGATGAAACGGCGGTATGCATCGAGGGCAAAGCGGCGGTTCCCCGTCTTTGCGGCAAGCCCTTCCACGGATGCATCGGTGAGGCCAAGATTCAGAATTGTCTCCATCATGCCAGGCATCGAAACAGGCGCGCCGGAGCGAACGGACACAAGCAGTGGATCTCGAGGGTCTCCAAGCGTCTTCTTCGTCGTCTTTTCGAGGAGGGCGAGGTGCTTTTTGACTTCTTTTTCAAGTCCTTCGGGCCATTTTTTCCCATTCTTGAAATAAAGATCGCAGACTTCCGTCGTGATGGTAAATCCAGCCGGAACCGGCAATCCAATTTTTGTCATCTCATGAAGTCCGGCGCCTTTTCCGCCGAGAAGCTCTTTCATGGTGCCGTCGCCTTCGGCGACGCCTGCTCCGAACGAATACACAAATTTCTTCTTGGGCATGAGGTTCTTCCTCCAATCTCCAGTATGGATACCAAGGGACTGACGAACAAATTATTCGCCGCTTGCGCAAAATTAATCGAAACCATTGAATTAGTCAAGCTATATATAAATAACGTTATTTATTATTTTATTTTATACATCACTTCTGTATCTCTATTTTAAATAATGAAATAATAAAATTGCTATTGCCATGAGATATCGATTTCAGCTGCTTGGGCACTCGTAATAATATCTGTCATGGAGCATTCAAGTGAGGTTTTTCTGCCTGAAGAAGACACATGAAAGAAATCTCCTTGGTTGACCGATATTTCTGGAGCGGCCTGCGGCGCCTCAAGACTAAACGTGAAGCGGTACGGCTTCAATTTTTCGGCGATTTCCGCCTGCATCTGAGGGTCAAGCGGCTGAACCACATCGCCAAAAGAAAGCCTCAGATGCGAACGGCCATTTTCCTGCCGGTACTGTGCAAGTTTTCCGCTTGGATCTAAATATTTCACCAGATCCGACGGCGACTCGAATGCAAGCGTCAGCGAGACAAGAAAATTGTCACCTCGTGCCCCCTGTGAATACGACTTCAAAGTCACGCCGTGCATTCCCCGCAGCCCGCGCTCGATGTCCTCGCGCGAAAGAGGAAGCGGCAACTGGGGAGTGGACTCGAGCGCGCCGAGCTGTGCAAAGTCTTTGGATATTTGGTATTCAATGGAGAGTGTCCCGGCCCCTTTTGTATCGATTTTGCCCGATGCATTTATGCCTATGCATGAAGTGAGGCAGAACGCACAGAGGGCGGCAATAAGGAAAGGGGAAAGGCTGTGCCAAAACTTGCTCATTCGTGTATTCCTTTTCGTCAATGTAGATCAATATATCTCATAATGCGTTTGAACTTCATAGAGTTCAACTGGGTAATGGTCTTCGACGAATGTCACCGCATCCCTGAGCACTTTTTCTCCGAACTGCGGCGAGTTCGATACCAGGGCAGCGCCGAGCTCTGCAAATGTGATCGAATCGAGCAGGTCGACTTCGGCGCACGAAAGCTTGTATCGGTGGTGAAGCTTCTCCTTTATTGCAAGGACAACCTTTCTTTTGTCCTTGATCGTCGATGTTTCGCCAAGTTTGAGCACCATGCGCAGCATTGATACGACCATCGCAGATAATACTATCACGCGGACCTGTTCTTGACATCCCCCGCCTGCAGGGATATTGTCCAAACCATGAAACGAAGACTTATCACTTCAGCCCTTCCATATGTGAACAATGTTCCTCACCTTGGCAATCTCATTCAGGTGCTTTCGGCGGATGTCTTTGCCCGTTTTTGTCGACTCCGAGGCTATGAGACTCTCTATGTGTGCGGCACGGATGAGTACGGCACTGCCACGGAGACCAAGGCGCTTGAAGAAAAAATCAGTCCGCGCGAGCTCTGCGATAAATTTCATGCGATACATCGGGATATCTACCGTTGGTTTGAAATCGCCTTCGACACCTTCGGTCGCACGTCGACGCCAGAACACACCGAGGTCACGCAATCCATTTTTCTCGATCTCGACAGAAATGGCTATATCACAAGCAAATCTATAGATCAGCTGTACTGCGACGCCTGCGGGCGTTTTTTGGCAGATCGATATGTGCGGGGTACCTGCCCTCACTGTGGCTACACCGGGGCCCGCGGCGACCAGTGCGAAATGTGCGGTACCTTGCTCGACCCCATGGAGCTCATAGATCCAAAATGTTCAACGTGCGGAGGGACACCGAGACCGCGGTCGACGACACATCTGTACATCGACTTGCCAGCCATTCTCCCGAAACTTGAAGCGTGGATGAAAGAGGCCAGCGTCAAAGGTTTTTGGGCGAACAACGCCATCCAGATGACCCAGGCATGGATCCGCGACGGGCTCCATCCGCGCGCCATCACCCGGGACTTAAAGTGGGGTATTCCCGTACCTAAAAAAGGGTTCGAAGACAAGGTCTTCTACGTCTGGTTCGACGCGCCAATCGGCTACATTTCGATGACCGTGAAGCTCGCAAAAGAAAATGGCTTCGATTGGAAGTCATGGTGGCAGAATCCTGAAGAAGTGGAACTCTTCCAGTTTATCGGCAAAGACAACATTCCCTTCCACACTGTCATCTTTCCCTCGAGCCAACTGGGCAGCGGTCGGCATTGGACAATGCTGCACCACATGTCGAGTACGGAGTACCTCAATTATGAAGCAGGAAAATTCTCCAAATCGAAGGGCATCGGTGTCTTCGGAACCGATGCGCAGGAAACCGGTATCCCCGCGGATGTATGGCGCTTTTATATTTTCTGGAACAGACCTGAGACATCGGACTACACCTTCACCTGGGCAGATTTCCAGGAGAAGGTGAACGGCGAGCTCATCGGCAACCTCGGCAACCTTGTGAACAGGACGCTCACCTTTGTGTCGCGCTATTATAACGGCGTCATCCCTGAGGCGGAATCCAGTGAGGCCTTCTGGAACGAGCTGACCGCGCGGGAAAAGGAAGTGGAAGAACATCTGGAGCGCGCCGAGCTCAGAGATGCCTTCAGGGCTATTTTCGGGATATCCGATATCGCCAACAAACGCTTTCAGGACGAAGAGCCATGGAAGGCGCGGACGGAAAATCCACAGAAAGCAGCCTCGCTCATGCGCGATCTGTGCTACGTCCTCAAGGACCTTGCGATAATGATCCATCCCTATATGCCCAAGGCGGCCGAACAACTCGCAGGCTTTTTCGGGCTGAAGTTTGGAGAGGGCGGACTTTCTTGGAAGGATTTAGGTCCGAGCTGGATGCTCAAAGAGGTCCGACAGCCTGAAATGCTGTTCCGAAAGCTCGAAGACGACAAGATCGCGGCCCTGCGCCAGCGTTATTCAGGCTCTCAGAGAGAGCGGGAGGAGCGGACGGAGCAGGGAGAATCTGCACCGAAGCCGCAGGATGAACCATCTTCTCAACCGGAAGACACTTCTAAGCTCCAGCCATCTCAGGCTTCCACGGAGCCGCCGGAAGAGCGGTTTCGACGCACAATAGACCTCAGGGTCGCGCGCATTGTAAAGATCGAGCGTCACCCAAAGGCCGACAAGCTCTATATTGAGACGCTCGACGACGGCAGCGGTAAAGAGAGGGTGATCGTCTCTGGCCTTGTGCCTTTCTACAAAGAAGAAGAGCTGCTTGGGAGGCAGATCATCCTCGTACACAATCTCAAGCCTGCAAAATTGCGGGGTGTGGAAAGCGCAGGCATGCTCCTCGCCGCCTCGACGTCAGGGCCTGAAGGCAAGGAGCTCGTCGAAGTGCTCGATGCCCCTCACGCCCAACCTGGCGACAGGGTATACCTCGAAGGATTCAAAGACGAGGCTGCTTCTGAACCGGCCCCCGTCGAGACCATCGACATCGATGCATTCTTCTCGATTCCTATTGTCGCAAAGGACGGCTATGCATTCGTCGGCTCGCGGCGGCTCTACGTCGGTTCCGAGCCTCTTCGACTCAAGAATGTCCTGAACGGCGAAATTGGTTGAGCCGTGTTTTCCCTCCACGCCAGGGCAGTATGAAAGGTTTGCCGAGTCTTCATGTTTCTCCCATTGAGGCTGCGGATGATTGCGTTCCGGAGCATGGGGTGGAGAGTTTCCTGCAGACCAAATTCTGGGGCCTGTTCAAGGCCCGGACAGGGTGGCAGGCCTTTTCATGCTCTTATTCCTTCGAGGAAGAGAACATACGCGGTCACATCCTTGTGCTGCGGAGAAGGTTTGCGAAAATTTTTACGTTTCTCTATGTTCCATTCGGCGCGGCGGAATTGGAAGCGCTGCCCCAACGGTGGGAGGCGCTGGCGGCACTCGGAAGGGCCATCGGCAGATCATTGGGCGGAGCTGATATTTTTATCCGCTTCGATTTGCCATGGAGAGCATCCTCTGCACCTGATTCCACAAAAAAATTGAGTCTCCATAAGGGTGCTGATATTCAGGTTCCGGATACGGTCATTCTGGATATCACGAAGAGCGAAGAAGAACTTCTTACCGGGATGAAACCTAAATGGCGCTATAACATTCGCCTATCTCAGAAAAAAGGGGTTTCTGTGAAGGACGAGGGCATCCTCGGCCTTCCGACCTTCATGGACCTCTATAGGGAGACTGCGAAACGGGACAAGATCGCCATTCATCCAGAATCGTATTACAGAACCCTCTTTGAGACGGCATCGGAAGTCTCCTCGGAATCAGGGCCATGTCTTTCTCTCTATATCGCGCGCCACGAGGGTGATGCGCTCGCAGGCATCATCGTGCTCCACATGGACGGACAAGCTACATATCTCTACGGGGCCTCTTCGGATAAACGCCGCAATCTCATGCCCACCTATGCACTGCAGTGGCATGCCATTACAGAGGCAAAAAAACGTGGCGAAAAGACCTATGACTTTTTTGGCATACCACCTGAGGGGCATGACGCCTCTCATCCGATGGCGGGACTTTTTCTTTTCAAGACAGGATTTGGAGGCGACATCGTACACCGCTGCGGGGCGTATGACCTGGGATTCCGTCCGATCGCCTATCGGGTGTTCAGAACAGGGGAACGGTTGCGCCTCTTTTGGCACAAAAAAGTAAAAAAGAATGTAGGCAGGCTCGGCCGTTCGGTTTTCCAAAACCGTGGCCTCGGCCCAACGCCAGGCGATTCTTCAAAAAATCACGACTCTGAAAAAACAAAACCTTCAAATCCATAGAGCTGGGCTTGAGAAGATTTCCACGCGTCGGTGGGCAGCCCAGCCTTTCTGCAAACCTGGTCGAGGAATGTTTCTCGATCCCAGCCATATTCCACAGGCACCTGCGGTAAAAGCACCCCCGATCTTCCCCACGCGGAGATGAGGATGCCATGCCTGCCGACGACAACATCCTCCGGAGCGATCGGCCGCAATGGAGACAAGAGTGTAATCTCAATGTCAATGAGTTCCAATTCCTCCTTTCTCAGAGGAGGAAAGCGGGGGTCCTCAAATGCCGCCGCATACGCCATTTCGGACACTGTGGTCACGAGGGGATCGCTGCTCTGCATGCGGCCTATGCAGCCTCTCAACGAGCCAGCTTTCATCAGTGTCACAAAAGCACCACAGCGCAAGGTGGTCGAGAGCGCCGGCGCTTCTGGCTCCCCTTGATGATACAGCGAAGCACGAATGACGTCGCGCGCATACTGCAAAAGCTTCTTTTGATCATCGAGAGATAAGGAAAAATCCACGACCTACTCCTTGAAGCTTATTGCCCCATAACCGACGACGAGTTCATCGCCGTGCTCTCTGAATGCGGACGAGTTTGCATAATCCACAAGCATAGGTTTCGCGTGAGGACAGGCGGTCCTAAACGCTCGAATTGCAGCTTCTCCACAGAAAGAGTGGCGTGAAGCATCGAAGCCATGAAAAGGTTCGTTGCTCGGCTCGGATAACGATGCAATGAATTCTCTCGAGAGCGAATCGCACGTTTCGGCTGTCTCGCTGACCGCCAAGTCCGACGAAATCACCAAGACTCCCTTATTCCCGACACAGATACGTATTTCTTGCAACAACTCGGTGGCAGCCTCGACCGTGCGCTGTTCTCTGCCCGAAACAAGGAAGGGGAGAATGGGGACGCCAGGAAAGAAGTACGCCGCAAAAGGCAGCTGCATCTCTATAGAGTGATCTTCCAGGTGAGGCAGATCGTTTTTCTTCAATGCCGGTATTCGTGCAAGAAGATATTCCTCAAGACCACTATCCACAGAAAACAGTGTGCCTGGTATTTCGAATTGTGTCGATTCTGGAAGGAACACGCCCTCTTCGTAAGGAAGATGGGCGGGGCCGGCGATGACGATGAGCGAAGGAGTCGCCCCGACGAGCGTACTCCATGCTTCTGCGACAATCTTGCCGCTGTACATAAGACTTCCATGAGGGGCGATGATGGCGCATGCAGGGCGCGGCATGGTTTTTGCACCTTGCGTGAGCCGCCGTAATTCCGATTGAAGCTGGCCAGCGTCAGAAGGATAGAAAATTCCTGCTAACAAAGGGGCGCGGATCAGTCGTTCTGTGTACATTGGTTTCTCTATGTCTTAAGTATATGTTTTTGGTAAAGGAATGCAAGAAATAGACAGATTTTTATAATTTTTTAATATTTTCAGATTGCATGGACATGCGAGCAATATTAATATTTTATTCATGGAATCGGTAGTTCAGGCGCTGCTCTATGAGGAAAGACTGCTTCAGAATCGTCTTCAGCGACTCGAAAACGAGTGCGCGTCCAGGCCCAAAGGCAGTATCGTCATAAAACCTCGGTACAACACGATGTACGCCTATCTGCAGTGGCGGGAAGGCTGTCGGGTTTGCAGTCGATATCTGGGGAAGGCCGATTCGTGGCAGTGCAGGTCCATGCAGGCCAAGATTGTCGAGAGACAGAAATATAAAGCAGAGGCAAAAGAGACAAAAAGGAAGTTGGAGAAAATTAAGCATCTTTTAAATGAAGCGTCAAAATTTAGTTGAAGATACGGGACAAATAGGATAGAATGAGCATAATGAAGGATATTTTTGCAATTCATCAAGCAGAATATGAAATATCTCCGGATTGTGCTTCAGCAGCGCCTGCAATTGTGAAGATTCTTGGTGAGCATACAGATTTTACCGACGGGCTCGTTATGGCGGCCTGCCTCTCTTTTGAAGTGAAGGTCGCGATTTCTTTCAGAAAAGATAATTCTCTCCGGTTTCACGCCGCAGATTTCAATGAACGCAAGCGTGCCAACATCGTCACTTTAAAGTACAAAAGGGAAGACCGTTGGGCCAACCACATAAAGAGTATCTGCGACTATTTTTGGCGCACATTTGACATTGAGCCTAGAGGGCTCAATGTGACGATTCAAAGCACTGTGCCCCTCGGCCTTGGGTTGGGCATCAGCGCCGCGCTCAACATGGCAACGGCCAATATTTTTAAGACTCTCTACAACCTCGATCTCAAGCAGGACGAGCTCGCCTTCCACGCGTGGAAAGCTCAATCCCTATTCTTTGAAAAAGAGTTGCCGATCACCAATTACCTCGGCATGACGGCACCGGCTGGCCGCAGTCTATCACTCATCGACCTGCGTCTGAAAAAACGGCGAGGTATTCAATTTTTGCCGGAGCCATGGGAGATGTTGCTCACAGATTCGAAGGTGCCGCGCGCTTCAGTCGAAGCGGAGTTGGAGCAGCGGACTGCAGATTGCAACACCTGTCTGTCGGTGCTCGCCGCCGGACAAAATCGCTCGATTCGGGAGATCGCACCTAGAGAGCTAGACGAACTTCTGGGCATCGTGCCTGAGCGAAAGCGGAGACGATGCCTACATGTGCTCGAAGAAGTTCGGAGGGTGAGCGAGGCGGAAGATGCCCTTTCTCGCCAGGATTATGTGGGGTTCGGCAAAGTCGTCAATAAATCTCACGCTTCCTTACGCAGCCTCTATGAAATTTCTTGTCCTGAAATAGATTGGCTTACAAAACGGGCCCTTGAGCTCGACGGCGTGCTCTGTTCAAGGCTGGTGGGACAAGGTTTCGGAGGAAGTACGCTCACAATTCTTAAACATGAGGAAAAGGAAGCATATCTTCGTAAATTGGAAGAGTATGAGCGAATATTCGGCTTTCGGCCCATAGTGCACGAAGTTTCGACAGGTGCTGGTCTGCGCATTCTCGAACACTGAATCAAACTTCCGCAACAATATGTACGATTGGAGCTCACATGAGGATACTATTGACGAATGATGACGGTATACAATCAGATGGACTGGGTGCACTCATCGATGCCTTGCATGGATTGAGAGACGAAAAGGGGGAGCCACGTCATGAAGTGTGGACTGTCGCGCCGGAACATGAGCGATCGGGTGTCAGCCATGCGATGACCTTGAAGAGGCCCACGAAAATCAAGAAATTGGGGGATTTCCGCTACAGCTGCTCCGGGACGCCTGCCGACTGTATCATTGTGGCAGGCCTCGCCGTGCTCCACGAGATGCCCGATGTGGTGATCTCTGGGATCAACAGGGGCCCGAATCTCGGCACCGACATCATCTACTCCGGAACCTGCGGTGCGGCAAGACAGGCTGCGCTTGTGGGCATACCCGCGATCGCAGTATCTTGCGCAGCCTTCGGCGAGAATCTCGAGTATCGGGGGCTGACTTCATTTCTTACGGACAACCTTGAGCGCCTTGTGGCCCTGTGGAAGCCCGATTCTTTCATCAATATCAACGGGCCATCGACCTCATGCAGAGATTTGAAGGCAGTTTGGGCCTCGCCGGGCAAGAACAGATACTTCGACAATCTCAAATGCTTTGATGGTGCGGATGGCTATACCTATTGTTTTCTCGCCGAGGGAAGGCAGGAACGCACGCCTGACGTTTTTTCGGATCACCATGCAGTCTCCCAGGGCTTTATTGCCGTGAGCCTGGTCGAAATTCACCCCAGGGCGTTCCACGATCCTTCGCTCAACGGCACCTCGGTATTTTAGGAAGGATGCCAGAGGCTCCGCGTATCAGGCACAGATCATCCACAGGAAAACCTCGCGAGGCCTTGACGAAATCCTGATCTTTCGTATATAGTGCCCAACGTTGCCCACGCCATCTTAGCTCAGTTGGCAGAGCACGTGACTTGTAATCTCGGGGTCCCCGGTTCGATTCCGGGAGATGGCTCGAGGGACGGAAGTCCATCATTCATTGGGGAGATTCCCGAGTGGTCAAAGGGGGCAGACTGTAAATCTGTTGGCTTTCGCCTTCGAAGGTTCAAATCCTTCTCTCCCCACAACGGGTTGTCCAAGGATTTTTTTCTTGGGCAGCCCTTTTTTGTTGGTGATGATATGGATCAAGGAATGCTCTCCAGACCACATCGTTTCGTATGTGTGCGCTGCAATCAGTGCTGCGGTGGCCAGCCAGGATATGTATGGCTCTCTCAAAAAGACCTGGAGGCCTTAAGCAACTATCTGCATGTCTCCAAGCGCACGTTCGCCTTCGAGTATTGTAGACCCATCAACATAGGCATTACCCTTACATTGAGCCTCAAGGAAAAGGAGAATCATGACTGCATTTTTCTGGGGCGAGAGGGGTGCGTCGTCTATGAGGTCAGACCGGCGCAGTGCAGGACCTACCCTTTTTGGGAGAGCGTGTTGGAGGATGAACAGCGCTGGACGGAAGAAGGTAACGCATGCCCAGGAATCGGGCAAGGTGCAATCGTTCCTTCTGAAACAATCCTAAATGCGATCGTAGAGCGTCGCCAAAATCCACCGCTGTCAATTGAAGACGTTGCGGAACTAAAAGGACTGGAGACCGAATGGGGCGCACAATGAGATCTTCTACAATGAAGGCCTTCGGACAGTTCATTGCGCTCTTAGGTATCATCGTATTGCTTGTCTTCAGCATTTTGATGGTGATTCCGCCTTTTAGGAAGGACGGCGTCGAAATAAAAATCAGAAAAGGCGCAAGCCTCAGCGCTGTAGCGCGTGAGCTTAAGGATGCGCACGTCATCCCTTCGTCGAAAGTCTTTGGGTTCTGCATGCGCCTTTTTGGGGCAGATCGCACAATAAAGCCAGGGACCTACAGCTTTGCCCCTCTGCTTTCGCCGTTTTTAGTCGCCCAAAAATTGGTCCGTGGAGAGACCATGGCCAAGAAAGTGATCATTCCTGAGGGCAGGACAGCCAGTCAAATAGCCCAGATTTTGGAATCTCAGAACATCGTGTCCAAGGAAGCTTTTTTGAAAGAAGTAAACAACCCGGAATTCGCCGAAACATTGGGTATTCCTGCCGCAACCTGTGAAGGCTATCTCTTCCCCGACACCTATTTCTTTGAAGAGAAAAGCGATCCTCAAGAGATCATCGAGCAGATGGTTTCCAACTTCCGTGCAGTCATCAAGAAGATAGGGGGACAACAGATCCCTGAAGAGGAACTTCATCGAGATGTCATCCTTGCCTCTATAGTCGAGAGAGAGTACCGACTACCGGAAGACGCGCCGATCATCGCTTCGGTGTTCTTCAATCGGCTTGCGGCACAGATGCCCTTGCAGTCTTGTGCCACAGTGGTCTATGTGTTGACAGAACATCTGGGGCGACCACATCCTTCGGTCGTGTACTACAATGATTTGAGAGTAAAAGATCCTTATAATACCTACATTCACAGAGGTTTGCCCCCGGGACCGATCTCGAACCCTGGAGAAATAAGCCTTAGAGCCGTATTATTTCCCTCGGAAACGGATTTTCTGTATTTTAGATTAGAGAACGCCTCTTCCGGAAAACATCGATTTTCTCGTACGTTGGCTGAACACAATGAAGTGGCGATCATTCCGAAGGGGCTCTAGGATAAGAATGGCGCGAATATCACCACAGATCAGACAAGAAATACTCGACAAGACGGATTTTCTTTCTGTGTATCAGGAGCATGTTCGCCTTCAGAAAAAAGGAGCCTCATACTGGGGGCTCTGCCCATTCCATACAGAGAAGACACCCTCGTTTTCGGTGAGCAGCGATACAGGGCTCTTCTATTGTTTCGGCTGTCACAAGGGTGGTTCGATAATCCAATTTCTCATGGACGTCGAGAAGCTGACCTACACGGAGGCAATGGAAGAACTCGCCCGAAAGGCTGGTGTGCAGCTTCAATTCGAAGAATCCGAATACGCGGCCGAGGGCGAGAAAGATCGCCAGGCCCTGTTTGAACTGTATGACAGGCTCTCAAAGACATTTCATTGGTTTCTCATCAACCATCCTTCAGGGCAGAGGGCGTTGGATGTGCTCCACAAGAGAGGGCTGGGCGATGACCTCATCGAAAAATTCAGCCTCGGCTATGCGCCCGCGAACAGGCAGTGGCTGTATTCATTTCTCAAAACGAAGGGATATTCCGATAATTTTCTTAAGCACAGCGGCCTGTTTTCGAAAAATAATCAATATTGGCCCTTGTTCGCCGACCGCATCATGTTTCCGATCAGCGATGCAAGGGGGAGGATCATTGCGTTTGGAGGGCGCGCGATGGATCAAGAGGGGCCAAAGTATATCAATAGCCCCGAGACGGTGATTTTCAAGAAACAAGACACGCTTTTCGCGCTTTCACAAGCCATCGATTCCATTAAGAGTTTAGATGAAGCACTTATCTGCGAAGGATATATGGACGTGCTCTCTTTTCACGCCGCAGGCATAACGAATGCCGTCGCCCCTCTGGGGACCGCGTTTACCAGCCACCAGGCCATGGCTATCCGTCGCCGAGCTTCAAAAGTCGTGCTCTGTTTTGACAGCGACGAGGCTGGCTTGCACGCCGCCGAACGCGCGTGCTCGATCGCCGCCGCGGTGGGGCTTGAGACGTCGGTGCTCTTGCCGGAAGGTGGCAAGGATGCTTCGGAGATTTTGGAGAAGAAGGGGGCAGGGGAATTGACGAGAATGGCGAAAAATACTATAAACGCTGGACATTTTTTGCTTACACGTGCCGGCCAACTTTTCGACATCTCGACAATGGAGGGAAAGGCGAAGGCAGTCTCTTTCTTATTTCCCTTTCTAGATGCTCTCGATTCCGACGTTCGGCGCCAGGAGTATATAAAGGAAATAGGGCGAACGCTGGGGGTCGGCGCCCATGCGGTTGAAATGGATTACGCAAAAGCAAAAGTATCGGGGATATATCGTTCAATGAACGCTTCCGCTTCGTCATCATCGTCAGGCACTTCACATTCAGCACGAACATCGGATTTGGTATTTGTCGCGGCGGCCATTTTGTCGAGCGACCCCTTTCGGCTTTTGTCGGAGCATCTGGACAGCGACAGCATCGATGATCCAAGGGCGAGAGACCTTTTTTCAGCGCTTCAAGAGGCTCAAAAAGAGGGTGTCCAAGATGTCGACGGCATTCTTTCCCTGTGTGCCGACGATGCGGCGGTGCGATTCGTCCGCGAGGTTGATGCCTCAGGCGAGCTGAAGGCTGGAATCGAGAAGATACTCCAGGATGGTCTGGCCCAGAAACGAAAGGCTGCCTTGGAAAAAGAAAGAAAAAAGCTGGTGGCACAGCTCCAGTCCGTGAAGGCAGGAGATGGGGATATCGCGCAGGAGAAAATGATATTAGAAGAAATTATGAAAATAGACGGAGAACTCAAGGCCCAAGCCACGGGAGGAGATATCGATGAGTGATATAGAGCTCGATCCCGCCATCGTAAAAGTGCTTGAATACGCAAAAGAAAAAAAGACGATAAGTTTCGACGAGCTTTCAGACATGCTCCCGGAACAGATTCTCAATTCCGACAAAATGGAGGCGATCATCAACCTCCTCGTCAGCAGCAACGTCAAAATAGAAGAGGATGTACAGATTGAAGAGGAGCCTCTTCCCAAGCTGATCGCGATTCCATCGAAGAGCAAGATGGTCGCCAACGACAAGGAGATGGCGAGCGATGACCCCGTCCGTCTCTATCTGAGGGATATCGGGCGAGAAAACCTCCTGACGGCCGAACAGGAAGTCGAGCTCTCGAGGACAATGGAGCAAGGTGAAGACATCATCAAGAATACGCTCCGCAAGTCGGGAATGTTGATTCCGGAATTTTATCAGATCGTCGTAAAAGCGACACGGAAGGAACCCAAGGACCTTTCGCTTCAAAAGAAAGAAAATACGGAGAAAATCGCCGAGCGCAGGAGGCTCAATCAGTTCTATAAGGAACTGATCGACTGCTGCGCCGCGGACCTGAAGGGCTATATCGAGCTTAAAAAACAGGTCATCGCCAAGGGTGGGGATATCTTCGAGGATGAGCAGCTCAAGGAGATCCGAGAACGCCTGCTGCCGGTTGTGAACGCCATGGACATTCATCCCGAAGAGATCACGGCCTTTTCGGAGAAGTTCATCGCCGCTGCGAAGAAAATCATCCGCTATCGCAAGGAGCAGGATAGGGTCGAGGGTATACTTCAAATCGCATCATCCAAGGATTTGAGGGCGCTCGGACGGAACCTCACGATCAAGGAAAAACGGGAAGCAATCGAGCAACGGCTTGGCCTCAGCGCAGAAGAGATCAAAGATCGGATTCGCCAACTCCAGGTGAACGAAAAAAAACTCAAGGACATCGAGAATACTTTTGAGACTCCGATCGACAAGATTATTTCCATGGCCCGCGAGGTAAATCGGGGCCGCAAAATGATGAAGAGCGCAAAAGACAAGCTCATCAAAGCCAACCTGAGGCTCGTGGTCTCGATCGCGAAGAAGTACACGAACCGGGGCATGCAATTCTTCGATCTCGTTCAGGAAGGCAACATCGGCCTCATCAAGGCCGTGGAAAAATTCGAGTACCGCAAAGGGTACAAATTTTCCACCTATGCGACCTGGTGGATACGCCAGGCCATAACTCGCTCGATCTCGGACCAGGCGAGGACCATCCGCGTGCCCGTGCACATGATTGAGCAGATAAACAAGGTCGTGCGGGAATCGCGGCAACTCATGCAGAAACTTGGCCGAGAGCCCACGGACGAGGAGGTCGCAGCCCAGCTTGGGTGGGAGATCGACAGAGTCAAGGCCGTTAAAAATGTTGCACGAGAGCCTGTATCCCTCGATACGCCCATCGGTGAAGATGAAGACTCCCTTCTTCAGGATTTCATCGAGGACAAGGAGGTGGAAAATCCGGCCGTCAAGACCGATTACAACCTGTTGCAGGAGCAGCTCCGCATGGTGCTTGCGACGCTTCCCAAGCGCGAACAGGAAGTGCTGCGCATGCGCTTCGGCCTGGACGAAGGATATTCATTGACATTGGAAGAGGTTGGCCTGTATTTTAATGTCACTCGCGAGCGAATTCGGCAGATCGAGGCGAAGGCGCTCAAGAAGTTGCGACAATTCAAGCGGAGCCAGAAGCTTCGGGATTATATAGATCATTAATCGAGGTACCATTATGCCCATGAGAATGGATGAGGTGTTCGAGACGCTGAGGCAGTATCAAGAGATGCTCAGCAAACGGGTGGAACTGGAGAAGCAGCTTGAGGCGATGCCCAAGACCATCGAAATCCAGAACCAGATGCTCTCGCGAGAAAAAAAGTCGTTTTCCGAGGTGAAGGAGCAATATGAGAAGTCCGAGGCGAGCCTCAAAGAGCTTAGACAGGCGCTCCAAGAGGCAGAGATGAAGCGTGAGAACGCCGAAAAGCAGATGGACGGCATAACGACGCAGCGTGAATACGACGCCGTCAATAAAGAGATCAGAGAGGCATCTGAAAAAGAGCAGGACTTCCGCCGCAGAATCCAAGAGGAAGAGCGCCGCTTCGCCGACATCGACGACAGGCTGCACCGCATAGAAATATCGGTGTCGACCCTCGAGTCTGAAATCGCCCAGAAGCGCGCCGAAATCGAGGAGCACAGCAAAGAGATATCCCAAGAGATAGAGACGTTGCGGGCCAAGGAGAACGATCTCACCCACGAGCTGGATGAAGACCTAAAGTTTAAATTTGAGCGCATCATCCGGAGTAAGTCGGGCATGGGCATTGTGCCGATTCATGGTGTGGTGTGCACGGGGTGCCATATGATTTTGCCGACAAACTTCGTGAATGAAGTGCGTCAGGCCGACAAAATCGTGTTCTGCCCATACTGCTCCCGCATTCTGTATTACGAAGAGATTGAAACCGACGAGTCCATGGAGGAAATCCTCGCAGGTTCGCTCGTTGATCTGAACGAAGATGAGAATGAGGAAGGCGAGGACTCTGAATCGAACGACGACACAGACGAGACACTGGGGAAGCCCAAGCGGAGCTCTGCGCGTAAAAAGAGAGCACAGAGCGAGCCATTGATTGACAATGACTTTTTCATCGATACAATGGATGAATGAGTGAATATTAGGCGGGCTGGGCTGCCGCAAGCAGGTGTGCTTGAGGAAAGTCCGGGCTCGGCAGGGCACGATGCCGGATAACATCCGGGGCAGGGGGGAGCACAACTCCTCTTCTGTACAGACAGCGCCACAGAAAACATACCGCCGCCGCAAGGCGGTAAGGGTGAAAAGGCGAGGTAAGAGCTCACCGCATTTCCAGTAATGGGAATGGCATGGCAAGCCTCATCGCGAGCAAGGTCAAACAGCGATGGACTGCCCGTCCATGCCGCACAGCGCGGCAAAAAATCGCGGGTAGACCGCTAGAATGTATCAGTAATGATACATCCAGAGAGATGGCAGCCGTGCAGAGGGTGCGGAACGGCACCCGACGCATACAGAACCCGGCTTACAGGCCCGCCTTTTTTTGATATACTGTCGTACATAATGTCCAGGAGATTTTTTCGAAGGAAGAGGCCAGGCTCGCCCAGGAAATCCTTGTGGTTCATTGGCATAGCGATCGTCGTTGTCTCTGTGTCGTCGTTTGGCGTTTATTGGCTCATTCATACCCAAAACTCAAAAAACATTCTGTCGCACGCAGCGCTCGCGGCGCTCTGGAATTCGGGGGATGTCGAAAAGGCCCTGAGCGAATCTCGAAAGGCCACAGAAGTTTTCCCTTTTGACGAATACTATCTCAGTGTAGAGGGTATTTCTTCATATTACATGGGGCTCAACGCTCAAGACGAAGAGACTCGACAGCAGTTCTTCGAACAGTCGGTTGTGTCGCTCAGAAAAGCCCTTGCAGTGGGCGTTCCCGCAAAGATGAGAGCACAGATATATTATGTGCTCGCCAAGGCTTATTATCAGAAAGGGGATCCCTGGTTCGACATGGCGGAACGCTATTTTCTCATGGCGAAGGACAAAGGCAGCAAACAGCAGGATATCCCGCAGTATCTCGCCATAGTCTATGCAGGTAAAAAAGATTATGCCCGTGCTGCAGAGTGGTTTGAGCTGGCCCTGAAAAATGATTCGGCGGACACCCTTCTGCTGTCCGCCGCGATAACCTATGCTAACGTTGGCCAGAGAGAGAAGGCGCGAGCCCTGCTTGCACGTCTCGAGTCATCTGCCTCCGATGCCAAGATCAGATTGAAGGCAAAGCTGTTGCTCGCGCAGGACACCTTGGATGCGGGGGATACGCACGCCGCACTCCAGCGATATCAAGAAGTCTTGAAGGACGACCCCCTCAACGTGGATGCCTGGTACGGCCTCGGTCTGGTATACTCCAAGCAGAACGATCAGTTGGGTGCACGGGCAGCTTTTAGGAAGGTCGTACAGATTGATCCGCATCATGTGGAGGCACGGCGACGTTTGGCCGAGAAATTATAGGGGGAAGGAGAAGAACAGTGGGTATTTTGGACATGTTCAGTCCTGACATCGGAATCGATCTCGGGACATGCAATACGCTCATCTATGTGAAAGGAAAAGGCATAGTACTCAATGAGCCGTCGGTCGTGGCCATCGAAAGGGGAACGAACCGCCTCGTTGCCGTCGGCACCGAGGCCAAGGGAATGCTCTCGAGGACACCCACTGACATCATCGCCAAGCGCCCCCTGAGGGATGGCGTGATAGCCGATCCCGACATGACGGAGAAGATGATCAAATATTTCATTCAAAAGGTGTTCCCTAAGGCCCTCTTCTTTAAACCAAGGGTTGTGGTCGGCGTACCGACATGCATCACGAAGGTGGAGGAAAATGCCGTCATAGACTCCACATATAAGGCTGGGGCCCGGATGGTGAAGGTGATCGCAGAGTCGCTCGCGGCAGCCATCGGCGCCGGCATCCCCATTACGGAGCCCGCAGGCCACATGATCTGCGACATCGGGGGCGGCACCACCGAGATCTCCGTAATTTCCTTGAAGGGCATGGTAGTAACGAGCGCGATCCGCGTCGGTGGGGACGAATTCGACGATGCCATCGTCAAGCACATTCGGAACATTCACAACCTCATCATAGGTGAGCAGACCGCAGAAAGATTGAAGATCGAGATCGGAAACGCAAGCCCGGAGAGAACCATAGAGAAGATGGAGATAAAGGGCACCGATGCGATTACGGGGTTGCCGCGACGCTTTGAGGTCGATTCTGTTGAAATTCGCGAAGCCCTTATGGATTCGGTGAATCTCATCGTCGAAGAAGTGAAAAAAACCCTCGGGAAGACACCGCCAGAATTGGCGGCAGACATCGTCGAGCGAGGCATCGTCCTCTCGGGCGGCGGTGCGCTCTTGAAGGGCCTGCCGAAGCTCATCGCTAAAGAGACAGGGGTGCCCGTGATACTTGCAGAGCGGCCCCTTGAATGCGTAGCGGTTGGAGCAGGCAAATACTTTGAGATTATGCAGAAAAATGTGGGAAGTAGCAGCGTTTACGAAAGCCTGAACCTATGAAGCCGGCAGGATAGGCATGAAAAACAGTGGTGTTCATGGTCCTACTCGAGCCGTACATCGAAAGGCTGCCATTTGCCTGATTTTTTCCCTGGCGATGCTATTCGTCTCGACAAAAACCATGGCCAGGATTCCTGATATCTTTAAAGGCTATGTCATAGGAGGGATACAGAGAGGATTTGCAGCGGTGAGTTCTTTCTTCTCACGCTCAATCGGCGCCGTTTCTCAGCTTCGCTCCCTTCAACAAGATTACGAGGCCCTTCTGGACAAAATGCGGGATTATGAATTGAGAGAACGGGATTTTGCAGTGCTGAAAGAAGAGAATCAGCGGTTGAAGGAGCTCTTGGACTTGCGCAGCCTGCCGGACACGAAAAAAATAGCTGCCCACGTCATCGCAAAGGACCCGAGCAACATCTACTCGTCGCTTGTCATCGATAAAGGGTATCTCGAAGGCATAAAGAAGTATATGCCCGTCGTAGCATACCAAGATGGCGTGGAAGGTTTGGTTGGCAAGATCATAGAGGTCAAGGCTTCCACAAGTGTACTGCAGCCGATCTATGATCAGCGCTTTTTTGCTGCTGCCAGACTCGCAAAGACGCGCGCGGAAGGCATGATCAAAGGTCAGGGTTTTCGGGATTCGCCCCTGAATTTGCTGTATATTCCTAAAGGGGAGGTGGATCAGCTCAAGCAAGGTGATATCGTCGTGACCAGCGGATTGGATCAGGTGTTTCCGCCCGAGATCATGATCGGAAGGGTTGAACGCTTCAGACTGAACGAATTTTCGAGTTCTCTCGTCATCGATGTGTGGCCCAGCATCGATCTGAGCAGGATTGAATACGTGTTCGCCATCGATAAAGGTCCCAACGAATGAAAAGCATACTGATAACATCTGCCTGTGCGGTTCTCATGCTCTTCATGCAATCCACGTGGCTCTCTCACGGCATAGTGTTGGGGGTCATTCCAGATCTGGCGATGTCGGTGCTTCTTTTTTCTTCATTCATCAATAAAAATGGGCATGGGATAATCGCTGCATTCATTACCGGCGTTGTCGCCGACATGCTGAGCGCTTCCCCGCTTGGCTATTTTGCGTTTCTATTTTCAAGCTGCGCATATCTGACGACACTTGTAAGCTATGTGGCGGAGAAAGATGCGGTGGTCATCCCCTTCCTCCTTGGAGCTGCGGCGACGATCGTGATGGGATTCCTCTCAAGGATTCTTCTCGGGCTTTTTTCGGCCAATATCCACGCATACCAGATATTCAGTGCGGAGTTTGGTGTTGAGCTCATTATGAATGGGCTTGTCACAACCCTTATTTTCTTTCTTCTGTCTTTTGTCCAACGATTTTTTGAACACAGCCCGAAAAAGGCCCTTCCATGATTGCGCGGTATTGAGAGAGGATGGCAATACAATGGCGGTCTTGCAAAAGAAGATAACTCGCCGCATCCGCGTGTTGAGAACACTGATACTCTCTCTTTTAGCCATATATTCGGTCAATCTCTTTTCTATGCAGGTACTGCGAAAAAAGCTATTTGAGAGCGAGGCGGAACGTATTTCTATCCAATCCACGAGGATACCCGCCCCACGAGGAGAAATCTACGACAGATCGGGAGAGAGGCTCCTCGCTGGCAACATCGAGGCCTATTCTGTCTACATAACGCCTTCGGAACTCCCCCGGGCCCAAAGAAACACAGTGGTGAACAACTTGGCAAGGCTCTTGAACATGTCGACCGATGATATAGAGAGCAAATTGCCCGATCCTAATGCGTATTCTTATGGCAGAGTGGTGGTGGCAAAAAATGCGAGTTTGGCGGCCATAACAGAAATTGCCGCCAGGATTGACGATTTTCCGGGCGTCTCGTGGACGTCCAAGCCTCTCAGGGATTATGCAGACCTGGGATCGCTCTCCAACATTGTCGGCTATGTCGGCACCATCACTCGCGACGAATACAAGCTGTTGTACAACAAAGGATACACGCTGGAGGACCTGACGGGGAAGGCTGGCATCGAATTGACGTATGAAGACTTGCTCAAGGGACAGGACGGCTGGATTTCCAAGGCGGTCGATGTCCACGGTAAGGACATAGCCAGCGACGTCGCAAGGATCCAGGCGCCTGTCGCCGGCAAGCGTTTGATACTGACTATCGACAGCTCCATTCAGAAAATTGCCGAAGATGCGCTTGGAAAGCGTCAGGGCTCTGTGGTCGTGCTCAAACCTTCGACCGGTGAAGTCCTGGCTATGGTGACGTACCCCTATTATGATTCGAGGGTCTTTATGTCAGACAGCGCCGGCAGAGCATATCTCGAACTTTTGAACAACCCTCAGAAGCCCATGCTCAACCGCGCATATCAGGCTTCGTATCCGCCCGCATCCACATTCAAAACGATCCTTACGGCGGCGATCCTGGAAGAAGGATTCATCTCTCCTGATAAGACCGTGTACTGTTCCGGCGAAATTTTCTACGGCGGCCGTTCATGGAGCTGTCACGTGAAGAAGCCGGGGCATGGTCCTCTTGCCCTTGAAGATGCGCTTGCGCAGTCCTGCGACATTTATTATTGGACCGTCGGCCGAGACTATATCGGAGTGGAAAATATCGTGAGCTATGCGCAAGATTTCGGGTATGGAAAAGATACCGGCATCGACTTGCCGGGCGAAAATGAAGGGCTTCTCCCTACGCCCTCTTGGAAAGAAGAAAAGTACAACGAACCGTGGACTCCTGGCGATACGATGAACCTCTCCATAGGTCAGGGGTATATGCTCGCATCCCCTCTCCAGGTTGCCGATATGATGGCGATGGTCGTCAACGACGGCGTGATTTACAAGCCGCACGTGCTAAAAGAGGTGCGCGATCCGGCCACCGGCGCCCTCATACACGAAATTCAACCAGAGGTTGTGCATAAATCCTCCATATCGGCAAAGACCTTCGATATGCTCAGATCGTATCTGAGGAATGTCATCGTCAACGGCACTCCCAAAGTGGCCATGTCGACGAAAGTCGTACAAATCGCAGGAAAAACTGGGACGGCGGAAATCGGCCTGAAGGACAGATGGCATTCATGGTTCGCGTCTTTTGGCCCCTACGATGCCCCTGCAAAAGATCAAGTCGTCGTCGTGACGATGGTTGAAGCATCGAATCCATGGGAGTGGTGGGCACCCTATGCCGCCAACGTCATTTATCAGGCGATGTATGCCGGACAGAGTGCTCAAGAAGCGGCCAAAGCTGTGGGGGTCCGCCTCGAAGGTTCCTCCGTGCACGGGAGAAGGGAATGACTCTTCAGAGCATCAAGCGACTTTTCGGCAATGTCGATTACTACCTGCTGTTCGCGACGTTTTCACTGTGCGGCATCGGCATTGCGGCAATTTATTCTGCCGGAGTGGACGCGAACGGCGTGGTCGTCTCGAACGAGTACATAAAACAGCTGATTTGGTTTGTAATCGGCATTTTCCTTTTGATCGGCGCGGCGCTCATCGATTTTTCAAGGTTTAAGGATACTGCATGGATATTTTTCGCACTCAGTATCATCCTGCTCATTTTGACTCGGCTCGTGGGGAAGGTCGTGAACGGCTCCAGGTCGTGGCTTGGATTAGCCGGTTTTGGCATTCAGCCGGCAGAGTTCGCGAAGATTGCGACAGTGCTTATGCTCGCCCGCTATCTGGATTCCGCAGAGTTCGACTCGAGTTTCAAAAAGCTATTGAAGACCGGAGGCATTTTGGCTATTCCCCTCATGCTCATCCTGTCTCAACCTGATTTTGGCTCAGCCCTTGTCTTTTTCCCTGCTGCCCTCGCCATACTGACGCTCGCCGATGTCGATTTTCGATACATTCTGTTTGGCGTCTTGTCCATCGTCGGCATTTTTCTTTTTTTGAGTCTTCCGCTCTATGCTCAAAATCATCCAAATCCTGAAAATCTTCTTTATATGCTCGTGACTCAGGACAGAATCCTCTATGTGGTTTTTATTCTCATCCTCATTGTTTCGATAATTTCGAGTATTGGATGGTTCAAGTTCAAAAAGCCGTATTATTACTGGCTCTCATATAGCCTGGCGATTTTGGCTTTCTCCATCGCTGGCGCCACTGCCGCCCACAAACTATTGAAGCCTTACCAGATCGAGAGACTCCTCGTCTTCATCGATCCCAACATCGACCCAAAGGGTTCCGGCTGGAACATCCTTCAGAGCATCACGGCTATAGGATCAGGAGGATTTTGGGGAAAAGGATTCCTCAAAGGTACCCACAGCCACGCCCGGTATATCCCCCAACAGAGCACCGATTTCATATTTTCCATCATTGCGGAGGAATTTGGCTTTTTTGGCTGTATGGTGCTTTTTGTCCTTTATACAATCATATTTGTGAGGTGCTTCATTCTCATAGAGACGTCGAAAGATCGTTTTAGTCAATTTGTGGTGGGGGGCATCCTGGGCATATTTGCATTTCATTTCATGATCAATATCGGGATGGCGATGGGCATCATGCCGGTGACGGGGATACCTCTGTACTTCGTCTCGTATGGCGGCTCTGCGCTGTGGTCCGGTCTCATTTCGATCGGCATACTCACAGGAATTTCAGCCCGCAGGTATTCGGCATGAACGGAAGATTCATCAAACCGATGCGCGACATCGGTTCGGCCCTCTTTGAAGTGCAGAAGCCGGCCCGCTATGTGGGAGGAGAGTGCGGCGCCGCCTCTCCGATAGAAGAAGAGGATGCGCGTCTCAGAATAGCCCTGTGTTTTCCCGATCTCTACGAGATAGGCATGTCCAATAATGCGCTCAGAATCATCTATTCCTGGCTGAATGAAAAGAAGGACCAGATTGTCTGTGAGAGGGTCTTCGCGCCGGCTCCGGATTTCGAGCAGCTTTTAATTCGAAAAAAGATACCGCTGTATACGCTGGAGAGCGGCATCCCATTGTCTGATACGGATATACTTGCGTTTACTGTGGGCTATGAGCTCCTTGCCACGAACATGCTCGCCGTCATGGAGCGTGGCGGCATACCGTTTGAAACGATGCGGCGAGGCGACCGGGACCCAATCGTCATGGCCGGGGGGCCAGCTGTCACGAATCCGCTGCCTTTTGCCCATTTTCTCGATGCCGTCTGGATCGGCGAGGCGGAGGCAGGCTTCATGGACCTCATGGTACAGATGGCGGAGCTCAAAAGCCGTGGGGCGGACAGGCGGGAAAAGCTGACCCTGCTTGCCGGGCATCCTTCGGTCTGGATATCTCCATCGGTGGAAGAGCGTCTTAAGCTTCCCCATAAAAAGCGCATTGTGAGGGCAATTTTTCAGGATTTTTATAAGACTGAGTATGGGAATACATTTCCATATCCAGTCTTGAATCCTGTCCACTCGCACGGGTCCGTCGAAATTATGCGCGGCTGCCCTAACGGGTGCCGCTTCTGCCATGCAGGGTATTTTTATCGTCCTCAGAGGTCGAAGTTGCCCGAGATAATAAGAAAAGAGGTGGAGGATCTCGTTGTAAGAAAAGGATACAGGGAGATCACGCTCTCATCCTTGTCTTCCGGTGACTATCCGGGAATTGTCGAGCTCTTCGAGGAACTGAATGCTGCATGGGCAAAGTACAAGGTCTCTTTTCAGCTGCCAAGCCTCAAAGTCGACAGTTTTACCATGCCTCTCTTGGAAGAAATTTCTGAGGTACGAAAGTCTGGCTTGACCTTTGCCGTTGAGACACCGCTTGAATCGTGGCAGTGTGCGATCAATAAGCGGGTGCCTTTCGAAAAAATCGCGACGATTCTGCACGAAGCCAGAGAGAGAGGATTTAAGTCCGCAAAATTTTATTTTATGGTGGGCCTTCCGCTCCCTGAACGTGGAATGCAAGAAGCAGATGCAATAGTTGAGTACATCGAGCGGATAGCGCAGGTGGAACGGATTTCAATTCATGTGAATGTGGGCACCTTCATTCCAAAGCCGCACACGCCCTTTGAGCGCGAGGCGCAGCTGTCGGAGGAAGAGGGGCTGGCCTGCATTCAGCACATACGGCGAAGCCTAAAATATCGAAAGAACGTTGAGGTGAGCTACCATCCTCCCTTTTTGTCGGTGTTGGAAGGAATAATTTCTCGCGGAGATGAATCCGTCGGAGAAATTATCTCTGAGGCATACCTGAAAGGCGCAAGGCTTGATGCTTGGGATGAACACATAGACCGCGACCTGTGGCGGCGAGTGCTGGACGATTACAATAAAAGGAGAGGGGAGGGGGCGTGGCAGTCATTTTTGGCGCAAAGAGAAGAGGACGCCCTCCTTCCATGGCGCGAGATATCACTGAACGTGAGCACCGGGTGGCTCAAAAAGGAGAAACAGAAGGCACAGAAAAATGCCTTAACTTCAACTTGTAATGAAAATTGTACTGAAAGGTGCGGAGTATGCGGTAGTCAGGCCGCTGTTGTATCTAATAGTATACTATATAAAAACACAGTCTGCGAGGGTGGCTCGGTTCTGGGGCGCTGTGAGGCTGTATCCGAGCTTGAGCAGGTAAAATTGATTGCGGTCTGGTCAAAGCGGAATGCTGCGGTGCTGTATCCCTTGCACGATGTGGCGAGATCTTTTTCGAGGGCCTTTCAGGTGTGCGGCTTTCATGTAGCATTTACTCGCGGATTTAATCCTCAGCCCAGAATGGAGCTGTCTCCTCCCTTGGCCCTTGGTGTCGAGGGAAAGAATGAGATTCTGCTGCTGTGGGTCGATATGCCGAAGGACAGGCTCGAAGAACTTGAGGAGCTGATGCTGAAAAATCAGGGGCGGATTCTCTCTTCGTTGAACGAGAATCTGCCTGACGGGCTTCGCATAGAAAATTTGCGCATGAGCGCGCACAGCGATGATAAAAAAAGGACGATCGGTGCCTTATTCAGGGCTGCGGCGTGGAGGTATGTGTTCGCATCGGAAGAGTCGTACACCAAGGCGGTGAATATCCTTGCCGACCATCATTCTGACGATTTTGTGTTGACAAAGACCGATGCCCATGTGCGTGAGATTGGCCTCATAGAGATTTTTTCCGGAGCGTCAAAAAAGACGCAAAGCTTCTATAAAATCTTAAAAGATCACTTGTCGGCAGAAGACCATTTCGTGGCGGAGCGCCTTGAATGCTATGGGAGGCTTGATAATGAAGGGTACGTCAGGTTGCAGGACATTCTGTAGCGACGCTTCTGTAGCGGGCAGCGCTCTGGGCAGCTGAGGCGGGGACTTCTGGGGTTGGGGTGCGCCATATGGTAGACAGAATATACATTATGCGAACCTAAAGACGCTTAATATTAAAATAATGGGCCGCGTTCGGGCAACCCCAACCCCACCCACGGTGCGCCCCCATGGTCACCCCGTTCTGCAGGCACCGCCCTCCTTCTTGAGGAAAGCGAGGCCGCGCCTCAGGAAAAATCAGGAGCCGCCGCCCGGTGTGTATTGCACCGGCCCTATTACTATCGGGTTGCTGTAGAGCTCGCTCAGGGAAGAAGAAATTCCATACGAGACTGCGAAGAATACGATGTACACGCTGGAGCCGCTTGAAATCCCATCGCCCGCGTAGTCGTGGTCGCTGCTCTCGTACTTACTGCTGCGATAGAAATCCTCGGTGCTTGAATCGCTCTTGTCTCGAAGTATGTAGTAAAGCGCTGTTGTGTCATCTGGGATGATCGTCCATCTGCTGTCTGCGTTCAAATGTAGGTCGAAGGAGCTGTACGTATTGTCTGAGACCGGAATAAGCGGCACGGTGGTGTCGGGGGTGCTGGTCTTATCATATTTTACCAGCACATAATAGCCTTTCGAAGACGCCACCGTGGCGATGTTGCTGCTGGTCAAATTGTTGGACAGATAGTTGTAGCTGATGTATGCGTCATCATAGGTGTCGAATATCCTATAATATATGTCGTACCCCTTGAACAGAGCCGCGACGACGCTGTCGTCGATGTTCTCAGTCTCATGGACGAGCCGCACGAGATTGGAGCCGGACGTCGAAAAATAAGACGGCGGATACAGATAATCCGACGTCGGCCAGCCGCACGAAGACATAAGGAATGATGCGGCAAGCGCGACGACAAACAAGGCTGGCAACACCCCGTGAGAGAAAGTATCCGAAGCCCTCTGCGCTCTCATCTCAATCTTCAGGTACACCTCTTCTTCTTTTCTCTCGGCTCACTCAGCCAGGCCCTGCGCCTTCAGGTAGATCACTCTATTCTTGGCGAGGAGCGCCCACTCCGAACCGCCGAAGGACGACACGAGCTGATTGTAACTTGCCAGGGCGGCCTTATAGTCTTTTTTGTCCTCCTGCAGGCGGCCGAGATTGAAGAGCGCCGAAGGAACTACAGGGCTGGTCTTGAGATAATCCTTGGTGAGGGCGGTATAGTGCGCGATGGCGGTGTCGGTGTTCCCGGCCTCCTCCGCCGCAACCGCTGCGAGCTGGAGCGCCACGGGCGCCACATAGGATTTCTTGTTTCTCGCAAAGGCGTCGAGTGCCGTTTTCTCGGCCTCCGCATAGTCCTTCTTTTGGCTCAGAATGGTACTTTTTTTGAGGAGCGCGCGCTGGGCGGCAAGGGTCCTCGGCCACTTCTTCGCGATTGAGTCCAGATCGGCGATGAGGGATTTCTCCGCGTCCGCCTTCTTCTGTTCGTCCGTTTCCTGAGACCAGGTTTGGAACTTCTGATCTGCGAGGTCCATGGCCCTGCCAGATGCCGAAGCGATGTTCCCCGAGACCACGGTGTAGACGCCGACCGCCGCAATCGCCACGACGACAGCAACACCGATGCCGATGATCAGCATCCGGTGCATGCTGATGAAATCGGCCAATTTTTCAGAAAAAGTCTTCTTTTCGGTCGTTGTAGGGGCATCCCTATCCTTCTGCGGCTGCTTTTCCTGTTGATTCACACGTTACTCCTTACTCTGCAGAATATTGAGCTCTTTTATCAATCGTGACAAGTAGGTCCTCTGTATCTTCAGACATCGGGCAGTCTCGGTCTGATTCCATCGGTTTTGCTCGAGGGCTGCTCGTATATAATTGCTTTTGAATAAAGTAATTGCTTCTTTCAGCTCTTTGCCCTCAAACCGCTCGTTCCCGGAGGCTAGTTTTTTCCCTATCATGAGGTCTTCCGCAGTGATGATCGTCCCCTTGGAGATGAGGACCGCCCTCTCCACGGCATTCTCCAGCTCTCTGACGTTTCCAGGCCAGCTGTAGCCCAGCATGAGTTCCAGCGCGGAATCCGAGAAACGGAGGAGCCCTCGGTTCGTCTCCCTCGCATATTTCGTCAGAAAGTGCTCGGCCAGGGTAGGGATGTCCTCTAGACGCTCCCGTAGAGGAGGTATCTGAATCGGTAGGACATTCAGACGGTAATAGAGGTCACTCCTGAACTCCTGATTCTGTACGAGCTTCTCGATATCTCTGTTGGTCGCCGCGACGATTCTGACATCTACCCTGATGGTCTCGTTTGAGCCTATCCTCTCAAAGCTCTTCTGCTGAATGACTCGAAGAAGCTTAGCCTGCAGCTTCAAAGGAAGTTCTGCGATCTCGTCGAGGAATATCGTCCCGCCGTCGGCGGCCTCGAAACGCCCTTCCCTATCGCGTATGGCGTCGGTGAAGGCCCCCTTGACGTGACCGAAGAGTTCGCTCTCGAGCAGGCTTTCCGGCAGCGCGGCGCAGTTGACGCGAATAAAGGGCTTTTGGCTTCTTCGCGAGTTGAGGTGCAGCTGTTCGGCAATCAGTTCTTTTCCCACACCGCTCTCGCCCAGAATAAGCACAGAGGCATCGCTTGGGGCGACCCGTTTGACGAGCTCGAGGCGCTCCTGCATCACCTTCGAGGAGAAGATGAGAGGGTGCCAACCCTGGTCTTCCTGTACTTTATGCTGAAGGTAGGCGAGCTCGTGCTCGGTCCGCTCGTACTGTCTCGCGTTATCGAAGGCGATGCCAGCCTGCACGGCAAACAGTTCCGCCCACTCGAGGTCGTCGCTGACGAACAGGCCGCGGGAGGTCTTGTTGATGAGCTCGATGACGCCCTCGGTCTTGTCCCTGACTTTCAACGGGACCGCAAGAATTGAAGTCGTGGTGTAGGAGATTTCCTTTGACACTGCCGGCGAGAACCTGGGATCGTGGATGGCGTCGTTGACGATGATGGAACGGCTGTTCTGAAATACCCACCCGGCAATGCCTTCCGACGCAGGAATCATTTTCCCTTGGAGCTCCGGACCCCGGGGGCCGAGTGCAATTTCAAATCTGAGCGTGTTGGTCGGCGCATCAAAGAGCGCGAGGCTTGCCGCTTCCGCACCGACAAGCCTCGCCGCCGACTCCACGATCGTCTTCAGCAACGAACGGAAATCCGTGTAACTGGAGTTGAGCCGCGCGTTGATATCGATCAACGTTCGGAACTTCTCCGAATCAATCGCTGAAACCATCACTTTCACACTGAGGACCGGGCCTGCAGCTCAGTCGCTCTCTTCATCCTTTGCCTTGAGAAGGTCGCCAAGCGTATAGCCAGCTTCGCCTTCATCTTCTTGAATGAATCGGGAAATCTCTTCTCGCTCCTCTCTCTGGACGAGATCCCTGATGGAGAGACCAAGCTTCTGCCGATCGGCATTGAGGTCGGTGATGACCGCCTTGACCTGCATGCCTGGCTGATATTTCTTGAGGGCATCGTCGTAGGACTCGCTTCGGTCGGAAACGAGGTCTTGTTTTTTAATAAGGCCCTCAATATCTCCAGGCACCTTGACGAATACGCCGAAATCGGTCACCGATGAGACAGTCCCTTCGACGATCGAGCCTGGCCTGTAAGTCTTGGCGAAGGAGCGCCAAGGGTCTTCGCTCAGCTGTTTCACGCCGAGACGGATGTTGCGCTCCTCTGGGTTGCTCTCGAGCACGATGACGTCGATCTCATCACCTTCATGGAGCACGGAGGAGGGGTTCTTGATTTTCTGAGTCCAGGAATAGTCGTCGATGTGCAGAAAACCGTCGATACCTTCTTCCATTTCGATGAAGGCACCGGCGTTGGTGACCTTGACGATCTTTCTCTTGAGCCTTGTGCCGACGGGGTACCGCTCGTCGATGGTGTCCCATGGATTCGGCTGTACTTGCTTGAGGCCGAGCGAGACCTTCCCTGCAGGGATATCGTATCCGAGGATCATGCAGTCGACGACATCGCCGGCCTTCAGCATATCCTCAGGTTTACGGATTTTTTTCACCCACGAAAATTCGGAGATGTGGGCAAGGCCTTCGATACCCTCTTCCACTTCGATGAAGGCGCCGTAATCCGTCAGCTTGGTCACTTTACCTTTTACAACATCGCCGACATGATATTTCTCTTCAAAGCTGTTCCACGGGTCCGGCGTAAAGTGCTTGAGCGATAGGTTGATCCGTTTTTCTTCGGGGTCGAGCCGAATGACCTTGAGCTCGATCTCCTGGCCCTTGCGGACGAAGTCTTTAGGACGGGTCACGTGGCCCCAGCTCATGTCGTTGATGTGCAGAAGCCCATCGAAGCCGCCCAGGTCGATAAAGGCACCAAAACTGGTGAAGCTCTTGACGGTACCTTTTACCGTGTCGCCAATCTGCGTGTTCTGAAAGAAGGCCTCGCGGCGCCGCTCGATTTCTTCCTCCATGAGCTTGCGCCTGTTGAGGATGATGTTGATCTTTTTATCGGAATACAGCCGTTCAAGGTAGAAATCGGCGTGGAGACCAATCAGCGTCGCACTCTTTTCCACCCGCTGGACGTCGGCCTTGCTCAGCGGCAAAAATCCCGAAAGTCCATGGCCGAGATCCACCTCAAAGCCACCCTTCACTTCCTTTGTGATGGTGCCTGGAACCGGAAGGTGATCCTTGAATGCGTTTGCTATTGATTTCCAAAAAAGCTTTTCGTCGGCTTTTTTCTTGGATATCACGATGTCGCCGGAATGAGTCTCTTTGCGGATCAAGATTACCTTGACAATATCGCCTGCCTTTGGCGGTGTGTCGCCGAACTCAAGCAGATTCAACTTGCCTTCGGACTTGTATCCGACATCGATGAAGACCGTGTCTCCCGCAACCTGCACGACCTTGCCATCGATTAAGTCTCCCTCCTCCAGCCCCTCAAGCGACTTGAGGTACTGCTCCTGCAATTGTGTCTGGATATCGTCCCGGGAGGGCTCATGAACGTCCATTTCCACTTCCTTATTTTCTGCCATGTGCAATCCTTGCCCTTAAAATTTTGTATACTTTCTCATAAACTTGCTGTATGGTCAAGTCTGAAGTGTCCAAATATATGGCATCTTGTGCAATTTTAAGCGCTCCGACGGTTTTCTGTGCATCGAGGGCGTCTCGCATTTCTATGTTCTTCCGTATATCCTCAATGCGAGGAGGGATATCCGAGACCTTCTGGGCAAGTCGTTCTCTGAAGCGCCGCTCCGCCCTGATCTCTGCAGAGGCATCAAGATAGAGTTTTATCTCCGCATCGGGGAAGACGACCGTGGTGATGTCGCGGCCTTCGCTTACAACATCTTTTCCTTCGGAGATAGACCGGATAATCGAGTTGACTTGAGCGCGGATTTCTGGGATTGCCGAAACCTGTGAGACGATTGCATCGACCTGTGGACTGCGCAGCTCTCCTGCTAAGAGCTTGCCATCGACCTCAACCGCGCCGTCGGGTCGGTAATCGAAGTGGTGCCGCTGTACAAGCGCAATCATAGCCTGGCTGTCTTGCCAACAGACATCTTCTTGCAGGGCCAGATATGTCACCGCACGGTAGAGGTTGCCGGAGTTGATATACAAAAATCCAAAATTCTCTGCAATCATCCGCGCAATCGTCGATTTGCCTCCCCCGGCCGGTCCATCGATCGCTACCTTCATCTTTGTTTTCCTTTATTCCTGTGGTCGTTTTCAGGATTGGCGATGCGCTTGAGTGCACGCACTTCTTCCTCAGTTAAGTCTCTCCACTGTCCTGGCGCCAGGCTGGCATCCTTAACAGGCCCTATCCTGATGCGTTCCAGGGACATCGCGCGCAGGCCAAAGTGTTCCAACACTCGGCGTATCTCCCGGTTTTTCCCCTCGATGAGCACTATCAGTGCCTTATCTGGCGCCAGAAGGCGCACGGCGCGGGCACGATACCGAATGCCCTCACAGAGAATGCCCCGGACGAAGTTCTGGGCAAAGCTCTCTGGGAGAGGTGCATCGGTTTGCACCAGATACTCTTTTTCCACCTCGCTCGAAGGGTGCATGAGCCTCGAGGCCAGTTCTCCGTCGTTGGTAAAGAGCAAAAGACCGCTCGACCACTGATCGAGCCTTCCGACATTGTAGAGTCGCTCTTTTACGCCCTTTGCGATGAGATCGATCGCACAGGGGCGGCCCTCTGGATCTCTCACGGAAGAGAGGTATCCTTTGGGCTTATTGAGGAGGATGTAGCGAAAAGATCGTTGAGCGGAGATTTCGACAGGACGTCCATCCACCTCTATTGTTTCAATGCCATATATTTTTTGCCCAATGGTGGCAGTTTTGCCGTCGACGAGTACTCTCCCCTGCCGGATCATCTCTTCGCAGGCCCGTCGAGATGCAATGCCGGCTGAGGCGAGAAACACGTGCAGACGAATTGGCTTGTCTTCGGACGTCTTCATCCTTCGGGCGTCTCCGGTTTTGAAAATCGTGCGTTTTCTATTTCATCCAACTTGGGGAGGTCTTCGATCGATTCTAATTTAAAGTACTTTAAAAACTCTTTGGTGGTGCCGTACTGCATTGGTCTGCCGGGGGCGTCGCGTTTGCCGACCTCTGTGATGAGATTTTTGGCCACGAGGAGGCGAATCATGGCATCGACGTTGACGCCTCGTATGGCCTCGATCTCCGCGCGCGTGATGGGTTGGGAATATGCAATGATGGCGAGCGTCTCCATCGCGGCACGCGACAATCTCATCTCGTTTTTCTTGCCGTAATGGTCCTTGAGCTTGTCCCACAACAACAGTTTCGGGGCGAGAACCCAGCCGCCGGCGCTCCGCACCGGCGCGAAGCCGTGCACCGGCTGGTCGAACTCCGTGCAGAGCCGCTGCAGAAGGAGCGACACCTGCTCTTTGGGAAAACCCGACAATGTTGCGAGCTTCTCTTCAGATATAGGCTCATTCTCAAGAAAAAGGATCGCACCAATGAGCGCTGCGTCGCGATCTAGCTCTTCATTCATGAGGGGCTCCACCCGTGGCGTATGGAATTATGAGAATATCGCCAAAAAGCCTGTGCTGGCGAATCCGGATTATCCTGTTCTTTGTCGAGTCAAGGACGGCCAGGAAGGCGCATGCCAGGTCCAGCGCCGAGGCGTGCTTGCCGATCAGATCATCAAAGCGAAAACGGCCCTTCTTGGTCAAGAGCTCGTTGATGAGCACGATTTTCTCGTTGATGCTCACTTCTTCGTAAAGGTCGATGATCCGCTCCGAATTGAAGTGGCGGATCATCGAAGCGAAGGTCCTGAGGAGGTCCCACGAATCTGCAGGTATCCAGGAATCATCCTCAGGGTCCTCGCCAAAGGGCAAGGGGCGCTGCGACGCCGATCTCTCGACGAACCACTCGATCTCCATTTCGCGCTGTTCCATAAGTTCTGAAAGTTTCTTAAAGCGGTGATATTCGATAAGTTGGTCGATCAATGTTCTCCTTGGATCGTCGATCTCTTCAAGATCATTGTCTGAATGAGGCAGTAGGCTCCTCGATTTGATGTAGAGGAGCGTCGCCGCCATCTGATAGAATTCAGATACTTCGTCGAGGCTGGCTGAAGGGTCGCTATTTAGGCATTCAAGAAACTGCTCCGTGATGCTCGAGAGATGAATGTCGTAGATGTTCATCTCATTCTTTTTTATCAAATAGAGCAAAAGGTCCAGGGGGCCTTCGAAATCGCGCAGGCGAAAGGTTCGTCCGTTCGGGAAGTCGACGACCTGCTCATTGGTGGAATCCGCGTCGAATTCTTGCATCATTCTGAGTATGGCCCATCATATCGACTGTCGTTGACCGGGTAAATACCTTGAGGTGGGAGAGCGGCCGCAAGGTGCCGGATTGCAATGTCCAATCCTGGATGGCGCAGATCGTAATCGAGTTCAAGAAGAGGCAGGAGGGCAAATTTCCTTTCAGCGAGTCCTGGATGAGGAATGATCAGGTCTGGCTCTGTAATTATCTTGTTTCCATACAAAAGAATATCTATGTCAAGCGTGCGGGGGCCTTTCGGGATTTCTGCGCTTCTGTTTCTGCCAAACCGGGCTTCGACTTCATGGATTTTGTCGAGGAGCTCTCTCGGGCTGAGGTCGGTCATCCCGCTCACTGCCATGTTAAAAAAATCTTCCTGATCTTCATAGTAGCGTGCGCGGGAGCGCCAGAGGCCAGAATACCGACATTCCGACAAAAAAGCCCCAAGATTGTCCACTGCCGCTCTCAGAATGGCGGGGGACTCCCCTCTGTTTGAACCCAGCCCCAGCCAGACCTTTTCCATCAAATCACACTACCTCGATGTTCGATGCATCAGGGCAAAGCCCGTCCCTTGCAGAGAGATCAAAACAAATCTTCCGCCCTGATTTTTGCATCATCAGAATCAGATTTGTTCTGGGAAGATGTCTCCACGGCAGATTTTTCCGCAAATGAGGCTGCGCCGATATCCTTACTCCCTTCATCCTGTTCTGTCGTTGTCTCTGCGACTTTGGATTTGTCGGGGTTGAAGAGAATATCCCTCACCTGTGCCTCGATTCGCTTTGCCGCCTCCGGATTCTGCTCCAGATATGCTTTGGCGTTTTCCCTGCCCTGCCCTATCTTCTCGCCTCCGCAGGTGTACCATGCCCCTTTCTTTTCTATTACGTTGCACTTGACGGCCGCATCCAGGAGGGAGGCACTCCAGGAGATGCCTTTCCCAAAGATGATTTCAAGTTCCGCCTTGCGGAACGGTGGGGCGACCTTATTCTTGACGACTTTCACACGCACCTTGTTACCGATCGCCTCTTCGTCCTGGCCCCCCTCAATCGTCTCGACCCGTCGGACTTCCAGCCTGACCGATGCGTAGAACTTGAGGGCATTGCCTCCCGTGGTCGTCTCGGGGTTGCCGAACATAATGCCGATCTTCATCCGTATTTGGTTGATGAATATCAGGATAGTCTTGCTCTTTGAGAGCGTCCCTGCGAGCTTGCGCAGCGCTTGGCTCATGAGTCGGGCCTGCAGCCCAACGTGGGAGTCGCCCATCTCGCCCTCGATTTCTGCCTGCGGTGTGAGCGCGGCCACGGAGTCTATGACGATGACGTCGACGGCGCCGGAGCGAATGAGTGACTCCGCGATGTCCAAGGCCTGCTCTCCATTGTCGGGCTGCGAGATATAGAGTTCCTCGGTGTCGACGCCGAGATTTCTGGCATAGACGGGATCCAACGCATGTTCGGCATCGATGAATGCGGCGATGCCGCCTCTCTTCTGGGCCTCGGCGATCGCGTGCAGGGCCAAGGTCGTCTTTCCCGAGGATTCTGGACCATATATCTCAATGATCCTCCCCCGGGGGTAGCCGCCAATACCGAGGGCTTCATCGAGCAGGATCGAACCGGAAGAGATGACATCGATCCCATGGGCAATCGTATGGGCACCCAGCTTCATGAGGGCGCCCTGACCGAACTGTTTTTCGATCTGTAATCGCGCCGCTTCCAGAGCTTTCAACTTCTCTTCGCGTTCCCGCTGGAGTTGGGGATCGACCTTCTCCTGCCTTGAAATTGAAAGGCCGCTTTCGGTCTGTTCGGATTCTTCCTCGGTACGGGACTGTCGTTTCGCCATGCTATGTGTTCCTCCATCCTCTATTATGACGCGCAAATTGTATCACATGATTGAAATTTCTGCACCCTTCCGGACGCTTTTTGCGTCACTGTCCGTGGCGTATGAGCTCGGCAGGAGCTATGTGCGAGGATTTATTTGCTGGAAAAAAAGATACGAGCACGCTCACTATAATTCCTGTACCCACAATTAGGATACTGTACTGCCAATTGATGGAGATAGGTATATGTTCGAGATAATAATCGGGGTTGAGCAGGGTTATCGGATGTGAAGCCGGGGTCAGCAGCCTTGCAACGAAGTTTATCGCTGCCTGAATTCCGCCGATTATTTGATTTATATACAAAGAAATAAAAATTCCGACCGCGCTGCCAGCGATACACCCCAGGGCGCCTGTCGCCGCTCCTCCCAGCAGAAAGATCGATGCGGTCTGTTGTGAGGAAACCCCACATGCCCTCAGAACCGCAATCTCTGTCCTATGCTCGATGACATAGGTGGTGAGGGCCGAGCCGAGATTGACGGCGGCGACGACAATGGCAATCGCCATGATGAGAATGAGGACCGATTTTGTGCTGGAAAACGACGCGAACAGGCCACGCTCGATGTCCCTCCATGTGCGGAGGCCGAACCCGGGTATATCTGAAAAGTCAGGCTGCACAAGCAGGTCCTTAATTTTGGAGGCAAGGGTGTTCAACGCAGAGCCATACGGATCGGCAGTCTTTATGCCAATAAAAGCATAGGCCGTCGAAGGATCTAGAAGGCGCAGCGCAGTTCCCGACTGAACGATGAACCAATTCGCGTCCAGTTCACGATAGCCGCTCGAAACAATGCCTGCAACGCGGAAAATACTGAGTTTGGGCAAGATATGCCCTTCACGGGCTTCGCGGAGCGTGATGAGGGTAACAGTATCCCCGACACCGACACCCAGAGACTTCGCCAGATAGCGGCCAAGCACAGCCTCATTGTGCTTATCGGGGAAGATAGCACCGTCGTCTACTCGGATGAATTTTTTAAAGCCCGCATCCGCTAACACGGACCGATCCAGGCCCCTCACCTGGGCCGAAGCCGAGCCTCCGGGGGACGCGGCAAGACCAATGCCATCCACTTCGAACGATGCGGACACGACGCCTTTCAGCCTCAGGATATCCTGCCGAAGTTTATTCCTTGTTTGGTCAGACAGGGCAAAAGGCAGGCCCAACTGGAGGTGGCTCGTCTTCGTCTCGAGGTAGCGGTCGGTGATTCCCTGAATCATGCCGTTTGACACAAAGAGCACGATGTAGAGGGGCACAATACTCACGCTGATTCCAAGCACCGCCCCCCAAAATGGGCTGTGCCTTCCTCGATGCGCAGGGGCTTTCGGATCACTGAGCGGTTTTCCAAAAAGGAAGCGCACCCCAAGGAAAACAAGAGGTTGTAGACGACGCGCCTTTATCGTATGCATTCGAAATGCCCTTCCTTGAGGAGGAAAGAGGTGTCGCCGATTCTTGCAAGCTCAGAGTCGTGCGTCACGAGCACGAGCGTCGTCTTTGCAACCTGAGGAAGACGCTGCAGCAGCAATCGCAGCTCCTTCGAGCTTGCGGCGTCGAGATTGCCGGTTGGTTCATCGGCGAGCACGACCGACGGCTCGTTGATGAGGGCCCTTGCGATCGCGACTTTTTGTCGCTCTCCTCCGGAGAGCTGAGAGGGATAATGATGTGAGCGATGTATAAGCCCCACCATGTCGAGCAGCTCTTGCGCCCTCTTCCATGCTTCCTTGCGGGGTAGTCCAGCCATGTAGCCTGGCAGGGCTACATTTTCGAGCGCACTGAAATCATTGAGGAGAAAGTGAAACTGAAACACAAAACCGACGACGCTGCGCCTGAAGACAGAAAGGGATTTCTCCGGCAAGGTTTGCAGTTCGTAGCCGTCGACGCGCACGCTGCCCGAGTCAAAGCGCTCCAGACTGCCCAAAATGGCCAAGAAGGTGCTCTTGCCAGAGCCGCTCGGTCCAAGAATCGTGCAGATCTTGCCTTTTTCCAGCGAAAAGTCCGCACGTTCCAGAATATGCAATACTTCGGCGCCGGAAGAGAAGGTTTTCGTGAGTGCCCTGCACTCGATTATGAGGTCATTCACTGCGCAGAACCTCCAGAGGAGAAGCGTCTCTGAAACGCCGGTATGCAAGATAGATCGCCACGGCAGGGAAAATGACCGCAAATGCCGCGATCAGACTTATGTCCGAAGCGAGAACTCTCGAAGGGATCCCTTCGGTGTAGAAGACAGTCGGAGAAAAAAGTCTAAGGTCGGGAACGCTCTTCACAATGCCAATGTGGTACAAGAGCGAGGCGAAAACTTCAAGCAGCGCGATGGCGCCGTTTATGATGCGGTCGGCATTCTGAGCGACGGGGATGCCGACCGCGATTCCAAGCAGGGCCCCTACGATGCCGACGACAAGCCCTTCGAGCACGAAGATCGTGGAGATAGACCGCTGGCTTGTGCCGAACGCCGATAATATGGCGAGATCTCTCGCTTTTCTAGCGATAGTGCGGCGCATTGAATAATGAATATTGATGCCCACAACCGCAAAGATGATGCTGACGAGCAGGAACATCACTATTTTTTCGGTGCGGAGCGCGCTGAAAAAGCTGCGGTTGTAATCGCGCCACGACTCGACGTTCTCTACCCCTTCTTCGTGGGAAAGCGTCTCGACAAGCGCATCCACCTGTTCCGGCCTTTTCAGCTTTACTCCTAGTACAGTGGGGCCTGGGGCGCACGGAATGCTCGCGATTTTTTCGCGCGAGACAATCGCAAGCCCCGCATCAAGGTCGTAGTATCCTGAGCGAAACAGCCTGGACACCGGCGCATCGATCGCATACTGTTGTATGCCCTCGTCGAGGCTCACGAGCGCTCCTCGCATGGTAAGCCCCACCCCCTTATATGCCCCCAAGAGACGCGCTGCCTCGGACCCGAGCAGAATTCCGCCTGCAAGGCTCTCCTCTGCCATGGTGGGAGAAAGGTGCAGCGCCTTGCAGAAGCCTGCATCCGCGGCGAGGTCCTGCGGCCCTACCCACATGACGCGCAGGATGCTCTGGTGGTTTTCCGGACCTTCGGCGAGGAGGTTTGTCTCCACGAAGGGGGTCACCGACCGGACGAGGGGATTCTGTCGCAGCGACTGGGACAGTGCCGAAATATGCGAATCCTCGGCTTTTACCCTGACATGAAAGCTCGTCGTCTCCAAAAGTGAGTCGATGTACTGTCTCTGAAATCCATTCATGACGCTCATGACCACAATGAGGGCCACAATGCCTGCGGCGATGCCGAGGGTGGCGAAGCGTAAGCCCGTCTGATGTGCGGTTTTTTTTCTCGTCATCGACCATCGGAATGCAATGTGGAGGAGGGGTAGCAATTTTGTGTCCCTTTGATGATTGTGGGACTGTTCGTTTGCGGCCATGATGGTCTTGTCCTATTCACCGACAAAATCGTCGAGGTAGGCCTCAGGATCGAAGGGAACGAAATTTTCATACTTTTCGCCTGTGCCCAAGAATAGCGTCGGAAGGCCGAATTGCCGGCTCACGGCAATAATCATACCTCCTTTCGAGGTAGAATCGTATTTCGTCATGACGACGCCGTCGACGTTCACGGCTCCGTGAAAGATCTCCGCCTGTCGCATGGCGTTCTGACCTGTCGTGGCGTCGAGGACCAGGAGTTTGCGGTAGTCGACCTCGCCGGCCTTCTGCTTCACCACCCGGTCGAGCTTTTCAAGCTCTTTGAGGAGGTCAGCACGAGTGTGCATGCGGCCGGCAGTGTCCGCGATGACAAGTTGGGCGTTCCCGGTCCTGGCGGCGTCGATGGCATCCCACAGCACTGCCCCTGGGTCGGCGCCGTGCTGCTGTGCCACGACGCGCACGCCGAGTCTCTCGCCGTGAATCTTGAGTTGCTCGATCGCCGCAGCGCGGAAAGTGTCGCCCGCCGCGAGGACGACGGGGCGTCCAGGCCTAGTCTTCTGGACCCACGAGGCCAGTTTGGCGCAGCTCGTCGTTTTGCCCACACCATTCACTCCCAGCATGAGGACGACATTCAGCCTGTCGGGAGCAAGCTCGAACTTCGCCGTCTTAATGTGGTGGCGCAAAAGTTCTTTCAGTTTTTTCTTTGCATCTTCAGTGGTCGAAATGCCTTCCTTCCTGCAGGAAGACTTGAGCGCCTCCACGAGCTCAAACGCGAGCGATGCTCCGATATCACCCTCAATCAGCAAATCGGCGAGATCTTCGAATACTTCATCGGTCAACAGGTTGCGACGGAACAGCATTTTGATTCTTTCGGAAAACTTCATAGTCTCTCCATTTTCATCTGCGGCATCAGTGGGACGCCTGCAACATCAGGACCACGTTCCATATGGCAGACGTGAGAAAAGCGGCGGTCACTGCCACGCAGGCTCCCGTCGCTATAGCTGAAGCAGTTACCGCGCCTTCGAAGGCAGTGTTTCTGTAAGCGGCCTCCTGATAGGCCTGCCAGAGGCCAAACGACACCATGGAGGCCGACAGGCCGATCGCGACGCCTCCGATTGAAAACTGAAACCTTGCGTTTGCCTGCTCGTACTTTGACCTATCTTTCCATGGCTCGATGACGGGCAACGTTGAAGGCACAGACGAAGCTTCTCCCGATGCCAGCGAGCCCTGGGAGGCTTGCGCCTTTGGCACCAAGATATTCTTCGCGACAAAGGCATTGACCGCTTCTCGTGTCCCCTCCGCAAGCCCGAAGATCGACAAGGCACCTGAGAAGTAGGAAGCCCCCTCCCCTGTTTTTGTCAAAAAAAGCGCTCCAAACTGGACGGTGGAGTCATGGACCGTATACAGCATAAGCACTGCTGCATCGACATTCTGGAGCGCCTTTGCCTGCAATATGGATGTTTCGACGTTTTCTGTCTGCATCGCTTTCAGAGCATCGATGTCGATGGAGCGTATTGTGGCGAGGTTTGTAGCCGAAGAAAGCGATGCTTCCATCAGTCGTGCGAGGCTGACCGCCTCAGGGTACGGGCCCCCGTTGGAGAGCGTCTGCGGTCGCGCAAGCATCTCTCCGATGAGGCTCCACCACAGCTTTGGGTCGGCACCAGAGCCAGACGCTGAAGATGACAGCCGAGAAAGCACCATTTCATCGGTTTTCAGAGGCACGCAGACCGCGACGCTGCTGACGCCGCTCGAGACGGTCGAGGCGCTCTGAGCCACGGCATGCCCTATCGACAATGAAATCAGAACGAAAATGAGCAGCCCCATGGCCCACTGGTCAGATATCTTCATCTTCCTCTTCGGCGGCGGTTCCGCCCTTCCATTGCCAGTGCAGATACGCCTCGATAAACGGATCGATGTCGCCGTCCATCACAGCCTGCACATTTCCGACCGAGAATTTATTCCGATGGTCTTTGACCATCGTGTAGGGTTGAAACACATAGGATCGAATCTGGGAGCCCCAGGCAATCTCTTTCTTTTCCCCTGCGAACTTTGCCGTCTCCTTGTCACGCTCAGCCTTATAATATTCATACAGCCTCGATTTGAGAACACTCATCGCCACATCTTTGTTTTTATATTGGCTGCGCTCGTTCTGACAGGTGACGACGATGCCCGTGGCGAGGTGGGTTATCCTCACCGCCGAGTCGGTCTTGTTGACCTTCTGCCCGCCGGCACCACCTGCGCGGTAGGTGTCAATACGGATATCCTCAGGCCGGATATCGATTTCTATCGATTCGTCCAAGACCGGCATCACGGATACTGAGGCGAAGGACGTGTGGCGCCTTGCGTTCGCATCGAAGGGAGATATCCTCACGAGCCTGTGGACGCCAGTCTCTCCCTTCAGATAGCCATACGCATATTCCCCGGATATCTGAAGAGTCACCGACTTGATTCCACCCTCCGCCTCAAGAAAATCGATGGTTTCGACGCTGAAATCATGGCGTTCGGCCCAGCGGAGATACATCCTGTACAGCATGCTGGCCCAGTCGCAGGCCTCGGTGCCGCCAGAACCCGCGTGGATGGTCAAAAAGGCGTCGTTTCTGTCTGCTTCGCCGGACAAGAGCTCGATGACCAACGCTTTGTCGAAGCGACCTTGAATATCCTCAAGGCTCGCGCGCAAGTCGCCCTCCATATCCTGATGGTCTTCTTCACGGACAAGCTCGTACATCTCTTCCAACGAGAGAATGTCGTCGTGCAATTTTCTCCAGGTTTCAAGGCGTTCCTGGAGGGTTTTTATTTCACTGAGAATCTTTCGGGCTTTTTTCTGGTCCGACCAAAAATCGGCATCGCCGGTCAGCGCTTCCTTTGCGCGTATCCTCTCTTCAATTGCAGAGGCGTCAAAGACGCCCCCAGATTTCAAGGATTTCCTCTTTCAGGTCGTGAATGGGTTTTGACAGGTCTTCAAGCATAATTCTTCTCCTGGTTATTTATTTACACTAAATGAATATACTGTTTCATGCTCCCACTTTTCTCCGGGCATAAGAAAGGGAGAAGGGAATTCTTGACGATTCGGAGAATCGGGGTACATCTCAGTCTCAAGACAGAATCCTGCATATCTGTCGTATATTGAGCCACGTTTCCCCACAATGCCCGCGAGGTTGTTCCCCGTATAGAACTGGACGGCTGGCAAGGTTGTGGCGACCGTCATACTCCGTCCCGAACTATGTTCGCGCACTGTGGCAAAAGGCTTCAGGGGCAAGCACTCAGGATCGATGACGTAGCAAAAATCGTAGCCGCCCCCCGCCTGGGCAATGTCCCTTCCTATGGCCTTTGCACGCCTGAAGTCCATGGCCGTTCCGTCGACCGGCGCTTTACTCCCCGTAGGAATGAGCTCCTGATCCACAGGCAGATAGAAGTTCGCGCGCATCTGCAGTTCGTGATCGAGAATCAGGCCATTCCCTTCCCCGGCGAGGTTGAAGTACGCGTGGTTCGTGAGGTTGACGGGAGTCTTCGCATCTGTGGTGGCCAGGTACTTCAGCCTCAAGGACCCCGATTCGGACAGGCTGACGGTCACCTCTGCAGACACTGTCCCCGGATAGCCCTCTTCGCCGTCTTGGCTCGTCCTGAAAAATTTGACGGCAGGCTCCCCGTTGAGCGTAGATACTTCATAATTCCAGAGATATTTGTCAAAGCCACGGCGGCCGCCATGCAGATGATTGGGACCGTTGTTGGCGAAGAGGCGGTATTCCCTGCCGTCCACGCTGAATTTCGCTCCTCGGATTCTGTTCGCAAAGCGTCCCACGGTTGAGCCAAAGTACGGATGCTTGCCCAGGTAGCCTGAGAGTGTCGAAAAGCCGAGGATGATGTCATGACGCTGCCCCTTTGTATCGGGCATGAGAAAGCTTGTCCATGTCGCCCCCCAGTTGGAGAATGCCGCACGAAAGTCACCCGCCTTCAGCACGAACAGCAGGACCTCGTCTCCCTCCGAAAGGATCCCAAAAGGCTTTATCTCTATCTTTGGTTCAGCATGCATACGCCACTCCTCTCGCATTGTTCGTTTCTGAAACTATACACTATCATAGCGCAGACGGTGAAAAAGCTCGAGGCCTAGAGCCTGTAGTAGATTCTGTAAAAAGCTTCGAACCATTTGTCGGGTATAACGCGGCGCACCCAGACTGCAAAACGCTCAAAGAGTGGCCCCACGGTGATCCGGGCAGGAAGATGGCGAGCGTCGGCGAGCTGTACGATTCTTCTGGCCGCGATCACAGGATCTGCACCATGCGTTTCATCGTGCTCCTGCACCGCGATGACGCTTTCGAACTTCTCACGATACGCGCTGGCTTCAGGTATGATTTTCTTTCTCGCTCCCGTAAAGCCTGTCCTGAAATCCCCAGGCTCCACGATGCACGCTTCTATATTGAAGGCGCTCACCTCGTAGCGCAGCGACTCGACAAATCCTTCGAGCGCAAACTTGCTCGCAGAATAGTAGGCCTGAAACGGCATTCCTGTCTTGCCCGCTATCGAACCGATGACGATGATTCTGCCGCCTCTTTGTCGGCGCATGGATGGCAGGAGGGCCTGCACCACCCTCACCACCCCGAAAAAATTCACGTCGAGCTGCGATGTCGCCTCCTCTATCGGGACATCCTCTATTGCTCCGCTTATTCCGGAGCCCGCAGCGCACACGAGGAGGTCTACGCGGCCTGCGACGGAAAGCACATAGTCTATACTTTTTCTGACCGACACGTCGGAAGTGACGTCGGTCTGCACGTATGTAACGTCCGACGGCATCTCTGCGGGCGCAGGACGCCTACCTCCCCCATAGACTGCGTATCCCGCACCAGCCAAAGACCGCGCGATTGCGAGCCCGAGGCCGCTCGTCGCGCCGGTGACAAAGGCCACCTTCGTGTGATGCTTTTGTTCCATCCGAGTCCCCTTGCCGATCTCTCACTTCGCCACAGTATAGGCTTCCGCAATGATCTGTGCGATCTGCACTGCCGACCAGCGCTCGGTATCGATTACGAGATGGGCGCAGGAAAAGTCATCGATATCGATGTTGTAAAGCGTAAGATATCTGCTGCGGTCCCTCGCGTCCCTCTCTCGAGTGAACTGTTCTATACTCGCAAGGTCTCCTCCTTCGCGCGCATGGATCCGCCGCACGCGGACCTCGTGACTCGCCTTGAGGTACACCTTGAGGTCTGCTTCCGGCACCATCCAGATTGCGAGCCTTGAGCCGATGACCGTGTTTCCCTTCCGTGCGAGCATGGCCTGGTGTGCGTCGAGCATGCGGTCGTACTCAAGGTTCTCCTGTGCCCTTTTCAAAAGCTCTTCAAACGGTATGCCCATGTCTGCGGCCATTGAGCGAAAAGTGTAATTTATAGGCTCAAAGCCAAGCTTCTCCGCAACAAGATGGAGCACCGTGGTGTTGCCACAGCCTGCCTTGCCCGATATAGCGATGATACCCATCGTCAGGTTACTCCACATTTCTGAGCTGCTCTCGAATATTCTCGAGCGCGTCCTTCATCTCGACCACTGCGTGCGAAATTGTCACGAGCATGTTTTTGGAGCCGATGGTGTTCACTTCCCTGTTCATCTCCTGACAAAGAAAATCAAGTTTTTTGCCGCAGCAGGGCTGGGCCGACATGGACCGAAACGCCTCAAGGTGGGCCTTGAGGCGCTCGATCTCTTCATTGATGGTGAGCCTCACGAGCTGCACGGCGACCTCTTGGAGCACGCGGCTTTCGTCGTACTCTTCTGCAAGCAGTTCCTTAAAACGGGCCACGATCTGGTCGTGCACCAATTGCTCGAGAGTATCGGCTTTTGCCTCTATCTCTGCCAGTTTCGTCTGGAACCTCTCCAACTGGCGCATGATATTCGCCTCGGTCGCAACACCTTCGCGCACCCTGCTCTCCTCGAATTCGCGCCACGTCTCTTCCAGTGCGGGCGACAGTATCTGCCACAGACCGGCTTCGTCGATATCCATATTCATCTCGACAATGCCTGGGAAACGGGTGAGAATGTCGAGTGTGGGGCTATCTTCTATCTGACATGCTTCGGCGAGGCTTCTCAGCTGTTCCGAAAGCATCTTCGCAGATTGAAAGTGAAGCGCAATATCTTCGAGAGAGACTTCCACTTTTTTGAGTTTGAACGTGCATTCTATCTTGCCGCGCGCGATGCGAGATCCTAAAAAATCGCGCACATATGGCTCAATGGCGGACGCGGCGGGCGGAAGAGACACCGCAATGTCCAAAAAGCGGTTGTTGTAGGATTTCAGCGTTATCATGCCCTGAATGCCATGTTCTGAAATCGTGTGGTGTGCGAAGCCTGTCATGCTCTTCATAGATGGTGCTCCTGGGCCCTCAGTTGGTCTGCAATGGCCTTACCTAATTTCCAGTTATCTCCTGCCCCCATGGTGAGGAAGATGTCGCCCGGACGAAGGATATCCAGCAGCATGTCGCATGCATCCAGCGGTTCTTCGCTGTATAAGGCAAAACCCCTGTCTAAGGCTCTGCCATGTGAGGTTTGGCCTGGTGTCGCCAGATTTTCGGTGATAGGTTCAAGGCCTATCGGCACAAGGTCGACTCTCCGTTCGCAGAGCTTACAGAAGAGCGTTTTGCCGTCGAATCCTGGAATGGGCTGCTCGCGCGCGGAGGAATATATCTTGTGCATGACAACGGCGTCTGCCCCATCCAGAGAGGCGACAAAATCGTCCTGCAGGGCGATTGTCCTCGTGTAGGTGTGCGACATGAAGTCCACCACGAGGCGCCTGTGCGGCCAAAACTTTTTGATTCCCTCGATGGTGGCCCGTATTGCCGTGGGATGGTGGCCATAATCGTCCAGAATCAGAACACCTTCGAACTCGCCGATTATTTCGCTGCGACGTTTTGAACCACGGAAGGATGCGAGCGCCGTGGCGATACGGTTCCACTCCTCTCTGCCGAAGCCCCGCGATGTCTGTGCCTCGAAAATCGAATCGGCCAGCGCAATCGCGGCGACGGCATCCAGCACCAGGTGTCGACCCGGCACGTGGAGCTGGAGGATGGCAGGCGCATCGCTCACTGCAAAGGTGTTGGTGCCCGCCTCTGGCTGAAAATCCCTGATTTTATATTTCCCTTTTGCCGAAAAGCCGTACTCTACAAATCTTATATTTTTTCTCTTTTGTAGGGCAATGTCTGCCACTTCGACGGCACCCGGCTGGTCTGCGCAGAAGATGAGGACGCCATCCTCGGGCAACGTGAGGACATACTCTACAAAGGCATCTCTGATGCTCTCATAAGTCGGAAAATAGTCCTGATGGTCGCTCTCCACCGAGGTGAGCACGATCCACGATGGTTTGAAGTTGAGAAAATGCTTGCGGTATTCACACGTTTCGGCGATGAAATAATCGTCTCCCCGAATGAGCGTACAGCGGCTGTTGAAATTTGAGATCGCCGATCCTGCAAGGACGGTGGCGGGCATCGAGAGCGCTTCCATAAGAATGCCAGCCAGTGCGGTCGTCGTCGTTTTGCCGTGCACCCCTGCTACGCCGGCGGATCTGCTGTGGCGCGAAAGCGCGCCGAGGGCCTGTGGATAACTGAAAATGGGAATATGGCGCTGTATGGCCGTCTTAAGCTCTGGGTTCGCATCCTGTGAATATGCGGCTGAGTAAATGACCAGGTCGGCGTTTGCAGGCACATGCTGAGCGTCGAAATTCTCAAAAAGTCTGACATCAAGGGAATGAAGGATGCTGTCGGTGTAGAATACGTCGGCCACATCGCTGCCTGTAAGCAGTGCCCCCCTGCTGTGCAGAATTTCTGCCAGGGCCGTCATGCCGGTACCTTTCGCACCCACAAGATGAATGTGAAGCCCTGTGAGCGTCTCGGGGAATTCTATCGTTTCCATATGTATTTACCCAATTCTAAATAAAATCATATACAATCCACAAGCCCTTTTCACGGATTTGCCCTCACGTCGGCAGAGGCTACTGTTCCAGGTGTACCGAGAGAGAAAAAAAGGCCGTTCCCTCTGGCGGAAGCTCAATATCCCAGCCCAATTTCAACGAAAAACCTTCAAACATCAGCGATTCGTTGAGCTCGCTGACAGAACCAGCGTGTGCATGAGGCTGTCGTTGCACCATATTGGGGTGCCCTTCCAAGGAGAAGGGCTTATCGGCGCGGATGAGCAACTTTTCTGTGCCTCGAGATTTTGACAGCTCAACGCAGTCGATGGAATCGGCCGAAAAGGCGGCGTGCACATCCAGCATTTGGGGCTCTCTGTGCCTGATGACCCGCACCTCATGATCATCGACAGAAGCTGCCGCCATGATCTCAGATCCTGTACAGAACCGAAAAGATAGCCCATGAGTACCTTTATTGACAAGCTCATAGTCGATGCTGAAAAAATCGTGTTCAAAGTGGTAGCTCTTCCTGCAACTCAGAGATATCGACTGATTGCAGATTTTTCCGCTGAAGTCGCGACTGAATCCAACGGTCAAGGCCTCTTTCGCGTTTTCGATCAAATTCCAAGGCTCGGATTCCGGGAACAGTTCCTTCTCGAAACTCCCCTCTTCGCCGATGGAGTCCCTGAAACATCCTGTTGAACGTCGAGCCATGTTCCAGCCGCACGCATAGTTTATGCCCGTCTTTAATGAATCCAGCTCGCTCACGGACGCGGTATCGGATTGAAGGTAGCATGTATACGAGGACGATTGAAAGAGGGCCTCTTTTACGCCGTCGAAATTGATGTCGTCAAAAGATAGATAATGATGGAAACGGTTCTGCCGTATCATTTTCTCTGCGTCGATGAGGGATGCATAGGCGGCGAGGCGCGCCTCAGGAAGCAAAATGCCTCCCGAAGGGCCAACCCAGTACAAATCGCCGGATTGGGCTCTCCATATATCATCGATGGAAGCCTTTTTCCTTGACTTGTCGCCTCTGAAAAGCCCCGTCATCGAGGATACGAAATTGAGTTTTTGATAGAGCGCGAACACAAGAGGATGATCGAGGACAGATTGTTTCGAAAGTTGGATGTACTCCGGCCTGGTCGTCGACACCCTGCTGATGGTGTTCTGACAATAGCTTCTGTATCGCTCAGAATAACATTGAGAGACATAGAGCGTTTTCGTGGATTTAACGGTTTTGTTGAGCTGGGCCGCCGTGATGGTATCGTATTCCAGACAGTTCTTTTGAAACCATGCGAATGTCCGCTCGAAGAGCACGTCGGGGGATTCGAGCCCGCTGTCCTCCCATGTGTCTGCAATTTCATAGCCGTCGGCCATAATGAGATAGGTGTTGTACTGAGGATAAGCCTGCTGCAGCCTGATCAGTGTCTTCTCATACGGCTCAAAGCCCCCCTCTCCGGTTCGGGACTCAAAGACGGGGAACAAACAGACGGTCTTTCGATGATCTTCAGAGGCGAAAAAAGAAGGGGAAAAAGGGGTGGCCGCATACATCTCCATATAGCACTGCGCCGGCAGAAAGCTGTATTGTATCTTTGAATTCTGCAGAATTGCGGGCAAGGACGGCGTCCACGCATACTCGTAGAGCCAGGCGCCCGAAGGTCTTTTTCCGAACGTCTTTCGGATGAAGGCGCTCAGAGCTTCCACCTGGCCGGTCATGTCCTGCGTACTAATGAGTGGTGCAAGAGGATTATAAAATCCGCCGCCCAACAGTTCAATTTGGCCTCTGCGGACCATTTCGGTGAGAAGATACATGTATTCAGGGTGGTTTTCTTCCAGCCACGAAAAAATTGTACCTGAGAAGTGAATGATCGACTTAATGGAAGGAAACTTATACAACCCGGAGAGGAAGGGGCGCCATGCGCCCTGGTACTCTTGTTCATAGAGTGCATTGGAGGCGCTGTAGGGGAGATTGTTGTACATCCCTATTACTACTCTGAAGCTCTGCATGGAAGAAACCGCTCCTCTGGTGTCCGATCGATCAGACAGACAATATTACTCGATTATGTTCTTACATTGAAGAGGACGCCGCATGGAAAATGAAGCGCCAACATACAAGCGTGGAAACAGCCAATCCGAGCAGGCAGCCCACCAGTACTTCCTGCCAGCGGTGCCCATGGATTTCCTTCACGGGCACAAATGGGATATCCAGGCGCTCTGCCACGCGCCTGCCCAGAAGGTTCAGCGCTTTGGACTGAAGCCCTGCCGACCTGCGCACGCCGAGGGCGTCCCGAATGACAATGAGCCCCAAAAAAAACGACAGGATGAACAGGGAGCTGAAACCTTCGACGAAGGCAATCGATGCCGACAGCGAGACGACCAGCGCTGAGTGACTTGAGGGCATGCCACCAGTTTTCCAAAGCATGATGAACGCAATTTCCTTTGCCTGAAGTTTTCTGCGCTTCAATATGGTCAGGATCGCTTTTATTATCTGGGCCGAGAAAATGCTCAGTGCAGCGGAGAAAAAGATGGGGTTGGTGAGAAGCGATATAAGGCTACGCGATGGTGTTTCCACATGTCAAAGTGTGCGAAAACTCTCACGGTCTGTCAAGCCTAAAAATAAATTAAAAGCTTTTGTTGACCCTGTCTTCTTTAGACATTATGTTGAATGTGTGGATACGACAAGGGAATTGCTTCTGGGGGAGGACGATGATGGCCGCCGGGCGGACAGAATAATGAGGAAGGCCCTGCGCCATGTGCCGCTCTCTACGATTTATCGGCTTTTTCGTCAAGGTGGTATTCAGGTTGACTACCATCCGATACGACCTGAAGACCGGCTGAGAAAAGGTCAGATTGTACAGGTATTCCTACCCGAATCCTTGTTGGCCTCTTGTGATCACAAAATGCCCGAAAGCCTCTCCGCGGCTTCGTCCTCTTCTGCCTCCCGAGGAGGTCTTACCCCTCCTGTGGTCGAAGAAGCTCCGAAGGTCCTCTGGCAGAACAGACACCTGCTTGCCTTTCATAAACCTCGGGGCATGCTCGTGCATGACGGAGAGGAAAGCCTCACTGCACATGCGCTCAGGCTCCTCCGCGGAGAACTTTCTCCTTCGGTCTCTTTTTCGCCAGGCCCCCTGCACAGACTCGACAGAAATACATCGGGAATCGTCGTGTTCTCGAAGACGCGGACAGGCGCAGAGAAATTTACGGCCGCGATTCGAAATCGAGACATCAAAAAGTTCTATGTTGCCATTGTGCATGGAGAAATCAGCCAAGCGGTGTTCTTCCGCGACACACTATCGCGCGATCCGAGGCGCCGTGTGAGCACTGTCGACAAAAGCGGGCGGACTGCAAGCCTCTGTGCATTCCCCTTGGAGCGCCACGACGGCCTCAGTCTTTTGCTCGTAGAGCTGCACACGGGCATCACTCACCAGATTCGAGCGCAGTTCGCAGCTCATGGGATGCCCCTTGCGGGCGACACAAAATATGGCGGCCAAAGGACACCGATAATTTCTCATTACTTCTTACACTCTTGTTGTCTATATTTTAAAACTCCCTTATTCGACGACTTGCCATCGACCATCACCGATCCTCTGCCTGCGGATTTCTCCGCTGCGGCCATGCGCCTCTTCGGGGTAGGCGCTGAAGAATTAGAGAGGATAATGTTTCAAGGAATAGAGCGACTGCTTACGCATTAGAATGTAAGGAGGGAAAAAGACATGGCCAACACGACTATTTTCAAAAAGCCGCCAAAGATCAACGTTAAGTGGCCTCTTGTGCTGATAATTCTGCTTGCGATAGGAGTCATCGTTTTCCTGTCGACAAGCTTTATTGTCGTGGATCAAACGGAGAAGGCCGTCATCACGACATTCGGCAAGTACACAAAGACGCTAGGGGCTGGCCTCCATTACAAACTGCCCTTTGGTATCCAGAGGGCGTATATTGTCAAAACACAGGTAATCCAGACCGAAACCTTTGGTTTCCGCACCATAAAGCCGGGGATCGTTACCCAGTATTCGAGTCAGAAATACCCGAATGAGGCCACGATGCTGACGGGGGATCTCAACATCGTGGATGTCGAATGGATCATTCAGTATCGGATCGCCAACCCTGAAGCATGGCTCTTCAACGTGACCGACAAAGAGAAGACCATACGAGACACGTCGCAGTCCGTCCTCAACATGCTGATAGGCGATCGGACTATTCTTGGGGTCATCGGTCCGGACCGACAGACCATTCAGGATGCAGCCGTCACGCTGATGAATGAGCTCTTCACGAAGTATGGCCTCGGCATTGTGGTGACACAGGTGCAGCTTCAGAACATCGTACCCCCCGAGGGAGTCCAGGCTGCGTTTGAGGACGTCAACAAGGCAATCCAGGATATGAACCGTCTCATCAACGAGGGACGTGAGGCCTACAACGCCGAAATTCCTAAGGTCCAGGGACAGGCTGAGCAGACTATAGAGGTGGCGCAGGGCTATGCCGCAGAACGGATCAATGTGGCCAAGGGCGATGTCGCGCGCTTCGACGCCGTGTACGCAGAATACCGCAAGGCGCCTGAGGTGACCAAAAAGCGCCTCTACTATGAAATGATGGAGGAAATATTCAAAGGCGAGAACAACATAGATCTCATCGATCGATCCATTCAGAACATCTTGCCCATAAAGAATATTACCCAGACATCCTCGACTCAGGAGGCCTCCAGATGAAAAAAGTCACGATACTCATACTGGTCCTCGCCGCGTTGGCGGTCGTGTTCGTCGTCGCCTTTGGACCTCTCTTCGTCGTGCAGGAGGGAGAGCAGGCACTCGTGGTGCGCTTTGGAAAAATCGTCGCCATGCACACGGATGCCGGACTGAAGTGGCGAAGCCCTTTTGTCGATACTGTGATCAAATATCCTAAAAAGTTGATGTCATGGGATGGAGAACCTCAGCGGATACCCACCAAGGAAAACCAGTTTATCTATGTCGACACTACGGCTCGCTGGAGGATAGTCGATCCGATCAAGTTCTATGAGTCCGTCAATACACTCGAAGGAGCCTTCGGCAAGCTCGACGATGTCATCGACTCGGCAGTCCGCACCGTGATCTCTTCGAACTATCTGAGAGAGGCAGTGCGCAGCACTGACGAAATATTGAACGCGAATAAAATCGAGACGTTCCAGACCGGCGAAGTGGAAAACAGCGCCACGCTGCAACAGCTTGCGATTACGCCCACCCAATATGAAAAGATAGAGAAGGGACGCCGCGTACTCGCGGAGGAGATGAAGGTCCTCGTCTCGAATATCGTGCCGACTTTCGGCATAGAAGTCGTCGATATCCTGCCGCGCCAGATACGATATTCGGATGAATTGACAGAGAGCGTCTATCAGCGGATGATAAAAGAGCGCAACCAGATCGCCCAGGCATTCCGCGCATACGGCGAGGGCAAGAAGGCGGAGTGGCTCGGCAAGCTGGAGAACGAAAAACGCTCCATCCTCTCTTCTGCATACGCGAAGGCAGAAACAATAAAGGGCAAAGCCGACGCCGAGGCTTCAAAAATATATGCGGATTCGTTTGGGCGGGACCCGGCCTTTTTTGAATTCTGGAAGGCCATCGAATCGTACCGCAGGACGATGCCGGCATTTCGCAAGACACTGTCTACTGGAATGGACTACTTCAAGTATCTATACAGCCCAAGCGGAAAATAGGATAATCACAGTGCCCGAAGCTCTGCGGCGGCGCTCATTCCGCTCAGCCCACGGAGGTTTTGTCCGACATGGAGAATGGCGTATGAGCCGAGCGCCGCAGGGCCAGGATTTATGACGAGGGTCCTGCCTTCCCACTGGACACTGCGTCCTTCATGGATATGGCCGCATATCCAGATGAGCGGCTCATACTCATAGAGCAGGCAAGCAAAGGCATGGCTTCCGAGATGCCTTGTGGAGCGGAGGTCTGCGAGCGTGTCTTTAGGGGGAGTGTGGGTAAGGACAATGAGGGCGTGCGGAGGTGAAGCCACGGGCCGCTCGTCCTCTTTCTCCGGACAGCGCGCATAGGCCTTTTTAAGTCCTAATTCCAGCTCCTCATCCGTGAGTTCAAAGGGCGTAAGCCCCATGTGCAGAAGCCCTCCTCCACACCCGACGATGCGAATTGTTGTGGCCGCATCACCAGCCGGGTGACCACCGATGGTAAGTGTGGCACATTTCTGTTCGATGTACCCTGGGTGCTTCTCAAAGGAGTGCCTTGCCGCTACCGTGTCGCAATTTCCCCCAATAAAAAAGAGCGCAGCATCGGGCAGGCATTCCGCAAAGACAGAGAGCACCTTTTCAGCATCCTTTTCTTTTCCGAAGTTTGTCACATCGCCTGCGACGAAAACCCCTCCTACCTGAGGGTTCTCTTTCAAGATGCGCCCAAGCATTTCCGTTTTCCCGTGGATGTCGGCGAGGGCAAGGAACATGTTCGTCATCGCGTATGCATCCTCCTCTGCTCCGTGCGCCTATCTTATGCACAAATGTAGCCTCAGGCAATGCATGTCCGTTGACATTCTTTTGGAATGTGGGCTAGATACTACTCTTAGACACGGAGGATTCGATCATGAGCGGCGACGATATTCGCAAGAAAGACCTTTCGGGCTACGGAAACGGGACACCGCACAATTCGGCCAAGCAGGGAGATATCGCGGCCACCGTCCTCATGCCGGGGGACCCTCTTCGCGCGAAGTACATCGCGGAGACCTGGCTCTCCAATGTTCGTCAATTCAATGCAGTGAGGAACATGTTCGGTTATACGGGAGAATATCAGGGAAAGAAGATCAGCGTCATGGGTTCGGGCATGGGTGCCCCGTCGATGGGGATATATTCCTACGAACTCTACTCATTTTACGGTGTCGAGGCGATTATAAGGATTGGAACCTGCGGAGGATTGGTCCCCAAAGTCGATGTTGGGGATATCGTGATCGCCATGACTGCTTCCACGGATTCGAATTACGCCCACCAATACAAGTTGAACGGTTCTCTTTCCCCTGCCGCGGACTTTGGTTTGCTCGAGCGAGCGGTCCTGGACGCCCGAAAAAAGAACATTCGATTCCATGTGGGGACCATATTTTCCTCTGACCTGTTCTCTCTGTATTCGGCGTTGCCTCCAGAAGAAGGCTGGCAGCGATGGGGACGCATGGGATGTCTGGCAACCGACATGGAGTGCTATGCCCTGTACTGCAATGCGGCGTGGGCGCAGAGAAAGGCGCTGACGATCCTCACGTGTTCCGACTCCAACATATCGCACAAGGAAATGAGCCCGGAAGCCCGTCAGAACTCGCTAAATTCGATGATCGGCATAGCACTCGATATCGTCTAGGTGTTCTGCCTTTCTTTTTTTACAACGACGCGGGCGACGCGCTTCTTGCCGGCGCGCAGCATCATGGCACCTTCCACCATGTCCTTGGCGCTGAAGACTTGCCTCTCGTCCTCTATCTTTCTGCCGTTGACCGATGCCCCGCCCTGCTGGATGAGCCGCCTGGCCTCGTTTTTCGAAGGCGCCAGCCCCGATGCCACGAAGAGGTCGAGCGCACCAATGCCTGCCTCCAGGCGCGCACGGTCGATTTCGGTCGTAGGAAGCTGCGTGGCGTCTCCTTCTCCCCTGAACGCGGCGCGCGCCGCCGCGAGGGCCTTGTCGGCCTCTTCCTTACCGTGGATAAGGGATGTGACCTCCCATGCCAGGCGCTCCTTCGCCTCGTTTAATGCGGCATCTTTCAAGGAACCGAGGCGTCTGCACTCCTCTACGGGCAGGAAGGTGAACATGAGTAAGAATCTGAGAACGTCGGCGTCGGACACATTCCTGAAATACTGGAAAAATTCATACGGGCTTGTCATTTCCGGGTCGAGAAAAAGCGCCCCTTTTTCGGTCTTGCCCATTTTTTTGCCATCGCTGGTAGTGACGAGGGGGAAGGTGAGGCCATAGCACTCTGCCCCTTCAATGCGCCTTATAAGCTCGATCCCAGAGACAATATTGCCCCACTGATCATCGCCGCCGATCTGGAGGCGACAGTTGTAGCGCTTGTAGAGCTGCAAAAAATCGTAGCTCTGCAGAAGCTGATAGTTGAACTCAATAAATGAAAGGCCAGTCTCCATGCGGATACGGTACGCCTCGAAAGAGAGCATTCTGTTGACCGAGAAATGTCGGCCTATATCACGCAGAAATTCAATGTAATTGAGATTGGCAAGCCAGTCCTTATTGTTGGCGGTCAACGCGTGGACACCGTCGAAGCCCACAAAGCGGTCGAGCTGTTTGACCACTCGCTCGGTGTTTTCGTCTATGGCCTCATAGGAGATGAGCTTTCTCATCTCTGTCTTACCTGAGGGATCTCCGATTCGCGCCGTACCACCTCCGAGGAGCGCAATACCCCTGTGCCCTGCATCCCTCAGGTGCCGAAGGGCAAAAAAGGGCACCATGTGCCCTATGTGGAGTGAAGGGCCGGTGGGGTCGACGCCGATGTAGAACGTGACCGGCCCCTCGTCCATCAACTTCGAAAGCCCCTCAAAATCTGTACACTGTTGAACAAATCCTCGTTCCTGCAAAATGGTAAGCGCATCGTTCATGGTTCATTCCTCTTATGTTCGGCCAGTATAAAATGAAATTATGCCTTGCTCAAGCCTTATTCATTTTGAAGACTGTTCCTGATGAGGATGGAAGCCTGTTGCCCTGCAAAATCAAAGAAATACACCAAGTTTTCAGCACCAAATATGGACAAGCAGCGCAAGTGTGGTACAATAAGGCTGTCGATTCACGCATGTGGATCGACTGCAGTCCAAGACTTTTCAAAACTGCAATCTCAAAGAATAGGAGAAAAACATGCCATCGACAGGAAAACCACTCACCAAGGTTGAGATTATCAATGCGCTTGCAAAAACGACCGGTTTCACCAAAAAAGATGTCGGCCTGGTGTTGGATGAACTCGCAAAACTCGCTTATGTCGAAGTAAAGAAGAACAAAAAATTCACCCTGCCAGGAATCGCAATCATGAAGATCGTTCATAGGAAGGCCAAGGTCGGCCGCAACCCCGCGACAGGGCAGCAGATCACCATCCCTGCCCGCAACGTCATCAAGATCAATGTCGCCAAACCCTGCAAGGATGCAGTCCTTGGCAAATGATGCTGTCTTTGTTCACAGATTCGTAGGTGCACCACAGAGGGCGGCCCCAAAAAGGAGCCGCCCTTTTAGTTATCTGTGCTCAAGAGTACAAGATCAGAGGCCAGCGCTTGGTCTTTTGTACTCCTTTATCTTCTGTCGGATGTATTCAGCGATGCGCGCGCGGGGCAGGCGCTCCTGCAGCATACTGTCTCTGTCGCGGACTGTGACGGTGCCGTCCTCTTTCGTCTGGTAATCGATGGTCACGCAGAAGGGTGTTCCGACTTCATCCTGACGGCGATATCGACGGCCGATTGCGCCGGACTGATCGTAGTCGGTGACAAAATCTTCCTTCAGTTCGGCTCTGATGTCCTGCGCGAGCTCGGCGAGTCCGTCTTTTTTCATAAGGGGGAGCACCGCGACCGTGATCGGTGCAAGTTCGGGGTGGAAGTGCATCACCGTGCGCCAATCGTCCTCATTGCCTTTGTCGGCGACTTTCTGTTCTTCGTACGCATCGCACAGGAGCATGAGGAGCTGACGCGTGAGGCCTGCGCTCGTCTCGATGATGTTCGGAATGTAGCGTTCGTTCCCGTTGTCCTGGTCGATGTACTGCATGTCTTTGCCAGAGAACTGCTGGTGGCGACTCAGGTCGTAGTCCGAACGATTGTGTACACCTTCGAGTTCCTTAAAGCCCATAGGGAATTCGAACTCTATGTCGTAGGCGTCCTTCGCGTAGTGCGCAAGCTCGTCGGGCCCGTGGCGGTGCCAGCGCAACTTCTTCATGTCTATGCCAAGCTTCTTGTAGTAGTTCCAGCGCTGCTCCCGCCAGTATTCGAACCACTCGGCGTCAGTGCCAGGCTTTACGAAGAACTGCATCTCCATCTGCTCAAATTCGCAGGTCCTGAAGATGAAGTTCTTGGTCACGATTTCGTTGCGGAACGCCTTGCCTATCTGTGCGATGCCGAAGGGAATCTTCATGCGGTTCGACTGTTGCACGTTCTTGAAATTGACGTAGATCCCCTGCGCGGTTTCGGGGCGCAAATAGACGAGGCCGGATTCATCTTCGACAGGTCCAAGCGTCGTCTTGAACATGAGATTGAATTTGCGCACTTCGGTGAGTTCGCCGCCGCACTCCGGACATTTCTTCGCGGCGAGATCCTCGGGCGGAATCTGGTCGGCCCTGAACCTCGCCTTGCATTTCTTACAGTCCACGAGCGGGTCGGTGAAGTTTTCGACATGTCCTGAAGCATGCCAGACCTTCGGGTGCATGAGAATCGCGGCATCGATGCCGACGATGTTGTCGTGAAGCTGGGTCATTTCCTTCCACCAGAAGCGAGCGATGCGATTTTTAAGCTCGATCCCCTGTGGGCCATAGTCCCATGCGCCGGAAAGCCCGCCGTAAATCTCCGACGACTGAAAGACGAACCCTCTCCTTTTTGCGAGAGAAACAATTTTATCCATTGTGACTGCTGTGTCTGCCATACTCATCCTCTCCTTTATGCCTGTCCCTGAAACCGCTTCTCGATTTTGGCCCACGTGTCTTTCAAGGTCACCGTCCGATTGAAAACCGCGCGCTGCGGTGTGGAGTCAGGGTCCTTGCAGAAATAGCCAAGCCGCTCGAATTGCACCGTAGTACCCACATCAATCTCCGCCACAGCAGGTTCGGCCTTTGCATTGTATTGAATTGTGAGGGAATGGTCGGAGAGATTGTCCAGGAAAGTCTTGCCTTCGGGCACTTCCATGGGACGCTCGGCCTCGAACAGATAATCATAGAGCCTAGCCTCGAAAGGAATTGCATGATCGGCACAGACCCAGTGGATCGTCCCTTTGACTTTTCGGTTGTCGGGGGCATCCCCGCCGCGGGTTGTCGGATCATAGGTGCACCTTATGAGGGTGATTTCTCCACTCTCGGGGTCTTTCTCGTAGCCCGTACAGGTGACGACATAGCCATAGCGGAGGCGGACCTGGTTTCCCGGATAGAGGCGATAGTACTTCGGTGGAGGCGTCTCCCTAAAGTCGTCGCGGTCCACGTAGAGCGTGCCGCTGAAAGGAATTTTTCTCGTGCCGGCCTCGGGGTCTTCCGGGTTGTTGACCGCATCGAGCCATTCCTCCTGACCTTTTGGCCAGTTTTCGATCACAAGTTTGACAGGATCGAGGACCGCCATGTATCGGCGGGCCCGCGCGTTGAGGTCTTCTCGGATGCAATGTTCAAGCAACTGGATGTCGACCATGGAATCGGTCTTGGCGATTCCAATGCGGCCGAGGAAATCTCGAATTCCCTCTGGGGAATATCCTCGCCGCCGCATTCCTGCGATGGTCGGCATCCGTGGATCATCCCAGCCCGACACTTTCTTTTCTCTGACAAGCTGGAGAAGCCAGCGCTTGGAAAGCACCGTGTGCGACAGGTTGAGGCGTGCAAATTCGATCTGTCGGCTGGGAAACACTTCGGTGTTCTTTATGAACCATTCGTAGAGCGGGCGGTGAATTTCGTACTCCAGTGAGCACAGCGAGTGCGTGACACCCTCTATCGCGTCGGACAGGGGGTGTGCAAAGTCGTACATAGGGTAGATGCACCATGTGATGCCCGTCCGGTAGTGGGGTTCTCTCCGTATGCGGTACATGACCGGGTCCCGCATGAGGAGATTGGGGTGCGCCATATCGATCTTGGCGCGCAGCGTCTTCGCCCCATCGGGGAATTCGCCGGCGCGCATGCGCGCAAAGAGATCGAGGTTCTCTTCCACCGATCGGTCCCTCCACGGGCTGTTGCGTCCTGGAGGTGTAAAGGTGATGTTGTTCTTGTCCGGCACATTAGTGCCGCGGTATTCCTTTATCTGCTCTTCATCGAGATCGTCGACGTACGCGAGGCCTTTCCGGATAAGTTTGCAGGCAAGTTCGTAAAGTATCTCGTAGTAATCCGACGCGAAGAAGAGCCTATCTTCCCAGTCAAAACCGAGCCATTTGACGTCTCTTTTTATTGCCTCGACATACTCCATGTCTTCCTTTTCTGGGTTCGTGTCGTCCATGCGCAGGTTGCATTTTCCTCCAAAATCCTGCGCTACGCCGAAGTCGACAAAGAGGGCCTTGGCGTGACCGATGTGGAGCCAACCGTTTGGCTCGGGCGGGAAGCGAGTGCGCACTTCCTTAAAGCGGCCGGTGCGCAGATCTTCGGCGACAGCCTCCCGAATGAAGTCGAGATACTCGGTCTTTTCGTTTGGTTCTGACATTTCCTTACTCTCCTTCCTGCGCTTCAGGGGCGCAGTATGAGCAATATGGCCTGTAATAAATAGGGTGGTCAAGCGCCCTTCAGATGCTGAATAGCCTTTTCGATTCTCTCAAGGCTTTCGTCCATGCCGATGATCCTCATGGATTCGAAGAGCGGCGGACTGACGCGGGTATACGTGATCGCGACCCTGAGGGGCATGAGCATATCTCCGAGCTTCTTGCCGATCTGTTGGGCCCGCTCCCGGAATCTCTCCTCCAAGGAAGGGATATCATCGAGGCCAAACGTCTGAAGAAGCCTCTTGTCCTCTTCGAGGATAAGGGCGGTGTCGTGTGCATCTGTCTTCTTGGGTAAATAGGTCTCTATGGGGGGCAGTTCAAGCCGCCTGTAGAGATACGCCATGATCGCCGGCGCATCCGCGAGGAACTTGAGCCTCTCTCTGACGAGGGGCATCGCCGTCAGCTCTATCTGGTCTTTCTCTGGATCTTCCTTCGAACGGAGGCCTGCCTCGATCAGATATGGGCGGACCAAGGCGGCCAGATCCTGATCGTTTTTTTGGCGAATATACTGGCCATTGAACCACTCGAGCTTCTGATAGTCGAAGACCGCCGGAGCCTTGTTCAGCCGCTCGATCTTAAAGAGCTTCACCAGTTCATCCAGGCTGTAGATGTCCCGTCCATCCTCGTATGAGCATCCAAGGAGGGCAATGTAATTGATCAGCGCCTCAGGCAGATACCCTGCCCTCCTGAATTCATTGACCGCGGTGGCACCGTGGCGCTTCGACAGTTTGTGCCCATCCTGTCCCAACACCATGGGAAGGTGGCAGAGCTTCGGCATATCCCATCCGAAGGCGTCATACATGATCTTATGGAGGGGTGCGGAAGGAAGCCACTCCTGGGCGCGCATCACGTGCGTTATTCCCATCAGATGATCGTCGATGATGTTGGCCAAGTGATAGGTGGGGAAGCCATCCGATTTCAGGAGGACGGGGTCGGGGCTGATATCTTCATTTTTCCACTCGATGCGGCCCAAAAGTTCGTCTTCGAATACCGTGACCCCGTCGAGAGGGATCTTCAGGCGGATCACGTAAGGCTTTCCTTCGGCGATGTTGCGTGCTCTCTCCTCTGGTGAGAGCGCGCGGCAGTGGCGATCATAGCCGATTTCATCTTTCTTTGCGGAAATCTGTTCCTGGCGGAGCTTTTCAAGGCGCTCGGCATCACAGAAACAGTAGTAGGCTTTGTCCGTCCTTACGAGTTCTTCGGCGTATTTCCGATAGATTTCGAATCTTTCTGACTGCACATAGGGTCCATGAGGGCCGCCGACATCTGGCCCTTCATCCCAGTAGAAGCCCAGCCATTTGAAGGTGTCGTAGATGTTCTGGACAAATTCCGGCGAATATCGCGTGCGGTCGGTATCCTCAAGGCGCAGGATAAAGCTTCCACCCTTGGATTTTGCGAACAGATAGTTGATGAGAGCAGTCCTCACGCCTCCTATGTGCTGATACCCTGTCGGCGACGGAGCATATCGTACTCGAACAGACATTATTCCTCCTCAGTGTTGCGTTACTATACATTTCTGTAGATTTCTATGCAATAATTGCAAAAATCATGGATTGCGGCCTCGCCGATCAGTGTAGGCGTATGCTCGTCACAAACGAACGCAGGGCCAGCGCAAGGACGGCGATGACAATGAGCAAGAGGAGCGTCAAGAAACGTCCAGGATAGAAACGCGCCCGTCTGAGGAGACTAAAACTCACCATCGAAATGGCGTTGAAGATGCTGATGCCGAGCAAGCCCACAGAGCAAACATCGAATGCGGAACGCCACCAGCCAGAGCCTCCACTCAGGACGACCACAGCGAAAGCGAGCCACAGCACAACCACACCTGCTTGAGCAATCCTCTGGCAGGGCTCAAAAGCGCGTAAAAAGCCCGATTCCTCCCGGAAACCGCTTTCGTTTTTCATAGTATCAGTATAATATCATAATCGCATATGGAATATCTGTTCAATTTCAACAAAATCGCCTATCTCAAGGGGAAAAGGCCCAAAGGCTGCATACTCTGCCTCGTGCGGGACGGATCTGAGGATGTGGAGAAACTGATCGTCCATGAAACAGAACACTTTATAGTGTCGCTCAACCTTTATCCTTACAACCCCGGACACCTGATAGTATTTCCAAAGCGCCACATCGCAGACATCCGCGAGTATACAAAAGCAGAGCGACAAGAGCTCGACGAACTGCTTCCGATGTGCATCAATGTTCTCGAGCGGTACGCTAACCCTTCCGCTTACAATATCGGATACAATATGGGCCTCTCGGCGGGGGCGAGCATTGAACACCTTCATCTGCACATTATTCCCCGCTACCCTAGAGAAATAGGCATCGCAGAGCTTATAGGAGGCTCGCGGGTCCTCGTCGAGGATCCTAAGGATACACTTGTCCACTTGAAAGAAATTTTTCGCAGCTCAGTCGTTGAGGACAGTCACCTCGGTCCCTAGAGGAAGAATGACGAGGATCGGCTCTTGGCCCGAAGCGATCTCGACGTGCGGCATCACGGTTCTATTGCTCACCCCAAAGTGTCCACAGTCCCACACAAGGCCGTCGAGCGGCCACTTGAGTCCACGAGAGCGCATGCCCCTGGCGCCTCCGGAGAGCGGAAAGACCGAGACGATCACATGCGTAGGCGCAGAAAAATGCAGGCTGTGCCCCGCCGGAACAAGAAAAACACTCTCATTCGCCGTATGCCACTCGTGGATTGGGTTTTCTCGCTCGAAGAGGGCTCTGACGGCCAGAAGATGATCGAGGCGCCCTGCCCCCCCGCCGGCGAGCACAATCTTCTGCGCCCCGCGATGCAGGGCGAACTCTATCGCAAGTTCCGTGTCGGTGTAGTCCTTTTCCTCGGGGTACTGCAAAATTTTGTCTTCGGGCACGCTGACGAGCGAGTCATGCCTGACACTGTCGAAATCGCCCACGACAAGATCAGGCTCAAGGTGTGCCGAGATGCAGACATCGAGGCCCGAGTCCGCCGCAATCACGCAATCGGCGGCTTTCGCGAGCGTGCGGATAATTTCGTGGGGCGGACAATCGCCTCCGGTGACGATGAGGGCTACCATATCTACTTCCTCGTAGACACAACAATGAGCCTAAGATACACTTCAGCACCAGGAATGAGAATACCCAACATCGACCCAGAATTGAGAAAAATTGCAGACACCCTCATCCGAAATGGCAAGAAAGCCTACCTCGTGGGTGGGGCGGTCCGCGATGCATTTCTGAAGAGACCCGTCACCGATTTCGATATCGCAACCGACGCGACGCCGCAGGAGAGTATGCGTCTTTTCCCCTGGGCGGTGCCAACCGGCATACAGCACGGGACCATAACGGTCATCCCACGCTCCCGCAGATACAAGGTTGAAATAACCACGTTCCGCACCGAAGGTGCCTATACCGACGGGCGTCATCCGGACAACGTCGCTTTTATCGATGATATCTCCTTGGACCTCTCGCGGAGAGATTTTACGATCAATGCAATGGCGTTTGATCTGGCGACCAATGTCTTTGTCGATCCTTTCGGGGGAAGAAAGGACCTGGAAGACAGAATAATCCGGGCTGTGGGCAATCCTCTCGATCGATTCCGTGAAGACGGTCTCCGAACGATCCGAGCCATCCGTTTCGCCTCGCAGCTCGGCTTCGTCATAGAGCCAGCGACGCTCGGCGCAATTGCCGAGTGCCGGGGAGGTCTTCTCCGCATCTCAGCGGAGCGCATCCGGGATGAGTTTTCCAAAATCCTTGGGTCTCGGAAACCTTCGGTGGGCTTGCGGCTCCTCGTCGACACCGGTACAGTCGAAGCGGTCGTGCCCGAGTTAGTGGCGTGCAAGGGGGTACATCAGCCAAGGCACGGGGCGCAGGACGTGCTCGCACATCTCTTCGCGACTACGGATGCGATCATCCCCGACAACCTCTCGGAGGAGCACCTCCTCATCTTGAGGCTTGCGGCACTATTCCACGATATCGGTAAACCATTGTGCCGCAGCAACGACAAAGACGAGGTCTCCTTCTACGGGCATGAGCTGGAATCGGAAAAAATCGCAAGACGACGACTTCTGCAGCTGAAATATCCGAACGCGGTGATCGAGAAAGTCTGTCATTTGATCCGTCACCACATGTTCAACTATGAGCCTGGATGGAGCGACGCGGCGATCCGCAGGTTCATCGCCCGCGTAGGACTTTCTTCTGTCACGGATTTATTCGCGCTGCGCCTCGCCGATACGACAGCCACGACAGGCGGCCCATGTTCGTGGCCCCTGCTCTCCGAGTTCAAGTCCAGAATCGACCATGTCGTGGAGGCAGGCGAAGCCTTCACCCTCAAAGATCTGGCGGTCAATGGGGATGACCTTGCGGCCTTAGGAATTCCTCGCACCAAAGAGATGGGGGCGCTGCTTTCGGCTCTCCTCGATGCGGCGCTTGAGGACCCCTCGCTCAATACGAAAGAAAAGATGCTTGAAATCGCAAGGGCGAAATACTTCAGTCTACAACGTTAGGGTCAGCTATGGTCCGTTCCGAGAATCGCATCGAGGATCCTTGTTGTGTCTCCACCGCGAGCGTGTAAGGCTTCGAATGCCTGCCTGGCGGCCCGCTGTTCGGCCTCTTTCTTTGTGCGCCCCTCAAGAGGGCCGAAGGTCTCTCCATCGAGAATGCACGAGATGTAGAAGTGACGGGCATGTTCAGGCCCCTCGGCCTTTACCATCTCATACTGAGGAAGCCCGATTCCTCGCTTCTGCGCATATTCTTGGATTATCGATTTGAAATCTTTTCCAGAGCTAAATGCCAGTGCTGCGATGTCGTCGGAAAAGAGCCGTACAACGAGGGCCTTGGTGGCCTCAAAACCGCTGTCCAGGTAATAGGCGCCAAGGAGTGCTTCGGTCGCATCTGCCAGAATTGCCGGTTTCTGCCGGCCCCCGCTATTCTCTTCCCCCTTGCCGAGCAATACATAATCGGCGAGAGAAAGTGTTGCGGCAATACGGGCAAGAGAGCTCTCCGAGACCAAGATGCTCTTCATCCGAGCGAGCTCTCCCTCGTGTCGAGTGGGGAATTGTTCGTAGAGAATATGTGAAATGCAAAGCCCCAACACGCTGTCACCGAGAAACTCGAGGCGCTCGTTGTCGTTGTGTACCGGATAGGCCTCATTGACATAGGAACTGTGGGTCAATGCGAGGTCAAGCAACGCAATGTCGTGGAATTGGATAAAGGAGATGGTTTGGAACTGCTGCAGGGATGTGCGGCGTGAAACGTCCGGCCCGCACACGTGGGACAACCTTGAATGCTTCACGCCCCCACCGTTTATTTTACCTGAGTTTTGATGAACTCGTACGCATCCTTTACGGTTTCAAATTCATTCGCCTTCTCGTCGGGAATCTGAATGCCGAGTTCCTCTTCGATGCCATACACGAGTTCGTAGGTGTCGAGAGAATCGGCGCCGAGGTCCTGGCGGAAACTGGCGTCCATGGTGATCTTGCTTTCATCTACTTCGAGCTTCTCGGCGATAATTTTCTTGATTTTCTCAAAGAGTTCGTCCATCCTGAAGACTCCTTATTTAGATTCAGGGGTGATGACTTGGCGACCCCTGTAGAAACCGCATTTTGGGCACACCCTGTGCAGCACGACCGGGTTGCCGCAGTTGCTGCAATGCACGATAGCAGGGGCGGCAAGCTTCATGTTGATCGAGCGGCGCCTTTTCGTCCTTGCTTTGGACGTCCTGAATTTAGGTACAGCCATGGTAGAACCTCATCATTCTTTCAGTATCGGCATGACAGTCGCATGCCCAAATTATACAAAAATCGAGAAAATGTCAAGACAGACTTCCTCGCAGTCGATAACCATATAC
>JARKOY010000072.1 GCA_029975555.1 Spirochaetia bacterium | reverse complement strand
GATTGGTAAGCGCAACCCGCCTCGATTGCGGCCTGCATCGCGTCGTACGCCTCCAGGATCAGTTCCTTGGTGCGATAGGACCCGAACTCCGCCTCATCCTTGCGCTTCACGATCGGGAAGGACTCCATGATGTAGTCGACGGCGTGGCGGTGCACGCCGTAGATATGGAAGAAACCAGCATCAAGCTCCGCCCTGACCTGATCCCGGCGGGCTGGGTCTGCCCATTGGCTCATCACTCCCAACCGTTCTCGCACCCATTCTCCGAGAACCACCGTCGAATCCCACCGGCAGGTTTCCATGAACAGCGAGGGGGCAGGAATGCTCAGTTGGTACACAGTGCCGAACGTCATGTTCTGACCACCAAGTTTCTGGCGGGCCACGTAGTCGCAAACGAAGCTCGTCATGGCCGCAACGACAAGCTCGCCGTGTTCATGCTTGGCGAAGACCGGCAGACTGTTCCCCGCGCCCACCCGGGGGAGCGCTGCGGCAATGAGCGTGCGCTCGTTAGTTGCGTTGCTGATCCAGCGATAGCCGAGCATCCAGTCGCGCCCATCACTTGGGAGTCGATCCGCGATCACTTCTTCGCGCACCCAGTAGCGCGGCATAGCCATAAATGTCGGATCCTGCTTCTCGGCGAGAGTGACATCCCGAACGCTGCCGTCAGGTTCGTGAGTGGCCCAGCGGTGATCATAGTGATGAATCATCTTGCCCTCATAGAGAGGAAGCATGCGTTCGACGGCCTCTGTCATGCGTGAACCTCCTGTGGCCAGGGTGGCTGGTAGTGGCGACCCGACGACTTCGCCTGGGCCATGGCGTCGTATGCGGAGAGGATCAAGTCCTTGGTCCGGTAGGTCCCGAAGACGGCCTCGTCCTTGCGCTTCACGATCGGGAAGGTATCCATTATGTACGACACGTCTGGCCGAGTGAGTCCGTAGACGTGGAACATCATCGCATCGAGTTCGGCCCGCATGTGCGCACGCTGAATGAGATTCGGGATCCAGCCATTGAGGCGATCAACCCGCAGAGCCACCCACGCCCCCAGAGGGCGATCCAATGAAAGCGCCAGCGATCCCAATTGCTCGGGCGTCGCCATCGGGAGTTGTTTGGCCACGCTGAACTGGAGATGCATGTTGCTGAGCTTCTGTCGGGCGACAAAGTCGAGAACGAAACTGGAGAAGACCGCAGCGAATCCGGGCAGTTCGTTGCGGTCGCATCCCAGCACCATGTCGAAGTTCCCACCACCTGGGATGGCGGCAGGCATCACTGTGCCGATCGCGGTGCGCACGTCGCTGGTTCGCGCAATCCCCCGCCAGGCGAAGTACGGACCCGTCGGTTTGCGATTTCCCCAAGAAGTGTTTACGTCGGCCTCTGCCAGCCAGTACCGCGGAATCGGGAGGAGGCGAGCGGCCTTTTCCTCCTCGGTCATCGGCCGAATCGAACCGTCTGGCTCGTAGGTCGCCCAGCGGGTGTCGTAGAGGTGGATCATCTTGGCTTCAAACAACGGCAGCATCCGAGTCACCCCCCCCCCCGTCGAGGGAGCGCTCGAAGACGTTTCCGTTCAGTGTCCAGCCGTCGGCCTCGAGCTCATCGCGGGTATGGAAGAGGTGCGAGTCGTTGGACATATCGAACATCCGCATGAAGCTGATGCCCCACGGGTTTCCGTTGATCGGGTCGTTCTCATTGATGAGCACGGGGACGCGCCGGTAGATGCCGAGGGTGATCTCGGCGTCCCGCCGGGTCCGGAAGATGGGGCATGTGCCCGTGTTGGGATTAAGAAGCTGGATCTCCTCAGGGGTGAGCTCGAAGCGCGCCTCGCCCTTGAGCAAGTCGGATGGGTCGTGGGCGAAGAAGGCGAACTTCGCTTGGGCAGCGCGCTCGTCCCGGCCGGTGAGGGTGAGCAGACAGAACTTGAACGAGCGGTGCACTCCCTCGAACAGCGGCTTGGCGTTCTCGAAATCGTACAGACTTGCCAGATTGCCCCGTTGCACTAGGTCTTTGAAGAAGAACTGCGTTGTGGCGTCGGTGGCAATGCCCGTGGGCACGATGATCCCCATGCGGCCTCGGTCATTCACAAGGTTCCGGCATGCCTCGGCGAATACTGCGTAGGTATTGATGTCACCGCGTCCGGTCAACGGATAGCG
>JARKOY010000054.1 GCA_029975555.1 Spirochaetia bacterium | reverse complement strand
CGGGGATAAACCGTGCTTCGAACCGATAATAATCCATGGGTTCCAATGTTCCCCGCGCATGCGGGGATAAACCGTGCTTCGAACCGATAATAATCCATGGGTTCCAATGTTCCCCGCGCATGCGGGGATAAACCGTATATGATGGGCGAGCGCCCGCGTTTTTAGAGATGTTCCCCGCGCATGCGGGGATAAACCGACGACCGCCCGATCACCGGGCTGCATTTTGATATGTTCCCCGCGCATGCGGGGATAAACCGGTCCTCATTGGTGGGCGTTGTCGCCATATGTAATGTTCCCCGCGCATGCGGGGATAAACCGACAATGAAGAACAGCAGCAACAATAGTGCAACATGTTCCCCGCGCATGCGGGGATAAACCGGTCAACCGCTAGCGGCGATTGATCTTGTAGAAATGTTCCCCGCGCATGCGGGGATAAACCGACCTTCACTGACCGGAGCGGACGCTCAGTGTCATGTTCCCCGCGCATGCGGGGATAAACCGATGTCCCCAATCTGTATACGAGCATCATCCGTATGTTCCCCGCGCATGCGGGGATAAACCGAATGGGTAACAAATGTTATTGATAAAGTTGCAATGTTCCCCGCGCATGCGGGGATAAACCGGGGCTTTGAGTTATGCAACATCGGCTTGTTGCAATGTTCCCCGCGCATGCGGGGATAAACCGTGATCTACCATATAATGCTGAGGCGACATATTGATGTTCCCCGCGCATGCGGGGATAAACCGCTGCATCACAAGGATGAGCTGGTCTTTCCGGAATGTTCCCCGCGCATGCGGGGATAAACCGGCGACAATTCTGGAGGCCGGAGACCTTTCTGAATGTTCCCCGCGCATGCGGGGATAAACCGATCGATTATATCGCCGAATAATGGGCGATTGAATGTTCCCCGCGCATGCGGGGATAAACCGCGCGGCCAGAATGAGTAAAATCACAAATAATAATGTTCCCCGCGCATGCGGGGATAAACCGCTTAGAACTGGCTCCTATACTCCAGCAGTTGCATGTTCCCCGCGCATGCGGGGATAAACCGCTGTGCTTCGTGTTTCTCAACTGGATGTGCTAATGTTCCCCGCGCATGCGGGGATAAACCGAATATCGACAAAATTCAGGTACAGATAGAATTATGTTCCCCGCGCATGCGGGGATAAACCGTCAGCCTGCGCGCATTGCCATAATTCTCAACATGTTCCCCGCGCATGCGGGGATAAACCGTGGTACACCTTTTCCATGTGTACCTCCTTTGATATGTTCCCCGCGCATGCGGGGATAAACCGTCGATCGTGTCCATACCCTATAGCATACTACAATGTTCCCCGCGCATGCGGGGATAAACCGCGCACTAGACCACATCTATGCGCATAGGTACGATGTTCCCCGCGCATGCGGGGATAAACCGGGAAAGGTGCAGCTCGCGACATCCGCAGAGCTATGTTCCCCGCGCATGCGGGGATAAACCGCCGGGTTTGCAAATGCTCGCCCGGCTTGACCGATGTTCCCCGCGCATGCGGGGATAAACCGACGCGGAATATCGTATACATTCCACTCAACGAATGTTCCCCGCGCATGCGGGGATAAACCGCGTCGCTTCGCTGATTGACAGATATTCGGCGGATGTTCCCCGCGCATGCGGGGATAAACCGATGATAATCGAACTGTATACAAATATTGGATAATGTTCCCCGCGCATGCGGGGATAAACCGCGCGCGCGTCCCTATGCAGGGTGACGCAGTAGATGTTCCCCGCGCATGCGGGGATAAACCGTTACGTGCCTGTACATGGGCAGAAGCAATCATATGTTCCCCGCGCATGCGGGGATAAACCGATCGATTATATCGCCGAATAATGGGCGATTGAATGTTCCCCGCGCATGCGGGGATAAACCGCACTGACCTACTCCGACGATTGGATCAGGATAATGTTCCCCGCGCATGCGGGGATAAACCGTCTACGTTTCTCAGCCTTCCACTCCGAGTAGTATGTTCCCCGCGCATGCGGGGATAAACCTGCTGATGCATTGAATGCTGGGGATGTATCGGCGATGTTCCCCGCGCATGCGGGGATAAACCGCACGCTGCGTCATCCCGTCTACAAGTCGCGCCCCACGCGGGCGCGTGGATTGAAATGAGAAGCCCTCCTTTGGCCCTTTGATGAAATTGACATTTGTGCAATGGTGATGTGGCTTTTGGAGATTGTGCGATGCAGTTGCGATTATCCATGCAAGTGAGCCTTATGATCCCCCAGGAAGCGACATGCGAGATGCCCGATGATATTCCAATTGCTATATGGGCCGGTTGGCATTAAAATTTTACTGGCCTCGCGGCAGGTGATACGTCTAACGAGCAGGCGACCGAAAGGTCTCCGAGGAGCGGGTGTGGATGCCCCGTCGCCGCGAGGTTCTGCGCTATGCAGGCACTTTCAGTGGTACTTTCAATCCTTGGGAAAAAATCGCAGCCAATAAGGGTGTAATATCCGCCCGCCTGCACCGGAAAGATCCGAGCTCTATGTCAAGACAAGCTGCAGCGATACCGCTACCCTCGAGCATGGTTATGAAATGTCTTCCAAGGCCGGCGTTCGATTGAATTGTTCATTCCTGGACGTAAGAAAATCATTGGTCATGTTCGACCCAGATTAGTTTTGAAACATCGTATCCAAGACTCTGTGCTATGGTGAGATACTCATTGCGTACGTCATTCGGTATCGTCGTTGTTCTTGAAAGTATCCAGAGGTACTTTAGGCTACTTCCTGCAATGAGCGCATACTGATAGTCTTTGTCCAGTGCAATGACATTATAGGCGGCATAGAATGGTCCAAAAAAAGAGACTTCCAGGGCAGCGACGGTATCGTCTCCTTTGAATCTGGCTTTACCATTTGCCTCTTGCCATTTTTTGGTTACGTAGTTGTAGCCTCTGTTTTTGACATTGATGGTCCCGTCTGGACGTATCGAGTACTCTGCGGTCGTATTATTGAGGTTCCGCTCAAAGGCAAAATCGAAGCGGGCGATTTCATACCATTTCCCCAGATATTTTTCTTTTTCGAAGTGGTCTACCACTCGCGCTCCTTTAGGGAGCGTTGCGCACGAAGCGAGAAATAGTATGCCGACCACCAGAATCATGACGGTACTGAAAGTCTTTTTCATACAGCCTCCTCTTCAAAACGCGTTCAGAACACCGGGCACGCTTTCTATTATACTAAGTATAGTTGATATCGACCTGTATTTCATGTTTCTATATTTAAAGCGGCCACCATTCGTGTCCTTTTTACGATTCATATCCCCAGGTGCCTCAGGTTCTTCGAGTGGTGCATGGCGTAATCGAAGGATACGCCTTGTTTCTCTTCGAATTTTTTTAGGTCGAATCGTTCCCGGTATTCGAGGATTCCTTCGAGATATGCTCTGTAAATCAGAAGGGTGGTCCTGATCTTCGTCTGGTCGAGAATCTGCATGTGCGGAACTATGATGTTCAGGTTGAATCCCAATATCTTCTGAACTGTCCTATGATATTCGTAGGCGGAATCGAATATCAGGGGGAGTATCGGGTCTCCACGGTCGTTGAAGCCGATGATGTCGTTTGTGTGGATACATGCATCTCCGATGACCGTCAAGATGCCGCAGGCCGTGTGCCCGCGCCCCTGGTAGAACCGGACGGGTACCCCGCTGAGGTTGTATTGAATGCCATATTTCAAGTCGACAGACGGTTTCACAAGCTCGAGGGTAGAGGGGGGCCAGCTTTTGGCTAGGGTTTCCGCGTAGTGTTCGCTGCCCCAGACGGTGCTCTTGGGCAGTCGCGCGATGCCGCTGATATGGTCGCCGTGGTAGTGGGAGATGATGATGTTTTCTAGTCGATTCACATCAACATCATCATCCTTTTTGATTTCTTCCACCATGGCCTCGCTCGATGGATCGATGATGGTCAGGCTTTTTTCTGATTTTACCGCGTAGATGGTGTGGCAGACCCTCGGTATGGACTGGGGCGCGAATGTGTATGCGATGACATTGCCGTAGGTGGTTTTCTGCATAATGTTGTCTCCTGGCTTCACTATATTCTATCGATTTTGGTCCTCTGCGAAAAACGGCCTTGCGGCGCTGTGGCAAATTTCGTATGTGCGAGCAAAAAGAGCTTGCTGGCTTCCTGAGGTGGTGCTATAATATTTGAAACAGTATTGCACGGGCTGAAACAGTCTTTCGCTGCCCGTTCAGTCGTTTCTGGCAACAACACATATTCTGATACTCTCAAGAAGCAAGAAGGCATACAAATGCAGGAAATCAGATTTCACGGAAGAGGCGGACAGGGGACAGTGCTGGCATCCATTGCGCTGGCCAAGGCTTTCTTTCTGGCGGGCAAGTGGGTGCAGACGTTTCCGGTTTTCGGCTCCGAGCGACGGGGTGCTCCCGTCGAGGCGTATCTCAGACTGGATGACTCGAAGATCTACCTCAGGAGCAATGTGTACGAGCCGGATCATGTCGTCGTCCAGGATGCGCGTCTTCTGCAGATTGTCGATGTCACGAAAGGATTGAAGCCAGGAGGATGGATACTGCTCAATGCACCCGGAGTTCCGCGCGGTGTGGAGCGTTTTAAGGGCTTTAGGCTCGCCTGTGTGGATGCTTCGCGCATCGCGCTCGAGTACGGCCTCGGCTCCAAGACGCAACCGATCACCAACACGTCGATGATGGGTGCCTTTGCGCGTCTCTTTGGGATGCCGCCGCTCGAGCTGGTGACGGCCGCCATCGAGCGCGAGATGCCCGTGAAAATCGCCGAAAATATAGCCGCTGCCAAGGCTGCCTACGATGCATTACACGAGTACGGCCTCTTGGACGATGCGCTTGTGGCGTCCGCAGCCAAAACGGCGCGCGCGGAGGCAGCGCTATGAGCAATGACAGCGTGAATACTTTCAATGTGTCCCTTTTCTTTCCGAAGTCCAGCACGAGCACCGTCACCAACAAGACCGGCACCTGGAGTTTCATGCGGCCGAGCTATCTCGAAAAGACGGCTCCCTGCTCGGTGCACTGCCCCTGCGGTCAGGACATTCCGCGCATTGAAATGTTGGTGTCGCGCGGTCAGATCGCGGCGGCGTGGAACACGATCCTCGCCGAGAATCCCCTTCCGGGGACCTGCGGCCGCGTCTGCTTTCACCCCTGCGAAAAAGCCTGCAATAGGGGCCAGTTCGATGAAGCTGTTTCGATCAACGCGATAGAGCGGTATCTCGACGATGCGGCTTGGGCCGCGTCGATCGCTCCTGCAGCGGCGAGGGGAAGCGCGAAGGGCAGGCGCATCGCCATAGTCGGATCAGGTCCGGCTGGCCTCGCCGCGTCATATTTTCTCTCGATGCTGGGCTATGAGTGCGAGATATTCGAGGCTGCGGAGGAACCTGGTGGGATTCTCCGCTACGGTATTCCGGCCTACAGGCTTCCGAACGAGGTGCTCGACAGGGAGATTGCCCGGATACGAGCGCTGGGCGTCATGATTCACTGTGCCAGGGCTGTCGATTCTGCCTTCCTCGAGGGCGCGAAGCACACGTACGACGCCGTATTCTTAAGCTGCGGGAACGGCGCATCCATGAAACTCGGCGTCCCCGGCGAAGAGCTCGCGCTCGATGGCCTTGCCTTCTTGCGCAGCGCGAAGCAAGGGGAAGGCGCGGCCCGGACAATCTCTGTAAAACCACATGGATCGGCCATTGTCGTGGGTGGCGGCAACACCGCGATCGACGTCGCGCGATCGCTGCGGCGTCTGGGTGTTTCTCCCACCATCGTGTACCGGCGTCGGCGCGAGGATATGCCTGCCTTCGAACACGAAGTCGCACGGGCGCTCGAAGAAGGCGTGCGCATGGTCGAACTGCGCGCTCCGCTAGCTTTGGCGCGGTTGGACGGTGGCATCGAGCTCAAGGTCCAGAAGATGCGGCCTGCGGGCGTTGGCGCTGACGGCAGGATGCGCGTCGTCCCCGACGGCGATGCAACCGAGCTGATCTTTGCTGATGCGCTGTACTCAGCGGTAGGGGCGACCCACGCTGAATCCTGGATGGTGCCTCCCGACGATGGCCGCGTGGTAAGGTTGAGCCACGCCGCCGCGTTCTGGGACGCTCCGGTTGGGATTCCGCTGCTCTACGGTGGGGACCCCGTCAATGAGAATGAGAGTGTCGCCGACGCGATCGCCTCAGGAAAACAGGCTGCGATCGCCCTCGATGTGTTCTTCCAAAAGGGGGCCGGCGCGGTGAAGGCCGAACTCGCTCGCTGCGCCGTGGGCGATGGGACGTCGCTTTCAATGGAAATATATCTCGGCGGACCGCGCGCAAACCGCAGCGGCAGGGTTGTATCCTTTAAGGACATACCTACTGATTATTTCTCTCCTTCTGAGAAAAAGCGCGGAGCATCATTGCCGCCAGAACGTGCGATTGCATCGTTCGAGGAAATTGAATCTTCACTCGACGCAGCGGAAGCGGCCATGCAGGCCGAGCGTTGCTTCAACTGCGGCATCTGCAACGACTGCGACAACTGCAGGACATATTGCCCTGAGCTCGCCATCACAGCCTTACGCGCCGGAAGGCGGGACGATTGGTCGACAGAAGCGGGACCTGCGCGGGCGATCAACTCGGACTATTGCAAAGGCTGCGGCATCTGTGCCGCCGAGTGTCCGCGCTGTGCCATGATCATTGAGGAGCAGCAATCATGAGAGAAGTGCTTGAAGGGAGCCAAGCCGTCGCCGAAGCGGTGCGACTTGCGAGGGTAAAAGTCATCTCCGCCTATCCTATTACACCTCAGACCCACATCGTGGAGGAGCTCGCAAAGTATTGCGCGGATGGAAGTCTCGACGGCAGATTCATCTGCGTTGAGAGCGAGCATTCGGCCATGGCCTCGGTGATCGGGGCCGAATCGGGCGGCGTGCGCTCTTTCACCGCAAGCTCGTCGCATGGTCTTGCGCTCATGCACGAGATGCTGCACTGGGCTGCAGGAGCCCGGCTCCCCATCGTCATGGCCGAAGTAAACCGCGCGCTCGGGCCTGGCTGGAACCTCTGGGTGGACCAGACCGACAGCCTCTCACAGCGCGACACGGGCTGGCTGCAGTTCTACTGTTCCGACGGGCAGGAAGCCTTGGACACGACTTTGCTCGCCTACAGGCTGGCGGAGATACTGAACCTTCCCATCATGGTCGTGATGGACGCGTTCTTCCTTTCCCACACTTACGAACCCGTCGATGTTCCAAGCCAGGCCGACGTGGATGCCTTCCTTCCTCCTTATGAGCCAAAATTCTTGATGGACACAAAAAACCCGTATGCCCTCGACGAGGTTGCCCCCATCAATGTCTATATGGAAATGCGCCGGAGCATCCAGATGGCGATGGAAGCCGCTCCCGGAATCTATCAGGCGATTGAGGATGAATTCTATACACGCTTTGGGCGCCGCTACGGACTCGTCGAGCCGTACCGCTGTGAGGATGCGGACATCGTCTTCGTCACGGCGGGGACGGCCGCGGCCACCGCGCGGGTTGCCGTCGACACGCTCCGCGCGAAAGGGGAGAGGGTTGGACTTCTGCGGCTCCGCATGTTCCGCCCCTTCCCGGCGGAGGCTTTTAGGCTCGGACTTGCGCACGCGAAAAAAGTGATCGTGCTCGACAGAAACTGCTCGTTCGGTGCGGGCGGCGTCTTTGCACAGGAGCTGAAGGCTGCGCTCTATGGCCCTGAGGCGCCGAAGCTGTACAGCTATGTGGCCGGCATGGGCGGACGGGACGTCACCGTGGATACGTTCAGTGAACTGTTCACCATGACGCGCGACCAGGACGAGCCTCCACTCGGAAGTGTCTGGTACGGGGTGAATGAGGAGATGCTACGATCATGAAGAACGAACTTTATTCCGGCGCTGAATACTTGAATCCAGGCCATGTCGGCTGCCCCGGCTGCGGCGCGACCATTGCCATGAAACTCGCGCTGCGCGCGCTTGGCGAACACACTATGCTGGTCATCCCTGCATCTTGCTGGGCGATCATCGGCGGGAACTATCCGCAGTCTTCGCTCAAGGTGCCCATCCTCCACACGGCCTTCGCGACGACTGCGGCGGCAGCATCAGGTCTTCGGGCCGCCCTTGACCTCCGTGGGGACAGGGAGACGACCATCGTCGGCTGGGCAGGAGATGGCGGCACTTTCGACATCGGATTTCAGGCCCTGAGCGCCGCCGCCGAGCGCGGTGAGGATTTCATCTACGTCTGCTACGACAACGAAGCCTACATGAACACCGGCGTGCAGCGGAGTTCCTCCACCCCCTGGGGCGCCAGGACGATGACGACGCCGGGCGACAAGTGGAAGCGGACTTACAAGAAGAACATCGTCGAAATTATGGCGGCCCACAGAATTCCCTATGCGGCCACGGCGAGCATCGCCTACCCCGAAGACCTCGAGCGGAAGTTGAGGAAGGCCGCCTCCATACGGAGCGGTCTGCGCTTCATCCACCTCTATTCTTCGTGCCCCACGGGCTGGGGCTTTGCGCCGGAGCACTCCGTCAGGGTGGCGCGCCTGGCCGTTCAGACGAGGGCCTTTCCGCTCTATGAGGTCGAAGACGGCACCACGTACGCCATCAACCAAGCAGGTGACAAGCCGGTGAGGGAGTACCTCCGCACGCAGAGTCGCTTCCGCCACCTTTCGGACGAAGATATCGCGCAGATTCAGAAGTATGTCGACCAAGAATGGAAGAGGCTTGTCCGCAAGGCCGAGGAAGCCTAAGCGAGCTGACGTGGTAAAAAGGTGTGGGGGTGGCCTTTTCGAGGTGCATTTCGAGGCGCGTCATCTTCTTGTAAACCGGCTTGAGAGGAATGCATTCGAAGGAGCCTCAAAAAAAGCTTGACAGAATTGAAAAATGGCTTTATTGTAAAAATCATCAAAACGTTTTGATGATTTTTACGGAGGCAGACAATGAAACAGAGAAAGACAGCATTCTTCCTGGTGTTCCTTCTTTTGGCGGCGGCTCTGGGCACCCTTTGGGCGCAGCCCAAGACGACGCTCACCGTGCTGTGGTTCAACGACGCGAATGAATCCGACGTGTTCATGGCGACGATGGCAGACTATCAGAAGAGCCATCCGAACATCGCCATCGACATGCAGGTCATCCCTTTTAAGGACTACGAGAACAAGCTCAGGATGATGATCGCGGGCGGGAATCCTCCCGACGTGGCCAGGATCGCGAGCGCCCACGTGCCTCTCTTTGCCAACAGCCTTGAACCGCTCTCCGGTAAACCGGTCTTCGATGAGCTGGCCAAAAGCTATTTCGATTCTTCTCTGGCCCTCGGACGCGACGAGAACGGTCGGCTCTTGGTTATGCCTACGGAGGCAACCGCCAACGGCATGATCGTCAACAAGACTTACTTCAAAAATGCCGGCATCGATGTCGAGAAGCTCTCGCAGACCTGGACCTGGGATCAGTGGGTGGACGCGATGAAAAAGGTGCTCAAAGCGAACCCGAAGGCCAAGTACGGGATCACGGTCGATTTCTCGACGCACCGCTTTTCCACCTTTCTCTATGAAGCGGGTGGGCGTTTCCTCGCCAATAACGGCAAATCGATGAACTTCAACACCCCTGAAACTTTGGATGCCCTCAAATTCTTCAAGATGCTGCACGACGAGGGCCTTGCGCCCAAATCGGTCTGGATGGGATCCGAAAATCCTCAGGAACTGTTCCAATCGGGGCTTGTCGCATGCCACGTCGGTGGCTCTTGGCTCATAAACGCCTATCACAAGAACATCAAGGATTTCGAGTGGGCAGCCGTGCGCATGCCGAGCCGCAAGATCAATTCCTCGGTGCCGGGCGGTAAGTTCGTCGGCACGTTCAAGAATTCGCCCAACAAGAAAGAAGCTCTCGATCTCATTGCAGTCTTCTCCGACAAGGCACACAACGAGCAGTACTGCAGGGACACCTTCAACCTGTCGGCGCGCAAAGATGCCAACATTACATACGCAGCCAGATCGAAGGACTTCGCGGTGTTCACCGAGGAGCTCAACCTCACCCCAGCCTACACGGCGGAGGACTGGAAGAGCGACGCGGTTGCCAAAGTCAACGCCTATGCCCGCGAGCAGATCGTGGAAGGGCTCCTCGGAAAGCAGACGATGGAGCAGACCGCGGCCAACATCCAGGCTAAGGGCAATTCGTACTTCTGATAACGACGACTATTGGCAACGACTATGAAGCCCAGGAAGCGATCTCACGGCACCTTTGAGCAAACGCTCGCCCCCATGCTGTTTCTGACGCCGAATCTGCTTATCTTCGGCATCTTCATCATCCTCCCTGCGGTTTTGGGCCTGCGCATGTCGCTCTTCGACTGGAGTATCCTCGACGGCTCGAAATTCGTGGGCTTCAAGAATTTCAGAGAAATTTTTCACGATTCGATGTTCTGGCTGACGCTCAAAAATACCCTCATCTATGTTGTCGCAGTCGTGCCGCTCCTCGGGGCTTTTGCCCTCGCCCTCGCCCTCCCCCTCGCGGGCGAGGGCAGGGGGATGGGGGTGTTTCGCGCGATGTACTATGTCCCGACCATGCTCAGCATGATCATCGTGGGCATCGCGTGGAGATGGCTTTTGGGATACGATCTGGGAATCATCAACTACGTGCTGAAACTGGCGGGGGGCAAGCCAGTGCCTTGGCTCACCGACGGCACGATGGCGAACGTGAGCCTCATCTTCGTCACGGTGTGGACCAGGGTGGGCTATTTCATGATGATGTTCGTCGGTGGGCTGCAGGCCATCCCGAAGACCTATTACGAAGCTGCACAGATCGACGGTGCAGGCCGCTTTACTGTATTTCGACGCATCACGCTTCCCCTCCTTAAGCCCATCATCCTCGTCGTCGTCGTGCTGGCCACGATCGAGGCGTTCAAGGCCTACGAGCTCATATTCGTGATGACCCAGGGAGGCCCGGGCACGTCGACTAAGTTCATCGTCCAGTACATTTACCAGGCGGCGTTCGAGGAGGACAGAATGGGGTACGGCGCTGCGATATCCGTGATTCTCCTGGCCATCATAGGGATATTCACCGCGCTTCAGTTCGCGGCGCAGAGGGAGGAGTACACCAATGAATAGAATACTCAAGTATATTCTCCTCATCCTCGTGTCGTTTGTGTTCCTTTTTCCCCTCCTGTGGGTGGTGATCTCTTCACTGAAGCCTCAGTCGGAGCTTTTCACGTATCCGCTGACGATCCTGCCGCGTTCTCCGACGCTCGACAACTATGTGAAGGCATTCGCCAGCGGCGACTTTGTCACCTACTACAAGAATTCGATCTTTGTGTCGGTGGTCGCGACGCTGCTCACGATCACCATCAATGTCATGGCGGGGTACGCCCTCTCCAAGTTCTGGTTCAGGGGCCGCGACCTCATCTTCTCCATCATGGTGGGCACGCTGATGATCCCTCTCCAGGCCATCATGGTCCCAATTTTTATCCTTTTGAAGGACCTCGGCATGCTCAACACGCTGTGGGGCATCATCATTCCTCCGGCCGCTACGCCTACCGGCGTGTTTCTGGCGCGGCAGTACATCCAGACGATTCCTAATTCCTTCATCGAGGCGGCGAGAATCGACGGCGCGGGCGAATTCCGTATCTTCACAAGGATTATCGTACCGCTCTCGGCGCCGATTATCGCGACGATTGCGATTTTTTCGTTCATGTGGCGGTGGAACGATTTTCTCTGGCCCTTCATCGTCATTTCGGTCAAAAAAAAGATGACCCTGCAGCTGGCGCTGGCCAACTTTGTGGGGCAGTTCCAGATAAACTGGGCGAACCTCCTCGCGATGACCGTCGTGACGATGATACCGATGATCATCGTATTCTTGGCGCTGCAGAAATATTTCGTAAAAGGACTGACCGCAGGCGGAGTGAAGGCGTAATCATGCTGCATGTACTAAAAAATCTCGACAAATTCCACATTGAGGGTGGCCGCACGGCCTTTTTCGGAAAAAACGGCAGGCTTGAAGTCTCGATCCAGGCTTCCCGCGTCCTGTCCGTTTTTTATATCTTTGACGAATCGATTGTGCCGCCCAAGGCGAATGTGCCCTATCCTGGGCTCGTCGTGGACACCCCTGGCGACGCCGGCCTTGTCTGGGACTCGTTCGTCGAAAGAGAGACCGAATACGAGCTTCGCCACGGAGGCACGAAGGTCCTGATCCACAAGGAGACTGCCCTGTTGTCCGTGTACGAGGACGGCGTGCTCGTACACGGCGGCGAGATAGGCCACAAGGACCTCGTGGTTCCCCAGTACCCGCTCAGGGTCCAAGAGGGGGCTGTGCCAGGCTCGGTGCGGGGCAAGTTCAACTTCCGCCTCGAGGACGGCGACGCCTTCTTCGGCCTCGGAGAAAAGACGGGAAATTTGAACAAGCGCAACCGTCTTTTCAAGCTGTTCAACAGGGACGCCCTCGGCTACGACGCGGCATCGAGCGATCCTCTCTACAAATCGGTGCCCTTTTTTATGAAGGTCAACAGGGAGCGCGGCGCCCTGTGCGGTCTCTACTTTCCCAACCTGCAAGTGGAAGAAGTGAACTTCGGCGTCGAGAGCATGTTCTACTACGATGTCGTGCTTGCAGGGGGGCCTTTTGGCTACTATGTCATGACAGGACACCACTACCGCGACATCATCTCGGCCTACTGCAGGCTCTCTGGCATGCCCGCACTTCCGCCCCTCTTCTCCTTCGGCTACCTCACCTCCAGCATGGGGTACACCGAACCGGACAACGCACAGGAGAAAATACTCGAATTCTTCGAGCGCGTTGAAAAAGAGGGCATCCCCTGCGAAGGCATGTATTTTTCTTCAGGGTATGTCAAAGCTGGTAACGGCGAGCGCTACACCTTTGTCTGGAACAGGGAAAAATTTCCTAATCCAGGGCAGTTCATCCGCGCCCTCCGCGCCAGGGGATACCGCATCTGCTGCAACGTAAAGCCTGGGATTCTGTCGAGCCACCCGTGGTACAGGCACCTTGCGGCTGCGGGTGCCTTCATTCCGGATGCCGATGGCGCTCCGCTCAAGAGCTATTACTGGGGGGGCAGCGCCTCGTTCATCGATTTTTCTCGAAAAGAAGGTTTCGACTGGTGGGTCAAGGCACTGACAGAACACATCCTCGACAAGGGCGTCTCGGGAGTCTGGAACGACAACAACGAGTTCGAGATCGAGGACGAGTCCCTGCCCATCCAGGCATGCAAAAAGTTTTTGCCCGTAAAAATGGCACAGGCCTCGTTCGAGGCGCTGCGCAAGGCCAATCCGGGCAAGCGGCCCTGGCTCATAAGCCGCTCAGGCTATGCGGGCCTCCAGCGCTATGCACGCACCTGGACGGGCGACAATGTCTCAAGCTATGAGTGTTTCCGCTTCAACATCGTCATGGGTATGAACCTGGGGCTGAGCGGCATGCCGATGTACGGCCACGATCTAGGGGGCTTCGTGGGGCCTGCACCAGACGAAGAACTCTTGCTCCGCTGGTGCCAGAGCGCGGTGTTCCAGCCACGCTTCGTGATGCACTCGTGGAAGCCTGACGGGAGCATCACGGAGCCATGGATATTCCCACACCGGCTGGATGCGATTCGGCGTTTCATCCGGGAGCGCTATCGGTTCTTGCCCTATATCTACGACCTGGCGATCCGCGCCTCGGAGACAGGGATCCCTATGGAGAGCCCGGTGGCGCTCGAATTTCCGCACGACCCTTCGCTTTCCTACGAGTGCCTCGACAGGATGGCGGGAGATGCCATCCTTGTCCCAGGCCCGCCTGAGCGCGGAAGGACCGGCGCGGAGATACAGTTTCCTTCGGATGCAGACTGGTTCGACCCAACCAGTGGCATTCTGCACCGCGGGGGAACCCACCTCGAATTCGACTATCCCCCAGATTCGCTGCGATATTTTTTCCGCTGCGGCACGGTGATCCCCACATCGCTGAAGGTAGGCTCGGTGGGGAAGACGGCGCTGGATGAGTATGAATTTCTCGTCGTCCCTCCCGCTGACGCCGGCGATGTCGCCACGTGCCCCATTGCCTGCATCCACAGCGAGGACGACGGCGAGAGCGATTTTGTTCCCGGCAGCTACTGGCGCTGGCGCATGGCCTTCGAAACCACGCCCAGCGGCGATGCCGTGCTCGACATCGTGCGCACACAGTCGGCCCTCGACGCCGACTACCGAAAGTACTGGCGCTTTACTGTCCCTGAAGGCTTTCTCATCCTCGATGATGAGAGTAACGCAGGCGGCAGGAGCGTCGAGTTTCGCTTCCAGCGCGCGCCAGAACACCTCCGCCTTGTGCTGAGAGGAGCGTATCGCACAAGGCGGGCCTGATGTAGTATGGTAAAGACATGGTCACCATCCGTGATGTCGCCGTTGCCGCGGGCGTATCGGTGTCGACCGTCAGCCACGCCCTCAGCGGCAAACGCCCCATAAGCCAGGCCACGAAGGACAAGATATACGACGCCATCGAGCGGCTCGGCTATGAGCCGAACCCAGCCGCGCGGGCGCTCCGCACGACGACCTCGGGCGTCATCGGCTTTTTTGCCTTCGACATCACCGAAGTGTTCGCTGCCAGAATCATTCACGGCGTGGAAAAAGTCGCGCGCGAAAGGAACAGCTATTTGCTCTTCACGAGCGGCGTGGAATTCGACAACGACATCTCCAGCGCCATCGATTTTCTGCGCAAGCGCCGGGTGGACGGCATTATCGCCGCCTACGGCGTGCGCCAGGCGATCAGCCCAGAGATGCGCGCAGCCTTCGATTTACCCGCAGTCACGGTCAACACCTTCATCCACGATTCGCTGCCTTCCGTCCAACCCGACGATGTTGCAGGGGGAAAAGAGGCAGCGCTCCACCTCGTATCGAGGGGTGCCCGCCGCCCGGCGGTGATCGCGGGGCCGGAAAGACGCCTTGCGAGCATAGATCGCCTTGCCGGCTTTATCATGGCGCTCAAAGAATGCGGCGTCGACTTTGATCCAACGGAGAGGGTGGTTCACGGCGACTTCAGCGCCGAATCTGGAGCCCGCTGCCTCGAGGCGCTCCTTGAGCGCTGTCCCGACATCGATGCGGTCTTCTGCGCCAACGACTACATGGCCGCAGGTGCCATCAACCGAGCTCTTGCGCATGGGCTGACGATCCCCGACGACCTCAAGGTCGTCGGCTACGACGACAGGGAGTTCGCTTCCTTCTGGCCCATCCCCATCACTACCTTTGCCCTGCCCCTCGAGCGCATGGGAGAAGTGAGCGCCACCATGCTCTTCGAATGCATCGAAGGCCAAAAGCCAGATCCCATGCGAGTCCTCTTACCCTCGAGCCTCATCGTGCGGCAGTCGTCGTAGGAGATAGTACACAATCTGTTGTATATATGAAAATTTTCAACACAATATATTGACAGCCCTGCGATTCTCGCCTAAGCTAGAATCCTGCATGCCAAGAATCGCTCCGCGGTGGTGGAGGTGCAGGCATGCAGCGTGAAGCGGCAGGAAGCCAGGGAAGAGGAGTGCGATTCTCCCGCTGCCCCGCAGCCGTGTCGGGAGCGAAAGCCCAGCAGAAAGCCACTGTCTCGCCATGGGGTGAGATGGGAAGGCGGGCGAGTAGAGTGCCCGGAGCCGGAAGACCTATCCTGTCGGATGTGTCGGTTCATTTCTCGAGGGAGGAAGAGATACCATGTTTCAGTCGATCATCAAACGCAATGGCGTCGAGGTCAGCTTCGATGCGGAGAAGATCGCCCGCGCAATCATGAAGGCTGGTGTTGCCACGGGAGAGTTCGATGCGCCGATCGCAAAGCGCCTCGCGCTCCGCGCCCTGACGCTGGCCCAGCAGGCGCTCGGCGAAAAGACTCCCACCGTGGAGGAAATTCAGGATATCGTGGAGGAAGTGCTCCTCACCTCGCCGTACCGGAAGACGGCGAAGGCCTACATTCTCTACCGCGACCAACACGCCAGAATCAGGGAGATCGCCGCGCGTGCGAACGGCGAGCTGATCGACCAGTATTTGAACCAGCGAGACTGGCGCGTGAACGAGAACAGCAACATGACCTTCTCGCTCCAAGGCCTCAATAACTACGTCTCGTCCGAGATCACGAGCAGCTACTGGCTGAATCAGATATATCCCGCCGAAATCAGAAAGGCTCATCTCGACGGCGACTTTCATATCCACGACCTCAACGTGCTCGCCGTCTACTGTGTCGGCTGGGACCTCAAGGCCCTTTTGATCGAAGGATTCCGAGGCGTCGGAGGAAAGGTCGAGAGCAGACCAGCCCGGCATTTCCGAAGCGCGCTCGGTCAGATCGTCAATTTCTTCTACACGCTGCAGGGAGAGGCTGCAGGGGCGCAGGCATTTTCGAACTTCGACACCCTGCTTGCTCCCTTTATCCGATACGATCGGCTGACCTACGCCGACGTGAAGCAGGCGCTGCAGGAATTTTTGTTCAACATCAACGTGCCCACACGGGTGGGCTTTCAGACGCCCTTCACCAATGTCACCCTCGACCTCGTCGTCCCGAAGACCTATGCGGATGAGGCGGTGATCATAGGCGGAGAGCCGCAGACTGCCACATACCGCGAATTTCAGCCCGAAATGGACCTCTTCAACAGGGCGTTCCTCGAGGTGATGTACGAAGGCGATGCGGCAGGCCGGGTCTTCACCTTCCCGATCCCTACGTACAACATCACTCCTGACTTCGACTGGGACAATCCCTCGCTCGATATGCTCTGGAAGGTGACCGCCCGCTACGGGGTGCCCTATTTCTCGAACTTCGTCAACTCCGACATGGAGCCCGAGGATGCGCGCTCGATGTGCTGTCGCCTCAGGCTCGACAACCGCGAGCTCAAGAAACGCGGCGGCGGGCTCTTCGGCTCCAACCCCATGACTGGCTCGATCGGCGTAGTGACGATCAACCTGCCGCGGATCGGCTACCTCGCCCGCGACGAAGATGAGTTCCTAAAGCTCCTTGAAGAGCGCCTCGTGCTTGCCAAGGAGAGCCTCGAAATCAAGCGAAAGGTGCTGGAACAGTTCACTCGGAACGACCTTTACCCCTACTCGAAGTATTACCTGCGCGACATCGAGAAGCATTTCGGGTGTTTCTGGAAGAACCACTTCTCGACCATCGGCGTGATCGGCATGAACGAGGCCTGTCTGAATCTGTTCGGCGAGGGCATCGCCTCGGCCGCAGGGCAGGCCTTCGCTCTCAGCGTCATGGATCACCTCCGGTCTCGCCTTTTGGAATTTCAAGAGGCGACAGGAAACAACTACAACCTCGAGGCCAGCCCCGCCGAGGGGGCGAGCTATCGCCTCGCGAAGCTCGACAAGGAGAAGTATCCGGACATCATAAGCGCCAGCAGCCTCAACGCCCCGGAGGGTGGCACGCGTGAACCCTTCTACACCAATTCGACCCAGCTCCCCGTGAATTACACCGACGACATTTTCGAGTACCTGGACCTGCAAGACGAGCTCCAGTGCAAATACACGGGCGGCACCGTGGTCCACATCTTTTCTGGCGAACGGGTGGAAGATCACGAGGCGGTCAAGGCCCTCGTCCGCACCATCTGCCGCAGCTACAGACTGCCGTATTTTACCTTCACGCCGACGTTCTCGGTCTGTCCAGAGCACGCCTACATCGCCGGCGAAGTCGCCACATGTCCAAAATGCGGCAAGCCCACAGAGATCTACTCCAGGGTCACAGGATACCTGAGGCCTGTCGCGCAGTGGAACAAGGGGAAAAAGGCCGAGTTCGAACTTCGGAAGACATTCAGGCTCACCAACGAAAAACTATGCTCGTAGGCGGACTGCAGCGCTCCTCCCTCGTCGACTACCCAGGGCACGTCAGCGCCGTCATCTTCACGCAGGGCTGCAACTTCCGCTGTCCGTACTGCCACAACCCGCAGCTCGTCGAGCCTGCGCGCTTCGGACAGCCCCTCGATATGGAGGATGTGTTCCGCTTCCTGCAGTCGAGAATCGGCAGGCTCCAGGCTGTGGTGGTGACGGGCGGGGAGCCCCTCGTGCACGATGATCTGCCGGCGTTGCTGGCGAGGATACGCGCCCTGGGGTACCTCGTCAAGCTCGACACCAACGGCAGCTTTCCCGACAAGCTCTCGGCGGTCGTGTCGGCCGGACTCGTCGACTTCATCGCCATGGACATCAAGGCGCCCCTAGGGCGCTACGGCGAGCTGGCGGGCGTCCAGGTCGACATCGGTGCAATCCAGAAGAGTGTCGGGATCATCAAGGCATCCGGCGTGGACTACCTTTTCAGGACGACCATGGCGGAACCTCTCCTCGATGAAGATGACATCAGTAAAATCCGCACATTCCTCGGCCCGAGAGTGCATTATAGCGTGCAGCCGTTGAATCCCAGGGCCGAGTGGCTCAGACCGGAGGCGCGGAGAGGCGGACCTACCTGATACTGATAAAGAGCAGGATGCTTTGTGTGCGGGCCCCTGCCGCTCGGCGGCTTCGGCCTTAGACATCAGTGCAGCCAAAATTTCCTGCCTCGGTCAACGACAAAAATATATCGATGATCTTCGGATCAAACTGAGTCCCCGAGTTCCTCTTCAGCTCTTCCAGCGCCGCCTCTTTGTGCCACGCATCTTTGTAGACCCGCCTTGTAGTCATGGCGTCGTATGCGTCGGCGACGGCCAGAATGCGGGCAAGCAATGGTATTTCTTCTCCACTGAGCCCTCTGGGATACCCTTTGCCATCCCAGCGCTCATGGTGTGCGATGATATAAGGAGCGATCTCTTTGAATTCGCTTGAAGCCATCGCAATGCGGTAGCCGATCTGAGGATGGGTTCTCATGATCTTCCATTCGTCTTCCGTAAGAGGCCCCGGTTTCTTGAGAATCCTGTCATCAATACCTATCTTGCCGATGTCGTGCAGCATTGAAAAAAGTTTTAACTTATTCATCTCTTCTTCGGCCAAGCCAAGCGACTCCCCAATCCTCGTCGCGATGCACGCAAGCCTTGTGGAGTGCTCCTCCGTCTCTCCGCTTTTTTCATACAGCGTCGCGAGCATGGAATTGAGAATCCCGTGCGACGCGCTCGCCTTGTTCAGCAATTTTGCCTGGCGCATCATTTTTTGGGCGCTGTTAAATGCCTGAAACACCCCAAAATCCTCTGATGTCGCAGTTCCATAGCCAAAACCCATGCTGAGGCAGTTGACGGCCGACACATCCAGATCACGACACTGTTGAAAATTGCGGGAGAGCGCGTCCATCGTTTCTTGGACTTTCTTCTCGTCTGCGGAAGGAAGGATCAGGGCGAACTCATCCCCGCCTATGTGTGCCGCGATGCTCGACTCCCCTTCCATATGAGCACTCAGAATGTGCCCTGTTTCCGCCAGAAGCCTGTCGCCCGCCTCATACCCGAATGCACTGTTGATAAGGCCCATTCCGTTGATGTTCCCGACAATGCAGGATATTGGATAGAGCCTCTTCGCTTCGAGGTTGAGGAGCGTTTCAAAGAAATAGCGGCGATTGTACAGGCCCGTGAGCGCATCGTGAGTGTTGAGATATTCTTTTTCTGCCTCGGCCCGTTTTTTCTCGCTGATGTCGAGGATTATGCCTTCTACGGCTTCAGCTGTATTTTCCTCCCCATAGACGATCTCACCGTGGAGAAAAACCCATTTCCGCGTTCCGCCTCTCGTGATGATTTCGAACTCGGCATGCAGGTCTTTTTGTGTGCCCCTAATGCGCCTGAACATATCGTGCAACGGCGCCCGATATTCCGGCGCGATTATTTCTTCGAAAGAAACGCGTCGGTTTTCGAGGAGCATCTCGGGTGGATATCCGGTAAGTATTGTGCAGCCAGGGGATACGTAGGTCATCGTGCAGTGCTCATCGATCAGACACATGAAGGCCATACCCGGCAGTCGATCGAGGACCATGCACAGGCGCCGTCGTTCTTCTTGTGATGCCTTCACAAGAGCACGCATTTTTATGTTCTGTATTCCAAGCACCACCGCAATGGCTATCAATCCTCCCAGGAGAGAGAAGCCTATCAATGAAAGGGGCATCTTTCTCTCCTATTCACTGAATCGATCGAAGGACTTAGGATGAACAACCATCCTGTATTTTCTTGAAAATTTCCATGTAAATTGGCGTAGGTCAGATATCGTCGCATAACGTGAGCAATATTATAGACTGGAACAGTATGGAATCAATGGCTAATCTTGCTTGTAGTTGATCAATTTGTGGGAGAAATGTTCGCTATCGGGCGTTTTTCCTCCTCTACGTCTCGAAAAAATGCCGAATCTCCATTTGTTCTAAAATACCGAGAATCGCCAAGAAAAAGATACGCCGATGAGCAAGACCTCGACCCACGTCGGCCCCCTTTTTTCATCTTTCGTTCACGGGCTTGGTCCCTAGCGCGATGAACTCCTCGACGGCAATGCAGAAAGCGATGCCGCTCCCCGGTTCCGCAAGACAGGGAAGCTGCCGCACCGCCTGCAACACAGCCTCGGACTGCGCCGCCTCCACCAGAATGAGAAGAATCTCTTTCTCGGGAACCAGCGAAATTCCAAAGAATTTTACATCTTCCTCGTTGCCGGTGCCCCGCGCGTTGAGGATGGTACCCCCCTTTGCGCCTGCCTTCCGTGCGGCCAGCATTGCATCGTCGGCGTAACCCCTGTTCACGATGAAAGTAATAAGCACATATTCACTTTGACTCTTCATTGGAGAACTCCTTTCGGCGGACGAGACAGCATCGGCATCATCGCTGTGGACGTGTCTGAGAATACCCATCACATCGATCAACATCGAGACACCCCGTATGTGCCGCTCCCGCATTTCGGAAGAGCGGAGCGCCGCCATGATCGGACCTATGTGCTCATCGGTTGCCAGCGTGAGGACGACGTCCTTTTCCGTATCACCGATTCCTAAACGTTCGAGCAGGAGACTTTCTGCAGTTCCTCTGCCGAGAATGATCGTTCCCCCACGGGCCCCAGCGCGCTTGGTCGCGGCCACAAGCCTTTCGCCGGTGTGCCGCTCGACGATGCTGAGCAACAACTTCCCGTGAGTATAGCGCATCTGTGTGGTCGCTCTCATTTGCCCCTCTCCTCTGTTGTCCCTTTGTCATGCAGGGCAGCCAATTTTTTCTCTTTATATTTAAAGACAAGTCCCATGAGCTGGATAGTAATGAGGGGCGTCATCGCAATCATCGCAATGACGCCGAATGCGTCGGTGATGGGAGCGCCTCCAGCGGCATTCGAGGCCCCCAAGGTGAACGACAGGATGAAGGTGGAAGACATCGGCCCAGAAGCCACGCCCCCCGAGTCGAACGCAATGGCGGTAAATAGAGGAGGCGCCCAGAACGTGAGCGCCAATGCCAAAGCGTAGCCAGGAATCAGGAGCCACCAGATGCTCATCCCGGTGATGACTCGCACCATGGCGAGTGCGATGGCCACGGCCACTCCGAAGGAGAGCGATACGAGCATGACTTCTTTCTTGATGGAGCCGCCCGAAACCTCCTCCACCTGCTTGTTCAAGACCCAGATGGCGGGTTCGGCCAGCACCACCACAGCCCCCAAGACAAAACCGATCGGAATGAGGATGATGTTGTGTTCCGCGCCGCCGACAATTCTTCCGAGAGCAGACCCAACCGGCAAAAAGCCCCCATTGACCCCGATGAAGAAGATCACCAGCCCAAGAAAGGTGTAGATGAGGCCCTTTATCGTGCGAGCCACGAGGTGTGGCGGCATGTGCAGCAGCGTCATTTGGAACACAACAAATATAAAGGCGAGTGGTCCGAGCGCCTTCGCCACATCGGCGAGTGTTTCGGGGATCAGATGGATGAAGCTCGCCACAATGCCAAGCGTTTCGGCCTGCTCCACGAACTCAGTCGCCCCATGCACCGATCTTCCCTTGTTGATGATGCCCATGATCAGCACGGCCGCGATGGGGCCGATGGAAGCCAAGCCAACCAATCCAAAGCTGTCTTCCTCCGTTGCCTTTCCTTTTCGGACCGCAGCCACACCGACGCCCATGGCCATGATGAAGGGGACGGTCATCGGCCCTGTCGTCGCGCCCCCTGCATCGAAGCCGACTCCCAAATATACTGGGTCTGCGAAATAGGCAATGATGAATACGCCGATATAGAAGGGAACGAGGAGGTAGCGGTAGGGTACACCCAAGACAGTCCTGGTGAAGCCTACAGCCACGAACAGGCCGACTCCCAGACTGATCATCACCACAAGAAGCGTTCTAGATATAGAAGGATCGATGGTGGCCGCCTGACCTGCCAACACCCGTACGTCCGGCTCTGCGACCGTGATGAAGAACCCAACGGTGAAGCCGACGGCGAGCATCAACGGAAGGTTGCGCTTGTAGACGAGGGCTGCCCCTACTTTCTGTCCCACAGGCAACACCCCGATATCGACCCCTAGAAGGAAGATGCTCAACCCGGCGATGATGAGAAGACCTCCGAAAAAGAACTGCGCGAGCATCGGAAGACCAATGGGCGCTACCGTCACTTCGAGGATGAGTACGATGATCAGAATAGGAACGACGGAAATACAAGTTTCTTTGAATTTAGCCAGAAGATTCATTGGGCCGATGCTCCTCGATGCGGAGAGATTGCGGACGACAAGAAATCATACCTCCTTCTTCTGAGCGTTCGTTGTCGGAAAATGCATAACAATTGCCTACTATAAGAAACGACGATGGGTACCGTCAACCGCAAGGGAAAAACAAATTTACTGTTGCAAATCCGTCAGATGTTGCGCATAATAGATGTATATATAGCCTGCTCATTCTGTTTCGGCGAAGGGCGAGGCAGCGAAACATTGAATAAAAGCATTATTTTACAAAAACCGCCGCCAAATGTTGCAATAATTTGCAACATTTGGCGCGCTAAAAAATGTGCACCACATTGAATTTTATACTTGCGTTGCTCCAAAAAGCTGCTATAATTCTATTTTAGAATTATATAAAGATAAAAATATGAGTTTAATTCTTGAGGCTTCTACGCTTGATCTTCTCTTCCGTTTTGCGCGCCCGGTAAAGGCAGACAGCTATCCAGCATTTGTGGTGCGAAGGTGGTTTCAGGCTAAAAGGAAAAATAAAAAATGAAATTGTCGTATACTAAAACAGCGTTCTCATTAAAATTTGAATCTCCTGTCCGCTGGTCAACAATTCCGACTTTTTTCATTCGATCGATATTAGGCGTGTATCTCAAAAAGATTTGCTGTATTCAACGTCAGTCTGTATGTGATAATTGTATCCTTGTTCAATCATGTGCTTATTCAGTTCTTTTCGAGAGTCCTTTGCCACAGGATAATTCTATACTGCAAGGAAGAAACAGGGCTTATCATCCTTTTATCCTTACCCATGGATCAGTATCAGATAATGGATTAGGGTATGACTTTATACTCACACTAATTGGAAAAGGTATCGAATATTTTCCTTTTGTCATCTATGCGTTGCAGCAGGCTGGTAAAGAAGGGGTTTTTGCTTCAAAAGTCCATTTTGAGGTTTCTCAAGTCCTTGATGAAATAAACCAGAATTCACTTCTTGGAAAGGCACTACGAAGACCAGTTGTTCAGCAATTTGACCTTTCGTCTCAAGAGAATCCTGTTGTGAATTCGGTGATAGTGTTGTTCAGAACACCAGCAAGAATCAAATATATGGGCAAATATACAACAATGTTTGATTCTTATTCATTTTTTGGGACTCTTTATCGAAGGACTGTATCGCTCTCTCTGCTCTATGAAAATCAAGAAAATGGTATTAATGATCATGCTATTCATAAGTTTCATATACCGGGTGATATTTGTATTACCGACCGAAAGCTTTTATGGAAAGATTTTAAACGTTATTCACACCGGCAACAGACAGAAATGGAACTTGGCGGCGTGATTGGTTCTTTACTCCTACAAGGGACTGTTGGGCGGCAAGAACAGAAATTGCTTGAAGGAGGCAGACTTTTTCATATTGGAAAGAATACAGTATTTGGTTTAGGAGAGATGTCATACCAAATATTGAATTAGCAATGATAAAAGGAGTATGGCTGTGGAAAATACTGTGTTTTCAATAGCAGTTTCTTCGCTTTTGCATGATATTGGCAAATTTGCTCAGCGAGCTGATCGAAGAGAATACTATAGTGCTAAAGATGAAGGTATAATCCTCCCCTATGAAAAGGAGAGATTTAGTCATCAGCACGCGTTGTATACGCTCGGTTTTCTTGAACAGCATCTTGCCGAAAGCTTTGATTTTAAAACTGATTTGCGAAAAATTGCTCTTGATGCGGCGCATCATCATAGACCTGATGACGAAATACAATTCTGTATTAGTCTCGGCGATCGTTTGGCGAGCGGTTTGGATAGATCGTCAGTACAGAGCGATTCAGATTATAAATTCTATGAAGCTCCCCTTATTTCTGTTCTATCCCAAGTGCACTTTGAAGAAAGAAAAAAAATTGAATCTGTGAATCTTCCGTTGGCCGCTTTAGATGATGGTACGCAAAAAAAAGGGATATTAAATACAACTGTACTAACAAAGAAGCAATATTCAGAATTATGGGATGGCTTTCTTGAAGATTGGAGACGATTCCCGAAACATCAAAACATGGAACAATACCTCTACAATTTGGATGCGGTTCTTGAACGATGGACGACCTACATCCCTTCCGCGACATACAAAACAGAACCGGATGTATCATTATACGATCATTCGAGAGTAACCGCTGCCCTAGCGGTGTGCGCATACAAGTATCATCTTTCTAATTCAAGCCTCAACAAGGAAGCAATACTCGATAATGTTGCAGATAGCAAATTCCTTCTCGTCTTTGGTGATGTACAAGGCATACAAAAATATATATTCAACATAGAAGATACGAAAAATTCCTCCAAATTGCTCCGTGCCAGGAGCTATCAGATAGAAGCGCTTTGCAGGAGTGTAGCCACTACCATTCTTTCCGAATGTGGTGTGATACCTCAGTGTGAGTTGATGAACGGCGGAGGCAACTTTCTGCTTGTCCTTCCTAATACTCCAGAGACGAAGAAAATACTAAATCAGTATGAGCAGGATATTAATGCATACCTCATGAGAGAGTATCTTGGTGTACTTGCGCTCGCGTTAAGCTGGAACGTAGAAGTTTGTGCATCCGATCTTGCTCAAAATCAAACTAAAGAATTGCTTAATAGAATTCAAAAAGAAAATTATAGAACTAAGCTACGAAAATTCCATTCGACGCTTGAAAAAATGGAAAGCCCGGTAATTAATTACTATTATGACAAGGTTAGCGGAAGAGAAATCTGTGATTTATGTGGCTATCGGCCTGTTGAAACAGACCAAGGCGAAATCATTGAAGCAACGAACGAAAAAAGAGCGTGTGCTCATTGTTCAGAATTGATTGATAAAGCTGGTCGACTTACTTCAAGCAATTGGATGGTGTTGAAAAACTTCCACCCTTCATCAGAATCGAAGGCTTATGCTGATTTTTGCTTTTTCCCTTCAAGTGAAGCAACACAGAAAAATATTTGCTTTGCAGTGAACTCATACAATGGAATAGATGGCACCTTTAATGCAATGTATCCTCAGCCATATTCAATACCAAGAGACCGCAATGGAGCCCCCTTGACCTTTGAAGAAATAGCAAAAAAAGCTCAAGGCACCCACAAACTTGCTATGTTCAAGGCTGATGTTGATAATCTTGGTAAAATATTCAAAGATGGGTTGGGAGAAGGGAAGAGTATTTCTAAAATTGCTAGCCTAAGTCGGCAAATACATTACTTCTTTTCTGTTGAACTCAATAAGTTCATTAAAGAGAAATATGAGGACACGATCTATACAGTATTTTCTGGAGGCGACGATATCTGTGTTATTGGCCCATGGGATAAAATTTTCGATTTTGCCAACGATATCCATGCAGAATTCAATAGATTTGTTCATGGGAATCCCTCGGTTACCATATCTGCAGGAATAGCACTGGCAAATAGCTCTACACCGGTTCCATATATCGCGGCGGAAGCAGAGAGCCAACTGGAAGAATCAAAAAACCAAAAAAGGAATCCAAATAAAAATGCGATTACAGTGTTCAATGTCTCCGTATCATGGGATGACTTTGATACACTGCTTAAAAAAGGTAAGGAATTTTCTCAGGATATACAGGATGGTAGAATTCCTACATCGCTTCTAAGGAAGTTACTTGACTTCAGTAATAGAGCAGAAGCATTCCATAAAGGTGTATTAAGTCCACAAAATGCGCTTTGGCTATCCCATTTGAAATATACCATCAAGCGGATGCAAGAAAGAATTAGGAGTACATTGCCCCAGGGGTATTGGGATAATCTCATGAAATTCTTGCTTGAGGAGGAGTACGCGATGATGCGGAAATCAAAGATTAGTATTTGCTATGCTTTGTACAAAAATAGAGATAGATAACGCATAGGAGGTCATTATGCCTAATCAATTCAACAGCTTCAATTCAGGCCAACAACGCGGTAGCTACAAAGATTCTGGAATAAAAGCTCCAGACTTACCAAAGATTCAACCACTACTCAAAAATGGGAAGTTGAATCCAGAGAATTTTCAGCAGGAAGTGCTTTCGCAGACTGCAAGAGCATTGGAAAAGGTTTCAAAAACCCAGATGCGAAAGATGTTCGACGAAATAAAACGTTTTAAATTCTTGTTGAGATCAGGGAGCGACTGGCAAGACATCTATCCTTTAGTATTAATGCAAAAAGCTAAGATTAGCTATCTTTGCAAAAGGAAATCTGATGATAGTAAAAATGATGCCTCTTACTATGATAATTTAAAAAAAATGATTTTTAACCTAATTGATTTATGCCATTCCAAGGAAGAATATCTCGCTTATGCTGATTTTATGGAAGCGCTATATGGCTATTATTATGAAATAGCAAAAGTTAAATAAATTTTATAACTGGAGGAAGATTTATTATGAAACTTTTAAGAACCAAGACAATCAAAGGTAAAATAAAGGTGGAGACAGGTCTCCACATCGGTGCAGGGAATGATGCAATAGAAATTGGTGGTATGGATAACCCAATCATCCGTGATCCGATGACTAACTTGCCGTATATCCCAGGTTCCTCGCTAAAAGGGAAGATGAGGTCACTTTTGGAGTGGGAATTAGGGAGGATAGGCGCAGAAGAGCCAAAGAATAATGGTGAACCATGCAAATGCGGTAAAGAGGATTGCCCTGTATGTAGGGTTTATGGAGCAGCAATATCGAGGTCTGCTGAGGAGCACGCACTGAAAAGAGGGCCCACAAGAATTATTGTTCGAGATGCGCTTCTTTCCGATGAATTTAAAGATAAGATTGACGTTATTATCGAAGAAAAAAGTGAAAACTCAATCAACAGGATTACCGCAGTTGCAAATCCCCGTCCCATAGAACGTGTTGTACCTGGAGTTACCTTTGATTTCGAAATTGCGTATCGAATCATAGATACGGGAGATAAGGGCAAAAGAGATGAAGAGCTTTTCAAAACAACGGTACTTGACGTCCTCAAAATGCTTGAAAACGACTATCTTGGCGGCGGTGGAAGTCGTGGTAACGGCAAAATAAAATTCATCGATTTAAGAGATGAAGAAGACAAACCAATAACATTGTAAGCATGTCCTCGCACCGGGAGGTGTCTCATGAACTGGTATATTGCCAAATTAGAAATTAAGGGCATGCTGAAAACTCCACTGGTCAGCGATACGCTATGGGGTCATATCGCATGGAGCATTGCATTGGAAGAAGGGGAGGAGGCTTTACAGAAATTCATTGATGAATATGAAGAACAGCCTCCGATTCTATGTTCGCATGCCTTTCCGGAAGGTTTTTTGCCAATGCCAAGATTGACCGAGGCTTTACCCGAACATGATGACATTCAATTTAAAAAATTGGCAAAAATTTCATACATACCTGCGGAATTGTTTTCCGAACCGCTCAGTTGGAATACCATCATTCAATCTATTAAGAGGCATAAGGCTTTTAGTGTGACTATGTCTACTCACCTGCGTGTTCGAAATGCCATCAATCGTGTCACCTCTACCGTACAAGAGGGAGCGTTATGGGCAGAGCGCGGGTATATATGGAAAAAGAAGGAGCTCGAAGGTGATGATGACAACGGAGAAAGCGTTGAACGCTTTGATCTTTATTGTCTTTCGTCATGGGATGCGGAAAAAGTATTTATTACACTCAGCAAAGCCCTCCTTCTGGGATATGGAGGAAAAACTAGTATTGGCTATGGGAATGTTCGGTTAGTTTCGGTTATACCGTACGTTCCACTTGCATCCGGGAATAGAATGATGGCTCTTGGATGCGTTGCCGCAAAACCATCACAGCTCCCTCGTCTTTTATCAAACTTTACCGTACGTCATGGCAAGCTTGGTCCTATTATGGCTTATTCGCTAAAAAACCCCTACAAAAAACCAATAGCCATGTTTGACACGGGCAGCACATGTGACCCACTTTCAAAACCCTATGCTGGTACTGTTGTGCGAAATGTTCATACTGATCAGAGAATCGTAAGTATGGGCGCGGCACCGTTATTGCTTTTTAATGAAAAGACAGGGGGATAAAGTGAAACAGTATCTTCTGCATATTACCCCTATTTCACCAATTCATATTGGCACTGGGGAGGAATTGCTGCCGTTCAGCTACATCATTAAAGATATAAATCCCAAGCATAAAGATTATCGTTTTATTCGCTTTAATGATACAAAGCTTATCCAGCTTTTAAATGAAGAAGAGAAAGAAAAATTTTTACAGATTGCTCAAAAAGATGATCTTTCTAAATTGCGTCTATTCTTTATTGAAATAGCAAATAACGCAGTTGCAAAAAATCAATCAATCATCCTTTCATTGAGCGAAATAACCGATGATATGCTCTATCTTTGGAATGACCTCGAAGAACATCCTCAGAATTCATTCATTGTGAGACCAACCATTGCAACACCTCGGGCTGGCAAGGCCCTTGTGCCTTATATTCCGGGTTCTTCCTTGAAAGGTGCAATACGAACCGCAGTTATGGATGTGCTAGATGATTCGATACGAAAGGAACAAAAAGGTGTCCCTCAAAAAGATCCTTTCAGAACGCTTGTCATAACAGATGCATATTTCGATGGAAAAGGCACACGGCTTGTAGGAAGTGCTGTTCTCTATAATCGAAAAACTAAAAAAATTGCCAATCTGGAGATGTTCTATGAGGTGATAAAAGGACAAGCAATCACAGAGCATCCTCCAGAAGCTACTTGTGTTCTCTCGATTAACACTGAGCTTCAAAAATTGGTAGGTTTGGCTTGGGAAATGCCTGATCTGCCCGAGATTGCTAGAAGGTGCAAAGAATTTTATCTTAACCTTCTTGATGAAGAGTATAAGACATATTATGAAAGTGCTGATGATACAGTATATAGCGGATTCAAGGTAATTGATGACCAGATTGGGGCTATTGAAAAAAAAGAAAACGAATTCGTCATACGTTTAGGTATGCACAGCCAGTTTGAATATATGACTTTTAACAGCTTAAGGCGATGCGAGAACCCTAAATATGACAATTCAAGTAGGACCCTTTTCAAATATAAAAATTTGTACTTACCAATGGGGTGGGTGCATATACAGTTTGAACACATAAAAACTTCATAGGGTTCTTATATCCATGTCCACCCTCATCGCGAGCCTTGGCGGAAGCCCCGGCATCCTAGCCGAAATTCTCGGCCTCACCAATTTCGCTGAGCTCGGCATGTACACACCTACACACCGCCACTATAACGAAATAAAGCAAATCTATGACGATTATTTTAGACAAGACCCGGTACGCGAGGTGTGGGTGCTCACTACCAAGCATTCTCATGTCGAATCGTATGTCCACGACATTCGCGAGTGGAATGCAAAATACTGTGGCGATTTATTTCATATTGCTTTCTACCTGCTGCCATTCGAGGACATCAGCAGCGCTGACCAGGCCATTTATGCGCGAGAGTGCGCTGCCAGGCTCGTGTATACCGCGCTCAAAAGAGATACGCGCGTCTTCATCTCCATCGCGGGCGGCAGAAAGACCATGACCAGCGACCTCCACAGTGCCGGACATGCGCTTGGTTGCGAAGGATTCATTCATGTGATTGCCGCACAGGACGGAGAGCGGAGGAATATACTTCAATACCCGCCTTCGGCCGTGCCAGAAGATTTAGTGAATAACTATACACCGCTCTGGTATGGCACTACTCGAAGAAACAGTCATCTTTTAGCAACGATCGATCAATCTAAAGAGACTTTGAGTCTTCCTTACACAGCGTCCTCTGGGGTCATAAATCTGGCAGAGGTGCTTCCTCTGTCAGATCGATCATTGACCGATCGCCTCGAAGAAAGCTTGCGTCAAGCATGGAACGTGTTTTCCCACAGCCACAACCAGCGCCTTGTGCGCAATTTCCCTATACTGCACCGTTTGGATGATCAGGATATTGAACGCCTCTCCACGACGCCCATCGATGAAGACACGGCGAGGAAAATTCCGAAGATAGACCTGCACTGTCATCTGGGTGGATGCCTCAGCATCGCAGATACGGTTGCGATTGCCGCAGCAGCGCTTGAAGAGGAATTCCCGGGGCACAAGGCATTTTCTTTAGAGGACGCGAGGGCGACTATCGAGGAGGCTGTCAGTAACCCTGCGATATTGAAAACGCTTGATCATTGCCGGTATTTACAAACACTCGCGGCTTTCCGCGGCTATGAGCCAATGCTGGAAGCGTTGTGGTACGGAGACTACCTCGACGAGCGAACATTTTTCGGTGTGGCGGCATCCAGGGACGGCGAAAAACCTCAGTTTTATAAGTATGAAAAGCTTGGGGACTTGCAAGGTAGCACGCTTTTGCAAACCGAAACCGCGATAACGCAAGCGGTACGCGCCTTGCTCGAAGCAAGCAGACAAGATGGATGTATTGGCCTTGAAATACGCTGCTCACCACAGAATTATACCAAATGCGGGCTTTCCTATGACCAGGTGCTGAAAACCATCCTGAAGGAAATTGATGCGAGCCACAATGATTTGAAGGTGCTTGTCATTCTAATCGCTTCCCGACACAGGGATCGTAAAGAAATACAAAAAGCAATCGAACATTTTCTTGATCTGCAGAAAAATTGCAGCGATCCAGAGCTGAGTTCACTGGTCAACCAGTACATCAGGGGCTTCGATGTTGCGGGTGAGGAACATGCTCGTTCGGCGAAAAGCCTGCGTGACGATTTTATCGAGGTGCTTAAAGAATGTATCTCGATCACGATCCATGCCGGTGAAACCCAAGACGCAACAAGTATCTGGGATGCGGTGTATGCCCTAAACGCAGACCGAATTGGGCACGGGCTGACCTTGATCGACAACCCTGCGCTCGTGCGCAAATTCCTCGATCGCCGCATCGGCATCGAGCTCTGTCCATCGTCAAATTATCAGATCATCGGATATGACGATTTTTGTGCCGGGGTCCGAACGGGTAGAGTCTACCCTTTGAAGCGTTACCTCGATGATGGGCTTAAAGTCACCGTCAACACCGACAATAGAGGAATTTCTCGCACAACCTTGGCGCATGAGTTCGTCAAAGCATCGCACATGACCGAAGAGCGCCTCAGTGTCCTTGATGCCCTGCAACTGTGCAAGAATTCACTCGATATCAGCTTTTTTAGTTATGATACAAAGGAAAGGCTTTATACCACCGCGGACACTACGCTGGAAGATCTGATACACAAACTTCTGCCGTAGAGGAATACACGAGAACGTGAGGGCATAGAGATGAGTACTATCTATATCATTTCAGATCACGGAAAACTGGCGCGCCAGAACGATGCGTTGGTGTTCACCACTCCTTCTGGGGATGTCCGGAAGCTCTTTTTGCATCAGGCGGATCGGATCATCATCGCCGGTTCGGTTGAAATCACCGGGAGTGCACTCCGCATGCTCATGCACCATCAAATCGATACAGTCTTCTTGAGCTCCAACGGTAGGTTTTCAGGCAAACTCCAGTTTGAAGAAGGGAAAAACGTACATCTGCGTAAACGCCAGTACGATTCGCTCAACAATCAAGCATTCTGCCTCGAAGTGGCAAAATCCATCGCGGCGGGAAAGATCGGGAACCAGATTGCCTTCATGCAGCGCATCAACCGGAAGAATGACAAAGTCAATGTCGATCATGCAATCGCACAGGCCCAGCGAAACCTCGATCAGATGAAAGAAGCGCAGACCATCGACGTCGTACGAGGCCATGAAGGCATGGGATCTAGGATATACTTTTCGGTGTTTAAACAGAACATAAACCCTGACTGGGCTGTATTCAAGGGACGATCGATGAATCCTCCTCGTGACAACGTCAATGCAGTCATGAGCTTTTTATACACACTGCTGCTTTACCGTGTGGATGCATTCATCGAGATGGAAGGCATGGACCCCTATGTAGGATACCTGCACACCATAGAGTACGGCAAGAGAAGTTTAAGCTTTGATCTGATGGAAGAATACCGCACGAGCATCTGCGATACCCTCACCTGCGCGCTGTTCAATTTGGGCATTCTGAATGCTTCTGATTTTGAAACAGTAGATTTCTCCAGAGAAAGCGATGATGCGCCGCTTCACCTCACCGAAGGAGATCAGGCTGAAGCGCAGAGCATAGAGACGAGCGAAAGCGTAAAGGGAGTCCTCTTGAGTAAGGACGGCGCGCGAAAAGTTGCGGAGAAATTCGAAGAGAAAATGGACAGCCTCATCTTCTATCCACCCGAAAACGACAGACTTTCGTACCAGAAAATCATCGCACATCAAGTCCGGCAGTTCCGAAGGGTGCTTACAGGGGAGGAAGAGGCCTATAAAGCTTTTTTGATACGGTAGACGAAATGATCTGGCTTATCTGTTACGACATCGCAAGCCCGAAGAGACTTCATAAAATTGCTCATTATTGCGAGAAATTCGGAATCAGACTACAGAAATCGGTGTTTCAGATCGATGCCGACAAAGAAACTCTTTCAAAATTGCTCGATGGGGTTAAGGCACTCATGAATCGGAGAACAGATTCTCTCATAGCGTATCCGATATGTGAAGATTGTAGACGTCTTAGCATGATCGACGGACCAAATGACATTATCGATCCTGAAAAGGTGGTTGTTTTATAATGTACTGGCTTGTAGTATACGATATCTGCGATGAAAAAAGACTCAGAAAAACCGCCAAGATACTTCAGGCATATGGGATGCGAGTCCAAAGATCGGTCTTCGAACTCTCCGCCCCCAGGGAGACTATGGAGATGATTAGAAAGAGAATACACTTGATCATCGAAGACCCTGATTCTATTGTCTACATTCCTCTGTGCATGTATGATTTTGCCGGGAAAATGGGCTTTGGAAAACATCTGTTTGACTCAAACGAGGAGATCGATGAAAAAACCGTTATTCTATGAGATCGCCGCGCATACCCAGGCCTTATTCCCCAACAAGCCTTTTTTAAGGAGGTCGGCGCAAATTTATAACATCTTTTATGATATAGTATTATACGTGAACAGAGCGGTATTCAGCGCTGGGGACTGCCGGATTATGCTGCCCCAGACGTCCGGTCGTCGGACGTATAGTCATAATTCATTGTCGATCTGTAAATTGCAGATGACGCAGTTATGAGAAATGGACCTGATAGAAGGGATTAAGACCCATTTTTCCTCCTCCTCTCTTTCAAGAACTGCAATAATCGAGTTATGAGAAATGGACCTGATAGAAGGGATTAAGACTCTCCACCGAGTATGCCCGTCACCCAGGTGACGGCGCAGCGTTATGAGAAATGGACCTGATAGAAGGGATTAAGACCCTCGAAGGGGTTGCGCCCCTCGGACTGCGCGACTAGCATGTTATGAGAAATGGACCTGATAGAAGGGATTAAGACCTGCGCGACTAGCATCAACGCTATGGCCTGCTCTGGGGTTTTGGTTATGAGAAATGGACCTGATAGAAGGGATTAAGACGCACGCCTATATAGGCCTACTCTAGTAGTTGGCCTATAGTTATGAGAAATGGACCTGATAGAAGGGATTAAGACTGTGCGGTTCCGGTTCGGAATCCAGGCTCCTCAGAAGATCACGTTATGAGAAATGGACCTGATAGAAGGGATTAAGACCCTCTTGACGATCGTCATCTGCGCAGCTGAGGCTGTTAGTTATGAGAAATGGACCTGATAGAAGGGATTAAGACGTAATCCTTTGGTTTGCTACCCGGCAACGTGAGCACGCGTGTTATGAGAAATGGACCTGATAGAAGGGATTAAGACAAGCGAGGCTCTATTCATTGTATAACCTAAACTATTGTTATGAGAAATGGACCTGATAGAAGGGATTAAGACTCAAGACCAGTCGGCGACATACCAACACGGGCGAAGCAGGTTATGAGAAATGGACCTGATAGAAGGGATTAAGACCTTTAGAGTGTTTAACTGTCCTGCCACTCGCAAGGCAGGAGTTATGAGAAATGGACCTGATAGAAGGGATTAAGACTTTCATTATCAGAAAGGTCATCCGGCTCCTGGAGCCCGGTTTGTTATGAGAAATGGACCTGATAGAAGGGATTAAGACTATCTTGCAATGCTACAATCTCATTCATCTTTGCCTGTTATGAGAAATGGACCTGATAGAAGGGATTAAGACCCGAGTATGCCCGACACCCAGGTGACAGCGCCGCTTGACGTTATGAGAAATGGACCTGATAGAAGGGATTAAGACCAATCTCTTGCTTGGCCTGAATGATCATTGTCACCCCGGGTTATGAGAAATGGACCTGATAGAAGGGATTAAGACGAATTGTCGAGATGCGCAAAATGCCCGCGAAGCTCTTCAGTTATGAGAAATGGACCTGATAGAAGGGATTAAGACTCGAGCACCCCGCCGTCCTCTAAGACTATTACCGGCATACCGTTATGAGAAATGGACCTGATAGAAGGGATTAAGACACGCCCTTGCGCGAGCTTATATGCCAAACTGTGGGCTGTCGCGTTATGAGAAATGGACCTGATAGAAGGGATTAAGACTCTCCTCCTCCGAGCACCTTTTCTATGGTGCCTCCTGAGTTATGAGAAATGGACCTGATAGAAGGGATTAAGACTCCTCGGTTGGGATTGCTAAGAGTTGCAATAGGGCGTATTTGGTTATGAGAAATGGACCTGATAGAAGGGATTAAGACGCATCGGGGGCAAAGACTCAT
>JARKOY010000047.1 GCA_029975555.1 Spirochaetia bacterium | reverse complement strand
TCCGCTCATCGCTAGCTATAGCGGCTGGGGCATCGCGTTTAGCGTGCTAGTGGTCATCACGGCCGCGCTGAGCTTGGTGCTAGATTTTGACTTCATTGAGCGCGCCAGTAATCAAAGATATCCAAAATATTTCGAATGGTACGGTGCATTTGGCCTGATGGTCGGACTCATCTGGCTCTACGCCGAAATTCTCCGACTACTCGCAAAACTCATGAGCCGCCGAAACTAGTAGCTTGGTAAGCATGAATATTCAGTTCGTCGCTAGAACCATTTCTTCTTTTCGCTTTCGTCCTTTTGGACTCATCAGCATAAATACACATTTGTGAAGCGAATATGACAAGCAGACACAGGGTTTAGGAAAACATCACGGCATATTATGGTCGTGAACCTAAGTTTTAGCCTATATCCACTTGCCATACCCACTCTGACGATCAGTTCACGTTGATCGTGATGACCGCCGGGTTGACCGTACCCTCCACGTTCTCGGAGACGCCGTACTTCTTGTTGTGCCACTTGCGCAGCTGGTCGCCGTGCTCCCACGTGTGGGCAAGCAGGTTGACCGCGCATCCGTACATGAAGCCGGTGATGCCATCGATGTCAGCCTCTTGGGTGCTGGCGTCAGCGACGTCTTCGAGCTTCTCGCCGTTGGCGAGCTTGACCTGCATGACGCGGGCCCAGCGCTCGGCGAACACCGTCACGCCGTTGCTGTACGGGTCGCCGGAGTTGACGCTGACGGACTCCTGCCAGGCGGCCTCGTCTGCGAGGATGATGGCGGGGGCGTCCTTGAGCATCTCCTCTAGGCGGTTGACCGCGGCAGCCTGCTTGGCGTTGGCCTCGTCGCGCCATTCCTGACGCTTGCGCTCGTTCTCGGCCTCGACGCGGGCGTCGTTCTCCTTCTCCTCGTCGGTCAGGACGGGGTTTGGGTAGGGGCCGACGTTTTTGTCAATGTAGCCAGACATGGCGCGCGACCAGTCACGGTAGATGAGCTCCGGGTCGGAGTCCATGCGAACCGAGACCGTGACGTCGTTGAACTCGAACTTGACGAGACCACCCTTGTTCGAAGCCCACTCTTCGTGGTAGCCGATCTCTCCGGCGAAGACGATGGCGGCCTGGATAGTCGCCTTGATTTCGCCGAAAGCGAATGAATCGATGGTCATTTCCTTGATGCACTGCATGTACATGGGGTCCATAATCGTCTTTCTCCTCGTCAGGTAGAGTACCTCTCGCCTGAGCGAGTCGTGTGTCTTCCTATACACACAAGATGAGGTGTCAGAGCGGTTTACGCGCTGAGACATCTCATCTTGTGTTAGTCTGCTTGTCAAAGTACCTCGGAGTAACTCCTTACTCAACGAGTATTGCTATGGTAGCATACATAAGTAAATTTGT
>JARKOY010000046.1 GCA_029975555.1 Spirochaetia bacterium | reverse complement strand
CTTCCCTTAGTTTCTCTTGTCACAGACCCCTCGCACTTCAGCGCAGACATCCCCGCCCACGCCCCCGTGCTTCCCACCCCAGCGTCTTCCGCCAGAGCGCTCGATGAACCTATCAAATCTTTCCCCACTTGTCAAGAGCTTTGAAGCATTTTTCGTGATTTTTTTAAAATCCTGCCGCATGACAGACCGTACTCAATGCTCTCAAGAAAAAAGCCCAAAGCGGAATGGACAATACAAAAAACGCTCACGAATGTCAACAGGAAAAACTTGCCCTACACGCGTTTTTCCGGCTCAATATGCACCGTAGTGTCGGCGTTCAGTGCTTTCCGAAGTTCCTGCTCCAGTTTAGTGGAAAGAGTGTGTGCATCCAGGATATTCGTATTCTCGTTCAATCTCGCATGAAGCGTGATTTCCAAATGATCGCCGTATCGGTGCATATGGATATGATGGATGTCCTTGAGCTCGGGGCTCGCCTCGCGTGCTATCTTTCTTATCTGTTCTGAAAGAACAGGCCCTGCACTTTCTCCCATAAGGGCGTTGGAGGCTGATTTTGCAATATCGTACGCCGCATACAGGATCAGCACAGAGACTCCTATTCCCAGCACACCATCGATCCACCACACATACCTGCCCACGATTGCACCGACCACGATCAGCAGAGAAGCAAGGGCATCGCTCCGGTGGTGCCAACCATCTGCAGCAAGCGACTGGCTTTCGGCCTTCTTTCCGGCCCACAGTGAAAAACGGGCAAGCCCTTCTTTTATTACGACAGAAACAGCGAACACCACAAGGCTAACGACGGTGAAATTTGCATTTTTACGGACAATGAGCTGACGCACGGCATCTCTGAAAAAGCTCACACCCACCACCGCAAGGAGCGTTGCGATCACCACTGAGGCGATGACCTCGGCCCTCCCATGGCCGAAAGGGTGTTCTTCATCTTTGGGGCGACCTGATATCCAGAACCCAAGAATAACGACGAGCGACGTCAGCGTATCGGAGAGTGTGTGCCAGGCATCCGCAGTCATGGCGACGCTCGCGACCGCGGTGCCTACCCAGATTTTTACTCCGAAAAGAAGCGTATTGATGATGACCGACAGGATTCCTTCGGTGTAGCCGAGCTTTTTTTTGGACAGCTCTCGCATCATGAACCTCCGTACCAGCAGAATGTTGAAAGGCCCTGTTCGACAGAATGAGCACCTTCATAGGTCCCGCAAGAGATCCGTCCCTCGCTGCAGAAAAGCCCGGCTAGTTCGATGTTGCCAGAACAGCCTGATCCGTATGAAAGATTCATATACGCCATTCACATGAGCGCGTCAAGCGGGGCACGACAAAAACACAACGCCATGAGCGCACCGCAGCAACCCGCGTTATGAATTAGAATTTTCATACAGAAGAGATGGCCCAGAGGAAATGCAACGGACAGGTGTTGGCTTTAACAATCCTTGGATATTCCTACATTTCTGTAATAACCCTATGTTGCAGACAACAAATTATAGATGATTTGAAAACCGAAAGCATCAATTTCTTCGTCCACAATTCACTCAATCGACCAACATCGGGCCAGCCATGGCTCTGGAGACGGCCGTGAAGATTTCTTTCAGGGATCATCTCAAGAAATATGGCCTTGACGTGTTCTCAGCAGGAATTACGGAGCGACAGGTGTGGCCGGGAGGCATCACTACAGGATCAACCGGTGTTTTCTGCCAGGCACCAAAATGTAGGAATGATAATATTCATGTACAAAAATGTAGGAATATTTTTATAAATTTGTTCGACATTTTGTCCAAAAACAAAAATAATAGGTCCATATTGATCGAAATAAAGATACAAATATGTTTAAATTTAAAGAAGAAGGACAAAAACAGCCTAAATTTTGCCATTATTCCTTTTCGAGGGATATTCCATTCATTTTTTTCTCAACTTGGTACGCCAAATGCTAGTACGCCATAAAACGCCTTCGATTTGGAGATGCGAAGGCAAGTTTAGGAGGGGCACGGAATGGATAGGTTGAGATTGTTGATTTCGGCGGCAAGGGCTTCCGATTCAAGACGGTGGTGTAAGATCGGGAGCATCGCGGGAATGGTATTTTTCTTGATGTTTTTCGGTAGTCGAGTTTTCGCGCAGGATGTCACAGCCGCCAGCGTCGCAGCGCAAGCTAAAGATAATACCACGGCGATAAATATCATGTGGATGCTGTTGGCCGGCTTCCTTGTCTTCTTTATGCAGGCTGGTTTTGCCTTGGTGGAAACGGGATTTACCAGGACCAAGAACGTCGCGCACACCATGATGATGAACATGATGGTATTCTGTATCGGCGCTGTGGGGTATTGGCTCGTGGGTTTCGCGTTTCAATTCGGCGCCGTAAACCAGGCGTACCCCGCGGTTTCCACTGCTGGTGCCATCGAAGGCTCTTGGGCCCATTCGCCGACTACCCTTGGAGATTGGGGAACCATGCTGTCCTCTTCCTTGCTCAGAATAGGCCAGTGGGGTTTTATCGGAGGCTCGGGCTTTATGCTCATCGGTTTGGGCGGAAGTACAGGAATATTGGCGTATTTTCTGTTCCAGATGGTGTTCATGGATACCGCGGCGACGATCCCCACGGGAGCCATGGCAGAACGCTTTAAGTTCTCCGGTTTCGTCCTTATGGGGCTGTGGGTTTCCATGATTGTATACCCCATCGCCGGCAACTGGGTATGGGGCGGTGGTTGGTTACAGAACCTCGGACGGATTGCTGGTCTAGGCAACGGAGCCGTAGATTTCGCGGGTTCCGGAGTAGTACATATGATCGGTGGCTCGGTCGCCTTGGCAGGAACGTTGGTGCTCGGGCCTCGGATCGGTCGGTTTAACCCTGATGGCAGCGCGAATGCCCTGCCTGGTCACAACATTCCCCTTGGGGTACTCGGGACAATTATACTATTCTTCGGGTGGTTCGGTTTCAATCCGGGGTCATCGCTGGCTTTCGTCGGCGGCGGCGGACTGTTGGCGTCCACCGCGGCGGTCAATACGCTTATCGCCGGCGCGGTCGGTGGCACGGCGGCCATGCTGTATATGTGGTGGTTCAGCCCTCTCAAAAAGCCCGACCCCTCTCTGTCGGTGAATGGTATTTTAGCAGGTCTGGTCGCTATTACCGCTCCCAGCGCCTTCGTCGACTCGATCAGCGCGGCGATCATCGGTGCGATAGCCGGTATCATCGTCTGCATAGCCACCTTCGCACTGGAGAAATTTCATATCGACGATCCGGTAGGAGCAATTCCGGTTCACTTCTTCAATGGTCTTTGGGGGGTGATATCGGTGGGACTTTTTGCGAACGGCAATCCCGCCTCAGAAGGATGGAACGGGATTCAGGGCACGGTTCGGGGCTTGTTCTACGGCAATCCTGGACAGCTGGTCGCCCAAATTGCGGAAGTCGCGGCGATATTCGTCTTCGTTTTTGGTCTTTCCTTCGTGTTCTTTAAAATCTTGAACGCGCTAAAGCTGTTGCGTTCCGATCCACACCACGAAATTCTGGGACTTGACATGCCTGAAATGGGAATGCTCGGGTACAATACCGTGGATATTAGGATGTCTGGAGTTCGATTAATTCCCCAGACGCCGATCAAGCGGTAGAACGGCAAGGGATGGAGGCGCAGCATGAAAAAGATCGAAGCTATTATTCGAGAAGAAGCCCTTGATACGGTAAAGGACGCGCTCCGGGCCGAAGGTATCGTTGGTATGAACGTCAGTGAAGTTCGAGGGCATGGCAGGCAAGGGGGTATCAACCTCTCTTGGCGGGGTACAGAATACCAAATGGATATGATTCCGAAAATGATGATCAGTATTGTCCTGAGTGATCGGAACGTAGAAAAGGTGGTGGAAACCATCACCAAAGCCGCGCGGACCGGAAAAGAGGGAGACGGTATCATCTTTGTGTACCCGGTGGACGATGTCATTCGAATACGTACCGGGGAGCGGGGAGAGCAAGCGCTCTCCTATCCCAATGATATCGACGCGAGGAGACATTCCTAACCGAATCCTATATGATTCTATTGACAGAAACGACACGGAGGGTTAAAATGATTCTATAAACAGAAACATGGCTTGTTGACCCAAAGCCAGAACAGGAGTCGGTATGCACATCAAAGCGACGTTGACGGATGGAGAACTTCCACGGCAGTGGTACAATTTGGCTGCAGATATTCCTTCTGCGCTCTTGCCGCCTTTGGCGCCCGACGGCAGCATACTCAAACCAGAACAGCTGTCGGCGCTTTTCCCGGAGCCTCTCATAGAACAGGAGGCCTCGATGAAGCGGTGGATCGATATCCCGGAGGAAGTGCTGGAGATACTCGCCCGTTGGAGACCGACACCCCTGGTGCGGGCCCGCAATCTGGAACGCCTGCTCAATACTCCGGCGCGAATCTACTATAAAAATGAGAGTATCTCTCCCGCAGGCAGCCACAAGCCCAATACGGCGGTTCCTCAGGCATACTACAACAAAATCGTGGGGACCAAGCGACTTACGACGGAAACAGGGGCTGGCCAATGGGGTTCTGCGCTCTCTTTCGCATCGGCACAATTCGGCCTCGAATGCCAGGTGTTCATGGTTCGATCGAGTTACGAAAAAAAACCGTACCGAAAGGTCATGATGCAGACATGGGGCGCATCGTGCCATCCGAGCCCCAGCCCTCTCACTCGCGCAGGACGAGCCGTATTGGAGGAGCACCCCGACTCCCCAGGTTCCCTGGGAATAGCCATCAGTGAAGCTGTCGAGGCTGCCCTGGAGGACACAAGCGGCGCCACCCACTATGCGCTGGGAAGCGTGCTCAATCACGTCCTGCTGCATCAGACAATCATCGGCCTCGAGGCTCAAAAACAGCTCGCGCTGTTCGGAGAAAGACGCCCCGACACCATTGTAGCCTGTGTCGGTGGCGGCTCGAATTTTGCAGGTCTTTCCTTTCCCTTCATTAAGGAAAAAATCGAAGGAGCAAAGATCGATATAGTGCCCGTCGAACCCGCCTCGTGCCCCAGCATGACGCGAGGGCCATTCGCCTACGATTTCGGAGACACTGCGGGGATGACGCCACTTCTACCAATGTACACGCTTGGGCACGAATTCGTGCCCTCCCCCAGTCATGCAGGAGGCCTACGGTATCACGGCATGGCCCCGCTCGTGTCCGCGGCCGCCCGTCAAGGGCTTTTACGCCCCGAAGCCATATCGCAAGTGGAGTGTTTTTCCGCCGCGGTCCAGTTTGCGAGGAGTGAAGGCATCATCGTGGCGCCCGAAACGAGCCATGCGGTGGCCCAGGTCATCCGCGAAGCAGTGAAGGCCCGCGAAGAGAAGCAGGAGAAGGTGATCCTGTTCGGGCTTTCTGGACACGGCCTTCTCGATCTGCAGGGATATGCGGAATACTTTGCCGGTGGAATCGAGGACATCGCGCTCTCTGAACAGGACCTCGAAAAATCCCTCTCTTCGCTGCCGAAGGTGCATGCTCCTGCATAGATTCGGCGCACGCGTGGTGAGGGATAACGGGCTGGGTGGTTCGCACCCCCCCGCCGCTTTGTGCGATTGGCAGGTCAGCCCTTCACCGCCCCCATGGTCAGGCCTCTTACCACATACTTCTGAAAGACCATAGTGAGGATGATGGCCGGCGCCATAATTGCGACGGCGGCTGCCATCACGGCTCCCCAATCGACCTCCGCATAAGATACGAAGTTGTATATCGCGATGGGTAAAGTTTTTGTCTTCTCCATGCTCAACACTTGAGAAAACATGAAATTATTCCACGAAAAAATGAAAGAGAGCGTGACCGCAGTGACAATGCCGGGTCCAGCCACCGGTAAAACCACCGCAAGAAAGGCCCGCTGCCGGGTCGCCCCGTCCACCATCGCGGATTCTTCCATTTCAACAGGAATCGACTCAAAATAACTGGACATGATCCACACTATAATGGGGAGGGTGATGAGCATGTGCGACAGAATAAGCGCCACGTAGCTGTCCATGAGCTTCAGTCTCGAAAAAATGATATACCAGGGCATCAAAAACGAAATGCCAGGCATAAGCCTCGCGATGAGGATGAAAATCGACAGGCGCTTCTGCTTGAAGCGCGCGATCGAATATGCGGCAGGCAGCCCCATGAGGAGCGAAAGGCCAACTGCAGAAATTCCAATAATGGAAGAATTGATGAAATATCTGAGAAAATTCTGTTCACGAAAAACTCGCTCATAATTCTGAAGCGTGGGGGTAAAAATGAGCCTGGGCGGCCATGCGACAATGTCCACTTGCGTTTTGAACGATGATGCGAGCATCCACAAGAAAGGAAAAAGCAGAGGTACAACAATGGCCAGAAGTACTACAACAAACAAACCTTTCTTGATCCATGAGGTTCTCATGCGGGCCCTACCTATACTCAGAGCTCCAGGGATCTGCGCATCCGTACAATCAACAGGCTCATGAAGAGCACCACTAAGAACAAAAACACCAGTATGACGGATGCCTGCCCCATCCTGAAATATTCAAAACTGTATTTGAAGGCCATAATATTGAGCGTCTCCGAAGAATAGCCTGGCCCTCCACCCGTCATGGCATAGATGATATCGAAGGTTTTGAGCGCGTCTATCGATCTGAGAATCAGTGCGGTGAGCATTGTCGGCATCAACATCGGCAGCGTGATTTTCCAGAATATCTGCCATTCGCTCGCCCCATCCACGCGTGCAGATTCATAAGGCTCGCTAGAAAGGCTGGCCAGGCCTGAGAGCAAAATAAGCGCGATCATGGGAGTCCACTGCCATATGTCGACGAGTGCGAGAGAAGGAATGACAGTCGATGGAGAACCCGTCCAAGCCATCTTTGGCAATCCTAATTGAATGAGTACAAAATTCGCCAGGCCTATGGTGGGATCATAAAAGAGATTCCACGCGATGCCGATGGCCACAGGGGTGCTGACGAGTGGCAAGAGCATCATAAGCTTTATAAACCCCTTCCCTTTAAATTCACGGTTGAGGATGAGGGCAACTATCGTACCGAACAGAGTCTCGACGGAGACGGCTAGAGCAGTAAAAGAAAATGTTCTACCGAGAGCCGCCAAAAAGCGCGGCTCTCGGAGAATCCTCTGATATGAACGAAGCATGACGATCGACGGCGGCGCTCCGGAAGTGAGGTTCCAGTTGGTAAAGCTTAAGAAGAACGTATAGAGCACGGGGAAAAGCATCATCACCACGACGAAAACCACTGCCGGCATCGGGAATATGATGTGTAAATTCTTTTCCAACACGCTGCCCCTGATCTTTGTGGACTCCATGCTCCTGTCGCTCCTGAGAAAAGACTTCGTTCAACAAATGGAATAGACCGACGAAAAACGCGGCATCAATACACGCCGTATTCGCCGGTATCCTCAAGAAGCGCGTTGACGGCGGCAGATTTCTCCTTGGCGAGCGCATCCAATTTTGTGGATGCGCCGGCAGTGTTGATGGACTCGATGATGACTTCACCGATGAGGTCGCGCGCTTCGCCCACGGCGCTCATGTACGGTCTGTCGTAGGGAACGCCATATTTTGCGGCATATTCCTGGGTCGAGATGAGGCCAGGATTGATTTTTGCACGGACTTCCGGGTCTTTCCACACGGAGTTGCGAGCCATAGTGATGTTGGCGAGCATCCCGCGTTTTGCGAGGCTCTGGCTCGTTGCCCATTTAATGAAGTCCATGGCGAGCGCCTTATTCTTTGACTGCTTCGCAACCGCCATGCCCCAGGAAACGACGATGAACGGCGTGTTGCCCTTCGGCCCAGCGGGGAAATTTGCGATGCCGACATTTTCTGCGGGGACCTGGCTTTTGGCAGGATCTATAATCTGGCCATAGAATACGGAGGCGTCGGTCCACATGGCAACTTTGCCAGCCTGGAACAGCGGCATGATGTTCTCCCACGACATATTGGTGACGCCTGCAGGACCATAGTTGGCGAGCATTTTCCCATAGAAACGGATTGCTTCGAGAGCCTCTCTGCTGTCGAATGCGGCTTTCCCCTTGTCGAGGTATGTTCCACCATAGTTGTACACATAGCTTGAGAGCTGAGTGACCGCCGCAGCACCCTTCCCCCGGGAAGCGAAGCCGGCCACCTCAGCGCTGTTCAACTTTTTTGCGGCCGCTTCGAGTTCAGTAAAATTGGTGGGTACTGCGAGCCCAGCTTTTTTAAAAAGATCGATGCGATAATAGAGGACTTCCCACTCTGTAACGAGCGGCACAATGTATGCCTTGTTTCCAAACGTAGCGACATCAAGCGCATTTTTCGGATAGTCCGAAAAGTCATATCCCGTCAGCGGCTCATACCATCCGTTCTTGTAGAACATTTTTCCTTCCTGAAGAGGTCTGGTCATGAACACGTCGACAGTGGAAGACCTGGTGGCAAACTCCGTGGTGAGCTTTGTGGTCAACTGGCTCTCTTGAAGACTTTCGACATTGACCTTGACGCCAGTGGCCTTCTCATATTCGGGGATTGCCGTTTTGAGGAGGTCTCCATAAGGATGATTTGCCAGTAGAACTCGAATTTCCTTTTGCTGGGCGCCCGCAGAGAACAGGGCAAGCGCCGCCAGGATGAGAAGGACGTATCTGCCTTTCATTTTTGCCTCCTTAAAATGAAGGATCATGGAGAGTCGCCCTGGCCAGAAACTGACATTGCAAGGCCGACTCTATATCGTGTTTATACTATGAACCATAAAAGCTCATTTCGTCAATATATAAAAATATTTTTCATTCAGATGAATGAAATTTTTCCATCAGACCTTGTGTGAGATCGCCAATCTGCGGTAGAATGTCTTGTTATTTGGGCGATCGGTCATGGAAAAGTCACCTTCTGCGAGCTGCCTCTATCTCATCCATTCGCTCATGAGCTCCTTGAGCGACAGAGAAAAGCGCATTGCGGACTACATCCTTGGGAATCCTGCCGCCGCGGTGCACCCAAGCATCGAGGAATTGTCCGAATCCGCAGGTGTTTCCGTCTCCACCCTCGTGCGGTTCGTAAAGAAGCTCGGCTTCAAGGGGTACCAGCAGTTCCGGATCGCATTGGCGTCGGAGGCGCTGGCCCCTGAGGCAAAGATCTATGAAACATTGGTCGACTCCGGCGAGGATCCGGTCCATGTCGCCTTCAACTCCGCCCAAAAGGCCCTCGAGATCACCGCCTCCATGATCGACAGGACCGCCCTGGCAGAGCTCGCCGGTCGCATCATAGATTCTCAATGCGTTCATCTTTTTGGCCTCGGCGGCTCCGCGATCGTCGCCAAGGACGCCATGCACAAACTTGTCCGCACAGGCGTTCGTTGCATCGGCGCAGAGGATTATCACATGCAGCTGATGATCGCCTCACAGATGCGGACAGGGGATACGGCGCTCGCCATATCTCACACCGGCGTCAACAAGGACGCCCTCAGGGTAGCCGAAACGGCGAAGAATGCGGGGGCCTTTCTCTGCGTCATTACGACGTACCCCCGCTCTCCTCTCGCGAGGATGGCCGACATGAGGTTCATCTCTGCATCCTCCGGCTCGCCGGTCGTTTCGGAGGCATTTTCAGCTAGAATTTCTCAGCTCGCGCTGATAGATGCGCTCTACATCGCGATTATGGAAGGACTCGGGGAACGGGGGATCGACAGTGTTGAGAAGATGCGCGCGGCCATCGCAAAGCGCCGCATGTAATTTTACAGGGAAAAACAGGAGTACGTCATGAAAGCCGACATTGGATTGATTGGCCTTGCCGTCATGGGTGAGAACCTGGTGCTCAACATGGAGAGCAGAGGGTTTACCGTGGCGGTGTACAACCGCACCGTGGAAAAAGTCGACGCGTTTGTCGCTGGTCGGGGAGCCGGCAAGCACATCGTCGGAGCCCATTCTCCCGGAGAATTCGTCGCGATGCTCAAAAAACCCAGAATTGTCATGCTGATGGTGCGGGCAGGTTCCGCAGTGGATGATACGATCGCCCAGATCGAACCTCTGCTTGAACCAGGCGACATCATCATCGATGGAGGCAACTCGAACTATCAGGACACCGAACGGAGACTCTCCGCCTTGGAATCCAAGGGCCTTTTGTACGTCGGCACAGGTGTTTCGGGAGGAGAAGAGGGGGCGCTCAACGGTCCTTCGATCATGCCGGGCGGCTCTGAGGCTGCGTGGCTGCACATCAAGCCGATTTTTCAGGCGATCGCCGCAAAAGTCGACGATGGAAGTCCCTGCTGCGACTGGGTCGGCCCCGGAGGCGCAGGACACTTTGTAAAGATGGTGCACAACGGCATCGAATATGGCGACATGCAGCTCATCGCCGAGGCGTACCACCTGATGAGGAATCGGCTCGGCATGACGCCAGACGAGATGGCGGATGTGTTCGACGCTTGGAATCAAGGCGAACTCGACAGCTACCTCGTCGGCATAACGAGGGACATTTTGCGCCATAAAGATGAAGATGGCGCTCCTCTCATCGACAAGATTCTGGATACCGCAGGGCAGAAAGGCACGGGGAAGTGGACCGGCATCACCGCCCTCGACTTCGGCGTGCCCGTGACGCTGATCGTGGAAGCCGTATTTGCCCGCTGTCTCTCGGCGATGAAGGACGAGCGCGTAAGGGCCGCAAAAATTCTGGGCGGGCCCTCCGGTGCAGCCTTCGGTGGATCGCGCCAGGCCTTCGTCGATGATCTTGGCAAGGCGCTCTATGCGGCAAAGATAATCTCCTACGCACAGGGTTTCATGCTTTTGCGCGAAGCTGCCGCAGAATATGGGTGGAACCTGAACTACGGCTCGATCGCCATGATGTGGAGGGGCGGCTGTATTATCCGCTCGAGGTTCCTCGGGAGGATCAAGGAGGCCTTCGATGCCGATGCCTCTTTGTCGAACCTGACCTTCGCTCCGTTCTTCGCGGAACAGGTCCTCAAAAACGAAGCGGCGCTGCGGAACGTCGTGAGAGAGGCAGTCGCCGCTGGGATCCCCGTGCCTGCGCTCTCTTCGGCCCTCGAATGGTTCGACGGGCTGAGGACCGAGCAGCTCCCGGCGAATCTTCTCCAGGCCCAGCGCGATTATTTTGGCGCCCACACCTACGAAAGAGTCGATAAGCCCAGGGGGCAATTCTTCCACACAAACTGGACCGGCCACGGAGGTTCGACATCCGCAAGCACCTACGTCGTGTAACGTATCCGGTACAAGGCGCGTAAAAGGCGCGACCGCAAAGCTCGCCTGTAAGGCAAGTCTGAAATCATATTTCGATTGTCCATTTGTAACAGGAGGTTGCATCCATGAGTTCTTTGAAGATCATCCCTGAAGATAAGGCCAATTTGGATCTTCTGTCGCTCGGCGGACTCGTCATGAGAATGGACCCGGGAATCGTACCCTTCGCCTTTGCCGATCATTACGACGTCCACGTCTCGGGCGGAGAATACAACGTCGCGGCCAACCTGGCGCGCTGCTTCGGCAAGAGGACGGCGATTGCGAGCGCCATGGTGGATTACCCGCTCGGCGAAAAGGTCGAGGCGGCCGTACGCGCGATGAATGTCCGAGGTTTCTACAAACGCTTCAAACATGACGGTGTGCGGGGGCCGAACATCGCCCTGGTCTGGTCGGATAGGGGGCAGGGAGTCAGGCCCCCCGTCGTGTTTTACAACCGTGCGAACGAGGCCGCAGCGCTCCTGAAGAGCGGTGACTTCGACTTCGAGGCCATCTTCGGCGAAGGTGTGAGATGGTTCCACTCCGGCGGAATTTTTTCGGCACTGTCGGCCACGACGCCGCACCTCATCATCGAGGCCATGAAGGCGGCCCATGCGCATGGGGCGATCGTCTCATTCGACCTCAATTACCGTGCGAAGCTCTGGGCCGCAGCCAATACGGGAGAAAAACCCTCGGCGGTGCTCGGCGAAATTGTTCGGCACGTCGACGTGCTGCTGGGCAACGAAGAGGATCTTCAGATGGGACTCGGCCTGCCGGGCCCCGACATCCACAGCGCGTCGAAGCTCGATCCCGCATCGTTTCTCAAGACCATCGATCAAGTGCACTCCCAGTGGCCGAACATCAAAGTGGTCGCAACCACCCTCCGAGACGTGAAATCCACGAACCGCCATCTCTGGAGTGCAGTCCTGTGGGTTGAAGGGCAGCACTGGCTTGCGCCGACGATGGAGCTCGACGTGTATGACCGCGTGGGCGGCGGCGACGGTTTCGCGGCCGGTCTCATCTATGGCCTTTTAGAGGGGCTTGCTCCCGAGGAAGCGCTTCGCATAGGCTGGGCGCACGGCGCGCTTCTGACCACATACCCAGGAGATACCACGATGGCGAGCCTCGAACAGGTCAAGGCGCTCGCGGCGGGCGGTTCGGCGCGCATACAACGGTGAGGCCACGATAAAATCGAGGAGAAAGGTCAATGTGAAAGCGCTCATATTACAACAATACATGCACCTTGAGATCGCCGATGTTCCTGCCCCGAGCATCAGTGCGCCCGACGATGTGCTCATCCGAATAAAGGCGAGCGCAATCTGCGGCTCCGATGTCCATGGGATCGATGGTTCAACCGGGAGACGCATTCCTCCCATCATCATGGGGCATGAGGCGGCGGGAGTCGTCGCGTCGGTTGGTCCTGGTGTCAAGAACGTCGCAGTCGGCGACAGAGTGACGTTCGACTCGACGATATGGTGCGGAGAATGTTTCTTTTGCAGGCGAGGGGAAGTGAATCTCTGCGACGACAGGCGCGTGCTGGGAGTGTCCTGCAATGAATACAGACGCGATGGCACTTTTGCGGAGTACGTCGTAGTCCCTGAAAGAATAATCTACAAATTGCCCGAATCGGTTTCGTTCGAAGAAGCCGCACTGACGGAACCAGTCAGTGTGGCGATGCACGCGTTCCGCATCACGAACATGAGGCCGGGGGAAAACGCCGCGGTCGTGGGATCTGGCCTGATCGGCCTTCTGCTCATTCAGATACTCAGGTCATATTCACCTCATCGCATTATCGCCTTTGACACCGAGCCTCGGCGCAGGGCGGCGGCATTGACAGCAGGCGCCGATGTTGCCCTGGACCCGGCCGACCCTGCATCTCAGAAAAAAGTGCTGGAGATGACCGAGGGGCGAGGCGTCGATCGGGCCTTCGAAGTCGTCGGCGCCAGCGCACCGATCGTCACGGCGATCAGTGCGACTAGAAAGGGCGGCTCGGTGACGCTCGTCGGCAACATAAGTCCCAAGGCAGAATTCCCGCTGCAGGCGGTGGTGACGAGGGAAATCACGCTGAGAGGCTCCTGCGCCATTGCGGGCGAATACCCTGCTTCCCTCGACCTCATGGCGAGCCATGCAATAAACGTCGCGTCGGTGATAAGCGCAGTCGCGCCGCTCGAGGAAGGTCCACTGTGGTTTGAGCGCCTCTATACGCGCGAGCCTGGCCTGCTGAAAGTCGTTCTTGTCCCATGATATTGAATGATGAGTGACAAAATTCGATTCGGTCTAATAGGATATGGCAAGGTGGCCGCTCTTCACGCCCAGGCCCTTCGGACCGCGGCCCACTGCGAGCTTGTCTCCGTGACTGGTCACCATAAAGAGAAGAGGGATGCCTTTGCAGCTCGATGGGGCCTTGCGTCTAGGGACAGCATCGAAGAAATGGTCAAGAAAGACGGCATCGAGGCCGTGGTGATCACGACACCCCACCTCCAACACCCTCACGATGCGATGGAGGCGCTCGGCGCGGGCTGCCACGTTCTTGTCGAGAAGCCTCTTGCCCTCTCGGTGTCGGAGGCGGAGACGATGATCAGCGCGTCGCAGGTTCGAGGACGGCTCCTGGGCGTCGTGTCACAGCGGCGCTGGTATCCTTCTTGTCGACGGATCCGTACGGCGATCGACGAGGGCCTTTTGGGTACGCCTGCCCTTGGGCAGCTCACTATTCTTGGCTGGCGCGATGAACCCTACTACCGCTCGGACCCCTGGCGTGGTTCGTGGCAGCATGAGGGTGGAGGTGTCATCGTGAACCAGGCACCGCATCAGTTTGACCTGTTGTGCTGGTACATGGGCGAAGTCGCCGAAGTTTACGGCGAATGGGCCAACATCAACCATCCTTATATTGAAGTCGAGGATTCCGCAGTCGCGACAGTGCGCTTCAGGACAGGGGGACTCGCTTCGGTCTTCATATCGAACTCACAGAAGCCGGGCCTCTACGCGAAGGTCCACATTCACGGAAGTTCTGGCTCCTCCGTCGGTGTGCAGACTGACGGGGGTGCCATGTTCATCGCAGGGCGAAGTGCCGTACTCGAGCCTCCCTACAACGACTTGTGGACAATTCCTGGGCAGGAAGCGATGCGGGAGCAATGGCAGAAAGAAGATGCGGCCTTTTTCGCTGGCATCGATGCGACATGGTATTTCTTCGCCCAACAGGAAGAAGATTTTGCAGCCGCAATTCTGAGGGGAGGAAAACCCGCCGTGACGGGCCACGACGGTCTGCAAGTTGCACGCATTATAGAAGGAATCTACAGGGCGCAGAGAGACAAGATGCCTGTTCGATACTGACGGAACATGCGCTGGGCCCGCTGGCATCACAGGCCTCGGATGCCGGCCCGGTCCCGCACTGATCCGACTCAGTTCGGCCATATGGCGTCGCCGTCGCCGAACTGACGGTACTCCATGGCCTCCTCGATCGCAGATTCCCCGATTTCCGTGCGAGCGTCGAGATCGGCGATGGTGCGGGCGACCCTGAGAATGCTGTGCCCTGCCCTCGCCGAAAGTCCGTAGCTGGCCATTCCGGAAAGAAAAAGTCTCTCTGCCGCGCCATGGACTGCACAAACATCAGGGATCAGCGCAGGCGGTATTCTGGCATTCGTGCGGAATCTTTCTCGCGCTGCGGAGGACTTTTTCAGGTGGGCTTCAAGGCGGGCCTGCTGATACAATCGGGCGGAACGCACTTTCTCGCGAAGAATTTCGGTGGACACAGGTGATGCCCCTATGAGTCGAGACGGCTCAGGCGGACTGACGGCGATGCGCATGTCGATTCTGTCCAAGAGGGCACCTCCCAGTTTTTTCCAGTATCGCCTGATTTCTTCAGGTGAACAGAGGCAGATCTTGCCAGGCATTCCCAAATTTCCGCAGGGGCAGGGGTTCGCCGCCATGATGAGTTGAAAATCCGAGGGAAAACAGATGACTCTCCCGGCACGGACGATCTCGACGTAGCCGTATTCGACCGGTTCGCGGAGCGCCTGGAGCACATCCCTGTGAAATTCAGGGCATTCATCGAGGAAGAGTACCCCGTGATGAGCCAAGCTCACCTCACCCGGCCTCAGTGGCCGTGAGCCCCCGAGCACGCCCTCGAGGCTCGCCGAATGATGCGGAGCCCGAAAAGGCGGCCTGCGCACGAGCTCAGCCTGAGTCTTCCCCCACAGAGAGTAGAGCGACGCGACCTCGAGGGCTTCGTCCGTGTCGAGCTCAGGCAAGATCGAGGGGAAACGCTGTGCGGCCATGGTTTTGCCGGCTCCAGGCGGCCCGGCCAGAAACAGGTTGTGCCTCCCCGCGGCAGCCACCACGAGGGCGCGCATCAATCTATCATCGCCGCGGAAATCGCTGAAATCCTGCATTGGCTCGGGCGCGCAGCCTTCCGTGACTCTTTCGCTTTTTTCGGGCGCATCTCCTTTTCTAAGAGACGCGAAAACCTTCCCCACCTCCGCCAGATGATGGACCGGCCACACGTGCACCGACGACACAATGCGCGCCTCTGCCGCATTTTCATGAGGTAGGATGCAAATGCTGATGCCATGATCGGCGGCAGAGCGGACTGCAGGCAAGACTCCCCGTGCCGGTTTGATCTCTCCTCCGAGCGTAAGCTCTCCCATCGCGAGGACCCGAAACGGCACATCTTCGATCTGACCCGACTTTTCGAGTATTTTTAACGCGATGGGCAGGTCATAGGCCGCCCCTTCCTTCGGAAGGTCTGCCGGCGAAAGGTTCACGAGGATGCGATCCTGGGGGAAAGTGAATCCTGCATTGCGCACGGCGATCCGCGCCCTCTCGCGCGCCTCCCTGACGGCGGTCGAAGCGAGCCCTACGATTTCCACCGCCGGTATTCCGCTGCGAATATCCGCCTCGACATGAACGAGGATTCCTTCGAACCCCAGAGGCTCGTGCGCGTAAATGTCCATCCGCCCTCTCCCTCTTGTCTCTCAAGAGAGAGACGCGCGAGAGGACGGAGGGCGATTCAATATTTTTCAGTCATCCAGCAGCATGTCGAGGTCGAGCTCTCCTGCGGCACAGGGCATGACGATGCCAAAGGCTTCGAGCACCGCAGGGTGCACTTCGCCGAAGACGCCGATCTTCGCCCCCTTCACCACCACCTCGACCTGGCGGCCCGGCACAAATCGGGGATCAAAAGCCTCCCGCACGCTGTAGTCCTTTCCCAAGAAGTACATGAGCGCGGCGACGTGCGAGGCGATCTCATTGTAGTCTGCCTGTGCGTGGCTCGTCAGAAATCCGATGTACTGACGCGTCACGATGCCGTAGTTTGTCTCAGGGGCCTTGAGGGCAACCTTGCCCACCTCGAAGGTCCTGTGGGGATACGAAGCCTTCGCGGAGACGCTCTCAGTCTGCATGAGGCCCGGAAGCGGAGAGTTCCGGACATACTCGTAGTTCTCCGTCATGGGGTTGGCGATCTTCACGAGCTCTTTCGGCGAAATCCGCATCTTCTCCGCATAGTCTTTGCCTGAGCCGAGATAGTTGTAGACCATTTCCTGATAGCCGAGCCCCACCATGATGCTCTTTGCTCTGCGCGAGAACCTTTCTATCGGCGTGAGGCGCCCGATCGTGAAATCCGTAGGACGCTGGGGCGCAAATGTTTCCATGCCCATGCCGATCATGATGTCCTCTACGATGTCGAAGGCGTGCAGAAAGTCGTTTCGGTACTCAGGCGGCGCCACATGAATCAGCGCCCCGTCCGTCGAGTAGGCACAGAGCCCCATCCGATTGAGGGCCTTGAGCGTCGCTGAAATCTCCAGCGGGACGCCGAGCAGTCGGCCCGCATCGGCGAGCGACACCGAAACTTCTTCTTGAAAATAATAGGGGCAGGTCACCGAAGAACCGAACGGCGTGTCGTACTCGTAGTTGACTTCGACATTCTCAATATCGAAGCCCATGTCCGCGAAATCACAGGCCATGATGGCGCAGGAGAGCGCAACCGACGGATAGTCGCTGCCGGTCACTTCGATGAAGATGTCGGTGTCGCCCACCTGCACGGCGCCCAGGTCCGCGCTGTTGATGATCGGCGGATAGGACAGTACCCTCCCCGCCGCATCGGTGAGCAGCGGATGGATCGGTTTCCCCATGAGAATCGACGCGTATTCGATACCCTTCGGATGCTGTTCGAGAATCTGGTTCAGGGTCATTTTCCGCGTATCCTGGAGAGGAACAAAGGAAACGCTGTCCGGATCCACGCCCCGATAGTGCACGGGCCACTCGATCAGCCCGACACGGTAGATGCCGATGGAGACGCTCTTCCTTTTTCGGCCGAAATTCCAGGCGAGCTTTTCCTGCGTCTGGATCATGTCGCGGAGGAGCGCGTCGCTGATCGCCTTGCCCCTTGCCACAAAGCCCGCAAGCCAAGGGCGCACTTCCCTGACCGACGCGTCGACGACGACGCGGTACGGGGCCTTGACGTGCTTCTTGCGCGACGCAAAGAAGGGATACGAGGGTATCTTCCCCGTGCGGTAAATCCTCAGCTGGCGGGCGAGCCCGGCGGTAGACCAGAGGTCGGGGCGATTCGTGTCGTTGAGCTCGATCTTGATAGTCCTCTCGCCGTCAGCGGGAAGTGTCGTATTCCATTCGTCGAGCTCGGCTTTTGCAACGGTCAAGTCCTGCTCAAAGCTCTCTTTATCTGTCCACGTCTTTCCTGCAAGATCAAAGAAAAATCTTTCGTTCACTTCGATTTTCGGCATACTTGGTCTCCGGGCTCATTGAATTTTGTACTGGGAACGGCGCATGCGCACGCTCTCGAGGTCTGCGCTGAAAAGTTCGCGCAGGTCGTTGAGCCCGAGCGCCATGAGCGCCATGCGGTCGATGCCGATTCCCCATGCGAGCACCGGCACGTCGACGCCCAGCGACCGAGTGACCTCGGGACGGAAAATGCCGGAGCCGCCGAGCTCAAACCATCCGAGCACCGGGTGCTTGATGTGCACCTCGATCGACGGTTCGGTGAAGGGGAAATAACCGGGCACGTACTTCACTTCCTTGGCGCCCGCGACCTCCACCGCGAACATCTCCAAAAATCCGAGGAGCGTCCTCAGGTTCACGTTCTCGCCGAGGACTATGCCTTCGGTCTGATAGAAGTCGGAAAGGTGCGTCGCATCCACGCGGTCATAGCGGAAGCAGCGCACGATGCCGAAATATTTGCCCGGCACCTTGGCCTTCGGAAGCTGACGCGCCGAGAGCACCGTGCCCTGGCTGCGCAGGATGAGCCTGCGCGTAAAATCGCGGTCGAACTGGTACTGCCAGCCCCGACTCCCCGTGTCGCCGCCATGCTCGTGCGCTGCGACGACCTGCGACAGATAGGGCTCTTCGATGAATTTGGCGTGCGTCGGTTCTTCTATGTAATAGACATCGTGGATGTCGCGGGCAGAGTGAAACTGTGGCATGAAGAGTGCATCCGAATTCCAGAATTCCGTCTCCACCAAATTTCCGTCGAACTCCTCAAAGCCGAGCGACACGAGCTTGTCCTTGACGCTGTCGAGGAATTCGACGTAGGCGTTGCGACGGCCAGGGATCACGCGCGCAGGCGGAATCTGAAGGTTATACGGGCGGAAGCTCCCCTGCTTCCACGTCCCTTTCTCGAGCATTTCGGGCGTGATGGCCCCGAGCTCTTCGCCGGTCATCCCCAGGGCTACCACGGCCTCGCGGTACTCCACCACCCTCGGCGTGAGCCGGAACAGCACTCTCGCGCGTTCGGCGATCCTGAAGGGGGCATCCTGCGCGCCGCGCTTCTTGGCGATCTGGGCCATGAGGGCCTTCTGCTGCGGAGAGAGAGCTCCTTCAGGCAGCGAGCCTCCCTGCATGGAGGCAGCACCGAGGAGCGCCTCTGTGTCGACGACGGACTGAGGCAGCTCGGGTCTGACGATCACGGCGCAGCGAGATGCGTCCACCGCGCACACCCCTTCCTTCGAAAGAGCGCCGAAGGCCGATCCGACGGTCTTCTGGTCGAGCCCGAGCTTCTGTGCGATGTCGGGCAAACTCAAGGGGCCAGCCTCTCTCAAGAGCGAAAAAATACGCCTTGCTGGCGTGCCCTTATCGTGCCACTCCTGACCGAGAGGAGTGAGCTCGTAGAAGACTTCTGTCTGTCTGTCCGCCTCTTCAAGCACGCCCTTTGCGACGAGCCAGGAGAAGGCCTGCTGATCTTGACCTTCCTTGAATCCCAGCGTTTCCCGGACACGGGCGCTGTCGATCAGCGCTCCAGCGTCGAACGTCAAAATAATCTTCACTTCGAGGGGGTGAAGAGCACGTGCTGCGCTTTGATCAATCATTTCTACCTGCCTTGTTGTTCGAATGAGTATTGCCGGAAAAAGTCACGAAGGTCAACGGCTAGCCCTCCAGGCCCTCCCCGAATGCGGTCTCATGAGGCATCGCTCGAGGCGAAAGCATCGCCGGAAGGGGCATCTGATGGCGCTTCCATGGGCTTGAGAATCGCCCCCACCCCGCTCCGTCCGTCGAAGCGCAGGTCCAAAGGAGAGTCCAACACCGTAAGGCCGCAGTGTTTGGTTTGGATCCGGGCAGGCATTCTGTAGAGCCAGCCCCAGTCTATAAAATCCTCCGCCGCGCCGTGGCTCACCTTCATGTATTTGATGTGCATCGTCGTCAGATTGTGGAAGAAATGCGATCCCTGAGAGCTCTCGACCACGAACTCCGGCAGGTCCACCTCGGCGATCGCTCTTGCGCGCGATATCTGGGAAAAGGACACAGGCACCCCCAGCCACCGGTCTCTGGTCCCCCACCGCCCGGGTCCTATGAGCAGATAACTGAAATTCTCTTTGCGCGCGATGCTGTCGAGTTCTTCGATTTCCGCCGCAATTTCGAGCGTCGCGCTTCTCTCGAACTTCCGCGGGTCCACCCACACGATGGCGCGGAGGCTAAAGTCCCTGCCGTTGCCCATGCAGCTGCGCGACAGCATGAAGCACTGTTCTTTCCGAAATGAATTTGGGTCTATCTCGACGCGGTCGTCGATGTGGATGAGGGGCTTCAACTGCAGAAGATACAGCGTCGGCTCTTCCTTCTCGGCGTCGAAATTCAGCGCATACTCGATTTCGACGGGCGTCCCCATGGAGCGCGCCGCAATGTCGAGCACCATATCGATGGACTTGGCAAAAGGATGGGCGTCGTACTTCAGCATGTTGGCAAAGTCGATCACCCTGTGGCCTTTGGTCATGACACCGGGGACGAAGCGCTGATCTGCAGCATCCCATGTGGAGGCGAGCATGGGGAAATGGCGGTCTTTCTCTGCGGCCGTCACCGGCAGTTCCGCAAGGCTCGCCATCTCCCCCTGGAGCAGGTCCGGCCTCTGATTTTCGAGGGAAAGCGCGTGAAAATAGCGCTGGGTGCTCTCGAGTGCATGCTCGGGCGAAAGCACGTCGAGCTTTGGATACCGGGGACAGAACCGGAACGCGGCCCCGCCTCCCACGACGTAGGTGCCCAAGCCGAGGGCCGCCACGCAGAGACCGTCCTCGGGCTTGACGTACGAAACCGGATAATAGTTGTAAGACTGGGCCACACCCGCGACATGGGGATAAAAATATTCTCCGTGCTGAGAGCCGACGAGTTCCTGAATGACCACCGCCATCCGCTCTTCTTCGAGGTTGTAGTTTGCCGCCTCGAAGTAGGCCCGCGCTTCCTTTGAGAAGAGGCTCGCGTAGATCAGCTTGATGGCGTCGCTGAGCTGTTGGAGGCGGATTTCGAGGTCAGGGTGATTGTTCGGCAGGATGTAGGTGTCGTAGACGCCGGAAAAGGGCACCATGAGCATGTCCTCGAAAAGGCCGCTCGAACGCACCGCAAGCGGTTTTCTGCTGAGGGAGAGAAACAGTCTCAGCCGCTCCATGAGCTGAGGGGAAAGCGACTTCTGCATGAAGACCTTGGGCACATCCAGGGCATTGTTCCCGTAATATGCCCAGGACCACAGGCCGTTCGACTCGAGGAAACGCTCGAACTCGTCGATGCCGACAAAGACAGTGTTCGGCATTGAGATGCGCATGCCCCGGATATACTGTGAAAAGTCGAGGTTCTCGAGAAGAGAGTGGATGAAGATGAGCCCTCTGCCCTTGCCCCCCACCGATCCATCGGCGATCTTGCACAGATATCGGGAATACTTGACCATCTCCGGGTCGAAATACGGCACCATGCCTCGCGAGCGCGTGGAATGGATCTGGTCTATCATGCGGAGGATGAACTGTCGCAGCTCGGCTGGAGTACTGAAATCCGTGATTCGATACGGCCTCAGAATCTTCGCGACATGGATTTCGCCGCGCGCCATGAGCCAGGCAGAGAAATGGTTGTGCTCGGCGTGGTACAAGAGACTCTCGAAGGGTATCTCGTTCAATTTTTGCACGAATTCGCCCATATTGCGGGCCCGGGCGATTTCGTTGCCGTCGGGTGTGCGGAAGACAAAACTGCCGAAACCGAGGTTCGCCTGGAGGAAGGCGGCCAGTTCCATCTCGAGCGATTCGGAGTTCTTGTCGATGAAGGAGGCGCCGATCGCAAAGGCCTTTTCCCTGACATTCGGCTCGCTCGACTGCACGAGGACGGGCAGGTCGGGCAGCTCCCGCTTGGCGAACTGAAGAAAATCGAAGCCGGCATTCTCGTCGCAGACACCTCCTCGGTTGAAGCGGATGTCGGTGATGACGGTCAGAAGGTAGGGCTTATAGGTCTCGAATATCTCGAGGGCCTCCTCGTACGTGCTCGCGAGGAGAATCTTGGGCCTCGCCCTGATGCTCATGAGTTTATACGTCTCGGTGCTGTGCTCCTCCTCGATGAGCGCCTGGGTCTGGCGGAGCACCACTTTGTACAACACCGGCAGATAGCGGGAATAATAGCGCACAGAGTCCTCTATCATCAGGATGACCCGCACTTCGCCGGTCCTCGTGTCGGGCCCGACATTCCGCCAGTCCTCTATGTACTTGATCATCCCGACGAAGAGCTTCGAGTAGCCGTTCCACACGAAGACTCTGTTGAAGGCTGCGAGTTCTGGCCGGTTCATGTCGAGCATCGCGAGGCTCGAATTGTTCGTCACCATGAGCAGGATGGGAATATCGGGCCATATGCGGCGCATCGAGGCGGCAAGCCTAAGCGGCATGTCGAAATCCAGGCTCGCCATGATGATGGCCAGGTCGAACCGCCCCTCGCGGAACAGGTCGAGGGCCGACTCCTCCGTGTACGCACAGGTGACGCGGGGGATGGTGTTCAGGTTGAGTTTGAAATACTCTCCATATATCTGCTCGGTAAGCACGCCGTCGGATTCGACCACAAAGGAGTCGTAGAGGCTCCCCACGAGGAGCACTTCCCGCACGCGGTCGCGCATGAGATCGTGATAGATGGTGCGCTCGCGACGCTGACGGTCATAGGCAGACACGAGTTCATTGAAGTACATGGATGTATATTATGCCGTTTTGGAACAAAAATAAATATTCATGAACCTTGACCCTGTTTCTACGCACAGGTATGATTGCCAAAATCGGCACACTATCCGTGTGAGGGCGCTGTGCACGTAAGGAGACTGCCGTGATCAAAAATATAAAACTCGCGGCCCGCGAACCTGGACAGACTACGACCGTCATCGATGTGAACGGGATAAAGGTGGGTCAAGGGCTCGTCATCATCGCAGGTCCCTGCTCCGTAGAGACGGAGCGCCAGACGATCGAGACGGCGGTCGCCGTCAAAAAGGCCGGCGCGCACATGCTGCGCGGCGGAGCCTTCAAGCCTCGGACTTCCCCGTACGCCTTCCAGGGCCTCGGCCTCAAGGGCCTCAAGATCCTCGACAAGGCGCGCAAGGAGACCGGCTTGCCCGTCGTCACCGAAGTCGTCGACACGCGGGATGTCTCATGGGTTGGAGAGTACGCCGACGTGCTCCAGATAGGGGCCCGGAACATGCAGAACTTCTCGCTTCTGCGCGAGGCCGGCAAATCGGGCAAACCGATCCTCCTCAAGCGCGGCATGTATTCGACGCTCGAAGAGTGGCTCAACTGTGCGGAGTACATTCTGGCGGAGGGCAACCCCAACGTCATTCTCTGCGAGCGCGGCATCCGCACCTTCGAGACCTACACGCGGAACACGCTCGATCTGTCGATGGTCCCGGCCGTGCGCCGCGAGAGCCACCTGCCGATTCTCGTCGACCCCTCCCATGGGACGGGCCTCCGGTCCTTCATCGAGCCAATGAGCTTAGCGGCCTTGGCGGCCGGCGCCGACGGACTCGAGATCGAAGTGCACATCGACCCTGACTCCGCGCTCAGCGACAAGGATCAGCAGCTTACCATCTCCATGTTCGAGTCGCTCATGGAAAAGCTCCGCAAGCTCAGGGCCTTTTTTGATGCACAGGGGATGGAGGCAGAACATGGGCCTCAGAGCGGCACAGGGACGGGCGATGCTCAGTTCACGCTCCCCAGCGCCTTCTCGGAAGCGGTCGATTAGAGGTACTCCATGCGAGCCAGCACCAGCACTATCCATTTCGGGACGCTGTCCGAGTTTTCGGAACTGATGCCTCCTGACAAAAGCGTCTTCGTCACCAGCGCGTCGCTCCGGAAAAAGGCCTCGGTGCGACTCCCCAAGGGGAGTGAAGACGCCCGTTGGATCGAAGTGCCCGACGGCGAATCGTGCAAGACGTTCCCGGTGCTGGAATCAGTCTACCACGCCCTGCTCAGCTTCGACGCCGACCCCGACACGGTGCTCGTCGCCATAGGCGGCGGTTCGGTGAGCGATCTTGCAGGCTTCGTGGCCCACACGTGGAAGAGAGGCATTGAGCTCATAATAGTGCCCACCACGCTGCTTTCAATGATCGATGCATCGGTGGGCGGAAAGAATGCTATCGACCTAGGCAACGCGAAAAACGTAGTCGGCAGCTTTCATCTGCCCACCCACATCATCTGCGATGTGGACTGGCTATCGAGTCTTTCCGAGAAGGACTTGGCGGCGGGCATGGCCGAAGCGATCAAGCACGCGGTGCTGGACGGCGAAGAGCACTTCCGCTTCTTCGAACGGATTGCCGACGCCCAGGTCCCGCTTTCGGCGCTGGGCGGCAAGACCTTTGAAGCACTGATCCGGCGCTCGCAGGAAGTAAAGCTGCGCTATGTAGAAGCAGACCTCTACGATTCGAGGGTGCGGCACGCCCTCAATTATGGCCACACCTTCGGGCATGCGATCGAGCTGCTCACGGGTCTGCCGCACGGTTACGCAGTCGCAGCCGGCATGGGCGCGGCGAATGCACTGGCGATGTCCAGAAAGGCGCTCGACCACGCAACTGTGGCGCGCATCGCACGCGTGCTCCGCCACCTTGGGCTTCCGTCGGACATTCCGGAGGCCTTTGCCATGGCCGGCCGGACACTGGAGCCAGAGACGCTCCTCGGACTCATACGCTCCGACAAAAAGCGCCGAAGAAACGAGGTGGACTTTGTCGTGCCCCACGGAATCGGCGACGTCCGCGTCGAGGCCGTCTGTCTGGACGAGCTGGCGAAAGTTCTGCCGCGCTGAGCCGTCCGACCGGCATAACCCGATCAGCACAAGGAGGAAACCATGAATACCGGAGGCAGACTATTTCGTATTTCTCTGTACGGAGAATCGCACGGGCCGGCCGTCGGCGTGGTCATCGACGGATGCCCCGCGGGGATTCCTCTCTCGGAAGACGACTTTATAGCCGATCTCGCGCGCCGCACGCCGGGTGCAGAGGGGACCACTCCTCGGAGGGAATCTGACAGACCCACCGTATTGTCCGGAGTATTCAAGGGCCACACGAGCGGTTCGCCGATCCACATCGAATTCAAGAACGAAAACACAAAACCCGAAGACTATGCCGACTTCACCAAGATTCCGAGGCCGGGCCACGCCGACTTCAGCGCGACGATAAAATATGCAGGCTGGCAGGACCCTCGTGGGTCAGGCCACTTTTCGGGGCGCATCACCGTGGGCCTCGTCGCCGCCGGCGTCGTCGCAAAGAAAATTCTCAACGCCTTTGCACCGGTCGTCTTCGACACGAAGTTGCTCCAAGCCGGCGGCTCACACAACATAGACGAGGCGGTGCGGGCGGCGAAAAACGCGGGCGACTCCATCGGCGCCCTCGTCGAAGTGCGCGTCCGCGGCGTCCCCGCGGGCTGGGGCGAGCCATTCTTCGACGCCGCGGAGAGCGTGATCGCCCACTATCTGTTCGCCGTCCCCGCGGTCCGTGGCGTCGAGTTCGGCGACGGCTTCGCCGCGGCGGCGATGAGAGGCTCGGCACACAATGACCCTTTCATCAGCCAGGACGGCAGAACCGCACGCAACGGGGCGGGCGGCATCAACGGAGGGATCACCAACGGCAACGACATCGTGCTCCGCGTCGCCGTGAAACCGGCCTCCTCTATTTCGGTCGCGCAGCACACGCTCGATTTCTCTCGCGACGAAATGATCGACCTAGAAATACGCGGCAGGCACGACTTTTGCATAGCGCTCCGGAGCGCAGTGGTCCTGGAAGCGGCAACAGCCTGCGCCCTCGCCGACCTTGCCCTTGCCGCGCGCGCAGGAAAGCCTTGGCAATCCAACATACCGTGGAGGAAAGCATGAACCTCGAGGATATCCGAACCGACATCGACCGCATCGATGCAAAAATTCTCTCTCTCTTGAACGAACGAATGGAGAAGGCCCTCCTCACAAGGCGCTTCAAGTCGGGAGCCCTCGACGCCGCCCGCGAACAGGCCGTCCTCGACAAGGTCCGCCATTCGAGTCAGTGCCTGCTTGACCCGCAGTTCTCGGTCAAGATCTACGAAGCACTGATGGCGGAAAGTCGGCGCATTCAGGAAGCGGGGCTTCAGACCGTCGCCTTTCAGGGCGAACACGGGGCATACTCGGAAGTCGCCCTGAAGATACTCATGCCCAATGCGGCCACCATTCCCTGCCGCGAATTCTCCGACGTCTTCGAAGGTGTGGAAAAAGGTGTCTACGACTACGGCATCGTCCCCGTAGAGAACACCCTTGGAGGCCTTGTCGGCCCCGTCAACTCGATCCTCATCTACACCAGCCTGAAGATAGTCGCCGCAGTCGACATGCCCGTCCGTCACTGCCTGCTTACGATTCCAGGGGCAGACCACCGGGAGCTCAGGACCGCATGGTCGCACACCCAGGCGCTGGCCCAGTGTCGCAACTTTTTACAGAGGAACCACCTGGACGCCGAACCCTACTACGACACCGCAGGCGCGGCAAAGGCGCTCTCGGAACTCAGGCCCAAGGGCATCGCTGTCGTGGCGAGCAAATTTGCCGCCGAGCTCTACGGCCTCGAGATCATCAAGGAGGACATCCAAGATGCGCCCCACAACCGCACCCGCTTCTTCCTCATTTCGGCCCGAGGGAACGGTGACGATGGCGACAAGTGCTCGGCCGTCTTCACCGCAGGGAACAAGGCAGGCTCACTCTTCGCCGTGCTCAAGGTCTTCGCCGAGGAGCGAATCAACCTCACGCGGATCGAGTCGGTGCCGGACACCCCAGGCAA
>JARKOY010000040.1 GCA_029975555.1 Spirochaetia bacterium | reverse complement strand
TTCTCTCGCCTGTCCCTCGATCCCCTGGATGAAAAGTTCTGGAAACGCCGCTTCCCTACCCCTTTAAAAATATCTCCAGAATATCTGCCTCGCTATGCCCTCGCTTAACCATCCCCTCTGCAGGCTTCGGAACACTATGTACCCCTTGCCATTTTTGACCGTTTTTCGATACTGTTACCTATGACATCCTGTGCCAGACATTGTTGCGGTGCGGGAGAGGGGATGCTGCAATGATACTGCGGAAGGCATTCAACCCGGCGACGATTAAAATTGGACTCGAGGGCGAGGATAAGGGTGAAGTCCTTGAAGAGCTGACCGATCTGCTCTCGAAGAACTATCTCCAAGGGCAGCCTTTCCCGCGCGAGGCTGTGCTTGAAGCCCTCTGGACCAGGGAAAAGAAAATGTCCACCGGTATTTACAAAGGGGTCGCGGTTCCTCACGCGACCGTCGAGGGGATCGATACGCTCCACGGTGTGCTTGGCATTTCAAAAAAAGGCATAGACTACGACTCTTTGGATGGAAGTCCCGTCTATCTTGTATTTCTGCTGGTGTCCCCTCCAGGTGAAGCAGAGCGGCACCTCAATGCTCTGAAGAAGATTGCGCTGTTGATTCAGGATCCGCTTCTTCTCGAAAACCTGTTGAAGTCTCCTACGCCTGAGAAGGCGTATTCTTTGATCCGGGAATTTGAAGAGAGTCTGTAGAGGAAAGAGAGACCTACCCGCTTGCGTGATTTTTCTGTGTGATTCCACCGTAGGGCTTGAGAGAGCCGATGGGACCGCACTTTTCTGTACCTTATGCAAGGATATAGAGAAGGGGTGTACCATGGATTCAGTCGAGAGCATCGACAGATTAGTAGAGATCGAGCATCAGGCGGCTGCCATCATTCACGACGCCGAAGAAAGAGCCTCCAGATTGCTGCTCGATGCAAAAACCAGAGCCGAATCGTTCCAACATCAAAAGATTGCGGAGGCGCGCAAAAAGTTCGAAGCCGAGCATGAGGCCTTTCTGGAGTCTCTCCAGAAACAAGTCCAACAAGAAATCAGTGACTACAAGGAGAAGCTCAGCGCCATCCCCCTCGAGGACGCTGCGCTCGTCAAGACACTGAGGAGCCTTTTGGATACGGAAGCGTAATATGGCGGAATCTCTCGAATTCGCCTATCTGTATGCGCGCGTCTGCGGGGCCTTCTCGAAAATGCGGCTGGGAGAGAAGGCTCGTGGGCTTGTGCGGCAGGGCTCGAGCAGCATCATGGCGCTCTGGAAACAGCTGTTCGACGAGGAGCCGCCAGGCCTTCCGGAGGCCAAGCTTCTCTTTGAGGCGGAGCGGAGAATCATAGAACGAGCGATCGCTTCGTTTTTGCGGCTTGCAGGGCCCTTTTCCGAGTCGAGCGAGCTCATCCACGCGCTGATCTCGAAGTATGAGATCAGCGCCATAAAATCGATGGTCTTCAGAATCCGCGCAGGCGAACCGAAACCCGAAGGGGTCCTATATACCTCTCCTGCAATCGAGCAGGCCCTTGCCAACTGGCCGAGGATAACGGACATGTTTGCTGGGACACCCTACGCATGGCTGGACGTCCAAGGGCTCGACGACATCGCCGTCGCGGAAAACCGCCTCGACCAGCAGTACTATCTTGGGTTGTGGACTGCGGCGGGCAGGATTCCAAGCCGGAAAATCGGCGCGATGCTCGACCTGATCCGCTGGGAGATCATCTACCAGAATGTGGTCTGGGTGCTGCGGGTGAGGCGCTATTACGGCATGACGAGGCAAGATGCGGCCGCAATGTTGGTCGATCTGAAGGGCATCGACACAGTGTCGCTCGCGATGGAGACCTTCCAATACGACATCGACAATCTTGGGTCCTTCAGTCCCTGGCCCCTCAGGAAGCTACTCTCCACCCAATCTGGTCCGGGCCTCGATGTGCCGGTCCTGGAAATCCGTGTGCAGGAAGACCTTTTCTCGAAGGTGCGTCGAAGCCTGCATTTGTACCCATTCAGCTATACGCCGATCTATTGCTATTTCAAACTTCTGGAGTACGAGATATCGCTGCTTATGGCCGTGCTCGAAAGCGTGCGGCTCGGCGTATCTCCTGATGAAAGCGTGAAGTACATGTGGATTCCCGGAGGAGAACCAGCATGAGCACCGTCAGCATGAGAAGAGTGGAGCTACTGCTGCTTAAACCCGACATCGATGCGGTGTTGAAATATCTCGGAAGCCAGCGGTGCTTTCAGATCATTTATCCTGATGAACTCGAGAGGCTCGCGCGCGAAAAGCTGGTGGGTGTGGCGCAGCCGGAAGAGGAGGAGAGCATCCTCGGACGACTCGATGAGGCGCAGCGCAAACTGGACTTTATCGGCACCTTCTTCGGCATGACCGCACCCAAGAATATCGCGGAGGATGTCCATCTGCCGGACGATGCAATGCTCTCGAAGATAGACATCCTCTATGAGCGGTGTATAGCGGTCAAAGGACAGCTCGACGAAGAAGAAGCGAAGGTCGACCAGCTCGCGGAGTCGATCCACGAGGTAAAGGCGTTTGCGGGGCTCTCGCGCCCCTTCGACGAGTTCGAGAAATTTTCCTTTGTGTCGGTCAAAATAGGGAAAGTCCCCAAAGAAAAGGTCGCTTCGCTCGTCGCGGCGCTCGGTGCGAGGGCCATCGTCGTTCCGCTCGACGACGACGGCAGCATCCTCGCAGCGGCGAGCCGCAAAGGGCGCTTCGCGCTCGAGACTGAATTGTCGAGGGCCGGTTTCGAGAAGAAGAGCCCACCGGCAGGCCTCCAGGGTGTGCCTTCGGAAGCGATCTCGGCGCTCGAGCGCGCCTACGACGCAGAAAAACTCCGCCTCGAAAGCCTGCTGAATGAAAAGCAGGCCCTCGCGGGGCAGTATGGCGAATTCTGGCAGAAGGTGTTGTCCTCAGTGCGGCTCAAACAATCGTTGGTCCTGGTCGAGCACAAGCTTGAGAGCACGAGGTGGGCGTATCGCCTCTCGGGCTGGGTTCCTGCGGACCGTGTGGAGCGCATGACCGAGGGGCTTCTTTCCATGCTCGGAAACCGCATTTCGATCCGCATTTTCGAGCCTGAAGAAAGCGTGCAGCACATAGAGAAGGGGAAGAGGGAAGAGGTGCCGGTCCTCCTCAAGCACAATGCCTTCGCCTCTGCCTTTCAAGGCATTGTGCTCTCGTACGGTACGCCGCTCTATGGCGACATCGATCCCACGCCCCTCGTCGCATTTTTTTTCACGCTTCTGTTCTCGATCATGTTCGGCGACTTGGGGCAGGGTATGGTGATCGCCGTTCTCGGCCTGGCCATGCTCAAGGCGAAGAGGGGCATTCTCGCCCGCTATGCAAAGTATGCGGTCGCGTTCATATCCGCTGGCCTTGGGTCCATGGTGATGGGTCTCCTCGACGGGTCCTTCTTCGCGAACGATGCGGTGCTTGTTCCCCTGGAGCGCGCGCTTACGGGATTTTTCTTGGGAACGCCGAAAGATCGTTTTATCCAAATCATGCCTGAGAACAACATCTCGTCGATGTTTTACTTTTTCGGTTTTACCCTGGGTATCGGGGTGATCATCAACAGCACGGGGCTCGTCGTCAACATGATCAACCTCATTCGGCGGAAGGAGTACGGTGAAGCCTTTTTTTCGAAGACGGGGCTGGCCGGTTCGATTTTTTTCTGGTGGGCCATCGGTATGGCGCTGAGGCTGATCCTCGGGGGCAGGCTCGGCCTGATCGATGTGGTGGGGCTTGGAATTCCCCTGTTGGCCCTGTTTTTCGCCGAGCCTTTGAAGGCGGCGGTGGACCGCGCACGTGGAAAGGCTCCTGAACAAGAGCTCTCCGTCTCGAGTGCCCTCATAGGCGGTGTCGTCGAACTGTTGGAGAGTGTCATCTACTTCGCCTCCAACAGCCTCAGTTTCCTGCGAGTCGGGGCTTTTGCCCTTGCTCATGGGGTGTTGTCGTTTGTGATCTTCACCATGGGAGACCTTGTGCGCGGAAGCTCGGCCGCGGGTCTGGCATTCGAAATCTTTGTGTATTTGATCGGCAATATAGTCATCATAGGGCTCGAGGGGCTCATCGTGACCATCCAGGTCATACGGCTTCAGTACTACGAATTTTTCTCGAAGTTTTTTACACGCGCGGGGAAAGAGTTCAGGCCGGTCAGCTTTTCGGTGTGAATGGGGTGTGTGGTGAATATTGTTTACATCATTGTATATAAAGGAGTTGTGAAATGAAGAAAAAACTGCTGCTCGGTGTTATGGCATTTGTATCTTCGGCTGCGGCGTTCGCACAGACCACAGGCGCCGCCGCGGCGGTCAGTGCCACGGGGCAGGTGGCGAAGTATGTGGCTGCGGCTCTCGCCGTCAGCACGGCGGCGATCGGCGGAGGACTCGCGGTCGCAAAGATCGGCGCAGCGGCGGTGGGCGCGATGGCCGAAAAGCCCGAGCTGTCGGGCAAGGCGCTTCCCTATGTCGGTCTTGCGGAAGGTATCTGCCTGTGGGGCTTTTTGGTCGCCGTGCTCATCCTGTTTCTGTAAGCGGGAGGCGATGGCGGGCAGACCCCGCCGCGGGCCCGAGGGGGTGCTGTGGCAGAAATTTTTGCATTGGCTGAAGAAGAAATTCTCATTGGATTCGGAATGATTGGCGTAAAGGGCAAGGCCGTGATGGGCCGCGAGGATGCGATCGCCACGTTCCGGAGCATCGTGCGGGACAGAGCCTGTGCGGTCGACGGCAGAACCATAGACCTTTCCGACTGTAAGATGCTCATTCTGAGCGAGGATGTCTCGGATATGATCGGCGACGAACTGACCGAATGGCAGTTGAACGGCGCCTTTCCGCTTGTCGTCGAGGTCCCGCCGCTGTCGGGCACATCCCAGCAGTATGCGCGCCTCATCGACGCGGTTCGTCAGGCAATCGGCATCAAAATTCAGTAGGAAACGCAGCACAAGAAGGAAAGAGCATGGAAGAAATCAGAGGCACAGAGGCGCTGGAACAGGAGATTCTGGACGATGCGCGGAGGCGTGCCGATCGGATCCTCCGCAGGGCCGACGAAGAAGCCAGGGCATGGGAAGCGCAGACTGATCGGAAGATACAGCAGGCCTTGGAGGCGCTTGAACATGAATATCAAGCCAAGCAAGAGGCGGCCGAACAGGAGATGCGATCGCGGCTTCCGCTTGAAAAACAGAGGCTCGAGATCGAATACCGCGACAGAGTGCTGCGCAAATCCCTGGAGAACGCGCTTGTCGCAGTGGATCCCCGCCTTTTCGGGGCATGGTGCCTGCGCCGTCTCAAGCGGACCGCCGACCTGGTCCGGGGTTCCATGGCGAAGGTGTTGGTGCACGGGCTCGATGCTGCCACGGTGCAGGAACTCAAGGAACTGTTCGCAGACAGCCCTGCCGTATCCGTCGAAGTGTCGACCTCGGTGAAGGCTCCTGGCCTCACGGTGGAGCCCGCGGACGGCAGCTACCACATTTCGATCACCCAAGACGAGCTCGTAGCATGGCTGCTCGATGAAAAACGAGGAGAGCTCGCGGCCGCACTGTTCGGGGGCACTCAATGAGCACAGGATCGATCACAAGAATTTCCGGGCCTGTAGTCTATGCCCAGGGCCTTGCGGATGCGGGGCTCTACGATGTCGTTAAAGTCGGAGCGGCAGGTCTTATAGGCGAAATCATAAAACTCAAAGGGGATCAGGCCACCATTCAGATATACGAGGACAACACGCTGATGCGCGTGGGCGAGCCTGTAGAGTGCCTGCACAGGCCCCTGTCGGTCGCGCTGGGCCCCGGGCTGATCGGCTCGATCTACGACGGTATCCAGCGGCCGCTGCCGGTGCTGAAGGGAGTTTCGGGGCCGTTTTTGGCGCCGGGCCTGGCCGGCGAGCCTCTCGACAGCCGAAAAGAGTGGCACTTCGTGCCTTCGATCAGCGTGGGAGATCCCATTGCGCCCGGCGTCGTCTTCGGCACCATCCGAGAAACCAAGTCCATCGAGCATCGTCTGATCTTCGATGCCTCGGTGCAGGCAAGTACGGCGGCCTATGTGGCGCCCGAAGGCGACTATACCATCTCCGCCACGCTCGTCGGCGCCAGCGACGGCAGAACATACGGCGCAGTGTCGTACTGGCCTGTCCGTACGCCCCGCAGGTTCAAGGAGAAGCTCGTGACGCGCGAGCCGCTCGTGACGGGCCTGCGGGTCATCGATGTGCTCTTCCCCATCGCCAAGGGAGGCAGCGCCGCGGTTCCGGGCGGGTTCGGCACGGGCAAGACGATGACCCAACACGCCATCGCCAAATGGTGCGACGCCGACATCATCGTCTACATCGGCTGCGGGGAGCGGGGCAACGAGATGACCGAGGTGCTCACCGAATTTCCGACACTGATCGACCCCCGCACGGGGCGCTCGCTCATGGAGCGCACGATCCTCATCGCGAACACGTCGAACATGCCGGTCGCCGCGCGCGAAGTCTCGATCTACACGGGCATCACGATCGCCGAGTACTACCGCGACATGGGCTACCACGTGGCGGTCATGGCGGACTCCACGTCGCGCTGGGCCGAAGCGCTCCGCGAGCTCTCCGGCAGGCTCGAGGAGATGCCCGCAGAGGAAGGTTTCCCCGCCTACCTGCCGACCCGCCTCGCGGAGTTCTACGAGCGTGGAGGCATGGTTACGACCCTCGAGGGCAAGAGGGGCTCGGTCACGATCATCGGCGCGGTCTCTCCTCCCGGAGGAGACTTCTCCGAGCCCGTGACCCAGCACACCAAGCGCTTTATCCGCTGTTTCTGGGCGCTGGATAGAGATCTTGCGAATGCGCGACACTATCCGGCGATCTCGTGGAACGATTCCTACAGCGAGTATACGGAGGACCTCGTCGCCTCCTGGGACGCCATCGACCCTGCCTGGGTGACGCTGAGGACGAAGGCGATGGAGATTCTCAAAAAGGAACGGCGGCTTGCGGACATCGTGCGGCTCATCGGGCCCGATGCCTTGCCCGACGAGCAGCGCCTCATCCTCCTCACCGCCGACATGATCAAGGACGGTTTTCTTCAGCAGAACAGCTTCGATAGGATCGACATGTACTGCGCACCTCCGAAGCAGACGCTGCTGCTCACCTGCATCCTCACCTTTCACGAGCTGGCTGAACAGGCGATCCAAAACGGCTCGCCGCTGCTTACGATCTCCGCCCTCCCCATCCGCGAGAAGATCGTTCGATTGAAGAGCTCGCTTGAGAATGAGCGTGTTCAGGAAGGGCAGGCGGTGATTCAGGAAATCAGGGCCGCATTCGCGCAGCTCGGCACGGCGGCACAAGGAGTGATCTCAGCATGAGAGGTCTCGAATATCGTGGCATTTTGCGGGCCGACGGCCCCATCGTCATTGCGGAAAACCGTGAGAATGTCGGCTTCTCCGAGCTCGTGCGCGTCAGGGACCGCAGCGGCCAGTACCGCCTAGGGAGGGTCGTGGATCTCTCCCAGCAAGCGGTCGCCATCCAGCTTTTTTCGGAGAATACGGGCATTTCAATCGAGGATGCCTGGGTCGAATATCTCGAAAAGCCCCTGACCTTTCGAGTCGGCGAGGGCATCGTCGGTAGAATCTTCAACGGCCTCGGCGAGCCCATCGACGGCTATCCTCCAATCATGTCCTCCGACCTGCGGGACATCAACGGCCGGCCCATCAACCCGAGCGCCCGCGTCTACCCGCGCGACTTCATCCAGACGGGCATCTCCGCCATCGACGGCATGAATACCCTGATCCGCGGCCAGAAACTGCCGATCTTCTCGGGCAATGGACTGCCGCACAACAGGCTCGCCGCCCAGATCGTGCGCCAGGCAAAGGTTTTACGCGGCGAGAGCCAGTTCGCCATCGTGTTCGCCGGCATGGGCATCAAGTACGACGTGGCGCGCTTTTTCATCGATTCCTTCGAGAAATCGGGCGTGCTCGCCCGCGTCGTCATGTTCCTCTCCCTGGCGGACAGCCCCTCGATCGAGCGCCTCGTGACGCCGCGCACCGCGTTGACCGCCGCCGAGTATCTGGCGTACGAGAAGAACATGCACGTGCTCGTCGTGATGACCGACATGACGAACTACTGCGAGGCGCTCCGCGAGGTCTCTGCCGCCCGCAACGAGGTCCCTTCGCGGAAAGGCTATCCCGGCTATCTCTATTCGGACCTCGCCTCACTCTACGAGCGCGCAGGCAAGATCGAGGGTTGCGAAGGTTCCATCACGCAGCTGCCCATCCTCTCCATGCCGAACGACGACATCTCGCACCCCATCCCAGACCTGACCGGCTACATCACAGAAGGGCAGATCGTCCTCGAGCGCGAGCTGGCACAGCGCGGCATCTATCCGCCCATCGCGGGGCTGCCGAGCCTCTCGCGCCTCATGAAGGACGGCATCGGCGAGGGCATGACGCGCGAAGATCACAGGGACCTAGCCGCGCAGCTCTTTTTGGCCTATGCGTATGTCAAGACCGTGCGCGATCTGGCCGCGATCATCGGCGAAGAAGAGCTTTCCGACAGAGACAAGGTGTTCCTCAATTTCGGCGATCGCTTCGAGCGGGAATTCCTCGCCCAGGGCGAATTCGAGAACCGCAGCATCGAACAGACACTCGACCTGGGGTGGAAGATGCTTTCGATCCTCCCCGAATCCGAGCTCGTCAGGATTCCTCCAAGATTCATCGAGAAGTATCTGCCGCACGAGGCTGCGGCTGCATCCACCGCCGGCGCCACCGCTCCTGCGCCCTCCGCACCCGCGCCGAAGGAGCTGTGAGCCATGGCTGAGCCGATGCCCGCGCCGACCAAAACCAATCTCATGAAGGAGAAGCGCAATCTCCAGCTGGCACTGCAGGGCTACGACCTGCTTGAAAAGAAGCGCGAGATACTCGTCATCGAGCTCATGAAGCGCATGGACGCCCTCGAGTTGCTCGAGCAGGAGATCGCCAAAAAAACAGAAGAGGCCTATGCGGCCCTGCGCAGGATGCTGCTCTCGGTCGGTCGAGAGCGCGCGCTCGCGATATCTTCTCTGCCTGTGCGCGACATCACGCTCAGCGCTTCATCTGTCAATGTGAGCGGCATGCATCTGCCGACGCTCGATGTGCACGCGAGCGCCCCTGCCCTGCAGTATTCTTTTATGAATTCATTTGCCGTATGCGACGAAACCGTGATAAAGTTTACAGAGCTCCTCGGTATGCTTTCCACAGCGGCGGGCATGAGGTCCATCGTGTGGCGCCTTGCGCGGGAGGTTCGAAAGACCCAGCGGAGGGTGAACGCCTTGGACAAGATGGTGATTCCACGTTCGCGGGAGATCGTAAAATTTATCGACAGCTCGCTCGACGAACGGGAGCGCGAATCGCTGTTTGCGGTCAAGATGCTGAAACAGCGTTTGTCTGAACAGGATTGACCATGAAAAAGATACTGGAAACTATCCTCGTCGCGGTCAATGGTTCCGACGCCTCTATCTGCGCCTTCAAATATGCGCTTGCGCTCAAAAAGGCCTTCGGATCGAGAATCGTCGCCTGCTATGTCATCGATACCGCGACAATACGGCAGCTCGCCTTGTCCAGAATCTTTGTCCCGGACGAGAGCGAAGAGTACGAGCGCAACCTTGAGAACTCAGGCCTGCGCTACCTCAATTTCTGTGTGGAGCTCGCCCGCCAGAAGCACCTGGCGGTCGAGACGTCCATTCGCAAAGGCTCCGTCTCCGGAGAAATCGTCAAGTATGCCATCGAGCTCGATGCGGATGCCATCATCCTCGGAGGGGTGCGCACCGAGGCTGCGTATCGCGACGCAATTGCCGACTCCAACCGCGAAATTCTGAAAAATGCCCGCTGTCCCGTGATCTTCGTCAAGCCACCGCTCGGTGAGGAACTGTACAGGTCGATGTAAGATCAATGCTGAGAGAGCACCATATCCAGCACGGGGTCACTCCCGCTCTCATACTCCCCGAAGGTCGGGCTCCGGAGCCAGCCACCTGTGGGGCTGAGAAAGCCATTTTTGGGAGACAAGCCACTTGTCGCCGAGTATCTAAAGAATTTTGAAGAGCGGCCGACCACGAGGCCCGAGGATGGCAGCTTGTATCGCACCACCTCTCCGTAATGATCGAGCGGTTCTGTCAGTGGCTCGCCTGCGAGCACGGCGTTGCCGGAATTAGGGTCGCCCTTTGCGCCGCAGGCTTTCAGAATGTCCGCCGCGTTCATCAGCGCCGAGGAAAAAGTGTAAGGCCCCACGAGGAGGACAACGCCGCCTCTGCGCTTGGCGAGGCTGGTTCCGGAGAGTTGCTGCGCGAATCGAGTGCCGGGTCTGGAATCGCCCCCGGAATTCGTCCTCATGTCCACGATCAGTCGGGTTATTTCGGCATGATCGTGGAGCGTTCGGATCACTTCATCGAACACGGTGCCGGCATCGCTTCTGCAGGATCGAAATGCCAGATAAAGAGTGTCTGGACTTGTGTCGAGTATGGAATACCATATCGGTGTGTCGGGATGCCGCCGCGCAATCGCAGTGGATGCGTCGGGGGCGATCGCATAGCTCCAGGCGAAAGATTCGCTCGTCTCGGGGACCGTATAGTCGGAAGCATCGATCGTCAGATGAAGGCCCTCTTTATCCGCAAGACCAAGGCCGCGCATGAGGAACGGATCCATACACGCGCTGAGAGACTCGGTGCGCAATGCCAGTCCCTTGAGCGCCTCCGCTCCCGGTTCGTCGAGTGCGGACTCGAGGCTCACGGCAGGCTCGAGGGCCTTGAGCACCGCATCCACCGGGAGCCCCTGGATTTTTTCCACTTTTTTGCCGAGAAGAAAAGCAAATTCCGGCGAGGAGGCGTAGACGCGGAGTTCGTAGTCGGTGGCGTCGTACGCGCTCGATACTGGATAAAAGCGCAGTGCGACCGGAAAGCGCAACGAGGGCGAGGCGTTGATCCGCGTGTGCCCGTCGCCGACCGATGCGCAGGCTTTCGCGATACCTGCAATCGCGGCGTCGCGCCTCGACGCCGGGGTATCCGCGCCGTCCACGGCGCTCATCGCCAGGCTGATCGCGGTGTGCAGCCTCTCCGCGGCAGCGGCGTCGGCCCGTAGCTTGGGGTGCTTCAAAAGCTCATGTTCGAGCGAAGACAAATCCGATTTCCACGCATGGGCGTCGAGCGAACTCAGCGAGTCGTCGTACGCCGACCATGCGAGGGGAGATGCGCAGGAGGCGACTCCTGGGAATGTCAACGCAAGAGTGAAGCAAAAAAGACATAGAAATCCACTGGCAAGGCGGGCATCCTTCATGTTGTTAGGCATGCTGCCATAGTACCAATGGCGCACAGGGATAGACAAGCATCCGCATATTATATTGTGAATTTATAATATATAAGATTTGCAAAAATTCGCTATTAGAATTACATTATACCCAGTAAACCGAAGAGAGGAGGCATGGTATGAAGACTGTAGACGACATTCTCAAGGCGAAGGGCCACGAGGTCGCAAGCGTCTTGCCGCAGGCAAAAGTCCTGAAAGCTCTTGAGCTCATGGCGGAGAAGAACATCGGGGCAGTGCTGGTGATAGACGCGCAGGGTGCGGTACAGGGCATTTTCTCGGAGCGGGATTTTGCTCGCAAGATCATCGTAAAAGGGCACAGCTGCGAGAATGAGGACGTGGAGGCCGTCATGACGAGGGACGTGATCTTTGTCCAGCCGGAGACCAGCCTTGAGGAGTGCATGAATCTGATGACCCACCGGCGCATCCGCCACCTGCCTGTCATAGAAAAGGGCAAGGTTGTAGGCATCGTTTCAATCGGCGACGTCGTCAAGGCCCTCCTTGAGGCCAAAGACAGAATCATCTCCGAACAGGCCTTCGAGCTCGGCCAAGTAGAGAGGGCTCGGCAGCCTGGTGTGGTATGACCGCACAAGGAGGGGGCGCGTCAAAGAGCGTGGTGACGCGGTCTTGCTAGCCCCCTCTGTCCCATTCTTGATTTTGACATTACACTTTTTACATCTTCGTGTGAGCTGTGGAATAAGAGGAGTGCATGATTACACTTAAGGATTATACCTTGGCCGAAGTGCCCGCACTGAGCGGGGCGCGGTTTGGGCTGAGGCCCGCGCTTTCGATGGTGGGCGGGGCGGTCTATACCTATCGCGATTTTGAGCGGATAACCGGGGCCATCGCGGGATCTCTGATTGCCGAGGGCGTCAAAAAGGGCGACCGAGTTGCCATCCTTGCGGAGAATTCTCCCCACTGGGTGATGACCTATTTCGGGATCGTGAGGGCGGGCGCAGTGGTGGTGCCGATTCTGACCGATTTTATCCCCACCCAGATATACAACATTCTTGAGCATGCCGAAGCCCGCATCGTGTGCGCCTCTGAGAAGCTGCGCGCCAAGCTCACGGCCCTGCCGAACGGAACGGTGGTTCGAGACATCAGGCAATCCTATGCGCCGCCGGCATCGCCGGTACTCTTCCCCGACGTCGCAGCCGACGACCTCGCGATGATCGTCTATACGTCCGGCACGACGGGGCTTTCGAAAGGCGTCATGCTCACGCACCGCAACATCCTTTCGAACGCGACCGCCTGCAAAAGCATCATCAGCCTCCACAGGACCGACCGCCTTTTGTCGATACTTCCACTCGCACACACGTACGAATTTACGATCGGGACAGTGATCCCGCTCCTTTCTGGAGCCCACATCCACTACCTCGACAGGCCCCCTTCGGCCACCGTGCTCATCCCCGCCCTGCAGGCGGTGCGCCCGACCATCATGCTGTCGGTGCCCCTCGTTATCGAAAAAATCTATCGGAGCAGCATCAAACCGACGCTCGACGGCATGAAGTTGTACAAAAACAAGCTGGTTCGGCCCCTCATCCTCTTCTTCGCGGGCATAAAATTGAAGAAGACCTTCGGTGGACATCTGCGGTTTTTCGGCGTGGGCGGAGCTCCACTGGCCGCCGATGTGGAAGAATTTTTGAAAAAGGCGCGCTTTCCCTACGCCATCGGCTACGGGCTCACCGAGTGTGCACCCCTTTTGGCGGGCTGTGGCCCGCGCTTCACGTTTCTGCGGTCCACAGGGCCTGCGCTCAAGGGAGTGCAGCTCAGAATCGCCGATCCTCGCCCCGACACCGGCGAAGGCGAAATCCAAGCCAGGGGCCCCAATATTTTCAAGGGCTACTGGCGCGACGAGGCGCGCACGCGCGAAGCGTTCACCGCCGATGGCTGGTTCCGCACCGGCGACCTCGGTTTCCTCGACAAAAAAGGCAGGCTCTTCATCCGTGGGCGCTTGAAGACCATGATCCTCGGTGCCTCGGGCGAGAATATCTACCCCGAGGAGATCGAGTCGATTCTCAACCAGATGCCTGAGGTCGCCGAATCGCTCGTCGTGGAAGAAGAAGGCCTCACCGCCCTTGTCTACCTGAAAAGCGAAGTGCTCGAAAACCTGGAAGCCCGTCTCTTGGATAAAATCGACGCGGCAGGCGAACTGGGCTCGCGCGTCGGCGAGGCGATCGCAAATGCCGAAAAATCGGTAGCGAACACCGTCAGCCACGCGGTCGTCGATGCCGAAAAGGCTCTGGAGCACCTGCTCGAGAATATCCGCAAGGAGGCCAACGCCAAGCTCGCCTCATTCTCGCGCATCCAGCACGTCAAGATGCACACCGAGCCCTTTGAGAAGACCCCCACGCAGAAGATCAAGCGCTTTTTGTACGGAAAGAAAAGCGCGGAAGGGATCAGATAGGAGCAGATGACGCAGCGTTCGGCCTTCTCCCAAGGAGAGTCGGCCTTTTTAGCCAGCGCCTCCACTTGTGCCCTCTAGAAGAGTCCTTTATTCGGCTTACGTATTCGAGCTACCGTGCTCTGGGATGAGACCATCGGGCGGACCCTCGCCGCCGAAGACCGCCTTTGTGCGTTTTGCTTTACCTCCTGCCTTTTTTCTCTTTCGCCGCATACATTTTTGTGTCCGCCGCGCGCAGCGCTTCTTCGATCTGGGCCTCGGAGCTGCATGGGATCTGTTCGGTGCCGATGCTCAGCGCCAGTCTGAATTTGGCTTTGCTCGTTGTGTTGAATTCGTCGATGAGCCCCTGGAGTCGTCCGACGAGGCTTTCTGGCACGAGCGGCTCGTTGATGAGCCCCATGACTGCGAACTCATCGCCGCCCATGCGCGCGATGAGGTCCGATTTGCGGAAGGCACGCGTAAAGATGCCCGCCATCGCGCGGATGGCGTTGTCGCCCTCGAGGTGGCCAAGCGTGTCGTTGATCCACTTAAGCTTGTCCATATCGCCGAAGAGGATAAAGATATCGGCCTGCTGACGCCGCGCCAGCGTGATCATGCGTTCCGAGAGGATGTTGAATCCTCGCCTGTTGTAGAGGCCGGTCAAGTCGTCGGTGAGGCTTATCTGTTCGAGTTCTCTGCGCAGCCGCGTGGATTCGGTGATGTCGCGCAGCACCGAAAGGGTCATCGCCTCATTGTCCCAGTCGGTGGACACCGAGCGGACATCGAGGAACACCGTGTTGCCGTAGGGGTCCTTGATTTCGATTTCTTTTTGGGTTGAGATGTCTTCTTCGATCATCGGGAGCTTGGTGCCGATGAGGTCACGTTGATCCTTCGAAAACAGCGCATGCGCCGCCGGATTGGCGTACCGAATGATGTTATTGGTGTCGTATACGAAGATCGCGTCCTGATTGGTTTCCAGAAGCTGGCGGTAGTTCCGCTGCAGGACGATGATGTTGTCGAGGGCCTCTTTGAGCTTATTGTTGGAGACGAAGAGCTCTTGATTTTTCTGAATGGCGCTCTCGTAGGTCGAAAGCAGAAAATCGATCATCTGTATGCGTGTGGAATTGATGAAATATTTCTTGCCAGCAAAAAACACCTCGATGCCGATTTCGGAGCCGTGGTGCTTACGCATCTCGGCGTTGGCGAGTATGTATCGGATGCGAGAAATGAGGGCCTCTTCGTTATAGGGCTTTGTGGTGAAATTGTCTGCGCCCGCTTCGAGGGCACGGATCACGTCGGTCGGATCCGAGAGCGTCGTGACGAGCATGATGGGCGTCTCTTTATACTGTGGATTTTCGCGGATTTTTCGACACAGCTCGAAGCCGTTCATTTTCGGCATCATTACGTCGCTGATGATGAGGTCCGGAATGTTGTGCTCCAAAGAGCTGAGCGCTTCCACGCCGTTTGCTGCGATATCGACGTGGAAGCCTTCCGCCTCGAGCACATACCGAAGGCGCATGGCCTGGGTGATGCTGTCTTCGACCAGCAAAATCCGTATGCTGTTCATGGCGTTCGCTCCTTTTTCATTGATCGTTTATAGTATAGTTCCATGAGTATTTCTGCGATTGCGGAAGGGGGCGCATGGCAAAAAGCCGCTCCGAGTTTTTCCGCTTCGCCCGGCATGCCGTAGACCACCGAGCTCTCTCTGTCTTGGGCGATGGTGAGGGCGCCTGCCTTCTTAAGCTCAAGGAGGCCTTTGGCTCCGTCGCGTCCCATACCGGAGAGCAGAATGCCGACCGAGCCTGCGCCGTAGCCCTGGGCGACCGAGTGAAAGAGAACTTCCGCGGCGGGGACAATAAGCTCACCGCCCCTAGGTCTTTGAAGTTGCACAATGCCGGGCTGGAGCACTTTTACGTGCCTATCATCCGGTGCAACATACACGATTCCTGGTTGAAGGTGCTCGCTGTCTTCCGCGAGCTTGCAGTGAAGCGAGCAGGTTTTATCCAGCCATTCTGCAAAATTTTTTGCAAGGCCTGAGGCGATGTGTTGCACGACGACGATCGGAAGAGGAAAATCCGAGGGCAGGGCGGCAAGGATTTCCTGGATTGCTGGCGGTCCTCCGGTCGAGGCGCCGATCGCGACAATGTCGGGTTGATTGTGCAAAATCCACGTCTTCCATTGACCCTGCGCGGGAGGGGCCGCCAGAGGAGGGGTCGGGGGCTGGTCCGTTGCGGGCGGTGATGCGTTGACAGCCCCGTCGAGAGGACCCTTGTACCTGGCGCCCGAAGGTCGAGCTTTTACGCTGATGCCTGAGATTTTTTTGACGAGGTCTATGAGCTCTTTCGCTTTCTCGTAGAAATCGGGCGATCCGAGGCCGGGCGGCTTGCCGACCGCGGCGAGGGCGCCTGCCTGCATCGCCCGAAAGGCTTTTTCTGCAGAGTAGTACTGCATTGCATTCGAAATGATGACAATCGGGAGAGGGAGGCGCTCGAGGATGCGCTTTGTGGTTTCGTACCCGTCCAGCCCCGGCATTTCGACATCCATCGTGACTATGTCCGGCCTTGGCATCTTTTTGTCGTCGATGATCTCGAGCGCTTCTTCCCCATCCTTCGCTTCGGCGACGACCTCGATGTCCCCACTTAAATAGAAAATGTATTTGAGGAGCTGGCGCGACACTATCGAGTCGTCGACGATTAAAACCTTGATCATGCACCTCTCCGCCCTGATATGGTATCATTCCATGAAATGCGGCTCACAGGAAGCGGCGCACCGTGTCGAGCAGGTTGCTCTGCGCGAAATTGCGCTTGGTGATGTAGGCATTTGCGCCGACGGCGATGCCCCTTTCCTTGTGCTCCTTCGATTCGAGGGCCGTGACGAGCACAACAGGGATTTGCGCGAGCGCCGCATCGTTTCGGATGCGTTCGGTCAGACCGAAGCCGTCCAGCCGCGGCATTTCGACGTCGCTCACCACAAGATCGAATGGTTCGGATTTGAGGAAAGTGTATCCTTCGATGCCGTCGGTTGCGGCGCGCACCTCATACCCTGCAGAGGAAAGAATCGACGAGATGAGCGTGCGCGAGGTGATCGAATCTTCGACGACAAGGATGCGCTTTGGGCGCGTCTCGTGTTCCTCGGCGCCGCTCGTGGCATCGAGCGCGCCCTTTTCGGGCGCCGCATTCTCATACGCCATTTCGATAATTTCCTTCATGTTGAGAATCGGGATGACTTCATCGTTTGCGCCGATGGTCGCGCCGTAAATCCCCCGCACCCTCGGAAGAAGGTTCCCCAGAGGTTTTATCAGAACGTCCTGTTCACCGAGTATATCGTCGACGATGAATGCACAGACCTTTTCTCCCGACCTGCACACAATGGCAAGAACATGATTCGGCGTAGCCGTCTCCAATGCGCGTGGAATGCCGAGCATGTCGCCCAAGTGCACGATGCTTATGGTTTTGTCCTGATATTCGACGACATTGGCGCTCCCGGCCGTTGCAATGGCGTGTTGGGAAATTCGCAGCCCTTTTTCGAGTGCGGAAGAAGGAATCACAAAGGCTCGGTCGCCGACGCGGATGAAATTTCCCTTGAATGAGGCTTTCGTGTAGGGGATGACGAGGTGGAACGACGTCCCCTTGCCGCTCTCCGATTCGATGTGCACAGAGCCTTCGAGTTCGTCGAGCGCGCGCTTGACGATTGCGAGCCCAAGCCCTCGGCCGGAGAGGTCGGTGACAATTTCGCTTGTGGAAAAGCCCGACTCGAAGAGGAAGGCGTAGAGCTCTTCGGGCTTCTTTTTTTGGACTTCTGCCTCCGACATGAGATGGCGTGCGAGGACCGTGCGCCGAATCTGTGCAGGGTCGATGCCGCGCCCGTCGTCCGAGACAATGATTTCTATGTGCCGCGAGTCGAGGTGTGCGACGCGGATCGCGATCTGTCCTCGACGGGGTTTGCCGTAAGCTTCTCGCTCGGTGGGAGGCTCGACGCCATGGTCGATGGCGTTGCGCAGCATGTGCATGAGAGGATCTTTGAGCTTTTCGAGGATGCGCTTTTCGAGCTCGATGGTCTGGCCTGAGATGTCGAGGCCGACTTCTTTGCCGAGGCTCTTTGCGATATCGCGCGCTGCGACAGGAAAAGAATCGAAGAGTACTGAGCAGGGCAACATCAGCATCGACTGAGCTTCTTCGATGAGGGAGTCGATCAGAGTCGAAGCGTGCACGGATTCCGATGCAAGACGATTGACGAGTGCGCTCAATGCGCGGATCGAATCTTTTCGCGCCTGGTGGTCGGCGCTCGTCTCCTCCAGCAGCGCAAGCACGCTTTTGAGCTGCGACAGCAGCTGAACATGCAGCTGTTTGACTGCGACGAGGTTCTCGGATTTGCGCAGAACCGTATCGAGACGATCCGCCTGCACGCGGATCGTCGAAGCAAGCTCGGCGTTGCGCTCAGAACCATGAGGCGGCTGTTGTTGGGCAATGCTGGTTTCAGGACGAGCCGACGATGGAAGAGGCGCAGGGGAGCCCGGTTGTGGGGCGCTTGGGTGTTCGCACGGCAGCTGGTCCTGCAAGGGGTTTGGGAGAGGACTTTGGGGTGAGTCCTTGCGCGCGGCTCGGTCGAGCGTTTCGCAGATGGTGCGGACGTCCGCGGCGGCAACCGCAGAACCGGAACGTTGGCGTTCGATCAAGTGCAGCGCTTCGTGGAGCGCATCGAGCAGAGAAGATGTCGGGCGGATATCGGCGCGCTTGAGCGCCAGAAAGACACCTTCCATCGAGTGACAGATGTACTCGATGTCTTTTAAGTCCACGGCGCGGGCGGCCCCTTTGAGGCTGTGCGCCGCCCTGTAGATGGTTTCAAGGCCTTCCTGATCCGGCTCTCCCTCCGTCGCTTCGAGCGCAAGAAGCCCCGACGCGATGGTCTGAAGATGCTCCTGCGATTCGACGGCGAAGGCTTCGCGGAGCTGTTTCAGGAACTCTTCTTGATTCACCATTGTCATTTGCCCTGCAAAGACTGCAGCATCGATGCTACAGTTTATATATCTCGATGAGCGACTTGAGTTTGTTGCCAGAATCGCTTATCGACGCCGCCACCTGCTCGAGGTTTCTCGCCGCGTCCGCATTCTGCGCGCTTGCGGTCTTGACGTTGTTCATCGCGGAATTGATCTGGTCGATGCCGGTGAACTGCTGCTCGACGGCGTAGGTGATCTGCTGGACGAGCTGGACGGTCTTCGAGAGAGACTCGCCGATTGCGCGCATTGCGGCGTCGACCTGGTCCATTTTTGTCGAGCCTTGCTGCATCTCTTTGGTGCCTTGTTCGACCGCCATGAGGGCGCCCGACGTCGCTTTCTGGATATCGGTGAGAATTTTCCGCACTTGACGAGTGGACTGTTTCGACTGATCGGCCAAGGATTTGACTTCCTGCGCGACCACCGCGAAGCCTTTGCCCTGTTCTCCGGCTTTTGCCGCCTCGATGGCGGCGTTGACCGCCAGCAAATTCGACTGTTCGGCGATTTCGTCGACCGCCGCGATAATTTCCGCGATCATCTGGCTCTGTTCGCTCAAATTTAAGAGGCTCTGGGAGATATTGTCCATTTGGCCCTTGAGCTTTTGGATGTTCTCGCCCATCTGCAGGATGGCCGTCATGCTCTCTTTGCTGAGCGAAAAGCTTTGGTCCGAAGCAGCCGTCACGGTGCCCGCCAAATCTTTCGTGGTCTGCGCCACCTGGCGAATCTCTTCGGTCGTCGCAGCTGTCTCCATCACCGAGGCCGCCGTCTCGCTCGAAGAAGACCCCAGCTGTGCGCTGGTCGCGGACATTTCGTTCGCAGAGGCGGCGAGGTGCACAATCATCGCATTTATCTCCGAGATTTGCGCCCTGAAGCGCTCGAGGAAAGTCTCGAACGCCCTGATCAGCATGCCGATCTCATCGTTCCTCTCCTCGTCGATCTCGTGCTTCTGAATATCTCCACCGGCGACCTTTTCGAAGTTTACGGCGAGCTTCTTTATCGGCCGGACAATGTTTTCTCCGATCACGAACGCAAAGAGAATACTGAATGCGATCCCCACGATGTTCAGAATGATGGTGACGATAAACGCAGTGTTCTGCATTGCCATCGCATTCTGGTAGGCCTCCGAAGCCTGTTTTCTGGTGGCATCGGCCAGGTGTGCGACACTCTCTGCCAGGCGCGTAAGCGCCTCTTTCCCTTTGGTGGTGTAGACTTGCATGAGCTCTTTTTGCTTTTTTGCGGTTTTCAGCGCGACTTCCTCGTTGTACGTCGCGCGCCATTCCGCAAACGAAGCGGTAAGATCCGCCAGCGGCTTTTGGAGCTCGGCATCTTTATTGATCGCCTCGAGCTTCGAGAGGTTCGTTTGAATACCTTCTATGTCGCTCTGCATCGACTGCGCAAGTTTGTCGATTTCGGATGCGGAGGTGGCGACGAGATACTCAATCAGATTCCGCGAAAGCCGTCCGCTTGCAGAATCGACGTCGTAGACGAGCGACAACGTGGCGAAGTGCGTGTTGATGATATCGTCCAGATGGCGGTTTATGCCGGCCTGCTCCGAAAAGGAATACCCCGCAAGGCCCATCAGCACCACGATGATGGCTCCGAAACCGAGCGCTAGTTTTGCGCGCATCTTTATGTTCTTGAGCATATTCTTTCCTCCATTGTGCCGCTATCATTCGGAATGCAGCCTCTTCTCAAGCTGTTGTATGAAAATAGCTGCGTCGAGCACAACGACGCCTCCACGCCCGCAGCCTTTTGCAAGACCTGCAATGGCCTCGTTCTGTGCGGCGATCGACTGCTGAAGTTCGTTGTTCGAAAATTCGCGGATGCGGACGATCTGCTCGCACTGAAAGCCTACCGTCGTTTCTTCCTTCTGCAGAATAATGATGGACTTCAGCGCATCTTGCCCTTTGGTGGAGGGGGGAAGCCCAAGATAGAGCGAAAGATCGACGAGGGGAACCACTTCACCGCGCACATTGACAAGTCCGCGGAAAAATGCGGGCATGTACGGCAGCGGTGTAATGGGCTTGTCGTTCCGCAGTATTTCGCGGATGCTCTCAAGTTCGAACGCAAAGCTCTTGCCGGAGAGCAGAAATTCGACGCACCGAAGCTCGATTTTCTTCGTTGCGCGGCGCTTGACTTTTGCAAGTTCGCGTGCCCGGGCCTGAAGGATTTCGTCGGCGCTGCGGCATGTTTGTAAAAGAAGTTCACTCGTATCGACCGGAGAATCTTTCTGTGCGCTCGGCATTGCAACGCTCCCTCATTCCGCCATGAGCGATGCGATCATATCGCGCATCGCCTTGGCCGGTATTCCTTCGGAACCAGGCACAATCTCTGACTCTTTTATTTTCGACAGAAAATGAAGGGCATTTGAGTAATGTTTTTTCATTTCGCGTTCATCGCCGCGCGCTTTGGCGATCGATGCGAGCGCGATGTAGGCGACGATGTTGTCCGGTTCGAGGAAAAGCGATTTTTTTAGATCCGATTCGGCGGAAGACAGGTCCCTTGCGTGGAGATGCGCGATGCCGCGAAGATAATACAGCTCCGGATCGGTGGTTTCATCTTCCAGGAGCTTGGAACAAAGCTCGATGGCGCGTGCGGCGTCTCCGGAATCTGCGAGGACTTTGGCGCGGGAGATCGCTTCTTCTCGTGGGTTTGTCGCGCAGAGGTCTGGTGCTTTTTCGTCCGTCGGTATGGAAGTGGTGTGCGGCAGACGGTACTCTGATGCCAGGTACTTTGACGCCGATGGCACGGGAACTATGCTGACCTGAGCCTGCGGCTTCGGTTCAGGCAGATGGGCAGCCACATGCACAGAGTGCAGGGGATTTTCTTTTTTGATAAAGACAGTGCCATTCGGAATTTGTTGGGAGATAAACAGAGCACTGCCGAGGAGCCACGGCTCGCTGGGCCCTACGATGAGCACACTCTTGGGCTCCATCTGTTCCGCGAAGCGCGCCACGAGCGCCTTTGCGGCATCTCTCTGCAGGTAGATGAGGACGTTTCTACAAAGAATGAGATCGAATGGCCGGTCCGACAATGTCGACAAATCCCACTGCGGCGCATGGAGGTTCAGTTCTGCAAATGCTACCATGCGTCGAATGCGGCCATCGACTCGGTAGCGCGTGAGCCGCGGCAGGCCTGGGACTGGTTCGGCGCTGTGACTGCATGGCTCGAAAAATCGCGCCTTCAAAGCAGGGGGCGTATCTCTGAACGACCAGTCGCCGTAGCATCCCTGACGCGCGATCTCGAGCGATGCATGGTTGATGTCGGTGGCCAGCACCTTTATATCCCAGCCAGGCTGCTCCTCGAAATACTCGAACAGTGTCATGGCGAGCGAGTAGGCCTCTTCTCCAGTGCTGCAACCCGCGGACCAACAGCTGACGCTGCGCTTCCCTTCCGTCCGTTTTCGCTGTTCGAGTTCGGGGAGGAAGGTGTCGCGCAGCCATGCAAAATGCTCAGGATGCCGAAAAAAGTAGGTTTCGTAGACGGTGATGTGCGGTACAATCGCGCGCATCACCTCCGGGCGCATGGGAATTTCGCAGAGCGAGCACACGATTTCCTCAAGCGGCTTTTTTTCAGCCTCCCAGAGGGCGTGGACCGCTCTTTTCAGCGCATAATAGTGCACGGCGCCGCGCTTGAGGCCGAAGTTCGCCTCGAACGCCCTGTGCAACTCGTCGTTGTTCTGTTCGAGCAAGGCTTTCAGTGCATGCTCATCGAATGCCGGGCGCAATGCAGTCTTTTCTCTGTTCATGCATGTCCTATGGCGCTGTGCCTTCGGTGAATTCGGCTTCAAAGAAACGCGCTGGATCGTACAACAATGCAAGCCCGTCCTGGTATTTCACAATACCCGTCAGCACCTTGACTCCTGGCAATACCGTGTCGGCCTCTTCCCACCCGCGCTGGTCCACGTCGACGACATCCACCACCGCCTCGACATGCAAGGCCACACGGCGGGAATCGACATCGACGAGCATGAGCCTGTGCTCTGGGGCCCGCTCGAGCGGATGCTGCGCGCATTTTATTCCCATATCGACGACGGGCACAACCGAGCCGTGCAGATTGATGACCCCCTCGATGCTTCCAGCTTTGTGCGGCACTGGGGTGGTCGCACAGTAGGGGTAGACATACTCCACCGATGCGGCAGGCAGACAGTAGAGCTGTGGGCCAACACGGAATATGCACACGCGTTGCGTCGCGTCGGGCGGGAGGGCTGACTTTGGATTTTGTTGTAGCGCTGACGAAGACGTCGACATAGAAAAGCTCCTTTTCTCTATTCTATAACTTATTATAATAGAAAATATTTATATTCGCCTCAAAGTCGCCCGCGCGGAGGCGCGGGCCGAGCTCATTCGATGATGATCTTCAGCTCTGGAAACGCCGCTTCGAACGCCTCACGCGCGCGGCGCACAATGCCTTCCTTGACGACGCCGTTGATCGCAGAACAGGCGGGGCACTGCCAGCGCGGCGTACCGATGGCCAGGCTGACGAGGAGCGTTTTCTCCTTTGCGCTGTAGGTCACTTTTTCCACCAAGCCGAGGTCGACGATGGGAAGGTCTGACTGTGGCTCCTTTATTCGGGCGAGCGTCTCGTCGATTTTTTTCTGCATTTCTGGATCCATACGGGGCCTCCTTGCGCGGGACCGCGCAGTTCATGGCTGAGATTCACTGGGTTTTTCCTGACGGAAATAGTGCGGACATTGATCCATAAACGCCTTCAGATTGCCGGCGATTTCTCCTTTGACTGGCCGCAGGTACAAGAAGAAGGTCTTATTGTCGCGGTAGCAGCAGAAATGGGACAGCGAAGAGGGCTCGGGCATCGCGTCGAGGGTTGCCAAGAGCTTCTCTTTCAGGTCGGCGTAGCGCCAATAGAGGAAGAATGTCTTTCCGGCGCGTTCAATCCGCGCAGAGCGCATTTCGTCGAGCCCCTCGATCTTTGCTCGCCTGAGGTGCCTTTTTTCGATGATGTGGCCCTCGCCGACGAGCCGCCTGTCGGTATACAGATTGAGGAAAAAACGGTCCGAGCCTCCGATGACGAGCGAAATGGGCATATAGAGCAGCGCATGGCGCGGAAAGAGAGTGAAGGTTCCCTTGATTTCCTTCCATGGCTCCCGAAGCTTGTAGGTGAAGTTATACCCTATTGCGCCGCCGATATTGATGTACTCCGTGTCCTTCGGCATAAAAAGATTTTCGGCCTGCACCGACATTGTCTTACCGAGCCAGCGGTTTTTCTTGAGGCCGAAGTAATATTGGATCGTCGCGGCGACACCCAGTGCGGTAATTGCAAAAAGCAGATAATTGTTCATCGCTCTGGCTTCCTTTTATCGAGAATATGGTGCATCAGCGGTTCGATGCCGATGGAGACAAGGTCGTCCCTCGTGAAGATACCATCTCGGGAAAAACTGTAGGTGAATCGCGGCAACTGGCGCAGCTCCGGCGGAATCTCCCATGCCGCATCAGAAACGCCCTGTTTGTTCAGGCAGAGCGCGGACAGCGGAATGTCCAGGCGCGCCAAGTCGTCCTTGATGCGCAGGGCCTCGAACATCGAAAGCTCGTCAGGATTGACGATGACGCTCATGAAACTCTGTTTGGAAAACAGGCTGTGGAGCGCAGCGAGCCTTGTCCTGATGCTCCCCAGTTTGCCGTAGACCTTGTCGTCGTTCTTGTCCAGACAGCCCTCCGCCACGGGGGATGCCGGATTCAGACGGGCAATAGACTGCCTCTCCTTCAGGATCCGTTCCCTGAGCTTGGTGAGCTCAGCTACCCACAGCCCTGAAATGGCCGGCAGCGAAAGAAAGCGCAGCGACAGTGCGGTGGGCGGCGTATCGAACACGACGAAGTCGTAGGAAGGCGCGAGCCTGCAGTGAATGTCCTCGATCGCCCACAGGACGGCATATTCCTCGGTCCCAGGAGAATATTTGAGGATGCTGAAAAACGAGTCCAGATTGAGGGTCGCATTGTAGGAATAGTTGCGTTTGAGTTGTTCCCTGCTCTCTTCCAGGTACCTGTCCACCCACTGCGCGAGGTTCACTTCGAGGGCGTCGAGATTGGTTTCGACATTTTTCGGCTCGCCGTTCAACTGCACCTTCAGGGCATCGCCGAGGTTGTGGGCCGGGTCGAGGGATGCCGCGAGCACACGTTTGCCACGCCTGGCCATAGCCAGGGCCAGGGCGCTCGAGAGGGTCGTCTTGCCCACGCCGCCTTTTCCAAGAAAAAAAATGGTGTTGCGCATATCCATATCCTCTAGTCTATCTCGAGCATGCCCATTAAGACGCCCAGAGGGTCCTGCGCGAGGTCCGCCCTGGCGAGCAGCACGATGAGCTCCTTTTCCATGTAAGGTAAAAGCTCCACCGCGATGGGGGAGGGCGGCGACGGCAGGCCTGCAAACCCGCCGAGGATGAGGAGGGTAAAGATGTTTTCCAGCTCCTTGAGCTCAAAATCGAGCATGCCGGTCGCTTTTTCCCTGTTCATCTGGACGAGGGTCTTGAGCGTCGTCTTCAGTATATGACCGAATTGTAAAGGCATCATCGCCTCCTTCGGATTTTGTTGGAAACAGCGGTGGGTGGTTCCGGCTTCAATGTTCTACTATAGCCCTATGGGAATACCGTTGGCAAGCTTTGCTTACTGTTCCGAAGCTTGTATATATCCGCGAAGGGCGTTGGTGAAATGAGGCATGGACGAAGCTAGGTGAGTGCGAAGGCGGGGAGAGTCTCAGGGGTCTTTTTCAAGGGGGTGGCAAACCCTCGGAGCCAAAGTCTGCGCTCAAGCGCAGACAGGTTTACTCTAGTCAAGAATGCGCGTTCTCGAAATAGCGTCTGTCGCTCGTTCTGGATCAAGGCCTTAGGGATTCCTGCCATCTCCGCATGGGAGCGTTCCTTGGTTCCCTTTCCGATCCGATAGGGTTTCACATAGTTGTGCCAGCCCATGTACACGATGAGGCGTTCGAGCATGTTCGCGACATTCCGGGCACAACAGACGGTCTCTCGCCTGTGCTCGGCGAGGTCTTTGCGCAGT
>JARKOY010000036.1 GCA_029975555.1 Spirochaetia bacterium | reverse complement strand
GCCCCTTGGGCGTTGATCGATCCACTCAGCTCTAGCTCAGGATACACTCCCTCTCCCTCATACCTCACCCCTAGCCCATCCACCACCACGCCCCACCCTCCCTCCTCATACCAACCCCCTACCCCCCCTTTGAGCCACACCACCCCTCCCCCTATCCCCACCCCAAACCCTTCAAACCTCACCCCCCCCTCTACCCGACCTCCCCCTACCTTCACCTCACCCCTGAGATTCTCCCCTACCTTCACCAGAATCGTCCCTCCTCCCGCCTCCACCCCTACCCGATACCCTACCCCCCCTACCTCCACATCCCCCGCAAACACCTCTCCCCGGTAGCTCCCCTTCCCCTTCACCTTTACCTCCACCCCTCCTACCACTACCTCCCCACCCTTCAGCTCATACCCCTCCCCATCCCCGACACCCTCCACCTTCACCCCCACCGCAACACCCCTCACCTTCCCCTCATACTCCCCACCACTCACACTCCACGAAACCTTCCCACCTCGCACCATCCCATACACACGCCCACTCACCACCCCCTCTACCCCCTCTACCCCCACCAGCGCCCCTATCCCCTCTACCCTTACCCCCTTCGCCTCCACTACCCCTTCATACCCTCCATCCACCCCTACACCCCCCTCCACCTTCACTCGCCCCCCACCTATGCCCCCCTCATACCTCACCTCATACCCCTCCCCACTCCACCGCACCACCCCTCCCCCTTCCCCTACCTCTACCCCCTTCACACTCCCTCCCCGCACACCTACCTCATACTCCCCATCACCCCCTCGTACTTCACCCTTCACCCTCACCCCAGACCCCTCTACCTCATACCCTCCTGCCACCCGCAGCCCCGCATACCCTATGCCCCCCTCGTACCTCACCCGATACCCCTTCAATACCCCCTCCACCACCCCCCTATACTCCCCCCCATCCCCTACACCCTTCACCCTCACCTCCATCCCCCCTACCTCATACCCTCCTACCTTCACCCCTGCCCCTACCTTCACCCCACCATCCACCTCGTACCCCTTAAGCTCCATACCCTCCCCTCTCACCCTCACTCCCCCGTCTACCTCCACACCCCCCACCACGTCTCCCCACTCACCCTCTACCTCCACATCCTCCCCTGGCCGATACCCCTCCATCGTCACCCCTATCCCCCACCTGCCTCCCTCATACCACCCCTCCAACCCCATCGCACCACCCTTCCTCACCTCTACCCGTCCTCCCACTACCTTCACACTACAGCGCTGCGGCAAAAGCAGCCATTCAGGCGTACGTGCGGAGATGCTCAACGTCGCATTGAGGGTAGAGACGTCGGGGGCGCCCGAGCCTTGTAAACTGGCCTTGATACTCAGGTTTCTGGGCATTCCGAACAGGCCATCGATCTGCGCAGCGATGGAAGGCGCAATGAACTCCAAAGAGCCGGAGAGGCTGGAAACTTGAAGGCTGTCAATCTTTAAAACCCCATCCTTTGGCTCCACTCCATGAAGGGAATCCTCGGATGCCAGATCCCGCACGTGCAGCTCCACGGGGCCAATGGTCAGCATGAAGTGAGGCAGGCTCGAGCCGCCGCTTCCGGAGAAATTGTTGAGGATTGTCGTGACGATATTTTTATCGGCCGGCATCAGAAGCGAGACACGGAGATCGTCGGCGACGATGTCCCTCAGCACCTCGCCGCTGCGGCCTGTAAGGAGTGCCCAGTAGCTCACCCTCACCGAAAGCCGCCTAAGCTGGATCGGTGCGCGGACAGCATCGGGGCTCGGTGGTGAAGATTCTGGCACAGCGTTGGATGCGGACGCTTCGCGAACAAGCTCTATGCCGTGCATGGAGAATCTGTTCAGCGCGTCGATGCTGAGGTAATCGTACTTGAGTCGCAGACCCGTGGTCTTTACCACGAGGGACTGCACTGCATCGAGCGTGCGGGTTGTGGCGAGCTGGACCTCACGTCGGACGAAGTCGAGGAGGACGGTAGTAGCCACGACCGCAAACACAAGAGAAAAGAAGAGTGCGGGAAGCCACAGCTTTTTCGTCCTCATCCGATATAAACCCTGCATGACAAAGTCTAACGTCGCCTATATACTAGCACATTATGGCTAGTTATAACACAGACGAGCTCGGAAAACGTTTCATAGTGATCGAGGGCATCGACGGTGCAGGCACCACGACGCAGCTTGAACTTCTGGCACGGAGCCTTGCTGCTCGAAATGTCCCCTGTGTGACCACTGCAGAGCCCACCAAAGGCCCCGTAGGCAAAATAATCCGGGCCATCCTGTCCGGCCAAATGCAGGCAGCCCCAACGACCGTGGCCTATCTCTACGCCACAGATAGAAATGAACACCTCTATGGGAGCCAAGGGGTTATTGAAACCATCAAGGCAGGATCGGTAGTAATTTCGGACCGCTACGCGCTCTCGAGCCTGGCGTATCAGGGCGTCACCTGTGGATCAGCGTTGCCGTGGCGTTTAAACAGTGGCTTTCCTGTGCCTGGGCTGACGCTCCTCTTCGAAGTGAGTCCGGAGATTGCGATGGGGCGCATCCGATCCCGCCCAGTACAAGAAATTTACGAAACGCTGGAGTTTCAGAGACGAGTGTACACGATGTACAAAAGAATGGCCGACCGCCTAGAGCGTCGCGGTTGGCGCATAGAGCGCATCGATGCAGCACAGGATATCGAGTCGGTGCACAGAGAAGTCGAATCGCATGTCTTCGCCTTTCTAGGCATTGAGGCCTGAGGAAGAAGACTGAAGGCCGCATAGCCTCCTTGGCGATGCGCATCTCTTCCCATGGCTGCCGTCGTGTGGCCGTCGCCCGCTCTAGGGGAGGCCAATCTACAGGATCAACATCGCGTCGCCATAGCTGAAAAAACGATAACGCTTCTCTATGGCCGAGCGATACGCCTCCAGTATCGTCTCTCTGCCCGCGAACGCCGACACCAGCATGAGCAATGTCGATTTCGGCGTATGGAAGTTGGTGAAAAGACTATCGGCCACATGAAATTCAAAACCAGGATAGATGAAGATGCGAGTAGAAAAGCTGCCCGGATGAAGCTCTCCACCGAACCATGCCGACTCCAGGGCCCGAAGCGAGGTGGTTCCGACTGCGACCACCTTCCTGCCTTCACACTTGGCCGCGTTTATTTTCTTCGCGACGTCGGTTCCTATCTCGAACCACTCCTCGTGCATAGGATGGTCTTCTACGTTCTCGGTCCTGACCGGCAGAAAAGTGCCTAGTCCTACGTGGAGGGTGATATATTCGATGTCGATTCCCTTGCTCCGAAGGTGCGACAGTATCTGTGGTGTGAAGTGTAGGCCCGCAGTAGGGCTCGCCGCCGATCCGGTGTGCCTGGCATAGACCGTCTGATAGCGCTGTTCGTCGGCCGTCGTGTCCTCGCGCTTGATGTAGGGAGGCAGAGGAACATGGCCGTAGCGGTCGAAATAATCGTCGCCGAGAGGAGAGGAGAACTCAATGATCTTCTCGTCGTGAGCATCCTCCACAATGCTTCCTCTCATGTTGCCTGGAAACGTGTAGGACCGTCCTGTCCTCTGGCGCCTCGCTTTGCTGCACACAGCGCGCCACAGGCGAGACGTGGACGGAATCCGCTGGGCCGGAGCGACCAGAGCACTCGCATTGCTGTCATTGCCGTCCTTCTGCGCCACTCGCTCTTTGATCCTGATCGCGAAATCCTGCTCGACAGGCGCAAGAAAAATGAATTCGACGCGGGCTCCGGTCTGCTCGCAGATGCCGTAGAGGCGGGCCTTGCGCACCTTAGAGTCGTTGAACACCATCAAAGTGCCCGAATCAATGAAGGATGCAATATCGGAGACCATGGCATCGACGATCTTCCCATTTCTCCGATTGAGGACCATGAGGCGCGATTCACCGCGCTCCTGTGGAGGATACTGGGCGATCAGCGCCTCCGGCAGTTCAAAATTGAAGTCGTCCGTTTTCATGAGGCTGTTCCATTCCAAGGTGACGATATGCGGCGGGCGTTGCGATTCTCCCCCGCGGCGTTCGCGCGAGCATGCCTATCTGAATGAGATAAGGCTCGTAGTAATCTTCGAGGCTCTCGACGCTCTCGCTCACCGAGACCGCAAGTGTCTCGGCGCCCACAGGGCCGCCACCAAACCGCAGGATGATCGCCTTGAGGATTTCTCGGTCGAGGCGCTCGAGGCCGAGGCAATCCACTTCCAGCCTCGCAAGTCCATCGGAGACGACCTTGCTGGTGATGACACCATCCCCGTGGACCTGGGCGAAATCGCGCATGCGGCGTAAGAGTCTGTTGGCGATGCGCGGCGTCCCTCTACTCGTCTTAGCGAGGAGTTCCACCGCATCTTCCTCAATTTTTATGTCGAGTATGCGGGAGGATCGGCGTATCACGCCCCCAAGCTCATCCGTGGTATAGTAGTCTAACCGGAGCGAAATACCGAAACGGCTCGCAAGGGGCGCAGCGACCATGCCTGCCTTCGTCGTCGCCCCGACCAGGGTAAATGGTTGCAGCGGAATCCGCACCGTGCGCGCTGCCGGGCCCTGCCCGATGACCCAGTCGAGTTCGAAATCTTCCATCGCAATGTAGAGCATTTCTTCGATCGCCGGCTTGAGCCTGTGAATTTCATCGATGAAGAGCACCCCTCCAGGGCGCAAGTTCGTCAGGATACCCGCAAGGTCCTTGGGTTTCTCAATCGCAGGGGCGCTCGTAGGTTTGAAATCCGCGCCCATCTCCGATGCGACGACGAGCGCGAGTGTTGTCTTGCCGAGCCCCGGCGGCCCCATCAAGAAGAGGTGGTCGAGCGCCTCTCCCCGTTCCCGCGCCGCCTTTATAAAGATGAGCAGATTCTCCTTGATTCTCTGCTGGCCCTGAAATTCCGAGAGATAGCGCGGCCGAAGCGTGGCCTCTTTTTCATCTTCCGACGGATTATAGACCGGACTCATTGGGCTATGAGGCAATGCTTCCTCCGTGGCTTTAACATTCATGATCCGGCTCCCGTCGACAACTCAAGCAAGGCTTTTCTGAACAATTCCTTCTCCATATCCGGATTTTCCTGCACGTCAGCCCCGAGCTGCGCGACGATCCTCTCCGCGTCTTTCCGGTCAAAACCCATGTCGACGAGGGCGCGCACGACATCCCGGAAGCGCCCCTGCCCTCCCTCAGAACCGACCGCAGGCTCACCCTCAAGGCCGATCAATTTACCCTTGAGCGCAAGCATCATTTTTTGCGCCGTCTTGGGACCGATGCCGGGGATTTTCTGCAGTGAGGCGAAGTCGCTGTTGTCCAACATGGTCGCAAGCGTGCGGGGGGCGATCCCCTGGAGTATCTTGAACGCCTGCCGTGGCCCTATCCCCTCGACCTTCTGCAGATCGAGAAAGAGCTGCCGCTCGGCCGCGGAGAAAAAGCCGTAGAGCCTCATTCCATCTTCGTAGTGGTGCAGCCAGGTGAAGAGCTCAGTCTCTTCGCCAGTTCGGGTAAAAAAGGAAGGATCGCGGACGGGAACGAAGATCTCCCACTCGATGGCGCCAGTCGATATGTGGAGCGCCTCCTCCGTATGGCCGCTGAAAACACCTTTGATCCGGTTGAACATGTCAGAGAGTATAGCCCGCAGGGCCGATGGAGTGCAACGTACAGATGGCTGCGGCGAGGGCGTCGGCGGCATGGTCGGGCTTGGGTATCTGCGGCATGCCCAGCAGCATTTTGACCATCTCCTGCACCTGATTTTTATCGGCCCTGGCAGAACCCGTCACCGATTTTTTTATGGCATTGGGCGTATGCTCCATGAGCTCGATCTGTGCTTCCTCGAACGCGAGCCTGATCACTCCCCGGGCCTCCGCCACAGGAAGGGCGGAAGAGACGTTCCTAAAAAAATAAAGCTCCTCGATGCCACCGACATCGGGAGCGTACTGTCGCAACAGTTTCTCTATCTCGTGAAAAATATAGCCAAGCCTCTTTCCCATGGGCTCCGAGGACTCGGTCTGGATGCATCCGTGCGCAATCAGAGAGAGCTTGCCATCTACAGCACCTACAAGCCCGTATCCCACCGCCGCGATGCCAGGATCGACACCAATCGCGACGACAGAAGAGCGATCAGACATTGTAAGGTTCACTCTTCGAGTTCGGGCATTTCGATGTTGTGGTACACGTTCTGGACGTCTTCATTCTCCTCGAGCTTATCGATGAGCTTCTGGATCTTCTGGGCAGTCTCGACATCGACGCTGATGTAAGTGTCGGGGACCATCGAAACTTCCGCACCGAGCGTCTCGAAGCCCTTGCCGTTCATCGCATTCAATACATTTTCAAACGAGGCCGAATCGGTGTAGACAATGAGTGTGCCATCCTCGTTGACGACATCGTCCGCACCTGCGTCGAGGGCAGCTTCCATGATCTGATCCTCGGTGTATTTTTCGCCGTCGTAGGTGAGTACGCCTTTTCGTTTGAACAGATAGGCCACCGAGCCGGCAGTTCCCAAATTCGCGCCCGATCGCGTGACGATGTTACGGATTTCCGCCGCTGCACGGTTCTTGTTGTCGGTGAGCACTTCGATGAGCATCGCGCCACCACCTGGAGTGTAGGCTTCATAGAAGAGCTCTTCGTAGGTCGACCCTTCAAGCTCGCCCGTACCTTTTTTGATCGCACGGTCGATATTGTCTTTCGGCATGTTTGCCGCACGAGCCTTGAGGACTGCTGTTCGAAGGCGCGGATTCCCCTCAATATCGCCACCGCCCATCCGCGCCGCAATCGATATTTCCTTGATAAGCTTCGTAAAAAGCTGTCCTCTTTTGGCGTCGAGGGCACCCTTTTTGTGCTTTATGGTTGCCCATTTACTATGTCCGGACATGAAAACTCCTTTGGCCTTGAAAAATGCCGCATAACGATAGCATGCGGCCTGTTTTGGTGTCAATTGACGAAATGTGGACACACGCGCGAGGCCCGTGCAAAATTGCTTCCGGTCGCTCGGTTTCGAAGCCGTTCAGCCTTTCAATCTCAGGCCTTCAAATGAATCCAAGTCTTCCCAAAACCGCCATCCTCAGGCCGTGCAAAATAGTAATCGGCAACGGCGGATTGAGTCTTCAGCCAGTCGTGAATTCCCTTGGCCAATATGCCTTCGCCCGTGCCATGGATAACGGAGAAGGTACCGAGCCCCGCGAGACTGGCTGCGTCGATCTGGCGGCTCAAGGCCTCAATGGCCTCTGCCAGCCTCATGCCGCGCACATCGAGCTCGGGAGAAGCCCTTGACGCCCCGTCGGAGCTGTCTGAAAGCTCGACCTGATAGCTCATCCTGGCGCGGGCTGCCCGGTCTTCCTTTCTTTTCTCATCGTGAGGAAGACTGAGCGCATCGGCCGCAACAGGAAGGCGCAGGGCACCAACTTGGACAAGCACCTTTTTGGCATCGAGAGTCCGAAGCACAGTCGCTTCCCGCCCTTGAAAAAGGACTTTTTGGCCGGCCCGCAGCGCAGCGGCGTCGACGCGCCGCAGGCTTTCCTGCCCGCTTGTCATAGCCCCTTTGAGGGCCTCCGTCTCTTCCTCGAAGCGGGCAAGCGCATCGGTCTGCCTCTGTATCTCATTGGATACATTCTGCAACATCTCTCGTCCGATCGAGGCTTCTTCCACTTTTCTGCCAGATTCGCGCAGCTCGCGCACAAGATTTTCGAACACCCTTCGGCTCTCCGAAAGAAACTTGCTCAGTTCGGCCACTCCCTGGCGGCGAAGCTCGAGCTCCCTCTGGCGCACTCTCAAATGCTCCAAGTCCGCCTTGCGGCGCGATTCAAGGGCTCTCTGCAGCTGCTGCCTTCGTTCGCGTTCAAGCTGGTCCAGCTCGCGCTGCTTTTCGCCTAAAGAGCGCATGAGTGCCGTATAATCCGAGCGCTCATTGTCTAGGTACCCCCTCGCCACATCGACAATCTGGCTGGACAGGCCCGTCTGCCTGGCGATCTCCAGAGCCTGACTCTCTCCGGGGACTCCCATGATGATGCGGTATGTCGGGCTCAGGCTGTGCGCATCGAATTCCATCGAGGCATTGAGACAGCCAGGCTTCGTATATCCATAGTTTTTGAGCACGCCATGGTGCGTGGTGACTATGGTCATGCACCCTCGGTCGAGAAAATAATCGAGCAGGGCCATAGCGATGGCGCATCCTTCCTCGGGGTCGGTTCCTGCGCCGAGCTCGTCGAGCAGCACCAGGCTGCGTCCCGTCGCGGACGCCGCGATGTCCGAAATGACCTTCATGTGGCCCGAGAAGGTGGAAAGCGACTGGTCTATGGACTGCTCATCCCCTATGTCAGCACAAATCGTATCAAAAATTGCAAATCCTGAAGTTGGCAGCGCGGGTATCCCTGCGCCGTATTGGTTTAAGAGCGCAAGAAGACCGATGGTCTTGAGTGAGACCGTTTTACCGCCGGTGTTGGGCCCCGTGATGATGAGCACTTTTGTGCCGTCAGGAATGTCGACATCGATGGGGACGGCCTTTTTACCAAGCAAGGGGTGCCTCGCCTGGTAAAGGTGCACTCCGGATTTAAGCACCTGGGCGATCGCAAGGTCTTCCCTCTGAAGCTGGAGTGCGCGCGCGAGCCTCACGTCCGCCGCCGCAAGGAAATTCCTGCCTTCCACGAGCGTAGGGAAAAGCGGTCTGAGTGCCTCGGCGGTCTCGCGGAGTATGGAGCGTATCTCCTCTGCGAGCCTCGTCTCAAGCTCGAGGAGACGATTGTTGCGTTCGACAAGCTCAATCGGCTCAATGAAGACCGTTTGGCCCGTGGAAGAAAATTCGTGCACGATTCCCTTTATTCGCCCCCTGAAATTCGCCTTGACCGCAATGACCGTCCTGTTGTCCCGCTCGGTTGCGGCATTGGACTGGAGCGCATCTTGAAGGTTTGGATCCGAGAGGTACTGGTTCACGAGGCGGAGATTCTCCGCTTGAGCTTTCTGAATGGCGGCCCGAAGCGAGCGAATGCGCGGCAAGTCCCTCATCTCCCCCTCCTCCGTCACCACCGCGAATATTTTCTCCTGTATCTCTGAGAGGCTGGGGGCTGAAAACACAATCTTCTCGATGCCGGGCAGAGCCCAGCGCTCATCGTCATCCGGATTCTCTCCTACGCCCAAAGAAAGTCCGTGGTCTATCTCCTCGGGCCTCACCGAAGGATGTCTGGTTTGATCTTTCTCACGCGACGACGGGCGCAGCGTGGAGCGCAAAAAAGCAAAGAGCTGCTCGTATGACTTTGTCCACAGGCCTATGGCAAAAAGTTCATCGACCTCAAGCAACACTCCTTCTTTCTGAGCCTTCGGAACGAGGGTTTCTATGTTGGGAAAAGAAAGTGGGGGGATGTCCCTATTCTGCAAGACATCCACGAGCAATGCGAGGTCCTGCTTCAGGGCCTGCACTGATTCTGGCCTGGAGCATGGCAGGGTCGAGCGCATGAGCGCTTGCCCCTCGTAGGACAGGCAGTAACCCTCGAGCCGCTCGCGGAGCCGAAAAAAATCGAGCCTGCGAAGGCTGTGTTCGTGCGTCACCATTCTTCGTCCTCAATGTGGTATCTGGCCTCTTTGTGCGGTTTCCCCCCTTCGGCTCTCTTCCTGTGCTTCGCTTCTTCCAACTCCGCGCGTATACGGAGATAGCTCTCGTAGCGGTCATGCCAAATCTGCCCCTCGTGCACGGCCTGTCGCACGGCACAGCCCGACTCGTGGGTGTGGGTGCAAGAAGCGCCGAACTCGCAGCGGCCGAGGAACGGAACCATGTCCGGGAAATATGCGCCAAGATCGTTCAAGCCGATATTCCGGACAGCGAGTCTGCGCAGCCCCGGCGTGTCGATGATGCACAGATCCCCAAACTCGGAAAAGAGCATTGTGCTGAGCGTCGTCGTGTGCCTTCCTCTGTCGTATTTCTCGGACACTTCTCCAGTGCGCTGTGCGGCACCCGGAATAAGACAGTTGATGAGACTCGACTTCCCTGCGCCCGATTGTCCCACAAAAACAGAGGTTTTCCCAACCAGTGCCTCTCGCAGCACATCAATCCCCTGCCTAAGGGTGACGCTGGTTTTAAAAGTACGAAATCCCAAGCGCTCAAATACCGACAGGCGTTCTTCGACGAGGTCGCTGAGGCCCAAATCTATCTTGTTGCACACGATGATGAGGGGCACTCCACACTGCTCTGCCAGCACGCTCACCCTGTCGATAAACCGAGGCCTGAAAGGCGGCGTCCCCGTGCTCGTCACACAGACCACCATATCGATGTTCGCTGCTAAAGCCTGATCAGCGCTCCCTTTCTCGTTGTAGCGGCCAAATACGTTTTTTCTCGGCAGAAGCGATTCGATCACGCCCTCGGTGTCCGATATTGGCTGCAGGGACACCTGGTCTCCAGCGGCGAGTGCGTTGTACCATCCGTCCAGAGTGCGAATCCTTTTGCCTTTGATCGTGCACAGGCGGGTGAGGCCGTCTTCGCACTTGACTTTCGCGTGTTGGTTGCTGAATGAAAGCACGATCCCCCGCATGACGATGACCTCCCGAGCCGGGTTCATAAGAGCTGCGGCACGGAGAGACCGAATCTGGCGGCCCAGGCGATGTAGGAAGGCGCAGGTTTCCGGTCGCTGGTGAGAAAAAATCCTGTGCCCTCCGTGGCAGGCCTCTCCCCAGACAGCGGCTTTCCCCTGCCCTCGGTTTGCACAAGCGGACGAAGCTCCGACAACACCTTTTTTCTGGAGTCGAGAAGGCGGACATCGTCGACGCCTTCCTCTGAGAGCAAACTGTAAATAGCCTCTTCCAGCAACACAAAGTGGCTGCCTGCCAAAACGATTCTGTCGATGCCCTCTTCGCGCACATATTTGACATAGGGCTCCACCGAGGCACGCGCTGATGCCAGCGTGGCGAAGGGCAGGTGCTGCTCCACATATTCGACCAGGTCCTGGGCAGGTATACGGACAACCTCAGCATCTGGCGCATCCCGCGCGATCAGATTGTCGAGAAAAGCGTCTTCTGCAGACAGCGCCGTGGTCCACAGCGCTATTCGGCGAGAGCGCGATTCTCTCGCTGCCGCCGCTATCGGCGGAATGGCGCCGATGATGCGCATCGTCTGATGCGCCTCCTGGAGGTCCTTGAGGCCCACCTGCACGGCGGTCATGCAAGAGATGACGAAAATATCCGGATCGAGGCGCGCACGAATTCTCCGTATGCGCTCAAACAGAATGTCGCGGATCGCTTCGGAAGACTTGGTCCCATAAGGAAAACCAGCGTCATCAGCTACATAATTTATTTCCAAATAAGGGAATTCCTCAAGAATTGCCTTAAGAAAGGGTAGGCCGCCTATCCCTGAATCGAACACGCATACGCGCACATTCGTTTTTTCTTCGGACATTCATTCCCCAAATAAGGCGTTGAATTTTTGCTTTGCGTCGGAACCCGAGACGCACCCTCGATGGTCGCCGTCATCGATATACTTTTCTGCAAGCGTGAAAAATTCGCAGTGGTTCCTCTTTTCCTTGTCTACGACCTGTTCCTCCACGCTCTCTGCACAGTCCCAATGTGCTCCAGGCGCATAGAAACGGCACATACGACACACATGGATGTCTTTACCACAGGTATCGCAGACGTCGTTGAAGCCGGGTTTGTAGCCATAGACCAGGGTCCTTCCGCACGAATAGCACATGGTAAAAATACTACACATTTCGCCAGGGGCTGACAAGCGTGTCCTTTGTTGAAGCCTCGCACCGGGAACGCCCCGAGTTCTCTCGGTTTTACTCCCCCATCTTGAGCCCGCGGGCAGGATCATATAGGCTATGATCGTATGTTCAAGATCACGCCATGCGCGGTCGAGGGTTGTAGAAGACCGGCATTCTCTCTGGAGAGTCTCTGCTATCAGCATCTTAAGGAACATCCTGAACGGTTGCAACGATCGCTGCAGGAACTGCAGGCCCAGACCACTATCCTCAACAGAGTATTCGACGACGTGTCGTTCGTCGGCATGGATTTTTCGCGGTACCGCTTTGTGGGCTGCTCCTTCAGAAACTCGAAGATTCGGCAGTCGATGTTCACCGGGTCCTCTTTTCATCTCTGTTTTTTTGACCATTCGAGCTTCGTCTCCTGCGATTTGTCCGGTTCGGACATCGATTTCTGTTCCTTCGGGGTATCTTCGTTCGTGGACTGCAGCTTCGAAAATTCCGAACTAATTCAGGCCAACTTCAACGGATCAGCGTTTGTGGACTGTACGTTTTCAGGCTCAAACCTCTACAACTCGAGGTTTCTGCTGTGCGACTTCAATACGGTGAACTTCGACAACTGCGACTTCAAGCGTGCATTCTATATTCCCTCAAAAGAGACCAATGTCACGTTTTCGGGGTCGAATGTCGCAGAGGCCGTCCGCGATATGGAGCACCTGTACTTATGAAAATCTATCAGCACTATTCCATTTTTGGGTTTGCGAACAGCTATATCGTCGGCAACGAAGATGTCGGAAAAGCGCTGGTGGTGGACCCTGCCGAACTTTCACCAACGATGATCGAAAAAATCGAACAACACCATTTCGATCTGAGCGGCATCCTCATTACGCACAACCACATCCACCACATCAATGGGCTGTCGACGATCATGAAGATCTACAGCCCCACCATTTACGCCTCCAACGCGAGGCTTCTTGATTTTCAGTGCAGAAAAGTGAAGGACGGGGACGTCTTCATGGAAGCGGGATACGAAATCAAGGCGATCGCAGTCCCAGGGCATTCTCAGGATTCGATCGTCTACCTCCTGGCAGAGATGTTTCTTTTTACGGGCGATGCGATCCACGCGGGCCTGATTGGTAAAACAAACAGCACGTTCAATACTAATGCGCTCATCGCCCGTATACGGCAGAAGCTTTTTTCTCTGCCGGGCAATACGGTGATATTCCCCGGCCACGGCCCTCCCAGCACGATCGCCACAGAAAAAAAGGCGAACATCGCCTTTCAGGAAGGTTTTGCTGAACAGCTTCGATCGAAGTACGACTTTTTCGTGTGATCAAGAATGTGTGCGCCCAGCCTAGGAAAGGGCTGCCCCTTTCTATGGTCTTCTCCACAGTTGGAGGTACGCGGATATCCTCTGCGTCCAGTCACCTCTGACCACTACAAGATGGTTGCCGAGCGGGTCGGAGAGTAGTTCCCGGGCCTTATCCGCGGGGAGGCGGAGAACGGCTTGGGTCCTACATAGGCCTTCTTTGCGGGGACTCGCAACCACCTCTGCGGACGAAAACCACACTCTCTCGAGATTTTTGCCCCCTATCCTCAGGAGGGTCACATCGCCGACGGGAACGACGCCTGCAATTGCCACGCCGAGGCCGGACTCGAAGTGACTGCGCAGGCCATATCCCGACAAAATTGAACGCGGCGCGGTGCAGTGCGCGACGAGCATCTCAGCGCTCTCAGACTCGTTTCGAACCGTGATTATGGATGGATTGGCCATCCAGCCCGTCTGTCCAGTGAGTGTGCGCACCCAGTGCAGTCCGAGAATTGATGGAATATCCCCCTCACAGCCCGCGTCGATTCCCTCATCCGCAAGCGCGGAGAGGGCCAGGCAGCCTGTGCTTCGATCCTGCAATACGAGATCGAAGCAGCGCAGCGTGAGGGCGTGCAGCGCGTGCCTGGCGACCAGACTTTTGAGCGCACGCAGGATTTCCATCGATTTGCGCATGTCGGCCTCATCGGCCTCGCGAAAGAACTCGGCGCGCTCTCTCAGATCGGGCAGGCCGAGATCAGTTTCGAGCTTGGCGGCGCGGATTTTTTGGATCTCGTCAAGGAGCTCTTCGAAGGGGATGTCCATGAGCTCCGGGCCCCATGCCTTGTTTACGGCCTCCGCGCCGTGACGAGAGGCCACGAGCCAGTCCGAAGGCCTGCCCACGACGCCGATGCGGCAGGCACGCATCGCCTTCATGCTCTGAGCCACCGCGACAACATCCTCCAGGGCCTTCTTGTCGAAGGCGCCTGCGGTATCGGCCTGTAAAATTATGCCCCTTCCACCATCCTGTGTTACTTTTGCGAGAATTTCGAGGGCTGCAGGCAGCGAGTTGTGTGAAGGATGCGCCAATAGCACGATGGGTTCGCCACGCTCCAATATCTTTTCATCCTGAATGAGCCGTAGGGCCTCGGCCTCGGTGCCTCCTGTGAGCACGAAGATAAAAAGCGGCAGCATGTCGTTTCGTAGATGAACATGCTCCTGACCAAGACTCTCCAATTCTCCGCCGGCTTTCTTCAGTGCCCTCTCAAAGACACCCAGCAATGTTCGCTTTTGTTGCTCGTCGTGCAGGATTGAGGCGACCACCGCATACTGAAAATATGCCATTCAAGACCCCCTTCTTAGTCCACACTTAGTCCAACTCTTCAAGACATTCAACCAGAAAACGATTCAGAATGTCAAAGCTGCGCGGCCGCAGGGCAATACTATGTTCAGAGCGGATAATCTCCTGACTCCACCGCGCGAGCGAATTTGGAATAACCTGAGCCACATCGATGCCGAAGAGCGAGGCTATCCTCCGCGTGTCCACACCACGCGCCGTCCTGAATCCCATCATCAAAAACTCGAAGAGCCCAGTCTTTCGGTCTATGTATTCGACAGGTGTCGGCAACTCCGCCGGCGCAGCCACATACTGTTCAATATCTTTCTCGCCCGTGATCCTGATCATGGCGCCGAGCAGCGATGGCCTGTCGGTATCGGGATATTGGATCGTGCTGACCGCCCCGCTCCCTAGACCAAGGTATGGCTCCATGTTCCAATAGGCCTCGTTGTGCCTGCACTCATGCCCCGGCCGCGCATAATTCGAGACCTCGTAGCGCCGAAACCCATGCTCTGCGAGCAAGGCGTTCGCTGCACCTCTCGCCTCGGCCATCTCGTCGGCAGACGGGATGATAAGCGCGCCGCAGGCGACCTGGCGCTGCAGAGCAGTACCCTCCTCCAAGGTCAGATCATAGAGCGAGATGTGGGGCATCCTCTCCGCAAGGTATGCGAGCGACTCAAGGAGGATGTCTTCGACGGTCTCTGCGCGACCTTGAGGCAGAGGTATACCCAGTAAGAGGTCGGCCGATAGCTCAAAAGGATACTCGCGCACGAGCTCGATGGCTCGTTTCGAATCTTCGACCGATCCGACCCTCCGGAGCACGGACCACACTTCGTGCGACAGCGTTTGGACTCCTAGAGAGATGCGCGTGACCTTAGATTCCGAGAGCACATCGAGCAGCCGCCTGTCCACACTCTCAGGATTCGCCTCGATGGTCCACTCGCAGCCGTTCGTAGCATAGGGCTCAAGCCCTTTCACCAGCCTCTCTAAGACCCTCTCTCTGAGCACCGAGGGAGTACCGCCACCGATATAGATCGTCGCAAAAGGCCCCGCCTTTAGTGCTTCCGTCCAAAGCCTGGCTTGTTCAAGCACCGCTTCCACGTAGGCAAGTTCATGCTCGGACGAAAAAAACTGTGGCCGATCCTGCGCCGAAATCGAAAAAAAATCACAGTACGAACAACGTCCGGCGCAGAAAGGAATGTGCACATACAGAGATTTGATCGGGAATGGTTCTGTTTTCGGAAACCCAGGGCGATCCTGCAACGCCGCCCAATTCATCTGACGAGCCCTATTCTTGCAAGGGGCCATATCCTGAAAACCACCCTTCCCAGTATGCGGGTGGCAGACACTTCCTGTACGGGCACCATTCGGTCTACGCCCTGTCGGGCATCAGAAGCGGAGGTATACACCATCACCGCATCAGGCCCATTCTGCCTCTGCACTATGCGACGGATTCTCACCAACGAAGGCACGGCGAAATTCCCTCCAAATTCGCCGCCGAGGGAAGAAAGACGCTGAAGCGTGACGAATCGCAGCATTGCATCCACAGTCCTTTGTAAGGAGGGAACAATGTCCTCGGCGCCGTCGCTTACGAGAACGAGGCTATTTTCCTTGGGCCGTCCCGCAAGGCCTATGGGAGTCCTGCCGCCGAGCCACACATAGGGGATGACCACCACGACGTCTGCTTTCCGCAGCTCAGGCTGCATGAGTTCATCGCGCACCTGCCATGTCTGCAGTACAAAACATCTCATCAGAATACAGATAAACACGAATATCACTATATGAGACAATATTTTGTTGCGTTTTTTCTTCCGCTCGACTTTTTCTGCGTATCGAACGGGGCGTCGACTGAACATGGCTTATCTCTTACCGGATGCCACCCATGCGGCCAAGCGGGAAATAGATGAACAGCGCGTGGCCCAACACTTTCTTTTCGGCGACAGGGCCGAAGTAGCGGCCGTCGCGCGAATTGTCTCTGTTGTCGCCCATAGGGAAAACTCGAGAATCGGCAATAAACCATCCGTTTTCATAGCGCTGCGCCAGCTGGGATGTGCGAGTGTCGGAAGGATTTGCATCCCTCAGCGTCGTGACGCGGCTCATGTCGTATTGGAACGCGTCCTTGTTGGCGTTTTGGACCGAGAGCGTCCCAAGATTCGCAGGAAGAGGAAGATTGAGCTCGGAGTAGGCGGAGGCCACGCCTATCTTGTCAATCTCAGGGTACTCGCTCGCGTCTACCTGGCGCTGAGTCTTCACCGGAAGCCCCAGGCCTGTCATCAGCGCCCGCTCATCGAAAAACTCAGAGGCTCCCCGCGGCCTTATGAATACTTCTCCGTTGCGCACGCGGAGCGTGTCCCCTTCCACGCCGATCGCCCTCTTGATGAGATAGTGGACGCGAGGTTCTCCGGAAGGGTCTCTGTCGATATCGACGAGCGTGAAAGTGACCATGTACAGAAATTGCTGAAAAATAGTGTAGACCGGTCCGCGCGAAAGATATGATGGGTTCTCGAAAATGATGACGTCGCCACGATGGGGTTTGGATATCCCAGGCGTTTTCAGCACGCCAGGAAGAAGTTCAGGACCATACGAGAGCTTGTCGACGAAGAGCATGTCCCCGACGAGCAACGTTTTCTCCATGGAGCCTGAAGGTATGCGATAATTCTGGAAGATATATTGATTTATGATAAGAACGACACAGGCTGCCCACAGAATAGCGTATATCCAATCGAGGACAGGATTGCGCTTTTGCTGCTTCATCTTTGCTCGGAGGGACCTTTGTTTTCTTCGTGTGAGCACACCCTCTGAAAAGACGACAAGCTGATCGAAAAAGTCTACTCTCTTCATGTCACTATCAGGCTACCATGAGCGCATATCGTTGACAAGACGGTGCCCTTCGGCTAGGCTTCTTGCAATGAAAGAGACCGAAAAGATACGCGAACAGGACATTGCGCAGGTCAAGGTGACGCTGAAGCCTATCTTTGGCATGCGGCCGCGCGTCTATGTGCCTATTTTATATGTGCTTGCGTTGCTGGTTGTCCTTTTTTTTGTTTTGGTCAACCCGGGGCTCAGGAAACCAGGCGCCCACCTCGTCTTCGAGGGAAATCCTGAAAGCGCTGCGGTATACCTCGACGGCTCGTATGCCGGCAACACGCTGGACGGCTTTTACGCAAAGCCCGGCCCGCACGAGCTCGAAATTCGCAAGCGGGGATTCTCGTCCCAAACGTTCAAAGTCGAAGTTCCGCGGCGCATCTTCGCCACGCTCATCTTTCGGCCCAGAGTGAAACTGGCATACGAGCTCTCTCCCGAGTCCCTCGAGGCCATCATGGTTCCCTCATTCAAAGAATTTGCGAACTGGTCGTTCTCAGGAAAGCCGAGTGCGATCTATCAGCTGCCCATGGTGTTGTCCGAGGCAGCGGCGGACGCCGCATCGACACCTTTTCCTGACCGAAGCGCGCTTGCGGTGCCGCTTCTTGCTGCAGGCCTGAGCGTCGCGGAGAATGCTTCTTCGACGAGGGATGTGGTGTATGCAAGTGCCGCGCTCGCTGCTCCTGGCGGCAGTCCCCTCGGGCTCATCGCGCTGGCGCGCAGCGCCGCTTCCCTCCTTGGCAGCTCCAAAAACTACGCCGCAGCGGCGATGGAGATCATCCCCGAAAAGGCGACCGACACCACCCGAGCTTCCCTCACCGCGCTCAAACAGGAAGCGTCCGCTCAGAGGATTCCTCAGGTTCCATCGTTCGGCACTCGGTCCGTCGGCCCGCACTCATTCATCATGTTTGCCGGTGGAGCGCTGAAGACCGTGAGCAGTACGCCGGGCGGAACCCGCATCTTCTCTCCAGTCGAAGTGCCGGAATTCGGACTAGCGGCCACAGAGGTGACAGGGCGCCAATTCGCCCGCTTCCTTGAGGAAAACCCAGAATGGAAACCGGAGAACCGCACCGCGCTCATCGAAAAGGGGGTCGCTGATGCTTCATACCTCGCAGACTTCGATCCTTCGAAGGCCGACGATCGCCCCGTCACCGGGGTGTCCTGGCATGCGGCCAAAGCCTATTGCGCGTGGCTCAGTAAACGCGCGCCCTCGGGATACGAGGTTGCGCTCCCCTCGGAGGCGATGTGGGAGATCGCTGCGGCAAATGCCTCACAGAAGGTGGAGAGTCTTGGAGTCTTCAACAGCCGATCTTCGAGTGGTCCGCTTCCCGTCGGATCGATCGGGCGCGATGCCCAAGGTTTTTCGGACCTTTTCGGGAATGTGTGGGAATGGACCTCGGATGGCTTTAGACCATACGCATGGATCGAGGACGCTTCGTCTTCCTATGATGCGCTGATCGCCGTCATCGATGCAAAGACCGTAAAAGGAGGCTCGTGGGCAAACAGTGTGGATCAGATTTCGATCGCTTCCCGCGGCCCCGTGCCCGCGGCGCATGCCTCAGCATTTCTCGGCTTTCGGCCTGCCCTGATAAAAAAATGAGATCGCAGGAACCTGTCAAAATCATCTCACAAAACCGCCGGGCGCACTTCGATTATTCGGTGGAGGAGAGCTTCGAGTGCGGTATAGCCCTGCAAGGCACGGAGGTGAAGTCCATCAAGGAAGGCCGTGTCAGCTTCGGAGATGCCTTCGCCGAGATCAAAGGGCAGGAAGTGTGGCTCAACAACTTCCACATTGCGGAGTACGCCCAGGCCTCGATGTTCAACCATGATCCGGATCGGCCCAAGAAGCTTCTGCTGCACCGCCAGGAGATCAAGCGCATCGATCGCCGAGTGCGAGAGAAAGGGTACACGCTCATCCCTTTGCGCATCTATCTGAAACATGGCCTTGTGAAGCTCGAGCTTGGATTGTGCCGCGGCAAGAAAGAGTACGACAAGCGCGCCGACATCAAGGCCCGTGACATCGACCGCGAAGTCAGGCGTGAATTCAGGCTCAGAGAGTGGTGATCCCGATGCGTATCACCGGTGGGACCCTGGTGGGTCGGATCGTCAGAATGCCGGAGGGCGATTTAAAAATAAGGCCCGCAATGGACCGCATGAGGGAGTCCGTCTTCGCCGTATTGGGAGACTTGTCAGGATATTCTTTCCTCGATCTCTTCGCCGGTTCCGGGATTCTGGGGCTTGAGGCCGCATCGCGCGGCGCCTGCCCCGTCGTATGCGTCGAAAAAGACCGAAAAAAATTCCCAGTCCTTCTCCAAAACGCCGCCATCTCGCAGCCTCCCCTGTTCTGCAGAGCGATGCCTGCAGAGACCTTCATCTTGAGGAACAAAAACGCCTTCGACGTCGTGTTCCTCGATCCTCCTTTCGACTACAAATTCAAGCTGCAACTCCTCGAAAGGCTGGATATGTCTGCCTCAATCCACAGGGGGAGCATAGTCCTCATTCATTTTCCCTACGAGGATCACCTGCCGGAGACCGTCGGAGGTCTCGAAGGGTACGACATGCGCAGCTTTGGACGATCTATTGTTCGTTTCTATCGAAAGACCACTTACTGTTCCGAAGCTTGTATATATCCATGAAGGGCGTTGTGGGAATGAGGCGTGGAGGAAGCTAGGTGAGGGCGAAGGCGGGGAGAGTCTCAGGGTTTTTTTTCAAGGGGGTGGCAAACCCTCGGAGCCAAAGTCTGCGCTCAAGCGCAGACAGGTTTACTCTAGTCAAGAATGCGCGTTCCCGAAACAGCGTCTGTCGCTCGTTCTGGATCAAGGCCTTAGGGATTCCCGCCATCTCCGCATGGGAGCGGTCCTTGGTTCCCTTTCCGATCCGATAGGGTTTCACATAGTTGTGCCAGCCCATGTACACGATGAGGCGTTCGAGCATGTTCGCGACATTCCGGGCACAACAGACGGTCTCTCGCCTGTGCTCGGCGAGGTCTTTGCGCAGT
>JARKOY010000026.1 GCA_029975555.1 Spirochaetia bacterium | reverse complement strand
CTGCGCAGCGTCTTGCTCGTCATCATCGCTCCATCGAAGTTCCAGCAGCTCAGCGCGTAGCCTCGCGGTGTCATTCAACCTAGCAGCACCGTGGCAAGGCGCCACCGAGATAGCGGGCCGAGATCATCGGTCAAGCGCTCCGGCTCGGCGCCATCGGTGCTGTTGGCGCCGGGCCGATGCTCTCGCGGGCTATGAACGTCGAGTGCCGTATGACGGGGGTCACGTCTCGGTCCGAGACATGCAGGATGCGTCCGATCAGCTTGTCTGCCGCGATGCGGCCCATTTCTTCGCGAGGCATGAAGATGCTCGACAGCGGTGGGGTGAATGTCTGGCCCTCCGCGGTATCGTCGGCGCCCACGACCGAGACCTGTTCGGGCACACCGATGCCATGCAGCCTGAGATAGTCGATGAACCTGATGGCCAGGCCGTCGTTGAAAGCAACCACTGCGGTCGACGGGTTCTTGAGGAACGGTTCGAAGACCGCAACGCTGTTCGGATCGAGCAGGACCTCTCCGCAGGGGATCTGACGGGCACGGATGCTGTGCTGCTGACACGCGACCAGCAGTGCCTGCCAGCGCAATCCGTTGTGCCACGAGGCTTCGTGCCCGGCGAGATAGGTGATGCTGGTGTGCCCCAGGCCCTTCAGCGTGGCCACAATCTCCCCGATGCTCTGCCGGTCATCGGAGACCACCGACTGGACGCCGCCGACCGGACGGTTGATGGTCACCAGGGGCCTGACCTGCGCGGCCTTGCGAATTGAGGCATTCGACAATCGGGAGGCGGCGAGAATGATGCCATCAACGGCGGGGATCATCCGCCTGATGGTGGCCCGTTCCTTGATGGGATCATCACTGCTGACTGCGGTGAGCAGACAGAAATCCCGCTCCTCGCATTGCTGCTGCATGCCGTATATGTATTCGCCGAAGATCGGATATCGCAGATCCGCGGTGATGGCCAGAATGGCGCCCCGCAATACGCGCTCATCGTCCGGCTCCAGGTCCTTCGTCTGATATCCGAGTCGTTCGGCCACTTCACGCACATGTTTGGCCGTTTCCAGATTGACGCGGCCCGGCCGCGCCAGGGCACGGCAGACGGTGCTGGCCGACACCCCGGCGGCCAGGGCCACGTCGCGTATCGTCACCTTGGCAGGACGCGGTTCCTCCCCGGTTGGCTGCTCGGCATCGATTGGCACCTCCATGCCACCCACCTCCTTGAGCCTGCTCGCGTCAGCGCGACAGACCGCCCATGCGCGCGCGTCGACGTCGGGTCGGGCGCCGGCGGAAAACGATGGAAACATTTCCACGTCGTCCGTCCAGCTCGATACCGTCAATGCTACCAAATACGAAAGAGCCCGGACCAGCGATTACACGCTCGGGGCCCCTAGTCACCAAAACACACAGCAATAGCCGCCTGCGCAAAGGAGCGTGGAATACGCCTTTCAGCGCGGCATCACCAGCATACTCAGGCGAAAGAAATAAGCGATGAGCACAGCGACAACTTCGTCCTCAACAGAAGTCCGGCCATTCGGTATCCGAGACAAAGTAGGCTACCTATTCGGCGACTTCGGCAATGACTTCATGTTCATTTTTGCCAGCTCATTCCTCATGGTGTTCTATGTCAAAATCATGGGGATCTCCGGCGCAGTGGTTGGCACACTATTCTTGATCGCGCGCATCATCGACGCATTCGCCGATGTCACGGTGGGTGTCGTGGTCGACAGGGCCAGCACCCATCCGGCCGGCAAATACCGCGTCGTGATGATGCGCATGGCCGCGCCGGCAGTCATCTTCTCGTTCCTGATGTACCAGACCTTCGCCATCAATTCATCGATGGGCGTGAAGATCGCCTACATGTACGTGACGTACATCATCTGGGGCATCTTGTACTCCTGCGTCAATATCCCCTATGGCTCCATGGCCTCGGTCATTTCTCCCGAACCCGAGCATCGTACGTCGCTGTCCACATTTCGTACCGTGGGCGCCTCCTGCGCGAGTCTGATCGTCGGCGTCGCGACCCCCATTATCATTTTCCAAACCGATGCGGCCGGCCATCAGGTCATCCGCGGCGGCGACGGCACGCAGATCTTCATGTGGATCGCTTTGGCCTTCTCGGTGTGCTCATTCGCCTGCTACTTCATCTGCTACAAGCTGACCACCGAACGCGTCAAGGTCTCCGACCATCGTCAGGCCAACGCTGCCGCCGAACGCGCATCCACCGTCAAGATGATCACCGATGCTCTGTCCAGCCGCGCCATGATCGGCCTGATCCTCAGCGCTGTCGCCCTGCTGATGGCCATGCTCTTCTTGCAGCAAATGGCGAACTACCTCTACACCGACTACTTCGGGAACGCGGCGCTGCTGTCCACCGCGAATCTTCTTGCCGCACTCACCACGTTCGCCCTGGCGCCCTTCATCCAGCCGCTCAGCAGGCGTTTCGGGCACAAGGGCGTCGGCAGCACGGGCGCAGCCATCGGTTCGATCGGCCTGTTCACACTGTTCGCCCTGCACACCCACAATCCCGTGCTGTTCATGGTGCTCTACGTGCTCACCTTCATGGGCATCGGCATGTTCAACCTGGTGGTCTTCGCCATGGTCACCGACGTCATCGACGACATCGAGGTGTCGAAAGGTGTGCGCCAGGACGCCATCTGCTACTCCGTCTACTCCTTCTCCCGCAAGCTCGGTCAGGCTTTCGCCGGCTTGTTCGCTGGGGCGTCGCTGACCTGGATCGGCTATCAGGCCGGTGCCACCGCCGTACAGAGCGAATCGACACTCGACGGCCTGTACGCCTATTCCACCCTGCTGCCGGCCATCTTCTTCACCTTGATGTTCGCCGCGATGACCTTCGTCTACCCGCTGGAGAAGAAGCGCGTCACGCGCAATGCCGCGGTCCTGCGGGCCAAGCGCGAGGCCGCCGCGGCCACCGAAGCTGCCGAGAACCGCTGATCGCGCAGCCCACCACTGACAAGCAAGCACACGCAGCTACCCACATTCACGAAAGGTTCATCCCGTGGCATTCGAATCTCTTTATCCCCGCGTAACCCCCAGCCGCCGCATTCAGGACATGTGTGGCTCTTGGGATTTCCAGTTCGACCCCGACTCCAAGGGTGTGGCCGAAGGCTGGACTGCCGGCCTGCCGAATCCAACCGATATGCCCGTGCCGGCAAGTTTCGCCGATGTCTTCACCGACAAGTACAGCCGCGAATACACCGGTGATTTCTGGTACGCCACCACGGTGTTCGTGCCGGGCGAATGGCAGAACGGAAACGTGGATATCCGCTTCGACTCCGCCACGCACGCCGCAACTGTCTTCGTCAACGGCGCCGAGGTGACCAGCCATGAGGGTGGTTTCCTGCCGTTCGTGGCCCATATCAACGAAGTGGTGAAGTGGAACGATTACAACACCGTTGCGGTCAAGGTCAACAACGAACTCAGCTGGCAGACGCTGCCGGTGGGCGAAGTCCACACCCTGGGCGACGGAACGAAGATGAGCGCTCCCTACTTCGACTTCTACAACTATTCAGGGTTGCAGCGCAACGTGCGGCTCCTGTTCACGCCGTTCGAGCGTATTGAGGACTTCGAGGTCGTCCATCACATCAACGGGTCCAACGCTCACATCGACTACGCGGTATCCACCAACGGCGAGCATGACGTCGAGGTCATCGTCCTCGACGAGGACGGCACGCAGGTCGCCCGCGCCACAGGCAAGGAGGGCACGCTGGTCATCGAAGACGTGCAGCTGTGGAACCTGCGCGCCGCCTACTTGTACAGGTTCGTCGTCCGCATCACCGACGGTGATCGGCTCATCGACGAATACTTCGACGAGATCGGTGTCCGCACCGTGGAGATCAAGGATTGCCAGATCTTGGTCAACGGCCGCCCGGTCTATCTCAAGGGATTCGGCCGGCATGAGGATTCCAACGTTCACGGCCGCGGCTTCGACGCCGTGATGAACAAGCGTGACTTCGAAGACATGAAATGGATCGGCGCGAACTCCTTCCGCACCTCGCATTACCCCTATGCCGAAGAGCAGTTGTACGAGGCCGACCGTGACGGCTTCTTCGTCATCGACGAGGTCGCCGCCGTCGGCATGATGAAGTCACTGATGAACTTCCTGGATGCCGCGGGCGGCTCGGGTACCGCACAGAAGACCTACTTCGAAGAAGAATCGGTGCAGACCGAGACCCTCGAGGTACACAAGCGGACGCTGCGCGAACTGGTCACTCGCGACAAGCGCCACGCCAGTGTGTGCGCGTGGAGTCTGCTCAACGAGCCCGACAGCAAGGTGCCCGAGGCGGTGCCGTACTTCGAGGCGATCTTCGACCTGGTGCGTGAGATCGACCCGCAGAAGCGTCCCCGCTCGTACGCATCGGTGATGATGGCGCCGGCCGGCACCGACACCACGCATCACGTGGCCGATTTCATCATGCTGAACCGTTACCACGGCTGGTATGTCAACAGCGGCTACGCGAGCGCCGACGGGGCGACGATGATGCGGGCCGAACTGGAGAAGTGGCATGAACTCGAGCCCGACAAGCCGCTGATGTTCACCGAGTACGGCGCGGACACCATGGCCGGGGTGCACAAGCTGCCGTCGGTGATGTGGAGCGAGGAGTACCAGGTCGAGATCATGAAGATGTGGGCCGAGATCTTCGATTCCTACGACTGGGTCGTGGGTGAGCAGCCGTGGAATCTCAACGACTTCCAGACCACCGAGGGGATCATGCGGGTGGACGGCAACAAGAAGGGCCTGTTCACCCGAGATCGCCAGCCCAAGATGGCCGCGTTCTTCCTGCGTGATCGGTGGACCGCGATCCCTGACTACAAGAACTGACCGAGCCGAACCAGCTGCTCCTGATACGCCGGGACCACCGCACACCGCGGTGCCCGGCGTATCAGTTCGGCGGCGGCCACCTGTCGGCCGGCCCCGGCCGACAGCGCCTCGGTCCGGTCAGCCGCAACCCGTTACAGATCCAGGGGGTTGGTGGACGGCTGGGTCGGCGCATCCAGCCGGGCCGGCCTCATTCGTCCACCGAACTTCGAATCGAGGAAGGCGCCTTGAGCCACCAGCGCAGCCGCGTCCATCCGGTTCGTGGCGTCATACATCCGCGAGATGGTCAGGCTGAGCAGATCGAGCTGGTCGACCAACAGCAGCAGCGACGATTTCCCGTTGGCGACCGGACGAGTGTCCGCCCAGTCCCGCGGCAGCGCAAGATAGCCGGCCACCGATTCGGGAAGATAGTCGGTGGCCGTCGCGACGACCGTGTAGGCGTCCTGGGAATCAAGACCCAGATTGCCCAGCCG
>JARKOY010000013.1 GCA_029975555.1 Spirochaetia bacterium | reverse complement strand
GGCTCGGCAACGTCAGCGCCCCCAGGGCCATCCTGTGCCTCTTTCCACTCCAGCCAGTACTTCTCCGGTGTCTCAATCACTCCGTAGCGCAGGCCCTCGACATCGTTTCCCGCGAAGAGAAGTTGGACGGTGGAAAAGAATGGCCGGATGAAATGGGCGCTCTGATTACCGATGTTCTGTCGGATGCCCTCGGTGACGCTCACCTTCGAGCGTTTGAACTCGATGACACCGAGCGCCAGGCCGTTGGCGTAGAGCACGACATCAGGACGCTTATTGTGTTCCCCCGCGATCGAGACCTCCTCGGTCACAACGAAGTGGTTTGCCTCGGGGTGATTCCAGTCGATGAGCCAGACCGTCTCGAACTGGTCGCCCACGCTCCGCTTGACCTTGACGCCGTACCGAAGCAGACCGTAAACGTCGCGATTGGCTTCGTACAGCGTGCGAGGTCCACCAACCGATGCGGTCTTCGAGAGCTCGTTGATGGTCTTACCGATGAGTTCTTCGTCATAGCCACGGGCCAGCAGGCTGCCTCGCAGATAGGCGACCTCGATGTTCGCGTTGCCAGCGCGGTCTTCCCAATTGCCCCCGTATTCGTAACCGAGGCGCTCGCATAGGAACCTGACGACACGATCCTGCGTCTTGCGTTCGAGTTGTCCGACCGTGCTCATGTCGCAATCCTCCATCGGCGGAGCCCTGTCCGCCATGCGATATGGAGAGGATGTTTCGGCGCACCGCTCGTTGAGACGCCAAATGGATGGAATCCGCACCCGGATTCCTTCGCGAACCCTTCTGCGAGAACGGCCGAGCGGCGATCGTCGCCTTCTCGCAAGACGCCGGTCATGCTGACGTCTCTGTTGGCATGAGCCGAGTGCGACCAGTCAAGAGTTCCTGCATCATGCCCTGCTTGATGGCCCGGGTCGCCCCAAGACGACACTCGAGGAGTATGATCGCGGCGTCCGCGTCAGCTGCTACCCGAGCGATAGCGCGCTGCTCCTCGATAGGCGGTACGTCAACCTCAAGCTTGCTGTACTCACCTATCCAGCGACGCTTGTGATCTACGGCAGCGTAGTCAACCAGTTGCATTCGCTCGAACGCGAAGCGAAGATCGACCCCTGGCTTCGCACTTAGAATCTTCATAGCAGAGGACTTCGCCTTGAACGGAAAATCGACGTACTTCGACTCAGTGGTGAAGTCATCAAAAATGATCACAGGTAGCGAATTGTAGATTCCGATTGTTTCTGTAGTGTGACCCAGTACAAACGTCTTGCCTGCTGTGAGCACAGGGATTCCGGTGTCGACATAATCCGTGCTTGAGACAAGGAACTGACCTGGCTGCTGGTATGAGAGCAGATCGGCGAATTTCTTCAGATGCCACCGGCCCGCGAACCCCGGCAGACGCGTGCGGCCGGTCAGGAGCTCCTGCATCATGCCCTGCTTGATGGCGCGCTTCTTGGTGATCAGCCGCTCAAGCGAAGCCACGAGCGAATCCACATCTGCGAGAATCGTTCCGATCCTTCGCTGTTCACTCAGGTCCGGGACGGGGACCATCAAGTCTTTGATCTTAGCCAGAGTCAGACGCGTGATCGCATTACCTGCCATTGCGTCTGCAATCTGACGCTGACCGTCTCCGGATAGGAGGTACTGCAATATGAATGTTTCACTAGAGAGTTTCGGATTCGCCCGGATGAACGCAACGCTCGACAGCAGGCTTATCTCCTCGTTGAACGTATTGAGCGCAGAGTTCCCCGTGTTCGCCCCGTCCTTCGTCAGGAGAACATCACCGAACCTGGTATCCGCACGGCGGTAGATCTTCTCATGCTCCTCGCGCGAAATCCTCTCCACAGAACGGAGCCGGAGGCTTCCGAACCCGATGTTCTTGGACGTTATATACTTGAATTTTCCTCCGCCCAGGCGTGGCGAGAAATGAGTCCCGTCCTGAATCTTGCTTGCAACTTCCGCCAGCCGCTTGGTAGGGAACGAACTCATATTCATCCTCGAACCCCCATCGCGGCCAGATGAGCCGCCATCCTCGCACTTAGCGACTCAGTCTCAGCCTCGAGGTCGCCCACCGTCTGTTCATATCGACTACCAAGCACATCCAGGCGCTGCACGAGCCTCTGAATCAACGCCGCACGCTCTGCCTCAACTCCGGCGACCACGCGGCCACCCCACTTGTCGTCGATGACGAGGCTCTGGATATCGGGAGTCCTGAGCTGGGTGTACTGCTTGAGCGTCAGCTGATCGAGCTTGAGTCGGGCGTCCTTGGCGGCCTTCTTCGCGGCGGTCTCCGCCTTGAACAGGCCGACGGCATGGACAAGCGCCTTGATCTCGTCGCTGTCGGCGCCCTCGGCCCTGGCCGTCTTGAGCCGGTCGGTGGCGGTCTTGTTGGTGACCTTGCCGTCGTCATCGGTCGCGTCAAACAGCAGTCCTTCTTCGACGGCGTGCTCCTCGACGTACGCCTCGATCGCCTGACCAGCAGCCTCCACAGCCGCGTCCAGCGCGTCGAGTTCCGCCAGCTCCTTGGCAAAGTAGCGAGCAACGATCAGTTCGGGCGGCATTAGGTCCATCACCCAGCGCTGCGCCTTGACGCCGGCGCCAAATGTGATGTGAGCCGGCTCGTACTTCGGCTTCTTGTTCTTGTCGTATTCGAGGATGCGGGCAGCGCGCGGCTCTGCTGCGCCATCCCAGCCCTCGCCCATTATCAGAGCGACGTCGTCGTGCATGATCTCGTTCCAATAGCTCATCAGCTGTTCGTAGACGCCGTACTCGTCAATCAGAGGCTTCGGACGGAAGGCGCCGAGCAGGGTGTCGCCCAACTCGGCAATCAGCTCACTCGGACGAGTCGAAGAGTTGATACCTGTCAAGGCATTGATGTGGGTGTTCCACCAGTGCTTGACCGTCCCGGTCGTACTGCTGGCGAACGCCTTGTACTCGGGTGATCCGGTGATCGTTGGCAAGATCTCGGTCTTGTCGATTGCCAGCTCGCTGTAGCCGTCACGGAGCGGTCTGAACAGTTGAGCGCGCAAGCTCGGGAAGGCATCCCAGTAGGGCCGGAGAGCATCGAGATCGCGGTTCGGGATGCCGCCCTTCAGGTGGGCGTGAAGGTCCTGGATATCCTCGGGCTCCGAGCTGTCGATGTAGCGCGGGATATTGAGGTTGTAGTCGTTCTTCGGGTCGGCGATCTCGCTGACCGGGACCATGCGCGAGTAGCGGTCGATCTCCTTCAGATTCACGAAGGTGTTGATGATCTGGTGCGTGTCGCGCGGGCGCAGACGGTTCTTGTTGCCGTCCTTCATGAAGCCCTTGCTCGCATCGATCATGAAGATGCCCGTGCGAGCCTGCGCGTTCTCCTTGTCGAGCACAATGATGCAGGCCGGGATACCGGTGCCGTAGAAGAGGTTCGCCGGCAGGCCGATGATCCCCTTGATATAACCGCGCCTGATGAGTTCTTTGCGGATAGTCGCCTCGGAGTTACCGCGGAAGAGCACACCGTGCGG
>JARKOY010000166.1 GCA_029975555.1 Spirochaetia bacterium | reverse complement strand
CCAAATGGTCGTGGCCAAGCAGACCATGCTAGCCGCTGGATTGAATATAATCTTGAATCTGTTTCTGATACCTCAGTACAGCTACATAGGAGCGAGCAGCGCAACAGTGGCCACGCAGCTCTTCTCATTTCTCTTCCTCTTATACTTCGCTATAAAAGAGGGCTATGGGCTTCCCAGGAATATGATTGCCACTTTCATCAAGATTCTATTTGCCTGTCTGGCAATGGTGCTTTTCATAAGAGGATTTGACCATATTCCGGTACCGTTATTAATAGTGATATCCGCCATTATCTATTTCTTCTTGATAATCATTTTGAGGGTAGTGGATAAGGTTGATATCCAGATGGCAGGACAGCTGCTGAGTGGGATTAGAATACCTCGCAAGAAGGAGTGATTATAGGACAAATTCAACGGCATGCTCTGATCATGCTGGCAAAGCTTTATAAAAAACGGAGAAAAGAATGACAAAGCCAATCGACCAACAATTAGCTGCTTGCAGGAAGTATCCATGGCCATCGATCCTTTGGTGTCAATAATTACTCCTACATACAACCATGAAAATTTCATCTCAGAATGCCTGGAGAGCGTCCTCGCCCAGAGCTATGCCAGCTGGGAGCAGATAGTGATCGACGATGGGTCCACCGATAAGACTGCCAAGATAGTCTCCCATTTCAAAGATGATCGGAACAAATATATTCTTCAAGATAATAAGGGCATTCTTAGTCTTGGCGAGAGCTACAATTTGGCCCTTCAGATCTCAAAGGGCGAGTACATAGCCGTTCTTGAGGGGGATGACTTTTGGCCTTCTGATAAGCTGGAGATCCAGATCGATGCCATGAGGGGCAGTGATGCCATCTTGAGCTGGGGGAGGGCGGAGGTGATGGACGAAAAGGGCGATCTTCTTGCCGTCCTTCCCAATGATATGGAGCGCTTTATGGGTCTCTCCAGGGAAGAGCAGTTGGGCAATCTGCTCATCGAAAATCCCATGCATTCCTGCACTATTGTGTGCAAAAAGGTTGCATTGCAGTCGATTGGAGGATTCAAGCAGCCCCAAGGACTTCCTTTCGTGGACGGATCGACATGGCTGGAGCTTAGCCTTATAGGAGATTTCTTGCCCATAGATGCCGTTTTGGGCTGCTACCGAAGGCATGATCGCCAGATATCGTCAACCATGAAAAGCTCGATGGTCAGGGCAGGGCTCTACTTCACAGAATTCTTTAAAAATCTTCCTGCAGATGTCAAGGCATCTCTTGCCAATGAGGACAATGATATTGCTGCCAGAATGGATCGGAAGGCGAGGGAGATCGATTACTATCTGGGAAGAGCCTACTTGAGAGAAGGCAAATGGTCTGATGCCCGGGAATCTCTCCTAAAAGCCATCA
>JARKOY010000165.1 GCA_029975555.1 Spirochaetia bacterium | reverse complement strand
TCTGCGGCGGTCATCGAGGCAGCAGCAGCGTTGTATTGGGTGGGATAGTCGGCCTTGATGGAATTCTGATCCGCCCATGCCATGCGGTCGCGGGCCTTCGGCAGCACCTCGTCCGCAACCGCCTTGTCCTTGGCAAGCTGCTCCTTTGCGGCGCGGTCCGAGGCTACCTGAGCCTGGAAATCATCGGAGAAGATGGCGGAGACTTCTTCGGCCTTTTCTTTCGAGAGCACATAATCTTCGTTGCCATAGGCGACATAGGCGCCCACCATTGCGACGCTCGCTTCCTTGTATTGATCCGGGTAGTCGGTGCGCACCTGAGACTCGTTGGCCCAGGCCATTCTCGTCTCGGCATCGGCAATCGCGGCGTCGGCGGCTCCCTTCTCGAAGGCCTTCTGGGCTGCCTTCTGGCGGGCTTCTTCTTCAGCCTGGGCAGCCTTTTGCCTTGCTACTTCTCTGGCGGCCAACACTTGCTGCTGGAACTCGTCGGAGAGCGTCGTGGATACAGCCTCCGCAAGAGTCTTTGCTGGCACATATTTCTCGACGGCGTAGGCCTTTTCTGCGGCTGCCATGGAGCTGGCTGCATCGGTGTATTGTTGCGGATAGTCCGACTTGAGATCCACGTCGTCGGCCCATGCCATGCGCACTTTTGCGTCGGCGATCGCAGCGTCAGCGGCGGCCTTATCTTTTTCAAGCTGCTCGATGCGGGCCTTTTCTCGTGTCTGGGACTCTTCCTGCACAAAGTTGTCAGACAGGCCGATGTAGTTGAAGACTTCGTTGGCTTCGAACAGTGCGTCGTTGTAAAGTATTTCTTCATTGAGGGCCTTGGCCTTCTCGAGGTGTTCGGCGGCGGCGGTGAGGTAGATGTTCTCTTCCAGTCCGAGTTCGGAAGCCCTTTCTTTCGCCTCTGTAAAGCCGCTTTCTGCCTTCGCGATGGCGTCGGCGACATCCTGCGCTTTGGCGCTGGTTACATCCCGGGCGGCCTCAAACGCGTTCGCCGCATCTAAATACAAGGAATAGGCGCTCACATAGCTGCCGTCATCCATGTTTTTGTCGGCTTCCGCCAGGATATCCAGAGCCTGCTGGTAATCGTCGGGGGCATTGATGTCGGCTTTCACTGCGAGAGCTTCCCCCTGGGCCGCTGCGGCCTTGTCCTTGCCTTCAAGCGCCTTGAGCTCGGAGCCCTTGCTCTGTACGAAGGAATAATAGCTCTGGGCCTCTTTGAAGGCGGCCGTCGAGGCTTTCATGTCCTCGAGCGTGTTCTTCTGCCACAGGTCCTGGGCCTCTTGGTACTTGTCCTCGCCCATCGAGAAATACATCCGAATGCTTTCGTATTCTGCATAGCCGTTCTTCTCGATGTCCTCACGCAGCGTGTTCACCTGTGCGGCTGCGGCTGCGCTATCGAACGCGGCAGCGGCGAGTCGGTACGAGGCAATGGCCCCCTTGAAATCGGCGGCATCGTATGCCGTCGAAGCCTGTGCGTAATCCTGCAGACCCGCGTCGTACTGTGCCGACGCCTGTGTGGGCGCATCGGCGTTCATCGCCGACATTCTCGCCTCATCCGCTGCATTCTTCTCTGCATCTGCGCGGAGTGGCAGGCCCTTCTCAACGACCCCGGTCCATGCCGCAACGAGGTCTTCCAGGTCTTGTTTCAGTGGGTATGCCTTCACGCCATCGTACTCGGCCGGAGCCTCGACAAGCTCTTGGTATCGTGCGGCCACGGCGTCGTGCTTGTTGTTCGCGGCGAGGAAACCGTCGGGATACACTGAATTCAAGTCGAAGTCTGTCGCTTCGGCCTTCAAACTATTGGCCTGCTGGAATAAATTCTGCAGCACGTATTTCTCTACAGAAGGTTGCTGGGGTTGTGCTTGAGGCTCGACCTTGGGTTGCGCTTGAGGTTGAGCCTGAACCACAGGCGGTGTCTCTGCTCCCGTTGGCACCTGACCGGTGTTGGTAGCGCATGATGCAAAAATCAAGGCGACTACCACTATCAGAGGGAGAAACCGTTTCACAAATTTCATCACTACCCTCCTGGGATGATATACAGTCTTTTGACTAATGATATAACCATATTGCGATCGAGTAAACAAGGAAAACAAAATTTCTTTTTTCTCCGTTGCCTCCTCTGCCTATTCCATTTTCTTCAAAAAAACGAGAATCGCAGTCGTCTACACACATAATTATATCACTTCGGTTTCAGGACAACACAGTTTTTTCATAAAGACTATAAAAATAGATATGCTTTCAGCTATAGTATCGGCAGGAGCTGTGTGGTTTATGAGCGGAAGGCATATCCTTGGACACTGTCATTGGCCGATGGCGCTGTTGGGGAAGGTCGTCGTCCTCTGCGCGCTTTCTCTTTTCGCCTCGGGCTGTGAGGCTGTTGCTCCTCCTTTTCCGGAAGGGTTCGTGCGGATACCTTCGAAGCTCAACGCTTGGGAAAATCAGGGCGAGGGGTTTCGTCTAGTCATCGTGTCGAACGACGACAGGGCCCAAGGATTTCTCGAGTGGGAAGCGCAGGGGATCTACGGAAGGATCGTGGAAGCCGGGAGAAAAGGGGACCTGTGGACGCTCTCTCTGGGCGACGGAGGCATGAACGGGGTCGAGTTAAACGCCGTGACGCGGGGCTCTTCGATCGAAGTGCGCTACACCCCTCTTGCCTGGGCCGAGCGCGGGGGAGGTGGAAAACCGGAAGAAGTGAGGATCATTGCAAACCGTCTCAAGGATGCGAAAGGCTTACAACTTGTGGCCGCACGGTATACGACGCAGGAAGAAGACCGCAGCATGTCGCTTCGTCTTCAGTATCTCAGCGTGCGTCGGAGGTCCCAGCTTCGTGTCTTCGACGAGGTGTTGAGGCGAGGGAAATCTCCATACCAGAGGGCGGCCTTCGTGCGCGCGCAGCAGGAAGCGGCTTCCATCGAGCTGCATCGAAGTCTCTCAGGACAGTCGCAGCGTCCCGCTGTCTCCCTCGAATATGAAGAGATTCAATACCCCGTCTTTATTTCTGAGCGTTTCGTGAGCGTCGCGACGCAGCACTATCTCTTTGAAGGAGGGGCCCACGGCGCCGCCTCGACTTCATTCGACGTCATCGACCGCAGGACGGGGCGGCGGCTCGGCATCGGCGATGTGTTTGCGGGGAAAAGTTGGAAAACAGACCTCTCTCCAATTCTCAAGGCCGAGCTTTTGAGGCAGCGCAGCTTCCAAGACGCGCAAAGGAAGGCCACGCTCGCCGCCGGTGGTTCGGGCGACGAGGCAGATGCTGCCGGCAGCGCTCGAGGTCCGATCGACCTGAGGACCTTGGGGTTCTTCGAGCCGGACATCGCGCCGTCAGAGAACGTCTTTCTCTGCCGGAGCGGCATCGGTTTCGAATATGACCGGTATCAGATCGCCCCGTGGTATATGGGAGAATTCGTCCTCGTGCTGCCTTGGCGAGAACTGAAACCATATCTCAGTTCAATGCTTTTGTCCGCCGACCTTTTCGAGTGAGTCCATGGGGCAGGCTCTCTGAGGCTCAGGCCTTCGCGAGGCTCACCGTCCAGGTCTTTTCGCCGGCTTCCACCGGGGTTCCGCCTGCTTGGGCGGACCACTCGAGCTTCACCGCGAGCGTCTCCTCGGCGACGAGGTGTCTGAACTGATCGAGCGCAGCGCGGAGGTCTTCGTCGCCAGACACCGTCAGCGCGATCCGGTCGGTAACTGCCAGGCCTGCTTCCTTGCGGGCATTCTGAATGCCGCGGATGAGGTCGCGCACATAGCCCTCATGGAGGAGCTCCGCCGTGATGGTCGTGTCGAGGGCTACGGTGAGAGTGCCTTCGTTCAGCACCTTGAGCCCCTGCTTTTCTTCGCGGACGATGTCGACGCGGTCTTTGTCGAGGCCGATGGTCTTGCCGGACCGGAGCGTGAGGGACACGGTCTCTCCGTTCAGGATGCGCACGATCTCCTCAGTGTCCAGCGCAGCGATTCTCGCCGCCGCCTCTTTCATGTCCGGGCCGAGCTCCTTGCCGAGCACGCGGAAGTTCGCCTTCGCGTGGTATTCCACGAGGTCTTCTTCCTTTTCGTGCACCACGACGGTTTTGACATTGAGCTCTTCGCGGAGGATGTCCTCCATGCGCTTCAACACTTCCTGCTCTTCGGTCTCGCGAGTTATGAGCTGCACCGAGGCGAGGGGCTGGCGGATTTTGAGGTCGTTGGCGACGCGGAGTGCGCGCCCCATCGAAACGGCCTGACGGACGATGCGCATATCCCGTTCCAGCCCGAAGTTCCGATACTGTACTTCTTCGGCAGGCCAGCTGAGGAGGTGGACCGATTCCGGTTCGCCCTCGAGCTTAAGGTTCTGATAGATGGCCTCCGTGACGAAGGGAATGACAGGGGCCATCACCAAGGTCAGGCGGCGCAGTACTCTGTACAGGGTCTTGTACGCGCTCTTCTTGTCCGCGTCGTTTTCAGACTTCCAGAAGCGGCGCCGCGAGCGGCGGATATACCAGTTGTTGAGACTGTCGACGAATTCGACCATCGGGCCGATTGCGGCCTGCAGGTCGTAGACTTCCAGCCCCGCGGTGACGTCGGCGATCAGTTTTTCGCACACCGAGAGGATCCACTTGTCGAGCGGATTTTCTACGTCGGTGCAGTCGAAGCCATCGGCGACGAATCCATCGATGTTGGCGTAGGTGACAAAGAAGCTGTAGGCGTTCCAGAGCGGAATGAGGACGCTTTTGAGCACTTCCTTCACACCTTCGTCAGAATAGCAGAGGTCTTCCGCCTTGGTCACGGCCGAATTCATGAGAAAGAGCCTCAGTGCGTCGGCGCCGAACTTGTTCATCACCTCTGAGGGATCAGTGTAGTTGCGCAGGCTCTTGGACATTTTTTTGCCATCTTCGGCGAGCACAAGCCCGTTGACGACGCACGCCTTGAATGCCGGTTTGTCGAAGAGGGCTGCCGCCAGCACAGTCAGTGTGTAGAACCAGCCGCGGGTCTGATCGAGCCCCTCGCAGATGAAGTCGGCAGGAAAGTTCTCTTCGAATTTCTGTTTATTTTCGAAAGGGTAGTGGTTCTGCGCATAGGGCATCGAGCCTGACTCGAACCAGCAGTCGAGGACTTCGGGAATGCGGTGCATCGTGCCTCCACAGGAGCAAGGAAGCGTCACCTTGTCGATGTAGTGTTTGTGGAGGTCTTCCGGCACGTCTCCGCCTAAGTCCGCGAGTTCCTTGCGGGACCCGACGCAGACGGTCTTGCCGCAGCGATCGCACTTCCAGATGGGCAGCGGATTGCCCCAGTAGCGGTTGCGGCTGATCGCCCAGTCGCGCGCGTTTTCGAGCCACTTGCCGAAACGACCGTCGCGGATGTGCGAGGGCACCCAATAGATACTCTTGTTCGCGTTGAGCATGGCCTCTTTGACAGGTTCTATCTTGACGAACCAGCTCGAGACCGCCCGGTAGATGAGAGGGCTGCCGCAGCGCCAGCAGTGGGGGTAGGCGTGCAGAATCTGTTCGCGCTTGATGAGTTTGCCTTCCTGCTTGAGGCGCTCCATGATCGCCTTGTCGCTGTCTTTGACAAAGAGGCCTTTGTAGTCGGGGACCTCGTCGGTGAATTTGCATTCGGCGTCGACGGGGCACACGGTGGGAATGCCGGTGCCGCGCAGCACCTCGTAGTCGTCCTCGCCGAAGCCTGGGGCGGTGTGGACGATGCCGGAGCCGTCTTCGGTCGTGACATGGTCGCCCAGCACCGTGACGAAGGCGCCCTTCTCGGAGAGAGATGCGAAGTAGGGAAAGAGCGGCTCGTAGCGGATACCTGCGAGCGCTCGCCCTTTCTTTTTCCATGCGAACTGGAGCGATTCAGGGTGCTTGTAGTATGCGCCCAATCTCGATTCGGCGAGGATGTAGCGTTCGTCGCCGTCTATGACGCAGACGTAGTCGATGTCCGGCCCCAGCGCGAGCGCGAGGTTCGATGGGAGGGTCCAGGGCGTCGTGGTCCATGCGACGAAGTAGGTCGAGCCGTCGGCGAGGTCGGCCAGCGCCGGATCGTTGTTCGACGTTGGCACGGAGCGTATCTTGAACCTGATGGTGATGGCCGGATCGTGGACATCCTTGTAGCCGCCCAGCGAAAGTTCATGATTCGAGAGGACCGTGGAACACCGTGGACAGTACGGCAATATGTAGTGGCCCTCGTAGATGAGCCCTTTGTCCCACAGCGACTTGATGACCCACCAGATCGATTCCATGTAATCGGGGTCCATCGTCTTGTAGTCGTGGTCGAAGTCGACCCAGCGTCCGAGGCGGGTGACGATCTGACGCCACTCTTTGACATAGCGGAGGACAGAGGCGCGGCAGGCCTCGTTGAATGCCGCGATGCCATAGCGCTCGATGTCGGTCTTCGAGTTGAGCCCGAGTTCTTGTTCAATGAGTGTCTCGACGGGCAGTCCGTGGCAGTCCCAGCCGAAGCGCCGCTCGACGCGATATCCGCGCATGGTTTTGTATCGGGGGAAAATGTCTTTAATTGTGCCTGGAACGAAGTGACCGAAGTGCGGCAACCCGGTCGCGAAGGGAGGCCCGTCGTAGAACACGAATTCCGGCGCACCTTCCCGCTGCGAAATAGATTTTTCGAATATCTTTCGCTCTTCCCAGAATTGAACGACCGATTCTTCCTGTTGAGGGAAGTTGACCTTTGGGTCAACAGGTTTATACACGATGTCCTCCTCGATGATTTGAGGAATAATGCTGTATGTTGTAAAAGGTTTCAATAGGTGGACAGACTGCGGGTCCAGGATGCGCCCAATTTCCAGAGGAAGCCTGTAGGAGGAGCGGCGAAGAGCCAGCTCCCCGTCGCGTAGAGGTCAAGTCTTCCGCCCAGGATGTCTTGGAGTTGAGACAGGACGCTCGCCGACAGAACGCGCGCGTCGTTGAACCAGAGTAGCGGCACCGAAATGCTCGTGAGCTCCGAGACCCTCCACGTCCCCAGCAGAAAGAGCCGTGCAGCCCGCGGCCACCCCTATTGTGGTTCCCCTCAATGAGGAGCGGCAGCTCGACATTTTCGGTGACGGTGAGGACAGGAATCAGGTTGAAGGACTGAAAGACGAAGGAGACGTGCGTGCGCCGGTACGCCGCGAGCTCGGCCTTGTCCATCGATTTCATTTGGACTCCCTTCCAGACGAGCCCGCCTTCGGTCGGAGAATCGAGGCAGCCTATGATGTTGAGGAGCGTCGTCTTTCCAGACCCCGAAGGACCGACGATCGCCGTAAATTCACCCTGCTCGAATCTCAGCGAAACGCGACGGAGCGCGGTCACCCGCCCCTCTCCCTTCCCGTATACCTTGGTCACGTCGTGTAATGCCAACATCACTTGCGCCATCGGAGCCTCCCTGTCACTTCTTTGCCTTGAGCGCCGCGATCATCTGGTCGAGCGCCTCGATATATTTTTCGAACGCTTCGGCGCCTTTGTCCGTAAGCCGAACCTCGGTGAATGGTTTTTTGCCGTGGAATTTCTTCTCTATATTGATATACTCCGAGTCTTCGAGGACCGAAAGCTGCGACGAAAGGTTTCCTGCCGTCATGTCGAGCGACTCTTTGAGCTCTGTGAACGAACTCGTATGCCTGGGGTGGGAGGCGAGGCAGGCGAGGACGCGCAGCCGCGCCCGCTCGTGGATGACTTTGTCGAGGTCCGGCAGGTTCATGATGCTCTCATCGAGATCAATGCGTTGCCTGCGATGCAGAAGCCCGCTATGACGATGCTGAACCCCAGAGAGAGCCAGGTAAAAACCCTTCGCAGATCACGGTCTAAGAACAGTCTCGAATCGCTGAGGATCGCATCGCGGATCTCTTTGAGCGTGGATTCAAATTCACGTAACTTTTCGTCCGATATGTCCATACGTGTTCTTTCTGTATTATAAACTAGTTTGTATTACAAACTATAAAAATATTATAAAACCAAATACGCTCGCCGTCAAGCGTCAACCTTTTTGGTCCTCGTCAAAAATAACAGGCCGTGATATAATTTTTAAAATTAGTACGGATCGGATTCAGCACGTGGAGGCAATGTTGGATGCGCACCGAAGGTGTTGACATAGATTTTCGATTTGTCGAGGATGTCCAGAGCGTAGAACATGTCAGGCGGATTGTGCTCCGTGTTTCGGAGGGCGACATCACCGTGACCAAGTCGGAAGATGCAAATCTTCGCTATTCTATTGAGCTGGAAGGCGCTTCCGCCGAAATCGACGCATGGTCCTGCAGGCTTCGACACGCCGAGAGCATCGCCATACTCGACGTAATGGGCAATGAGTTCGTGCGGATCGGCAAGTGCAATGTTTTCATTCCACAGCACATCTCCGACATCGAAGTGCACTCCTCGAGGGGCTCCATTCAGGTGCGCGGCTTGCCGTCGAACGTGCTCGCCATTACCGAGCGAGGCAGCATTGGCGTCAGGGGCGCCAAATTCGTTGAAGCTTCGAGCGTGAGCGGCGCCATCAGCATTGAGCGCTGCGAAGGCTGTTCCGCGAGAAGCATCGAGGGCACGCTCAGGTGCAGCAGAATTTCAGGCTCGGTGCAGGTGGAACTCCAGAACGGATCGGCCCTCATCGATCAAGTCGAAAAAAACGTTGCGGTTGTCTCCGAACAGGGCAAGGTGAGCGTGCGCGATGTCCGCGGGCGGGTCAGACTCATATCCAACAAGGGAGATATAGAATTCGAAGTCCTCGGCCTCTTCGGCGGAGGAGAAATCCAGACCTACTCGGGGGACATCTCGGTTCAGCTCGAGCACAGCAGCGTGGAATTCCGGGCCGAGACACTTTCGGGGCGCATCGACACCATTCATTCCGTGAACGCCGCGGGCATGGGGCCGCAGCGCTGCGCGTTCCGCACCGGCGACGGAGCCCGCAGGCTCTACGTGAAGAGCGTTTTGGGCGACATCGAGGTGAATTGAGGCGGTCAGGATTTATTCGGCGAACAGTGCCCGTATCTGATTTTTGTACAGCTCGTTGATGGTGTGGCGCTTCAGTTCCTGCTTGGCCGAGAGCTCGCGGCCTGGTTCGAACGGTCGCGCCAGAAGGGCGAAGCGGAATATCCGCTCGAAGGGCTTGAAACCGTTTTTCATGCTCACGCACGCGTTGATTTCACTGTCGATCAGCTCTTTCACTTCAGGTTGCTCGAGGAGCGAGGCATAGTCGGCGAAGGGGATTTCGTTTTCCTCCGCCCACTGGATGAGCGCTTCCTCACGGGGCACGATGAGGGCCGCGAGGTATTTCTGATCTTGGCCGAGCACGACGGCCTGTTGAATGTAGGGGCTCTCGCACAGCCTCTGTTCGATGGGGACCGGCTCGATGTTTTCGCCGCCGCGCAGGACGATGGTGTCCTTGGCGCGCCCCACGATCTTTATTTCCCCGTGAACGGTGAGCATGCCGAGGTCGCCGGTGTCGAGCCACCCGTCCTCGGAGAGAATTTTGGCGGTGAGGTCGGGGCGTCTGTAGTAGCCGAGCATGACCTGCGGCCCGCGGACCTGGATGACTCCCTTTTGTCCAGCGGGGAGAACCTTGCCGTGCTCGTCGACGATGCGAATTTCGGTGCCGCGGTGGATGGGGCCGACCGTACCGGTCACCGGGTGCGTCCTCAGCCTGACGCCGAGCACCGGCGCCGTCTCGGTGAGGCCGTAGCCCTCAAGAATGAGAATTCCGAGCGCATCGAAGAATTTGTCCACCGAAGGGGGCAGGGCTCCCCCTCCGGAAATGCCCGCGATGAAGCCCTTGCCGAGTTTTTCCCTTATTTTTTTGAATACGAGGACGTCCCCGAGGGCCCGCAAGGGGCTCAAAAGCACAAAAGGAATGATCGCCACGGCGATGTCGATCGCCCGAGCGCGCGGCGAGAATTTCGGAAGCCGGTCGAGGAGCATGTTCCTGAAGTAGGCGTGCGCCTCTCCGATGCCGACAAACATGGAAAACATCGCCTTTTTGACGCCGCCGCTCTGGCGTATCGTCTTGTAGACGCTGTCTTTGATCGATTCCCAGATGCGTGGAACAGAGGTGAACCACTGCGGTTGTACCGCCTGCATGTCCGCAAGCAAGATTGAGCCCACCGGTTTCGAGTAGGCGATCGTGGCCCCTGCCTGCAGTATGATGTATTGGACGACGCGCTCGAAGGAGTGCCACACAGGGAGCACGGAGAGAAACACATCTCCGCTCTTTACGCCGATGATGCCCGGCAAATACTCGGTCTGATGGAGGAAGTTGCCGTGGCTCAGCATGACACCCTTGGGATCTCCCGTCGTGCCCGACGTGTAGATGATGGTCGCAAGGTCACTGCGCCGGCCTTTTGCGGCTTCATGCTGAAAGAAGTCAGGCTCTTTCTCGTAGAGGGCAAGCCCCTCTCGCATGATGTCGATGAAGGTGAAGACAGCGAGGCCCGCGCCTATGGCCTTTTCGAGCACTGAAGGGGTTGGCGGATCGAAGAGGATGACGGTCTTCAGATGCGCATAGGGGGATTCCTTGAGGGATTGAGAGCCGAAAGGGAGGAGCCCTGCCTTGATGTCGAGGATCTTCTGCAGTTGGCGATCGTTCTCGAGGATGACGGTCGCGCATTCGCTCCAGCTCAGAATATAGGCGATTTCCTGGGCGGTGGCGTCGCAGCCGCGCGGCACGTCCGCAGCCCCGAGGCCGAGCATGGCGAGGTCGGCGATGAGCCATTCTTTCCGGTTGTCGGAGACGAGGCCGACCTTGTCGCCCCGCCTGATGCCCAGATGGTGCAGCCCGTGGGCGCAGATGCTCACTTCCTTTAGAAGAGTGCCGTAGCTTGTCGGCTGAAATGTGCCCTGCGCGTCCTTCGAAAGCTGCGCCGTGACATCCGGCTGTCGTTGGGCGACTTCGATATACATTTGAGGGATGGTGTTTGCCATTTTCTTGAGCCCCCTTGGCGCATTCTGTTTGACATAATTACTATAAATGTAAAAATGTATATCGTCAAGTCAATTAACGCGCGTGAAAACCAACTCCCTCTGCAGGCTTCGGGACACTATCGATACCGGCCATACTTTTCATCCCGAGAACCCTGTTCCACCGTACACGTTCTACCGATATCTGTCTTGAGGAACTTCGTTGAAATACTGCGTGAGGGAAGCCTTCATTGCTTCGAGCGTGGGTGCATTGACGAGCGAAAATCTGAGGTGGTGCGCGAAGCTTACGTTGTCTGCGTAGTACCAAAAAACGCGTCGGCAGGTTTCTTTTTGCCATTCGGGCGGGAGCATGGCCTGGGCAAGGTCGATGTAGCGCAGGCCGATCGCAAGAATATCCTGTGGTTCATGCGGTCGTTCGGGGACGTCTGAGAGTTCGGCGTGGAGACGCCTGAAGAGCCACGGTTCGCGCACCGCGGCCCGGCCGATCATCAGGCTGTGCATCTTACCCGACGCGAGGAGCGAGCGGCACTCTTCGGCCGTGGAGATGTCGCCGTTCGCGATGACAGGAATGGAGAGTTCTTGGGCCAGCAAAAGGGCGAAGCCGTGGTCGACCTTGCGCCGAAACTTCTGGGTGTCGAATCTCGCGTGGACTACGAGAAAATCGAGGCCCGCCGCCGCCAGGGCCTTGGCCAAGAGCACAGTCCCTTCTTCGCCCTGGACAGCGCTGAGCCGTATCTTTGCGGAGAGCGCGCCTGGCCAGTTTTCGCGCGCGGCTGCGACCATCTCCCGTGCTCGTGCTGGGTCGTCGAGGAGTGCGGCTCCCCGCCCTGAGGCTTTGATGTGCGGTGCCGCGCAGCCCATGTTGATGTCGATTCCCGCGGGGCGCTGTACATCGGGCATCTTAGACAGCGCTCGGCATGCGGCGGCGAGCGCTTCCGGAGTGCGTGCGGCAAACTGCACAGAGGTGCGTGCGGGGCATGGTGCCGGATCGAGATAGGCCGATTCGTTCCTTCCGCCAGCAAGGAAGGCCTCCGCGCTCGCCATTTCGGTCGTGTACCAGTCCGCATCCCCAAGCTCGTGCACGAGTGTCCTGAACGCCCTGTTCGTGATGCCGACCATGGGCGCCAAAAGCAGAGCGCCGCGAGGGAAGAAAACCATAGTCCGGAAGGTACTCCAACGCGATGCCTGTGGCAAGGCCAGACCCCGAGTTGACGTCTTGCGGGGTAATGGTATATAAAGTTTCGGCGCATGTTCCCTCATTCGGGCTCCGCACGGGAACGGATGTGCAAGACACAACGGAGCCCACAGGGCGATATTTCGAAATCAGGAGGATGTTTGTGAGCGTACGCATTAGACTTAAACGGTTCGGCGCGAAGGCCAGGCCATACTACCGGATCGTCGTCATGGACTCTCGCTCCGCGCGCGATTCCAAAACGATCGACGAGCTCGGCTACTACCACCCCATCGAGGTCGAGGACAAGCAGCTCAAGATCGATGAGACCAAGGCCAGAGAGTGGCTCTCGAAGGGGGCTCTGCCCTCCGACACCGTCCGCTCTCTCTTCAACAAGAAAGGCATACGGCTCGGCTGAGTCGGTTGGAATACTATGGAACGCGATCTCGTTGAGTATATTGTCAAGTCGCTTGTCGACAACCCCGATGCCGTCAACATCAAGGTGATCGAAGGCGAAAAGTCCACCATCCTCGAGCTGCGGGTTGCCGAGAGCGATGTGGGTAAGGTCATCGGTAAAAACGGCCGAATTGCGCGTGCGATCCGGACCATTCTGTCCGCCGCGGCCTCGTCGCAGTCGAAACGCGTCATTCTGGAGATTCTGGACTGAATTCGGCTGGCCGCCATGCATGAGATGGGCAAGCCCAGATATCTCGCCGTCGCGAGGCTCGGTGCGGTCAGGGGGCTGGAGGGTGAACTCAGGCTCATAAGCTATTCCGGCGAATTTTCGCACATTGCGGCTGCAGGCGAAATTCTCGTGGGTGGATCGCTCGGGCTACAGGATGCCCGGGCAATGAAGGTCCTGCAGGTCCTCGAAGGCGGTTGGGGAGCCAGTATCGTCTTTGAGGGGTACGGGACGCCCGAAAAGGCGCGTCAGCTCGTGGGCCGGGAGCTCTTTCTGCCGCGCGGGCAGGCCTGCCCGAGGAAGGACGGCGAATATTACGTCGCCGATCTGGTGGGCATGGTCGCGACGGTGGAGGGAAGGCGCGTCGGAGTAGTCGCTGCGGTGCTCGAGGGGGCCGCCGACGACCTCTTGGAGGTCAGGCGCGACAGCGGGGGGACGGTGCTTGTCCCCTTCCGCAGAGAATTTGTGGGCGACGTCGACGAGGAGAAAGGTGAGCTCGAAATTGTGAGCCCGTGGATTCTGGAATGAAGATCAAGGTTCTTTCCCTCTTTCCCGAAATTCTCGAAGCTTATTTTTCAGCTTCGATCATGAAAAGGGCCGTGGCGAAGGGGCTTGTCTCCTACGAACTCGTCGACATCAGGGACTATGCCTACGATCGCCACCGCAAGTGCGATGACGAAGTGTTCGGTGGGGGGGCAGGCATGCTGATGAAGCCCGAACCCTTGGACAGGGCGCTCGAGGCGGCAGGTTCCCCTGCACTGCGGACGATCTATGTCACGCCTTCCGGAAGGCTCTTCAACCAGGCGATGGCCGCCGACTTTGCGAGGGAAGAGAATCTCGTCATTCTCTGCGGACGCTACGAAGGCATCGATCAGCGCATCATCGACACGAGGGTGACCGATGAGGTCTCCATCGGGGACTATGTGCTTTCGAGCGGAGAAGTGGCGGCGATGGTGGTCGTGGATGCGGTATATCGTTTGATACCCGGCGTCATTTCAGGCGAATCGCTTGCGGAAGAAAGCTTTTCATCGGGTCTGCTGGAGTATCCCCAGTATACAAGGCCCGAAGAATATGCTACCATGCACGTCCCAGAAGTGCTGGTCAGCGGTAATCACGCCGCGATTGCCCGTTGGCGGCTTAAGGCGAGCCTTGTGAAGACGCTTGCCTACAGACCGGAACTTTTGCATACTATCGATCTGTCCAGCGAACTCGGCAGATTGCTCAAAGAAGTGATAGACGGAGGGGGAGAGAATGAACCTCGTACAGCAGATTCAGGCGGAACAGGCGCGGACCGACCTGCCCGCATTTAGGGTTGGAGATACTGTCCGCGTCAGTTTTAAGATTGTCGAAGGCAAAACCGAGCGAGTTCAGGCATACGAAGGTCTCGTCATTGCGATGAAGAATGCGGGAGCCGGCAAGACATTCACCGTGCGGAAAAACTCTTACGGCGTGGGCGTCGAGCGCGTGTTTCCCTACAATTCACCTCGCGTGGAGAAGGTCGAGATCATAAAGACTGGTAAAGTCCGCCGCGCCAAGCTCTACTATATCCGCACCAAGGTCGGCAAAAAGTCGAAGGTCAAGACGCTGGTCGGAGGGCGCAAAGGCGAGCAGGGCGGTCAGCAGGAAGTGTAGCAAAGCCTGCGGCACACCCCATGGTGGTGCCGGTTCTCTCTATAAAAAGCTGCGTGGGCAAGAGGCCAGGCAGCTTTTTTTATGACCGATTTTTGAAGCACAGGCCCCATGACCATGCGTCCATATTCAGGGAGCTTCGAAACAGGAATGATCGGTGCGGTGCAGCGGGGGAGGGAAGGAGAGGCGGCAGGGCGCCAGTACCTTCTCGATGCCGGATGGTCCATTGTGGCCCAGAACTTCCGCACGAGGCGTGGAGAGGTCGACATTGTTGCCCTGCGCGGTGAAGTCGTTGCCTTCGTCGAAGTCAAGAGGGTAAACCGATATACTCAGGAAGACCTCCAGCACGTCATCAGCGCAAAAAAGCGCAGGTCGATCATCGAAACTTCTAAACTATTCCTCGCGATGCATCGAAAATATAATCAGTACCGCATTCGGTACGATGTGATGTTGGTGCAAGGGAATGCCTGCGTGAGGCATATGGAAGGCGCATTTGCGGAGCACGATGAAGCAGAGTAATGTCTCGAGGGACATGCCGGCCTGGGCCGGATCGAGTCCCGATGATGTTCTTCTTTCAGAGTACGACCTCACCGAAGAGATGAAAGCCACGAGCTGGAAACGCCTCTACGAACTCAAGCACAAACTGATCGACGATCGCTATCTGGATGGGGCGATTGCATCGATTGCCGAAATGCTGTCAAATACAGTGAAGGGCAAATCGCGATGAACACTGAACCGAACAATAATCCACCGAAATCCGGGAACAGAAAGCCCCGCACCCACCATGTCCGCAGACGAAAGTCGACAAGGTCAGCTGTGCAGCAGGGGACAAGTGCGCCATCCCAGAAGTCGCAGGCTGAGCGCCCTCCTCAGGAGCTCAAAATATGCGCGGTCTGCGGCAAGCCAATCTTCGATCTGATGGGAGCGATTGCCTCCCGCGAGGACGGTGAGCCGATTCATTTCGACTGTGCCCTGGAAATCCTGTCGAAAGAGGAAAGACTTGCCCCCGACGAAAGACTCGTCTACATAGGGAGCGGACTCTTCGGGGTCTGCGTCCGGACCGCAGGCGGCAAGTTGGAGATACGGCGGAAAATTCGCTGGGAGTCGGCCGGCACGATCCAGCCGTGGCGTAAGCCGATGATGTCATCGCCTAATCTGCCGTAAGTCTGCCTGTCGTATTACGACAAGAACAGAACGTTTTAGCCCTTGCGCCGCGGCCCTATGGCCTCGAAGCCACAATAGGGGACGAGGGCCTTGGGAATTCGCACCGAACCGTCTGCTTGCTGGAAATTTTCGAGTATTGCGATAATCGCGCGCGAGCATGCGATCGCCGTGCCGTTGAGCATGTGCACGAATCGATTTTTCCCCTCTGCATCCCTGTACCGCACATTGAGTCTGCGCGCCTGATAGTCGGTGCAGTTGGATGTTGAGGTGATCTCTCCCCATTCGCCGTTGTTGCGCCCAGGCATCCATGCTTCCAGATCCCACTTGCGGTAGGCGGGTGCGCCGAGGTCGCCCGTGCAAGTGTCGACGACCCGGAAGGGGATATCGAGGCTCGAGAATATCTCTTCTTCGATCGAGCGCAGCTCCTCGTGTATGCGCTCGGAGTCCTCCGGCAGGCAGTACACGAACATCTCGACCTTCGTGAACTGGTGTACGCGGTACAGCCCCTTGGAAAACTGGCCCGCCGCCCCGGCTTCTCTTCTGAAACAGTGCGAGAGGCCCGCAAAGCGTATGGGCAGCTGGTCCTTTTCAAGGACCGCGCCGCTGTAGTATCCGCCGAGCGTAATCTCAGCAGTCCCGATGAGGCAGGACCCTTCACCCTCCAGCGTGTAGACGTTCGATTCCGCCCCACGGGGATTGAACCCGATTCCCTCCAGAATTTCCGTTTTAGCGACATCCGGCGTCGTCATCAGCGTAAAGCCATGCTTCGCAAGCACATCCAGAGCATAGCGCACGAGCGCGAGCTCAAGGATGACCCCTTCGTTTTTCAGGTAATAGAATTTCGTGCCCGAAACTTTTGTCGCCGTATCAAAATCGATGATGTCGAGGCTCTGCCCAAGCTCCACGTGATCCTTCGGGGTAAAACTGAACCGCGTGGGGGCGCCGACACGCTTCACCTCGAGGTTGTCTTTATCCTCTTTTCCACGAGGGGCAGCGGGGTGGGCCATGTTCGGGATTTTGGCCATCTCGGCGGCGAAGGAGGCTTCGATTTCCTGAAGTTCCGATTCGAGGCGGGCGATTGTCTCTTTGAGGCGCTTGCCCTCTTCGATGCGGCGAGCGCGGTCTTCCGCAGCCATGGGCGATTTCATCGCCTGCGCATTCTCGTTTCTGCGGCGTCTGGCATCCTCGAGTTCGCGCAGCGTGCCGTTGCGCCTGTCGTAGAGCGAGACGACCAGGTCGGCATCCGCATTCATATAGCGATCGCGGATATTCTGTCGAACCGCATCCAGGTTTTCTTTGATAAAACGTATGTCGAGCATGGCTAGATAGTATCTGTAGGCGCGCACTCGCGCAAGACGTCTCTGTCGCCGGGTTGAACCTTTGGCCTCAAACAGGCTACCATTTATGCGTGGAAGAACGAATACGACAGATGCGGGACCGCATCGCAGAAATAGATGGACTTATCTCCACGGCAGAGGTCCTCCGCGATCAGCAAAAGTACCGTGCCCTGATGAAGGAACGGGCCCGCCTCTCCGAAATTGTCGAGGTGTTCGACGAGACGCAGAAAATTGCCTCGTCGATCCACGAGACCGAGGCGCTCATCGCGGAGGAGAATGATGCCGAATTGAAGGAGCTCGGCGAACAGGAGCTCCATCAGCTCCGCGGGCGTTCCCTCGCACTTGAAGAAAAACTCAAGGCGCTGCTCATGCCCCGCGATCCCTTCGCCGATAAGGCGGTCATCATGGAGATCCGCGCGGGTACGGGCGGCGAGGAGGCTGCCCTGTTCGCGGCCGACCTCTACCGCATGTACAGCCGCTATGCGGATGGCCGAGGCTGGAACCTCGAAGTGATGAACATGAACGAGACCGAGCTCGGCGGCATAAAAGAGATCATCTTTTCAATTTCGGGCGATGCCGCGTACGAGAGGCTCCGGTATGAATCCGGCGTTCACCGGGTGCAGCGCGTGCCGGCCACCGAGGCTTCCGGCAGGATCCACACGAGTGCGGTCACGGTCGCCGTGCTCCCCGAGATGGAGGAAACCGAGATAGAGATAAGGCCCGAAGACCTCCGCATCGATGTCATGCGCTCATCCGGACCTGGCGGACAGAGCGTCAACACCACGGATTCCGCCGTCCGCATCACGCACCTTCCCACCGGCATCGTGGTGCACTGCCAGGACGAAAAGAGCCAGATCAAGAACAAAGCCAAGGCCATGCGCATTCTCAGGGCCCGCCTCTTTGAGATCGAGGATGAAAAACGCCAGGCAGAACGCTCCGCCGAGCGGCGCAACCAGGTCGGCACCGGCGACCGCTCCGAGCGCATACGAACCTACAATTTCCCGCAGAACCGCCTCACGGACCATCGGATCGACCTGACGCTCTACAAGCTCGACCTCATCATGGACGGCGAACTCGACGAGTTGCTCGATGCGCTGACAGCATGGGGTAGACAGCAGGCTCTAGAAAGCGAAGGGCGCAGCATGGCATGACCTACAGAGACCTGCTCCTTGAGACGGCGCGCTCCTTCTCTTCGAGCGAAACCCCCTTTCTCGACGCCGTGCTGCTCTTAGCCTTCAGCATGCACCTGTCCAAGGAAAAGATACTGGCCATGCTTCCAGAGCGCGTGGATTCTGTGCCCCATGGCTTCTACGAAATGGTCGAACGGCGGCGGCGCGGCGAAAGCATCGCCCACATCCGCGGCTTCCGCGAGTTCTTCGGCCGCGAGTTTCTCGTCAACGACGATGTGCTTTCGCCGCGCCAAGACACGGAGGTGCTGGTCGAGGCCGCGCTCGAATCGGGAGATGCGCGGGTGGCGTCCATGGCAGAGGAAGGGGAGGAGCAACTTTTGGTCCTCGACATGTGCACGGGCAGTGGGGCAGTCGCCATCAGCATCGCTGCCGAAAGACCCGGGTGGCGAGTTTCGGCCTCCGACATCTCGCCCGCTGCGCTCGCGGTCGCTGCACGGAATGCGCGGCGTCTTCTCAGCTCTTCGCAGGTCTCGTTCATCGAGTCTGATCTTTTTTCCAATATTAAGGGAACGTTCGATCTCATCGTGGCGAATCCGCCGTATGTACCCCGCGCGCAGGCCGAGCGGCTCGTCGAAGAGGGCTGGAAGGACCCCCTCCTCTCCCTCGACGGCGGCGTCGACGGCATGAGGTTCATTCAGGCGATCATTTCGCAGGGGGGTCAATTTTTATCCAGAAATGGTGTATTATTATTGGAGATGGATCCTCTGCAGATCCCCGAAGCATTGAGACTGTTCGAAGAGAAAGGATTTTGCGACATTAGAACATGGAAGGACATCGAGGGTAGAGCGAGAGTGGCGGGTGCTCATTATGGATGAACTAGTACAGAGCCTTCTTTCGAAGGCTGGACAGCGCTTCAGTTCCGAGCAAACGAATCTTCTGTCGAGCGCTGCGGCGTACGCCCAGACAGCCCACGGCGACAGAAGACGCGCCTCCGGAGAGCCGGCCTTCTACCACGATATCCGCGTCGCTGAGATTCTGCTCGATCTCGGCATGGACTTGGAATCGATTCTGGCGGGGCTGCTCCACGACACCATAGAGGAGCGCGCCTCCGGTTTTTCACGGGCATCGGACTCCACGCACGACCGGAGCGGCACTGTTTCCGGTTCGTCCAAGGCGCTGCCGCAGCAGGGCAAGGCTGAGCGCGCGCGCAAGGAAAAAGACGTCACGGCGCTGAGTTCCTTGCTCGCTGTTCCGGACTTTCGCATCGAGGAGCGGTACGGGAAGGAGACGGCGATGATCGTGGCGGGAGTCAACAGACTCTCTTCCGTGCGGGCGAAAAACAAGTCGGTCCACGCAGCCGAGACGATGCGCAAGATGCTCTTCGCCCTCACGAGCGACATCCGTGTCATCCTCGTCAAGCTTGCGGACAAGCTCGACAGCATGCGGACGCTCAAGTATCTGCCCGAGGATCGGCAGAAGGAGATCGCAACCGAATGTATCGACATCTATGCGCCGCTCGCCGATAGGCTCGGTATTTCGTGGCTCAAGGACGAGCTCGAGGACCTGTCGCTCAAATCGCTCAACCGCGAGGTGTTCGACCAGATAAAAGAGATTGTGAATGTGCGAAAAGACGCGCGCCAAGAGTTCCTCAGAAAAGTCACCGATCGGATACTCTCGGCCGCCGCCAAGGAAAAGATCGACGTCGAAGTGAGCGCGCGCGCCAAGCACTTCTACTCGATCTACCAGAAGATGCGCAAGCGGGGCAAAAGCCCCGAAGAACTCTACGACCTCTTGGGCATCCGCATCATCTGCGGGAGCATCAACGAGTGCTACTCGCTGTTGGGCCTCGTGCACCGCCTCTGGAAGCCAATCGAAGGTCGGTTCAAAGATTACATCGCCATGCCGAAGTCGAACGGCTACCAGAGCCTCCACACCACTGTCATCGCGTACGGCGGGCAGTTGCTCGAGATACAGATCCGCACGCGCGAGATGCACCTCGTCGCCGAATACGGCATTGCGTCGCACTGGCTCTACAAACGTGGCACGACGTCAGAGCTGCCGCGGCTCGAGGACCTCCCCATCGTCAATAAGCTCAAGCAGTGGAATCAGTTTATCGCCGAGGGCGACAGCTACCTCGAAGAGATCAAGCGCGAGCTGTTGCGCGACTCCATCTTCGTATTCACCCCGAAGGGCGATGTCATAGAACTGCCCGCAGGCTCGACCCCCATCGATTTTGCCTTTGCGATCCACTCCGACGTCGGCGCGCACTGCCTCGGCGCAAAGGTGAACGGCGCGATAGCCCCCCTCGATGCCGAACTTCAGAATACGCAGATCGTCGAGATCATAACGTCGCCCAGCGCCAGGCCCAACCTCAACTGGCTCAAGATTGCCCGCACAAGCAGGGCCCGCTCGAAGATACGTCAGCTCCTGGTGCAGACAGGGCAAGCCGTCGCGATAGACAAACACATCGTCGCCGCCAGAAAGGGCGAAAAGCCCCTCGCGGAGCTGGCACAGACAAGGGCGCATCTCCAGGACCGCCCTCATGAAGAAGGCTTCCCCTCGGTCGTCGAATTTCACAGCGTAAAACCGGGTCTTGTGCTGCGCAGCGAAAAGGCCGGCGTCTCGGTCGGCGGGATGCGCAACATGATGATCCGCATCGCGGGCTGCTGCAAACCGGTCACCGGCGACCGCATCGTCGGGTATGTCTCCCGCGGGAGGGGCATCATCGTGCACCGCGAAGACTGCCGTTCGATTGTGTCGATTGCGGATTTCGAAGAGCGGCGCATCGATGTCAAATGGGAAGATGAGGCGATCAACACGACGGCGCGCTACCGCGTCACCACGAAAAAATCCTTCGACATCTTCTCCGAGATCGAGTCCACGGTGCGCAAGTGCTCCGGCCGGCTCAAGGAGGGCAAGCTCGGAGAACGCGGCGACGGCACGCTCTCAGGCTTTTTCATCCTCGAGGTCGACTCGCGCGAAGATTTGAAGCGCGTGGCCAAGGCGCTCCGCACGCTTCCCAGCATTCTCTCGATTGAAGAGGAGACGCTGTAGCTTCCCTGCGCAGAGGCGCTCTTCGGCGCGCCAACCGCTGGGGCCTGTCCAGAGGGGCCTCAGCCAGGCAATTTTGCTGCAATCACCGCCGATTGCGCGCATGCAGACATTCAGCGCCACCAGAGAGCGTTCTGACTGCTCACCGTTTCGAAGCTGTAATTGGAAAAGCTTTTTTTATATGTCTCGTAGAGCTTAGGGTCGATGCGCACCATGACGACCTCGAGGTTCTTCTGCACGTAGGTGTCTACAAGCTGCGAAATGTTCTTTTGTCCGGTCTTCATGATGGCGTCGCTCTCCTGCAACAGAAAAGGGGCGATGCCCCAGCTCCAGAGCCTCGCCATGCGGGCTGCCGACTGCAGGGGGTCCCCCTCCTCGGCCATCTTCTTTTCGAGGAGCGCCTCGCGCGCGCCCTGGTATTCGGCCGACGCGAAGTACGAGGCGTTGGCCCGTACCATGTAGAGTTCGGTCCCGCGCACCAGTTCTTTGAAGGAGAAGGCGAGGTCGGCAGGGTTTTTGCCTGAGGGCACAGCAATCGTCGATTCGACGGCGAGCCAAGAAGAATTCCGCGTCGGCGTATAGACAATGCGCAGGTCCTGGATGTCCGTCCCCTTCGGCATACCTTTACGCACGGCAGTCTGAAATCGTGACGAGGGGGTGTTGGCGAGCTCCTGGAGCATGAGCGCCGCAACGTAGGACTGTGTCTCCTTCGGGTCGGGCCCCCGGTAGCGAATCTCGATCTGCATCTGGCCTGAAGGTATGCTGCTGGCAGGGAATACGAGGAAGGTGGGGCGGGTCACGCCCGGTTTGGGGAACACTGAAACCCCCGTCGGCCAGGGGTTTGGGGCTTTTGGAAGGTTTCCGAAACGCTGGGCGATGAGCTCGATGGTTTGTTCTCTGTCGAATCCACCTGCTATCGCGATGCATGCGTTGTTCGGGACAAGCCACGAAGAGGCGAGACTTCTCAATGTGGCGGCATTTGCCTTCTCTATGACATAATCGGCGCCGAGCGTGTCTATCCGATACGGTTCTTTCGAGAATAATTTTTTTATAATCGCCATATTGCTCACTATATCGTTGTCCAAGAGTCCATTCTGAATGAGCGTCCGAATAGATTGGCGGGCATATTCAATGCCGTCCGCCTGAGCGAAGACGAAGTCTCTGCGCTCTTGAGAGAAGAGATAGCGCAAGGTGTCGAGCGCGGGTACGATATTCTCTTTTTTTAAGGAAAATCCGAATTCAAACCGATCGATGCCTGAGCCGCCCTCAATGCCGTCCGGCTCGAGGACATCGATGGCCGACGCTGGTTCTGAAACGCCTGGTTTCGTGGCGGGGCCATTGAACAGTACATACTCCAGGAATTTGAACAGGCCCGCCGTCGGCGCCGTCTGTGCATCGGCGCCCGCATGGTAGGCAAGGACTAACGCGACATTCTCTGCGCCTTCAATAGGATGTAAAAGGACTGTCAGCCCATTTTCGAGCGTTTTTATGTCAGGTTCGGCGAAGAGCGGAAGCGGCACTGTCAGACCCATCAGGCTTATGAGCAGAATGAATATGGAGAGACATGTGCGCTTGAATTTCACTCCACCATAGTAAAAAGTGAGGCCTGCCTTGTCAATCTTGCGGAGAAGAGGCCTCGTCCTGATCTGGCTCGGCGTGGCCCTCCTCTTCGCTTGGTTTTGGAGGAAGCCCCAGCAGGCGTTGACGGGAATCCTCCAGCCATTGAAACACTTCGTCGCGCGTAAAGAACATGTCCTGTTTTTGAGGGTCGAGGAAAAGCTTCCATGGTTCTATTTTGAGCGCGGAAGAGAGTTTGAGGATGGCTTTGCTCGAAGGGAAGTTCCTCCCTGTCTCCAGGTTCGCGATAAAGCCTGGCGAGAGGTTTGCCAGATGGGCCAGCTCTTCCTGAGACATTTGAAGAATACTTCTTCTCATGCGCAGATTGGAAGCCAGACAGTATCGCACATAATCCATTTAGCTAACATTACCTTATTCGCAGCTGAGACCCTGTAGCGAGAGCATGCGTGTTGCCTTCTATTACGAAGTACTGCTTTCCTTATCCCTACATGGGACGGACTCGATTGACCCCTGCCTCGCGAATTCTTACAATATACGTATGTTTCCGCGCGAGACCTATGTAAAGAGGAGAGCATCATTTATCCGTGCGCTCAATGAGCGAGGTATTTCACGGGGGACATTTATTTTGCTCGCCAACGGCGCATCTCCTCGCAATTACCCGTCAAATTGCTATCCTTTCCGCCAGGATTCGTCCTGGCTCTACCTCGTGGGCACAGGGCTTCCCGATTGCGGATATTCTCTTGATATAGAGAGCGGGCGCAGCTGCCTCTATGCGGACGAACCAAGTCTGGACGATATTATCTGGACAGGGGCGCCGCCTTCGTTGCACGAGCTTGCACAGCGCGTCGGAGTCGAGGGGCCTTCGTCGCTCTCTGAGCTGCACTCCCTGGTGGCAGAGAAGCTTGCCAGAAAAGAACCTCTTTTCATTCTTCCTCCGTGTCGAGGCGAACAGCAGGCCAGGCTTGCCCAGCTCTTCGGCATAGGCGCTTCCGCGCACGCCGAGGCCTTGGGCGAATTCATCGACCCGCGCGTCATCCTGGCCTTCGTCAGCGTCCGGGAGGTCAAGGATGCCGACGAGATCGCCGAAATAGAGCGCGCCGTGACCGCGACGAAGGCCATCCACGAAGAGCTTCTGCACTCGCTTGAACCTGGATGGACAGAGAAGGCCGCAGCCGACTACGTTCTTTCGCGCGCAAGCGCCATGGGCCTTGAGCTCAGCTTTGCGACGATCGCCACCTGCAGGGGGGCCGTCCTCCACAACTCGCCCACAGGATACGCTGCGACGGCAGGCGATACGTTTCTGCTCGACGCCGGTCTGGAGATGCCTTCTGGGTACGCCGGCGACCTGACGACGACATTTCCGGTCGGTCCGAGGTTCGGTACGCAGGCAAAGGCGATATATGAAGTGTTGCTCCATGCCTTTGGGGCTGCCACGGCCGCGCTTGCCCCCGGCGTGCGATTCATCGATGTCCACAGGCGGGCCTGTCTGGCCATCGCAGAGGGATTGATGTCGCTGGGGCTCATGCGGGGAGATCCGCACGAGGCCGTGGAGGCCGGGGCCCACGCGCTCTTTTTTCCTCACGGACTTGGGCACCAGATAGGCCTCGATGTCCACGATATGGAAGGCCTTGGCGAAGATTATGTGGGCTACGGCGACGAACTGAGGCGCTCTGACCAGTTTGGCCTCCACTCGCTCAGGCTCGCAAAGACGCTTAAGCCCGGCATGGTCCACTCGGTGGAGCCTGGCATCTATTTTATTCCTCAGCTTTTCCAGAAATGGCGAGCAGAACGTATTTGCCACGACTTCTTAAACTATGATATCATCGACGCGTGGATGTCCGTCGGTGGTATGCGCATCGAAGAAGATTGGTGTATTACGGAGCACGGTGCGCGGCGACTTGGCCCGGCATTCGATAAAACGGTCGAAGCACTGGAAAGCGCAAGGACGGCACAATGAAGACAGTATTTGTATCGGCGTTCCTCGAGGATGCGATTGTGGTCAAGACTATGCTTGAATCTGCCGGCATCTCTGCAGAATTGCTCTCCGACCAGATGTTGGACATCAATCCTTTTTATTCGATAGAGCCGAAAGGCGCAAAGGTCGTTGTCCCTGACGACGCCGAAGCGGACGCTGAGGCGATTGTCGCCACTTTCAAGGAGCACAAGAAAACGCAAAATTAATTCTTGTAAATATATATAATTAGGAAAAGTTTCATGAAAAGAAAGTTGTTTGTTCCAATCGTAATTACGCTTATTACCATACTGGTCGTCGGTATGCTCTTTTGGGGGCTGCACAGCTATGTGACCGATCAGAATTTTCATACGACCGATTACGCGTTGAGAAATGTCATCGATCTGCAGGCTTCCGCCATCTACAACGGTTATTTTGCATGGACTAGCCTGTACGACACCGTCCTCCAGGGAGACCTCGCCAAAGCGGCAACGCTCGTGGAGGATGTGAAGGAAAATTTTCCTCTCATCGACTCGTTGGAGTTTGAACGGGGCCTTCCCCCTGAGGGAAGATTCGCCATTACCCTGGATGGCGAACTGTTGCGGATCGAGTATCCTATTTGGAATGATAATGGCACGGCGAGGGTTCCGGACACGTTTGCGGTCGCCGTCATTCAGGTCCGAAGACTGCTTGAGATCGTCTCACCCCATGAATTTAAACTCGACATCGCGCATGGGCGCAGGGCATCCTACGGCATCCCGCTCTCCCCAAGCCTTCCTTTCTTCAATCTGTGGAACATCTCTGGCATAGTGTTGGTGAGCATTTTGATCGCATGGCTCATCCTCCAGCGCTATGCCAGGAGAAAGGACTTCTTTCTCGACACCCGCGGACTGGAATCGATCATCTATCTCTTCGAACAGACAGAAAAATTTTCCGCCAGCCATTCGAGAAACGTCGCGATCTTCGCCCTCTTTCTAGGGAAAAAGCTTGGATTCAGGGGCAGACGGCTCAGGAATCTGTACGTCGCGGCGCTCCTGCACGATATCGGAAAGATCGGCGTCCCCACGAGCATCATCACGAAGACTGGCAAGCTCGATGCCAAAGAGTACGCCCAGATGAAACAGCACCCGGTGATATCCGCGCGCATTCTCAGAGGCTTCAAGGAATTCGAACACTTGAGCAACATCGTGCTGCACCACCACGAGCGGGAGGACGGCTCCGGGTATCCGGACGGGTTGCGGGGGAAGGATATTCCCCTGGAATCGAAGATCATCGCCGTGGTCGATGTCTTTGAGGCCCTCGTGGGAGAGCGGCCCTACCGCAATCCGATCCATCCTATGTACGCCTTTGAGAAGATGCGGCAGATGCCCCTGGACCAGCGGATTGTCGGGATATTGATCGACCACTATGAGGAGCTGCGCACGTTCAGATCCCCCCGATGGGTGCTCTCGTATAGTCCATGGGTCATTGCTGCCCAGGGGCCTTCTGTGTGGATTCAGTAATGGGCGGATGAACGCCTTGCCGCGCGTCGTTTTGAGCCGTCGGCGTTCCGGTAGGGATTTTTCATGGTGTGCTGGATTGCTCTGTAGGCGCTGCACGCCTCGTAGTAGCGCGCAGGGTCTTTGAAGCTGGAAAATTCGTCGCAGCGGAAGAGCTCGAGCAGAGAAGGGAAGCGTGCGTCGGCGACCAGGGCCTTGGTCTTCTGAATCGGCAGCACCGCAAGCGCCGCGGGCATCATGTGGTAGCGGATGAGAAATACGACGTCCTCTTTGGTCTTTTCGTCAAAACCGAGGCGCGAAAGAAATTTCGCCGCGCGGCGGGCGCCGAGCTCGGCGTGCTGGTTGAAGCGTTTGCCGTCGCTCTGTCGGGATTCGGGTTTCCCGATGTCGTGCAGAAGGAGCGCCAGAGAGAGCGTGAGGTCGCGGTCTTTCCGGTATGAGAAAGTCTGCATGGTGTGACGCCATCCATTCCCTTCGGGATGAAAGTCCTTCGACTGATCGACGTCGTCGAGGAGGGCCAATTCCGGCCACTCCCGCGCAATAAAACCGCACTGCTTGAGGAGCTCAAAGCCGGAGGCAGGGTAGGGGCCCGAGAGGATGCTGATGAGCAAGTCTTTTTGAAACATGGCCGAAGAGGATGACGGGAGAACAAGCGCGTCGGTCGCCTGCGGGAGAGATTCCCGGAGCGTCGCAAAAATCGCCGCATCGAAGAGGCTCCGCTCTGACTTTGTGAAGTGCAGAGGAATGGTTCTGGCTCTGAGGTCGTCGTAGATGTTGTTCTTGTCGTAGAATACGCCATTGGATGGGTTTTTGCGAAAATTCATCCAAGGCCCGCCCAGATCGTCGTCGAGCGCGTTCTCTACACAGAGGAACCTCGCTTCCTCGTGGAGCGACGCATCGGCATAGGGCAGACCGGGATATTCCAATTCGCTGAAGCAGCGTGCCAGCTCAATGAGCGAGGACTGCACCGCGAGAAACTTGATTGGGCGAGGCTTTTCGTCGTAGTAGGAGTCGATCGCCGTGATGCCGTATTCGTAAAAAGGAATGTTTGCATCTTCGAGCCGTCGATAGATGTCGCTCATGGTCCCTTCGAGACAGGAAGACTTGCAAGCAGTCTGGAAAAGAGCTCAGTCTTCGGGTCAACCCCCAATAAAAGGCTTTTCTCTTCGTCGCCGAGACGGTATCGCAGCGTAAATACTGTAAAAGGCGGGCTGAAGAGGAAATCGAAAAAACGCTTTTTGGGCAGTTCGATCGCCGTGATATAGGCCAGAGGAAGCACGATATCGGCGGCAGGCTCCTGCGGAACCTTGGGGGTGACCATTCTGAACAACGACTGAAACCAGTTTTCTCCCGGGGTGGGGCGGAAGCGGATCGCCGAAGGGGTCAGCACCAAAAGCCCCCATTCCCCCTGTGATTTGCGTGAGCTGAAATGTTGGCCCATGGTCTTCGAGAGCACTTTCTCCCCGATTTCACGCTCGAACTCAGCCCAAAACGCTTCGACCTCGGCTTGCACCATAGTTCTTCCTTAATATTAATCTAATATTATAATATACACTGGTTTTGGTTTTTTTTCACCCCCATGTGTCGGAGCGAGCCATGAAACGATCTGCATTCTACGACGTCCACTGCCACCTCATGAATCTGTCTCACCCAGCCTTTGTGTCCATCATCGAGTCGATGAGACACAGGCCACGCGAGGTCATCTATTCCCAGATCGTCTCATTCGATTACCTCGCCGCTTCGATCTTGAAAAGAGGCGGCGAGTCGGTGAGGAACCTTTTGGCGGTGATGGACAACGACTGTGCGGACATCCTCTTTCTCCTCGAGGATGACCTCGCCGGCCAATTCGAGCCGCCCAAGGGCACGCCCCCATTCAAGGAAGCCGCCCCTTTGCGCAATGGGGCCCTCCATGTCGCCGGAAAAGCGTTCGACTCTCTTGTCCTGACGCCTCTCGTGATGGATTTCATGGCGCCATCCTCGTATACCTTCAACACGTACTACAGGCGGACTCCGCAGAAACCCATCGAAGCGCAGATCAACGATGTGATGTTCGCGATCCGTGCCTATAGAGCGAAGCGCCCCGGAGGAATTCTCCGGATATATCCTTTTTTGGGCGTAAACACAAAAAATTATACGCTCGAAGGGCTCGCGGCGTATCTCGAGAAGTGGTTTGCGGGCTATACGCGGGATGAAAGTGAACTGGAGAGACGTTTCCTCGCGACTTCGGCGGAGGGGGCGGATGCAGCCACCCGAGCGCCGCAGCATTATGGCCTCTTTGCGGGCATAAAACTCTACCCGCCCCTTGGATTCGACCCTTGGCCCGACGATCCTGTGGAGAGAGAGAAAGTCGAATTGCTCTACGCATTTGCCGAATCGAGAGGCATCCCCATCACCACGCACTGCGATGACCAGGGGTATCGCATCGTGTCGCTCGAGGATGCGCTCTTGTACACGGCCCCGGCAAGATACGGGCCGGCGCTGAAAAAATACCCCAACCTCGTGCTCAATTTCGCCCACATGGGCAAGCGCCATATCCGGACAATCAGCGGGAAGGAGCAAGCGGATTGGCGAGAGGATATTCTTGAATTCATGAGGGAATATCCGAATGTTTATACGGATTTTTCCTTTACGGCCGGAGAACCCTCGTTTTATGGAGAGCTGTCTGCGCTGTTCAGAAGGCTAGGTCCGTCCGAGGCGGAGAAGGTGTCGCGGCGCATCATGTATGGATCGGATTTTATGGTCAACCTCTTCAAAGTCCGTTCATACAGGGATTATCTGGAGTCCTTCTCCCAAAGTGCCTTGGACCCCGAGCTCAAAATGCTCTTCTGCAGCGAGAACCCGCAGCGATTTTTGTTCGGTGGTTAGTACTCTCAAGCCTTACCCAAGGTTGAGAGCACTGACCGCACGATCCACGAGGCCATGAAGTGTCCCGCCGCCTGAGGCACGAAGGGGGTGGACCCCTGTATTCCCCGCCGCCCCTCCTGAGGAATCGGCTTGACGGCAGGTTCATCCGACCACACGACGGGAAAATCGAGCGGTATCTGCATTTTTGAGAGTTTCTGGCGCACGGCCCGGGCCAAGGGACAGCCCTTAACCGAAGCCATGGGGCCGAGCCTTAGGCGTTCGGGCATGAGTCGCCCAGCTGTCCCCATGCTCGAGATGAAGATGAAGTTCTTACGGCGCAGGGCGGCGATGAGGCTCACTTTCGGGCCGAGCGAATCGACGCAGTCTGCGTGGACGGAGCATTCGCGGGCAACAACCTCGGCGGCAGTGTCGGCCGAAAAGAACATCTTTTCGCCCACGATGTCAACGCGTGGGTTTATCTCGTGGGCCGCGGCGATGAATGCTTCGGTCTTGGCCCATCCCACGTACCTTTGAAAGCCGAACGCCAGCCTGTTCAAGTTCGAAGGCTCGACCGTGTCGAAATCAACGACATGCAGATGGCCGACGCCAACCCTCACGAGGTCCAGCGCGCACGCTGCGCCGACCCCTCCAAGTCCGTAGACCGCCACATGCGCTTCGGCCAGCGCGCGCAGGCCGGATTCACTCACAACAATCCGGGTCCTGTCGAGGAACGATCCGGATTCGTAGGAAGTGCCACCGTGTAAATTTGTCATAAGATTATGCTCCGGTATTATCATGCAATCGGGTATAGGCTCAATCATTCAAGAGATATGCGGCCGCGAAATTTTTCTCAAGGAGGGTTTCAAGCGCCTCCGGTTGAGTTCCCAGCACCCGGGCCATCTTGTCGACGACATCGACGATGTGCTCGAGTGTCGTCCATGGAAAGCCGTGCGGCGGCTGCCATGGCGCGTCGGTCTCCGACAGTATCCGCGACGGTGGAAGACCTGTCAGAGATTCTATCGCGTGCTTCGAGTCGCGCAGCAGGGGCGTGCCGAAGGAGAAGTACGCATTGATGCCCTTTTTGAGGATCATGGCCGCCTCTTCGAGTCTGCCAGGCCAGCAGTGAAAGATGACCGAAGGAACTCCGCGGAGCTCCCGGCCGTGCGCCATGAGGACATCTATCGCCTTTCGGAGATGGACGACGAGCGGCAGATCGGCGCTGGCTGCGAGGCGGACCTGAAACAGGAATGCCTCGGTCTGCCGCCGGATGGCCTCGGGATCTCTGGACAGGAGCGGCCCATCGCCAAAAAAGTCGAAACCCGTCTCTCCGATGAACTGGATTCTCTTCGCGTCGCAGAGAGAAGCGAGAAAATCCGCATTCCCCATGTCGGGGTTCTGGGGGTGAATTCCGAAACCTGCGATGGTTGGCGGCATCTTCGCCCGGAGTTCTTCGCTCTGCAAGAACTCGGCGGGGTCGTGCGACACCGCGGCGCCGCGCCAGGGAAAATGAAAGGATTTGGACGCGAAACCCGGATCACGCCCGTCCAGGTCTACGAGGTGAATATGTGCGTCGCAGTACATGAGGTCATTTTCCCTTTCCGGCGCTCACCGGTCAATCCGGAGAAAAAGTGTCGAAAGAGCATCGACGGGCTCGGGCCGTCTGGAAAAATACAAAACGCGCTGGGTCTGGGGCCCGAACCGGCGCACCTCGGCAGCAAAGAGGGCCGCGATTGATCGCCGAGGCCATCCTTCGATTACAGGTATCCGATAGCCTTTGCTTTTTCGGTGAGCTCTCCCCTGAAATTGGGGTGCGCCACCGAGATGAGCTCGCGCGCACGTTCGCGCACGGTTTTGCCGCGCAGGCTGGCAATGCCGAATTCTGTCACCACGTAGTCCACAAAGCTCCGGTGCAGGGTCACGGCAGTGCCTTCTGGCAGCATCGGCACAATGGTGGACACGGTGCCGTTCTTCGCGATGCTGTAGCAGGCGATGATGCTCTTGCCCTTGCCGTCGAAGCCTTCGACGGCGCCCTCTGCGGTGTCTGATTGGCCGCCGGTGCCCGAATACTGCACAGGTCCAAGGCTTTCGCTCGCCACTTGGCCCGTGAGATCGACCATCAGACACGTGTTGACCGAGACCATCTTCGAGTTCTGGGCGACGACCGCCGGGCTGTTGACCCACTTGCCCCGCATGAATTCCACCCCCACGTTGTCGTCGAGCCAATCGTACAGTTTGCGCGATCCCATGGCGAAGGTGGCGACGAATTTGCCTTTGTGGAAGGCCTTGGCCGTATTGGTGATCACTCCCATTTCGTAGAGTTCCATCATCGAATCGACGATCATCTCCGTATGGACGCCGAGGTTCTTCTTGTTTCGCAGCGCGAGGGCGGCGGCGTTCGGGATGCCTCCGATGCCGAGCTGGATGGTCGATCCGTCTTCGACGAGCTCGCCGATGTAGCTGCCTATAGTGAGGTCTGTTTCGCTGGGCTGAGGAGAGGGCAGCTCTGGGACAGCCTGTTCGTGTTCGACAAAATAATCCACGTGCGAAACATGGAGGTGCGTGTCTCCGAAGGTCCTAGGCAGAAGCGGATTCACCTCGAGGATCGTGAGGTCGGCATTCTCCAAAATGTCTTTTTCGTAGGTGATCCCAAGGGAGAGCGACACGTAGCCGTGCTTGTCTGGAGGCGTACAGGTGCCGAAGAAGATATTGGGCTTGCGCGCGAAGATGAAATCGGTGGCGGAACGGTGGAGCATGTTCGGCACGTAGGTCACGGTGCCCGTGTTGTTCTTCAGCGCGGCCCTGGACCCGGGGGCATGGAACCAGCTCGCCAGTTCGAAGTGCCCTTTCATTTCGGGTTTCATGTAGAAATCGTAAGGTTTCAGCGTAAGGCAGGAAAAGACGCGCACGTTCTCGACACCGTCGGCCACTGTGTGGAATTGGGTCATGCAGCCCTGCGGCTCGGAGGCGCACATCGCCACGACGATATTGTCGTCGCTCTTGATTTTCGAGACCGCCTCGGAAATGGAGATGATTTTACGCGCATATTCACTCTTGAAGTTCATAGTACCTCCTCACCATGGAATAAACCGCCTTGAATCTGGCGGTGTGCGCTCAAAACTTTAGGAGTGAGGCGCCGACGGCGAGGCCTGCTCCGGATGCGACAAGGACGACCACATCCCCTTTCTCGATGCGCCTCGCCTGAATGGCCTCGTGGAGAGCCATCGGAATGCAGGCCGAGCCTGTGTAGCCATAGCGGTTCATCACCATCGTCGTCTTCTCGAGCGGTTCCCCGAGGGCTTCCATCACCTGTTCGATCACAGATCTATTGATCTGGGTGAACAGATAGTGATCTACCGCAGATTGAGGCAACCCAGCCTTGTCGAGAAGACGCATCACGAGGGGAGGCCAGAGCTTGACGTTTCTGTCCCCCGGCAGCCTCTGCAGAAGCTCTAGGCCGTATTCTCCTGAATCGAGACGTTCGTGCGTCATAGGCAGTTTTGTCCCACCGGCATAGACGCCGACAAAATTCCACTGGGTGCCGTCGGTGACGAAGGCGCCTTCGATATATCCCGAGCTGCTCTCCTCCTTGCGTTCGAGCACGACGGCTCCGGCGCCATCGGCGAAGATGGACCAGCCGAAGGCATCGCCGTCTCTGATGTATGCGGGCATGTTGTACACGCCGACGACGAGCGCATACCTCAGGCTCGGATCGGTGACGAGATGCCGCGCTGCCGCATCGAGGGCCTCGACAAAGCTTGCACAGGAAGCCCCCAGGTCGAAGGATTTCGCGCTCGTCTCTCTCCCCTGGAGCCGCCCCTGCAGGACGATCGAAGTCGCGGGCGAAATGTATTCAGGAGTGTCCGTTGCGACGATGAAAAGCCCGACTTTCCCAGGATCGACGTCGGCAGCCTCGAGCGCACGGCGGGCCGCCTTCTCCGCGAAATCGGCAGTGCTCTCCCGAAGGCCGGACAGGCGCGCGATGTGTCTCTTGTGGATGCCCAGCTTCGTTTCCAGGCGCTCGGTGTCGAATTCGACACCCGTCAGCTTTTTCAGCATGGCGTTGTCAATCGGCGATCCGGGCGCATACAGCCCTGTACCGACAATCACTGCCTTTGGCATATGTTCCTCCCTCTATCGATGCGCACCGTCGCCCAGCCCGTGCATGTACAACTCTCCCATTTCCTCGATAGTCTGACGGGCGATCTCCGGCGAGTTGTCGAAAATAACTTCAATGCCAAGGTAATGGGCCACCCCGAGCATGAATTCTATGCAGGTCGTTGTATCGCAGGTGAAGGAAGGATTCTCCCGCTTGAGGTAGCCTCTGTGGAATGCGTCGTAGTAGTCCCGCACTTCGTTCGGAAGCACGAATTCCGCTTCGCGCACGATGTTGTAGCAGTAGCGGTCCATCGAGAGAAAGAGAATGAAGAGCCACAGTCCGCGCATTTCTCGTTCGACGGGGTTGAGGCCGCTTCCGAGGTTCATGCTGATGAAGTGGCGCACATCTTTCCCTACCGAACGGATGACTTCTTTGTAAAAGGCCTCTTTACTTTCGAAGTAACGGTAGAAGGAACCGATGGCCAGTCCTGCGTTCGAGGTTACCTCGTGAATGTTGGTTTCGAAGTATCCCTTTTCGCCGAAGAGTTTGCGCCCCTCGGCGAGCAAAAGGTATCTGTTGTCCGGCCAAAGCTCGATGGGCAGCGGCGTGATCGATGTGGAAAATATCCGCTCGGTATTGATGGGCTGCGGCTTCAGAAGTCCTTCCCTCAAAATCATCACCAGCGCATCGGTCTGCACGGGAATTTGGTGTAGCGCTGCACGGATGCTCGCAAAGCGCAGTCCGGCGAGCGCAAAGAGGTACTCCGCGATCGAAGGGGCCCTCCCAAAGACCAGATGGAAGGCGTGCCGGTAGACATCTTTGAGCTTTCGCTCGTATTGGAAGAGTCGGTACTGCCCTTCGCGGAACACTCGCACGAGCGGCGTATGGGCCTGCGAGAAAGTGTAAATGATAGAGACGAAATTGGGCAGTCTCTGGGAGGGGGGCATGCTAGCCAGCGGCTTGAGCGCCCGCTCGATCTGCCGCACCACATGGTCTAGAATTGCACAGAATATTTCTTCTTTGCTTTTGAAGTACCGGTAGAATGCGCCGTTGGAGAGGCCGGCGGCCCGGCATATCTCCGCCACTGACACTGTACCGTACCACTTTGTGGAGAAAAGAGTTACTGCGCTGTCTATGAGCGCTTGCCGCGTATTTGAATTCATCGTCGACCCTCGAAGTGAGAATTGATTCACTTCTTACATAGATTGAGTATAACTCTGCTTTTTTATATGCGCAAGTGAAAAAATTCAAAATGCTACACATGGTGTGTAATCATTGTATGTTGAAATTATTTTATTATATAATAATAAAATAATTTCAACATACAATGTGCTGATGGATTCCGTATTAAAAAATATAAAATTGCCCCTTGACGAATGGCGAAAACCGTTCGACAATATTGTGAGAGATGATTCATTATTTGCGCGCCCGAAGGGAGAGGGGAATGCACGTAGGAATTGCGGGGATTGGGCTTTACATACCGAAGCGCTACAAAACTGCGGCAGACTTAGCACAAGAGACGGCCGTGCCCGAAGATGTCATTGCGCGCAAGTTCGGCATTGTGCGAAAGCCGATCGCGGGGCCGGAGGAGCCGACGAGCTTCATGGGCTTGATGGCTGCGCATGCGGCGCTTGAAGATGCAGGGATTGGAGCAGAAGAGATCGACCTGCTCATCTGGTGCGGTGCCCAACACAAAGACTATCCCTGCTGGCTCGCGGGGCTCTCTGTGGCGAACAAGCTCGGTGCGACTCGCGCGTGGAGCTTCGATATGGAAGCGATGTGCGGCTCGATGATGGTCGCGATGGACGTGGCAAAGTCGCTCATGCTGGCTAGGGATGACCTGAATACAGTTCTCCTCGTCTCTGGGTACCGGAACAATGATCTGATCGATCCTGCGTACCCGGCGACACGGTTCATGATGGACATCGGATCCGGCGGATCTGCCTGCGTGCTCAAGAAGAATCTCGGGCGGAATGTCGTGCTCTCTTCGGCCTTCAAGGGCGACGGCTCTCTCTCGGAGATGTGCGTCGTACCAGTTCTGGGCTCGAAGGCCTGGCCGCCTAGGCCTGAGGATGTGCAGCGTGCATCCTTCGTCGTCCCCGATGAGCAGGCGTTCAAGCAGAGGCTCGGCGAGGTCACGATGCCGAACTTCTATGCTGTCATTCGTGAATCGATGCGTAAAAGCGGCTTTGGCGAGCAGGACATCGATTATCTCGCCATTCTCCACTTCAAGCGGAGCGCGCATCTGGCGGCCCTTCAGGAACTGGGCCTGAGGGAGGACCAGTCGACCTACCTCGAAGACTATGGGCACCTCGGGCAGAACGACCAGCTTCTGTCGATAAAGCTTGGGTTGGAGACGGGGAAGATACGAGAGGGAAGCAGGATCGTGATGGTTGGGGCGGGGCTCGGTTTCGTGTGGGCGAGCACCGTGGTGCAGTGGGGGCCATGGCAGGAAGATGCAGCGCGCTGAACACGTTTTTGGCCATACCCGCTGGTTTGCATCAAGGTCATTGTCGGCCGGGCGCAGCCTGGCTGGATAATAGAAAAGCCGCGGCTTTAAGGGGCGGTTTTTAGGAGGCATTCATGAAAAGAGGAATGTTCGCACTGGCAGTGCTCGCGCTCTTCGTGGGCAGTGCATATGCGCAAGGCACCATCAAGATCGGCGGCATCTGGACGCTGGCCGATATTACGGGCAAGCAGGGCAGCGCCGCCGCCCAGCTTGCGGTGGACGAGATCAACGCTGCCGGCGGCGTGCTCGGTAAAAAGCTTGAGCTCATCGTCGTCGACGATGAGGGCAAGGCCGACAAGGCCGCGGCCGCCGTCGAGAAACTGGCCACCGTGGACAAGGTGGACGTCTTTGTGGGCGGCATGGCGTCGGGCGCCGAGCTCGGCAAGATTCCGGCGTTCAAGAAGTACAACAAGGTGGTCATGGCGACCGGCGCGGCAGGCAGCGCCACGGTCGAGAAGGCGCTCGGCCCGAGCCCCGAATCGGATTTCTATTTCCACCTCCACCCATGGGATTACAATCAGGGCGCTTCCTACGCCGAAGGCTGGAATGCGATCCAGCAGAAGTATCCGAACATTCAAATAAAGAAGATATTCCTCGCGTACGAGGAAGGAGCATTCGGCAAGTCCTCGTGGGATGCAACGAAGGTTCTCTTCGGCGGTGACAAGCGTTACACCATCGACGGCGCGTCGTTCAAGAGCGCTCTCTTGGGAGGCGGCGACTACACTGCGGTCCTCGAGGCCGCAAAGGCCTTCAAGCCGGATCTCTTCATCTGGGCGGGATACGACGCCGATGCCCTTCCTTTGCTCGAGCAGTCCAAGGCGATGAAGTTCAGCCCTGGCATCTACCTCGGAGCTCCTCCCGGATGGCCTATCGACTTTGGCGCATCCAAACTTTCTCCGAATGTCATGCTCTATGGCATGTGGTCCACGGCGATGAACAACAACAATCCGTCGAGCGCAAAGTTCTTCAAGAATTACGTGGCGAAATACAAGGAGGAGCCAGCCACCTACTTCGCTCCGCTCGCCTACTCCGCGGTGTACATCCTTGCCGATGGCATCAAGGCGGCAGGAACGACCGAAACTACCGCGCTCGTAAAGGCCCTAGAGGCGACAAAGTATGCCTCTCCGCTCGGTGAGACCATCACCTTCAAGCCATCCAACATCATCAAACACCAGGGTATTACCCGACAGAAGATACTCCAGTGGCAGAATGGTGAACAGCAGGTCATCTGGCCCTTCGAGGCGGCGACCGCAGCGCCGGTGTATCCGTTCCCCGCGTGGAAGTAACTTCTCCATGGTCTGAAACCCGCCGCAGCGAGAGGCTGTATGCCTCGAGCTGCGGCGATAGTTCGAGATGACACAAGAAACATACAGGCAACCAAATGATAGTGAAACGACGTGTGGCGATCATCGCTGCGCTGAGCATTGCCGCGATGACGGCACTCATTGTGTGGAAGCCGACGGTTCTCATCTATGGATTGCAGGCCGCTGGCCTCTATGCAGCGGTCGCCATCCCGATGGGGCTGGTGCTCGGCATTGTCCATATCGTAAATCTCGCCCACGGCGAATGTATGATGCTTGCCGCCTACGCCGCGTATTTCGGATGCAAGGCTTTAGGCATGGATCCGCTTGTGGCGATCCTCCCCACGGCGATCGTCACTGCGATCTTCGGCTGGGTCGTGTTCCAACTGACGATTCGGCGGGCTCTCAAGGCTCCTGAACTGAATCAGCTCATCCTCACGTTCGGACTTGCCATCGCATTCAGTCAGGCCATAAACCTCATCTTCACTTCTCAGACATACAAGATGCCGCTCGAGTATGTCTCCGCGTCCATGGACATCGGAGACATCTCGTTTGGTGTCTGGTCCTTCGTCTTTGTAGCCGTCGCGATCATATTCGCGTACGGCCTTACATTTTTTCTTACGAAAACGATGACCGGCAAGGCGGCGGTCGCGGTCGGCCAGAATCCGCGGGGGGCCGCGATTGTCGGGATCGATGTCTATCGAACCTATGGCCTTGTGTTTGCGCTTGCGCTTGCGCTCGTCGGCGCCATGGGGGCGCTTTTCCTCACCAAGTCGGCCATTTTCCCCGGCGTGGGCTCTCCCTTCACCATGAAGAGTTTTTGTCTCATCGCAATGGCAGGCATCGGCAATATACCTGGCATACTCGGCGCGAGCGTACTCCTGGGAGTTGCGGAAAATTTCTTGCGCGCATTCCGCCCTACTCGGGATTGGGCAGAGATCGTGTTCTTTGTTCTGATCATCGTCGTGATACTGGCACGCTCCTTAAAAGGAAGAAAGTCATGAACCGCACCGCATCCCGAATTTTCGCCCTGCTCTTTGGAGTGCTCGCAGTGACCTTGCCGTTCTTTGCGGGCGATTATCCGCTGCAGGTCGCGCGCAACATCATGATGTACATGGCGCTGGCGATCACCTGGGACATGCTGCTCCGCTCAGGACAGATCTCCTTTGGCATAGCTGGCCTTTTCGGCATTGGGGCTTACGCGGCTATCCTCAGTGTCGTCCGTGCGGGGATGCCCGCATGGTTTTCGATACTGTTCGCGGCGATTTTTGCAGGGGGCGTCGCTTTTGTCATTGGGTTCCTCATCTTGCGTTTGCGGGCGATGTATTTTTCGATCGTGACGCTCGCCCTCGGAGAAATTTTCAGGATCATCATCCACAATCTCCACGATTTTACGGGAGGTCCTGAGGGAGTGGTCATTCAGAAGGGTGTCGTCTTCGGGGGCAAGGCCAACAGCCTGTACTGGCTTGTCCTCGCAGGGTTGGCGGTGGCTGTGGCGGCTTCCACGTGGTTTGAGAAGAGCAAGATCCACTTCGCCCTCACCGCAATCCGCAACAATGAGGTTTCGGCCAAATCGTCAGGGATCGACATATTCCGCTGGCTGCTTCTAGCCTTTGTCGTCACCTCCGCCATTCAAGGACTACTGGGCGGCATTTTTGTCCAGTCGTACGGATTTGCCACCCCGGATGCGGTGTTCAGCGCGGACTTTACCCTTCTGCCTCTGGCGATGGCCCTCTTGGGCGGCGTGTACAGCACGACGGGGCCGATCTTCGGCGCAGTCCTCCTCGGTCTGGTCTCCGAGTGGCTCAAGTTGAAAATTCCGTATGGCCACCTCGTGGTGTACGGCATCATCATCGTCGTCGTCATACTCTTCATGCCGCAAGGGTTGCGGCAGCTTGTGCGCCGAACCCCGCACGGGGCCGACGGGAGGAGCGCATGATCAAGCTGAAGACCGAAAACCTCACGAAGCGCTTTTTGGGCCTTGTCGCGGTGAACAAGGTTTCATTCTCGATGGAAGAAGGAGAAATCCTCGGCATTATTGGCCCGAACGGCGCCGGAAAGACGACCTTCATCAACCTCATATCGGGAATCATTATGCCAAGCGAGGGACTCATCGAATACAAAGGCACGGATATCACTTACATGCCGGCGCACGAGCGCGCCAGACGGGGCATCGCGCGGACCTACCAGCTGATTCACCCTCTGGAAAATCTCACGCTGATAGAGAACGTCATGGTGGGATCCATCTTTGCGAAGGGCCATGGACTGAGAGAGGCCCGCACAAAGGCCGAGGCGCTGTGCCATGAGCTTGGACTTACGGGCCTGGACAGGGACACGAGCCGCCTCAGCATCTTCGAAATAAAAAAGATGGAAATCGCGAGGGCGCTCGCCAATGAACCGGAGGTGCTGTTCCTGGATGAAGTCATGGCCGGGCTCAACAGTGACGAGACGAAAGACCTCATCGCAATGGTGCAGAGAATAGCTCTGGAACGGCATCTCGCGGTGGGCGTGATCGAGCATGTCATGGGTGTCATCCGAGAACTGACGCACCGGGTGATCGTGCTCGAGGCCGGCGAACTGATCGCGGAGGGCAAGTACGAGGAAGTATCGAAAAATCCTCGCGTCGTCGAAGCCTACCTTGGGGGAGGGACCGTCTGATGCTCAGAATACAGAATCTGGATTGCGGTTATGGCAGGATGAAGGTCATCGATGGGGTGGACTTTGAGGTCGGCGCCGAATCGGTAGGGCTGTTCGGCCCCAACGGCGCAGGAAAGTCGACTTTGATCGGCGCCGTCATGGGCATGGTGAAGCCATGGAAGGGCAGCATCGAACTCGACGGCCAAAGGATAGATGGCGCTGAGACCTACGCCATCGCGAGGATGGGGGTAGCCCTCGTGCCGCAAGAAAGGGAACTCTTTCCTGGGATGTCTGTGTATGACAACCTCGTGCTGGGCGCCGCCTACATTCCCCATGCAAAGGACGACATCCCCACCCAGCTGGAAAAAGTGTTCACACTCTTCCCCATTCTGAAAGAGAGGCGCACCCAGTGTGCCGGCACCATGTCCGGCGGCCAGCAGCGGATGTTGGCCATAGGCCGAGCCCTCATGTCGAAGCCCAGGCTCCTCATCCTCGATGAACCTTCGCTCGGCCTTCAGCCCTCGATAGTGGCGGAGGTGTTCGAGGTGCTGAAAAGGCTGAAGAGCTCGGTCTCGATCCTGGTCACGGAGCAGAACGTGCGCGAAAGCCTGAAGGCCATCGACCGCGGATATGTGCTCGAGAACGGCCGCATCGTGCTAAAGGACAGCGCCGAGGGGCTCCAGACGAACCCCTATGTGATTAAATCGTACCTTGGGATTTAGGAGCGGGGAGGCGCAGAGATGGCTGACATGCAAGTGAATAGCGTAAAGCTAGTGCGTGGCGTGAAGCTCGCGTATGAGCGCTTCGGAGGAAGTATGGAGAGCGGTGTCGTCGCGGTAGGCGCGGTTTCGATGTTTTTCGTTGAAATGGGGGTGGGTGTTCCGCTCGTGTACGTGCATGGAAATACTGGTTCTTCAAGATGGTTCACGCGAGTGATGGATGTGCAGGGATTTTACACGGTGGCGCTTGATATGCCGAATTTCGGTCGGTCCTCAGCGCTCTCCGGGAATATCAGCATCGAGCGCTACGCCGAGAGCGTCGCGGGCTTTTTAGATGCGCGGGGTATTCGGAATGCGGTCGTGGTAGGGCACTCGCTCGGCGGCTGCGTCGTGCAGGCGCTCGCGCTGTCGCGACCGGACCTCGTGCGCGCCATGGTGCTGGTTGATTCCGGTGCGCCGAATGGCCTTGTGACACCAGTGGATCGACACCATCTCATCGAAATGATGCGGACGAATCGTGCGATCCTCGAGCAGGCGCTGAGAGCTGTTGTGCCTACCCTAAAGGATGAAGTTCTCTTTCAGGAGCTCGTCGACGATGCGCAGAGGATGGCCGCCCCCGCATGGGTCGGCAATGCCGAGGCGCTCTCCCATTTCGACATCACTTCGAAGTGTGCGTCCTACGCTGGGCCCGTGCTTGTTTTGCGCGGAAACATCGATCCCATCATCACCGAAGAGATGGCGAGGGCCACAGCCACCGCCTACCCCAACGCGCGCCTCAAGCTGCTCGAAGGCGTAGGGCACTCAGTCATCGTCGAGAACCCGTCGCTCTTCCTCAAGCTTTTGAATGAATTCATAGCTGAAATCAGCGTAAAATGATTGGTGCGGCCTCAATGTCGCGAATTGATCGATGCCGCCTTATCGGCGCGAAGTTGTAAATTAAGGAGAACCATCGTGACAAACGTCAGCATCGTGGGAGCCTACAACACCCAGTTCGGCAATTTTGTCAAGAAAAACAAGGAAACCGGCGAAGTCGCCGACCTCCGCTCGATCTACGATCTCATGCTCGAGGCAGGGAGAGGCGCGATCCACGACGCGGGCATCGACGCATCCGACATCGATGGCGTGTGGGTCGGTTCCTGCGCACCCGGCATGTTCGCAAACCAAGAGCACATCGCGGCCTATGCGCCCGAGATCGCTCCAGAAGCGCTCCGCTTTAAACCGATGAACCGCGTCGAGGACGCCTGCTCATCGGGCTCAGTGGCGATCTACAACGCAATCTACGCCCTCGAGTCAGGCCGGGCGCGCATCGCCCTCGTTCTCGGCGTCGAAAAGATGAATCTCCTCGACACGAAGGGGGTCACGCACGCGCTCGCAACTTGTTCGTACTGGCCAGAGGAGGGCGCAGTAGGTTACACCTTCCCAGGCCTGTTCGCGGAATACGCCAAGGGCTACGCGGTCAGGTACGGCCTTGACCGGGGAGTCCTCGCGAAGATGCTCGCTGCGGTGTCGGCGCTCAACTACCGAAACGGCATCGACAATCCCCTCGCGCACTTCGGCAAGGGCGGCGTCGCAGACCGCCTCGGCCTTGTGACCGCGGAGGCTATCCTCGCGCTTCCCGAAGAGAAGAATCCTCTCATCGCCGAGCCTCTGCGGCTGCACGACTGCTCGCTCGTCAGCGACGGCGCCGCCGCACTCGTTCTGGTCCGCGACGATCTTTCGCTCGCAAAATCCGAAAAGGCGGTCAAGGTGGCGGGCATCTCACAAGTCAACGAGCGCCTGCCTCTCTCGGTGCGCCCGAACATGCACGAACTCATAGCCGGCAAGCGGGCGGTCCAGCAGGCCTTTTCCGAGGCAGGCATCACGATCGCGGATGTGGACCTGGCCGAAGTGCACGACTGCTTTACGATCAATCAGCTCCTCTGCACCGAGGCGCTCGGCCTATCCGCCGACGGCCGCGCTGGCTACGACTACATGGAAGGACGATTCACCCGCGAGGACGAGCACTGCCCGATCAACCTCTCCGGGGGCCTTAAGGCGAAGGGACACCCCGTGGGCGCTACGGGCGTCTCGATGCACGCTCTCGTCTACAAGCAGCTCATCGGACAGCCCATCGGCGCCGCCCCGACGAAAAAGCGCCCAACCGTCGGCGTCACCTTCAATGTCGGCGGCTCGAGCGTCACGAACTGCGTCACGGTGTTGAGAAAAGAATAAGGTGGACAAAAGTCGCCTGACGGGGCGCAATGGAGGTGCCCTCCTTCTTCGGCCCCTGTGGCGTGCGGCTCCTCATTTTCTTCTTCCTCTGCCTTGCACAAGGTTGAGAACACTAGCTATATCTTGGCGCTCTGACGCTTGACTTTCTTAGTGGTCGTCATCTCGAGCGGCTCGTGCAAGATGTGCGTGCGGGTGATCTTCTGATAGGGCCGCAGCTTCTGGTTCACCTCGGTGATGATGTCGTGGATGCGCGCCTCGATCTGGCGCGTCTCCAGGTGGTTTTGAGATATCCAGTCCTGATTCGGGTAGACGAGGGCTTCGATCTCTTCCGCCACCGATTTCCCCTGAGGGTTGTACCCGCGCACGAGGATCTGCTCGATCTCGTCGTAGAGCTGGAACTCGTTCTCTATCTCTTCGGGATAGACGTTCTTGCCGCCCTCGGTGACGATGAGATTCTTGATTCGCCCCGCGAGGTAGAGATAATTTTCACTGTCCAGCTTCCCCAAATCGCCTGTCCTGAGCCAGCCGTCTTGAGAGAGCACCTGGGCCGTCTCTTCGGGCATCTTGTAATAGCCCTGCATCACCATGGGACCTCGGACCACGATCTCTCCGATGCCGTCTTCGTTTGGTTCTTCGATGCGCATTTCGACTTCTGGGATCGTCTTGCCGACGGAGGTCTCTTTGTAGTGCTCGACAGGATTCAGCGTGAGTATCGGCGATGTCTCTGTGAGCCCGTAGCCCTGGACGAAGTCGATGCCGAGTTCGTTGTACTGTCGGAACACCTTGGGGTCGAGGGGACCACCGCCCGAAATGCAGATTCGGATCGAGGAGAGGCTCGCCTTTTCCAGCAGCGAGCGGAACAGTTTTTTGCCGGGATTGATGCCCGTCACCTTCTTGATAGCTCCCGAGATCGCCATCAGTGTTCTGATCATGGCGTAGGCAAACAAGCCTTTTTCCTTCACGCCCTTCATGATGCCGGCGAGGAGCTTGTTGAACAGCATGGGCACGCCGAGGAACATCGTCACCTTTGCCTCTTTCAAGTCCGAGAGTATCTGCTTGACGACCATGCGCTTGCCGAAGACCAGCTCGGCCCCCACCGAGAACGATTCGATGAACACCGCGAGCATCGTGTAGGAATGGTGGATCGGCAAGAGTGCGTAGAACACGTCCTCGTGCGAGATGTTGAGGTTGGCCTGTGCGAGAAAACAGTCCGACACGAAATTCTCGTGGCTCAGCACCACGCCCTTGGGAACGCCCGTGGTGCCCGAGGTGAAGAGAATGGCGGCGTTGTGTTTTGCATCTATCTTTGGCTGCTCGAATGTAAAGCCCTGAGGTGGGGCCACGTCGTAGATATATTCTCCGACGCCCTTTGCAAGGGAAAAGCAGGGCATGTCGTGGAATTCTTTCCGAATCTCCGCGAATTTTTCTTCGTCGACGAAGGCTGCCGTGGCATCGCCGGCCCTGATCAGGGTGATGATCTCCTGTACCTGAAGCTGGTAGTCGATGGGGACGACCACGGCCCCCGCGTACAGAATGGCGAGGAATGCGATTGCCCACTCCGGCGAATTCTTTCCCGTCAGCGCGACGTGGGTCCCTTGCTTCACGCCGATGGCGTTCAGATGGGTCGCCACCTTGACGATGATGGAGCGGGCCTCTCGATAGGTCAGGCTCACTCGCTGAGGGCTGTACACCGTAAAACAGGGCCTCTCGGGGAACCGGTCCGTCGTGATGTCGAAGAGCTGGGGAAGCGTCGGCCATTTGCCTGAAAACACGCGATCTCGATACGCGTCGAGAAATTTCCAAGGTTCTGTCTCTCTCATGGCCACTATTATGCTGTAAGAGCAAGGGCGATGAAAAGTGGGATGAGCGATGTCCTTGAATTATTCTCTTGAATCATCGCCCCCTTCCCGGCATGTGCGTTTTTGCGCTATTCTTTTGTGCACTTTTTGTTCATGCTGGAGGAGCCTATGAGATCGGTGGAGCTTGCAAAGGCTTATGACCCGAAGTCGTTCGAACAGCGCGTGTACGAGATGTGGAAGCGCGAGGGCCATTTTCAGCCTAAGATAGACAGGAACGAGAGGCCTTTTACCATCGTCATTCCTCCTCCGAATGTAACCGGCGTCCTCCACCTGGGGCACGCGCTCGACAATAGCCTCCAGGATATACAGATCCGGTACAGGCGCATGAAGGGCATCCCCACGCTCTGGCTGCCCGGCACCGACCATGCGGGCATCGCCACGCAGAACGTGGTGGAGCGCAAGCTCAGAAAAGAAGGACGCAGCCGCGAGGCGCTAGGGCGCGAGGCCTTCGTCGAAGAGACATGGAAGGTGGCCATGGAACACAGGGCCATCATCGACACGCAGCTCGCTCGGATCGGGGCGAGCGTCGACTGGAGCCGGGAGCGCTTCACGCTGGATGAGGGGCTGTCGAGAGCCGTCCGCGAAGTGTTCGTGGCGCTCTACGAGCGCAATCTGATTTATCGCGGCGAATACCTGGTGAACTGGTGCCCCTCGTGCGGGACCGCCCTCTCGGACGATGAGGTTGAGCATGAGGAAGAACCTGGCGCGCTGTGGCACATCTGGTACGAACTCGAGGGCGGGCCATGCCCCGAATGGCCGAGCGGCAAGATCGAGATCGCGACCTCGCGCCCGGAGACGCTCCTTGGCGATACCGCCGTGGCGGCGCACCCGGAAGACCGGCGTTACGCGGGGCTCATCGGGAAGAGAGTGCGACTGCCGCTGACAGACCGCATCATCCCCATCATCGCGGACAGCTACGTTGACCCAGCATTCGGTACGGGGCTCGTGAAGATTACCCCGGCCCACGACCCGAACGATTTTCTGGTCGGCCAGAGGCACGACCTTGCGCGCATCAATATTCTCAATCCGGACGGCAGCCTTTCTTCGGCAGTGCCTGAAAAATACCGCGGCATGAAGGTGCTCGAGGCGCGGAAAGCCGTCCTCGCCGACCTCGAAGCTCTCGGCCTCCTCAATGGCGAGGAGAAGACCACCCACGCGGTGGGCCACTGCTATCGCTGCCACAGCGTCATCGAGCCATACCTTTCGAAACAGTGGTTCGTGCGCATGAAGCCTCTCGCCGACAAGGCCCTCAAGGCCTGGCAGGACGGAGAGGTCGTCTTTTTCCCCAGAAAGTGGGAACACACCTACAGGCACTGGCTCGAGAATATCCGCGACTGGTGCATTTCTCGCCAGCTCTGGTGGGGACACCGAATCCCGGTGTTCTACTGCAGGGACTGCGGCGCCACGATGGTGCGCCGCGAGGATCCGACCGTGTGTACTCAGTGCGGTTCTGACAACATCTACCAGGATGAAGACGTGCTCGACACCTGGTTCTCGAGCTGGCTCTGGCCATTCAGCACGCTGGGCTGGCCCAAGGATACCGCCGATCTCCGCTACTTCTATCCCACGAGCGCCCTCGTGACGGGCTACGACATCATCTTCTTCTGGGTGGCCCGCATGATCATGGCCGGCATGGAGTTCACCGGTCAGAGTCCCTTCAAGGAAGTCTGCATTCACGGCCTCATACGCGACAAACAGGGTCGGAAGATGTCCAAGAGCCTCGGCAACGGCATCGATCCCCTCGAGATCGTCGAAGAATACGGCGCGGACGCCCTCAAGTTCACGCTCGCCTACAACTGTGCCGCTGGCCAGGACATCCTCATCGACCGCGACAGCTTCAAGATGGGCAGCAAGTTCGCCAACAAGGTGTGGAACGCCTCGCGCTACATCCTCATGAATCTCGAGGGGCGCACCTACCTTCCGGAACGCGAGCTGAGCTACAACGACACCGACCGGTGGATACTCCACAGGCTCAACGAGGCCGCGAGGACAGTGAGCCAGGCCCTCGAATCCTGGCGGTTCAACGACGCCGCCCAGGCTGCCTACGCATACTTCTGGGACGATTTCTGCGACTGGTACATCGAAGCGTCCAAACTCTCGACGAAATTCGGCGATGAACGAGAGAAGGACCGTGCGACCACCGTGCTCCTCAAGGTCCTCGACGAGTCGCTGAGGCTTCTGCACCCATTTCTTCCCTTCGTGACCGAAGAGATCTACGGCATGCTCCCCAACGCCAAAGGAAGACTGATCTCGGCCAGGTATCCCGAGTGGACCAAGGAGCGCGAGGCGCCCGATATCCAGGCACATTTCGAAGCGCTGAAGGAGATCGTCACGCTCGTGCGCACCCTGAGATCAGAATTTCAGATTTCTCCCGAGGCCTCCATTCCGCTCAGCCTCGCCTTCGATGATGGCTATGTGCACGCGGCGTTCATCCAGGAACATGTGGCTCTCATACGCCTGCTCGCTGGGGCTTCCTCGGTGTCGATTGGCCAGGCGGGCGGGGCGGCGGCACCCGAAGGCACTGTTTCCCTCGCGGGCAAGGGACTGACCATTCATGTGCAGGTGGGTGGGCTCCTCGACATCGGCAGGCTCGTGGAACGGCTCTCGAAGGAGAGGGAAAAAGAGGCGGCTTACATCGCAAAACTCGAGTCCAAGCTCTCAAACAGCGCATTTCTTTCTTCTGCTCCGCCTGATATCATAGAGAAGGAGAAGGACAAGCTCGCAGCCTCTAAGACAAAAGCTGCCAAGCTCGACCTCTATATTCGGGAGCTTTCATGAATGCGGGAGAGAGTGGCCCCCAAAGCGCGGTGCTGCGTTCCGACCGTCTCGTCATGGACAAGGCTGCCATGCTGCGGCTCAAACGCATGCACCTTGCGCCTTACATTCAGCTTGCGACCTGCCTCATCGGCAAGCCGAGGCGGAGTGGTGGCAACATGTTTCGACACCAGCTCGACACCATGGCCATTCTCATGGACTATGGCTACATCGATTCCGTGCTGCTCAAGGCCTCGCTCATCCACGACCTGCTCGAAGACGCGCCCGAGACGGATCCCGACAGCATCCTCTCGATCGACGACGAGTCCGTGGATGTCTATAAACTCGTGCTCGAGGTAACCAGGCGGCCGGTCGAGAACAAGGCTGAATTCCTCACGCGCATCCGCGATTACGGGTCGTTGCGCGCGAAGGTGCTCAAGAGCGCAGACCGCATCTCGAACATGATCAGCCTCGGCTACGTGACCGATGACGTCTTCGTTCATCGCTACGTCGAGGAGACGGAACAGTTCGTGTTTCCGATTGCCGAAAGGGCCGACGAGCGCATGCTTGCAGAGCTGAAGGAGCTGGTCGCCACGAGGCGCGAATATCTGCGGAATAGAATCGAGATATGAATAGGGAGGAAAAAACCATGAAATGGACCAAGGAGATGGTCGCTGCGAGCATCGATCACACGCTGCTGAAGGCCACTGCGACGGAAGATCAGATAAAGGCCCTCTGTGCGGAAGCCAAACAGTATAAATTCAAGGCAGTCTGCGTCAATCCGTACTGGGTTTCCACCTGTGCGAGGGAGCTCGCCGGCTCCGAAGTGCTGATCGCGACCGTCGTCGGTTTTCCTCTCGGTGCGAACAGCACGGCCGTGAAAGCAGAGGAGGCGCGCCGCGCCGTCGCGGAAGGAGCCCGCGAGGTCGACATGGTGATCAACATCGGAGAGGCGAAGGCGGGAGACTGGGATGCCGTCCGCGAAGATATCGCCGCAGTGGTGAAGGCTTCGAAGCCTGCCATCGTCAAGGCGATTATCGAAACCTGCTATCTCACGCAGGAAGAAAAGATCGCGGCCTGCAGGGCGGCGGTGGCGGCGGGGGCGGCCTTTGTGAAGACGAGTACAGGCTTCGGCACCGGCGGCGCCACGGTCGAGGATGTTCGGCTCATGAAGGAGGCTGTGGGCGACGCCGCCAATGTGAAGGCCTCCGGCGGCATCAAGACCTATGAGGACGCCGTCGCCATGCTCGAGGCGGGCGCGTCGCGCATCGGGGCCTCGGCGGGTGTCGCGATTATGCACGAGGCCGAATTATTGGGCTGAAAAATAGTGCCCAGATAGTTCTTTCGGTTGCAAAATTCTTATTGACAATCTGCGGCCGCCGCTTTACCATTTACCTACTTAGTGCGATAGATTGGCACAATCTTCGCGTATCATGGTGAGAGCAATCCTTAAAAGGAGGAAGAAGCATGAAAAAAGCGCTATTAGTGCTTGTCGTCGCTGCGCTCATCGCGGCACCAGTGTTTGCCCAGTTCAAGGTCGGACTTGTCACTGACGTTGGTGGTATCGACGACAAGTCCTTCAACCAGGGCACCTGGGAAGGCATCGTCCGCTTCGCGCAGGATTTCAAGCTTGCGAAAGGCAATTACAAGTATCTGCAGTCCAGTGCAGAGGCCGATTATGTCCCGAACCTCTCGACGTTTGCGGATGAGGGCTTGAGCCTCATCATCGCCCCCGGATTCCTCTTCGAGCAGGCAATGACCCAGGTCGCGAAGAACTACCCCACCCGCAAGTTCCTCATCATCGACACCGTCGTGAATCTGCCGAACGTGGTCTCGGCCGGATTCGCCGAGCATGAAGGCTCCTTCCTCGTCGGCGTTGCGGCAGGCCTCAAGGCCAAGGCCGATGGAAAGAACATCGTCGGCTTCCTCGGCGGCATGCAGTTCCCGCTCATCGAGAAGTTCCAGGCTGGTTTCGAGCAGGGCGTCAAGGCCGTCTATCCTGAGTGCAAGATACTCGTCGACTATGCGGGCGACTTTGCGGCCCCGGATAAAGGCCAGGCCCTCGCGCAGAAGCAGTACAACCAGGGTGCGTACATCATCTACCACGCCGCGGGCGGCACGGGCAACGGCCTCATCAAGGAAGCCAAAGAGCGCTCCCAGAAGGGTGATATCCGCTGGGCGATCGGCGTCGACAAGGATCAGTACAACGATGGCATCTACAGCGGCAACAAGTCGGCTGTCCTCACCTCGATGATGAAGCGCGTCGATGTGGCTGCCTACGAAGTCTGCAAGATGACCATGGAAGGAAAGTTCCCGGGCGGCAAGGTCCTGACCTTCACCGTGGCGAACAAGGGCGTCGGCATCCCCGAGAAGAACCCCAACCTCTCCGCCGACATCGTGGCGAAGGTCAAGGAGTACGAGGCGCTGATCGCTTCCGGCAAGCTCAAGGTCTCGGAGACCCCGGCAAAATAAGCGAATAAGCGCATGAACGCTTAAATTTCAGTGCTCGACGTGGGGCTGCCCATCTGGGCAGCCCCACGTTTTTAATTGTTTCTTAACATAAATCAGAAATTCTATTAATGTGTCCCGAATATCCTCTCGTCGTAGATCGTGAAAGGCGTACGGGCGCACACGGTTAAAAAACGATGTGGAGGGAAATGCGATGAAACGAAATGTAGTTTCGAAGAATCTGGTGCTGCTGGCTCTGTTTGTCGTCGGAATGACAAGCGCACTCGGTGCGCAGACGCTCTTGGGCGCAGGCGCGACGTTCCCCGCTCCGGCCTACACCAAAATGTTCGATGAATACTACAAACTGACCGGCGTCAAGGTGAATTACCAGGGTATCGGATCCTCGGGCGGCCTCAAAAATATTCAGGACCGCGTCGTCGATTTCGGCGGAACCGATTCGTTCATCAAAGATGCTGACTTCAGCAAGTATCCCGGCCAGGTTGTCCACATCCCTACGGTGATCGGCGCAATCGTCGTCACCTACAACCTCCCCGGCAACCCGAAGCTCAGGCTCACCGGAGAGGTGGTTGCCGACATCTACCTTGGCAAGATCACGAAGTGGAACGATAAGGCCATCGCCGACCTCAACCCCGGCGTCAAGCTTCCCAACCTCGCGATCATGCCTGTGTACCGATCTGACGGTTCGGGGACGACCTTCAATTTCACCGCCTACCTGAGCGCAGTGAGCGCCGAATGGAAGTCCAAGGTGGGCAACGCGAACTCCGTGAGCTGGCCGGCAGGACAGGGCGCCGCGCAGAATGCCGGGGTCGCGGGTGTGGTCAAGCAGGCGCAGGGCACAATCGGCTATGTCGAACTGGCCTATGCCAACCAGAACAACATGGCAGTCGCCTCGATCAAGAATTCGAGCGGAAACTGGATTGATCCGACTCTCGCATCGACGTCGGCGGCGGCAGCGGGGGCCATCCCCGCGGACACGCGCATCGTCCTCGTCAACACCGACGCAAAAGAGGGCTATCCTATCAGCTCCCTGACCTGGCTCGTCGTCTACCGCGAGCAGAACTATGGCAACCGATCCCGAGAGCAGGCTGAGCAGCTTGCGAAGCTTCTCTGGTGGATGATCCACGACGGTCAGCAGTATGTGACCGCCCTCGACTATGCGCCCCTTCCTCCGCCTGCCGTGAAGGCGGCCGAAGCCATCGTCAAGAGCATCACCTACAATGGCCAGGCGCTGATAAAGTAAAGCACGTTCCGGTGTGGCGCGGGCCGGCTCTGGCGATGCCGCAGGGATGGCCCGCGTTGACATTGGGGTGACGTTGAATAAAATTTTCTATATGTGGTTTTTGGAACATGAATGACAGAAGGTTTAATGTCCTGCTCGGTTTTGCAGCGATGGTCGTCGTTTTTATCTTCGCAGGATTTTTGTTTACCCTTGTAGTGCAATCTCTTCCAGCGGCAAAGCAGGAAGGGGTTGCATTCTTGTATGGCGCCGAGTGGAACCCCGTCACCACCCGCTTCGGCGCCCTGCCTTTCATAATCGGCACGCTGATGACCTCGGCCATCGCCCTTATCATCGCGATTCCCCTGTCACTCAGCGCAGGGATCGTGATGGGCGAGTACGTCGGTTCTGGCTGGGGCCGCTCGGTACTGAATACGCTCATCAATGTGCTGGCCTCGATTCCGTCGGTCGTGTTCGGTCTGTGGGGGATCGAGGTCGTGATTCCGTTGGTAAGAAGCCTCGCGACGTCGGTTGGCGCGCCTCCGTACGGAGCCGGCATTCTCTCGGCTTCGCTTGTGCTCGCGATCATGATCATCCCTTACATGTCCTCGATGACCCGCGAGGCGCTCGTCAATGTCCCTGCGGGCTTGCGAGAAGGCGCCTTCGCTCTCGGCCTTACGAAGCAAGAAGTCATCACGGGCATCGCGCTGCCTTTTGCGAAGAAAAGCATATTCGCAGGAATTCTGCTCTCGCTCGGACGAGCGCTCGGCGAGACCATGGCGGTGACCATGCTGATCGGGAATGCGACGCGGATTCCAACGTCGCTGTTTTCACTCGGCAATACGCTGGCGAGCGTCATCGCCTCACAGTTCAACGAGGCTGCAAGCGACGTCCACCGCTCGGCCATGATGGGGCTCGCCCTAATTCTTTTCATCATCACGATGATCGCAGGGTGGTTCGGAAGAACACTGATGCGCAAGAGGATGGGTGCATATGGGGAATAATATTTTTGCCGGCGAATACAAGCGCCGAAAAAGAAGGGACATAGGCTTTCGAATCGCGGTGCTGGTGCCCGCCGGCGTTGTGGTCGCCCTCTTGCTCCTCATCCTGGCACAGGTCGTGGTGAATGGCGGCAGGGCACTCAATCTGGATTTCTTTTTTCAGCAACAAAAACCCTTCGGCGAGGTGGGCGGCGGCATCGTGCAGGCGATCGTCGGCACGCTCATGGTGCTGGTTGTCGCCATTGTCATAGCGTTGCCCCTTTCGCTGCTCACGGCGCTTTATCTGTACGAACACAAAGGTTCGAAGAGGGCCGACGCGCTCCTCAACGTGGTCAACACCCTTCAGGGCATCCCTTCCATCGTCATAGGCGTCGTGATCTACACCTGGGTCGTCGTACCCCTCAAGACGTTCTCGGCGTTTGCGGGCGGCATTGCGCTTTCGATCGTCATGCTGCCGCTCATGATCAGCATGATAAAGGAATCGCTGGACATGGTGCCGGCCTCGTATCTGGAGGCTGCGCTCGCGCTTGGCGTGCCCCGCTGGCGCGCGGTGGTCGAGATCGTCGTGCCCGCGGCGGCTTCCGGCATTCTGGAAGCTGCCGGCCTTGGGATCGCCCGGGCTGGTGGGGAGACCGCGCCCCTCATCTTCACTGCCTTTGGCAACCCCTTCCTCAGCCTGAATTTCAAGGCGCCTGTCTCGGCGCTGCCCTTAGTGATCTATGAGTACATCAAAAGCCCCTACGACGACTGGCACCAGAAGGCCTGGGGGGCGGCCTTGCTCCTCGTGATCTTCGTGCTGAGCCTCAATCTCTTCATTGGGACAAGAAAAAAGCGATAACCATTTCCTGTCTGGCGAAAAGACCCGCAGTGTGATATACTCATTCTTCATCGTAACCTAGTCCTATCTTAATCCAGGGGGTTGTAGGTGTCGTACATCGTAGAGATGCTTCACATCACGAAGGATTTCCCCGGAATCAGAGCAAACGACGACATCACGCTTCAGATCGAAGAACGGTCGATCCACGCTCTTTTGGGCGAAAATGGTGCCGGAAAATCCACACTGATGAGCATTCTGTTCGGCCTGTATCAGCCAGACAGTGGCTCGATCCGCGTACGAGGCAAAGAGGTCAAGATCAGCGACCCCAATGTCGCGACGTCGCTCGGTATAGGCATGGTGCATCAGCACTTCAAGCTCGTCCACAACTTTACGGTGACCGAGAACATCATCCTCGGCATGGAACCTCGAAAAGGGCCGGTCATCGACATCCGCGCCGCAGAACAAAAGGTCGAGGATCTCTCGAAACTCTATGGGCTTGCGGTGGATCCGCGCGCGAAGATCGAGGATATTTCGGTCAGCATGCAGCAGCGCGTCGAGATACTCAAGATGCTCTACCGCGACGCGGAGATCCTCATCTTCGACGAGCCCACGGCGGTCCTCACGCCCCAAGAGATACACGAGCTCATGCAGATCATGAGGAGGCTGGTGGAGGAGGGCAAGACTATCTTGCTCATCACGCACAAGCTCAAAGAAATTAAGGAAGTTGCGGACACCTGTACGGTGCTGCGTCGGGGCAAACTCGTCAGCACAGTGCCTGTCGCAGATACCGACGAACAGAGGATGGCCGAGATGATGGTCGGTCGCCAGGTCAGTTTTCATGTCGACAAGGGGCCCGCAAAGCCGGGCGATGAGCTTCTGCGCATCGAGCAGCTCAATGTGAAGAACGTCAAGGGAGTGCTTGGCGTCAAGAATCTGTCGCTCTCGGTGCGCGCGGGCGAAGTCTTAGGCCTCTGTGGCATCGACGGCAATGGGCAGGCAGAGCTGGTGTACGCGATCACAGGGCTGACCAAGGTGGAATCCGGTAAGATTTTTTTGAAGGATAAAGAGATAACGAACCTCTCGATCAAAGAGAGGATAGACCTCGGCCTCGGGCACATCCCCGAGGACCGTCAGAAATACGGCCTTGTGCTCGATTTCACGCTGGGAGAAAACTTCATCATCCACAATTACTACGAAAGGCCCTTTGCAAGCCGCGGCATTTTGAGGAGAAAAGCGATTCTCGAGAACGCGCAGAGGCTCATCCGTGAATTCGACGTGCGCTCCGGTCAGGGCGCCATGACGCCGGCGCGCGCCATGTCCGGCGGCAATCAGCAGAAGGCGATCGTCGCGCGCGAGATCGACCGCTCGCCCGAAGTCTTCGTCGTGGTTCAGCCCACCCGCGGCCTGGACGTCGGTGCCATCGAATACATCCACAGGCGGATCATCGAAGAACGCGACAAGAACAAGGCGATACTGCTCGTCTCTCTGGAGCTCGACGAGATCATGGATGTTTCCGATCGGATCGCGGTGATCTACAACGGTGAAATCGTGGGCATCGTGGATGCGGCGTCGACCAACGAGAACGAGCTCGGCCTCATGATGTCCGGAGCGCTCCGAAAAAGCGGCGGCGCTTCGCGTCTTGTCCACGAAGCGGCTCGCGCCTGAACGGAGGGAGAATCGATGACAGCAAGAAAAGAAAAGATCGTGCTTCCGCTCATCGCGGTGCTCTTGGGATTCGTGTTGGGTTCCCTCATCGTGATCCTCACCGGCCGTTCGCCGCTGTCGATGTTCGCTGCGATCGTCAAAGGCTTTTCAGGTATCGACATCGTGAACGGGCAACCCATCAATACCCGGTACATCGGCGAATTCATCATTCAGGCCATGCCGATCATCCTCACGGGGCTCTCGTTTGCGTTTGCGTCGCGGACTGGGCTCTTTAGCATTGGCGCAGAGGGTCAGCTTATGATCGGCTCGATTTCGGCGACGGCCGTGGCGCTCCTCGTGGACGCGCCTCGGGCGGTCCACCTGCCCCTCGTCCTGATCGCCGGGATTCTGGGCGGGGCCCTCTGGGGCGCCATTCCGGGCTTTCTGAAGGCCCGCTACAATGTGCACGAAGTCGTCGTCACTATTATGATGAACTACATCGCCTTACACTTCAACAACTTCGTCATTCTGCACATCTTCGGGAGCGTCGACAGGGTCAAGACGGCGCCCTTCCCGATGAGCGCCCTGCTCAAATCTCCTTTTTTAGAAAACATCACGCGGCAGTCGCGCCTCAACTGGGGCTTTATTCCGGTCATCGTCGCCGTCGTGCTATTTTCTTTTATCATCAATAAAACGACCTTCGGATATTCGCTGCGCGCCGTCGGCTACAACAAAGATGCGGCCCGCTACGCCGGCATGAAGGTCAGCCGCAACATCATCGCGTCCATGGCGATCGCGGGCGCCTTCGCGGGGCTTGCGGGCGCCGTGATCACCGTGGGCACCTTCAACTTCGGACGCGTCATCCAGGCCGCCGAAGGCTACGGCTTCGACGGCATCGCGGTTGCCCTCGTCGGCGGCAACGAGGCTACGGGCATCCTTTTGGCCGGCCTGCTCTTCGGAGGCCTTAAGGCAGCCCAGCCGCTCATGCAGTCCCAGGGGATTCCTCGCGAGATCGCGGGCATCATTCAGGCTTCCATCGTGCTCTTCGTCGCGATGAAGTTCGGCATCAAGATGGTCCTCGACAAATTCGAACGCAGACAGGCACCCAGTACGGAAGGGGATCGCGTATGACTTTCGAGCTTTTTCTGCAGATGTTTCCCATCGCGCTCATGTTTTCGGCGCCCATCATTTTGACCGCGCTCGGCGGGCTCTTCAGCGAGCGCTCCGGCATCGTCAATATCGCACTCGAGGGCATCATGATGGTCGGAGCCTTCACGGGAGCCACGGTGACGGTGCTGCTGGAGAACACGACGCCTGCGGCGGCGTGGTATGGTCTACTGGCCGGGCTGCTTTCGGGTGTCGTGTTCAGCGTTCTCCACGCGGTCGCGAGCATCAACCTCAAGGCCGACCAGGTGATCTCGGGCACTGCCCTCAACATTCTCGCCAGCGGACTCACCGTGTATCTCTGTCAGATCATCTTCCATCAGCAGAGGACACGCGCCTTTTCCAACGGCATTCAGAAATTCAGCGTGCCAGGCCTGAGCAAGATACCCGTACTCGGCCGCATGTTCTTCGATCAGGTGTACCCGACCTTCTACATCGCGATTGCGATGGTGCTCCTCACGTGGTTCGTCGTGTACAAGACGCCGCTCGGTCTGCGCATGAGAGCCTGTGGCGAGCATCCTCAAGCGGCGGCCAGCATGGGCATCAATGTGGCGAAGATGCGCTATTTCGGCGTGCTCGTGTCGGGGGCGCTCGGCGGGCTCGGCGGGGCGGTCATGGTGCTGACGGCTGACATCCAGTACACCCTCGTGTCGATCCACGGCACGGGCTTCATATCGCTCGCGTCGCTGGTCTTCGGGAAATGGAACCCCTTTGGCGTGCTCGGGGCGGGGCTCTTCTTCGGCTTTTCTACTGCGCTCTCGTTCTATGCGAAGGATATACCATTCCTCGCTGGACTGCCGGGTGAATTTTTCTATATTCTGCCCTATCTGCTCACCATCATCGCGCTCCTCTTCTTTGCGGGCAAATCCGTCGGGCCGAAGGCTGCAGGCGAGATTTACGATTCGGGCAAACGCTGACACTTTGGCGCTGAAGGCCCTTTACTAACCTGAAACGGCCTGCGTATAGAAGGCGGATGCTTTTTTTGCTTGATTTTACCTCTTTCTCCGACTACTATTGCCTAATCCGGAGGGGCGGTTGATGGTCAGGTTTTCTCGGCGCATTTTTACAGATCTTGCGATCTATATGATGGGCTTCGGCTTTGCCATTGGAGTGGTGTTTCCATTCTTCATGATGCTGCTCGGCATGCCGACTTCTTATACGATGCAGCCTTGGTTTTTTCTTGTCTGCATTATCGCCGGCTTGATTGTCGGTGCAGTGAATATTCTTCTTGCCAAGTCAGTGGTCGGCTCGCGGCTTCACCTTATTGCCGATAAAATGAAGCGGATCAGCGGCTACATTTCGAGCAAAACACACGAGGAGATCATCGCGACGTGCAGCCCCCAGGAATGCATGGTGAAGAAAGATTCCGATGACGAGCTCGGAGAGTGTGCTGAATCGTACAATCAGCTCATCAGTGATCTATACGCCTCATTTCAACGAGAAACAATGGTCAAATCGTTCTCAAAACTTTTGTCGTCTCGCCTGGAACTGGAAGATCTTGCCGAGAGCATGCTTCCAGTGATGCTTGAGTACACAGGCGCCGAAGCAGGGGCACTTTTGATCGAAGAGAATGATGAGCTTCGACCAGCAGCCTCCTTTCGCCTCGACGGAGTCGAAACCTTGAAGGACAAGGATTTCATCAAACGAGCAGCCCAGGGGAAAAAGCGAATTACGATCGAGCTGCCCGAGAATATCGCGGTAGAAGGAGTATTGCTGACATTTAGGCCTGCTTCGATAATTCTCGAGCCAGTTGTGTATCACGATGTGGTGCTGGCAATTATGCTGCTCGCATTTGTCCGTAAACCAAGCGAAGAAGCACAGCACACGCTCGATCTTCTGTCTCCGAACCTTTCTGTGGCAATCCGCAACTCGCTCTCTTATGACCAGCTGCAACGGTTAGCCGCAAATGATTCGCTCACCGGTCTTTTCAACAGACGTTTCGGCATGGCTCGTCTTCAGGAAGAATTTGGCCGGGCTGTCCGTAACAGCGCGCCGATTGGCGTCTGCATATTTGATCTCGATCATTTCAAGCTCGTAAACGACACATATGGCCATCAAGTTGGGGACAAGGTGCTGGTGTTCCTTTCCAAGATAATACGAAGTGCACTTCGAGAAGGCGATATTGCAATGCGGTACGGCGGGGAAGAATTCATGACTATTCTTCCGGGAGCATCGATGATCGATACCTACCAAATTGCAGAGCGCATTCGTCACATGGTCGAAGAATCGGAGTTCCAGTATGGTTCACAGCGGATCAGGCTGACAATTTCAGGAGGGGCTACCTCCTGGCCAGATTTTGATGCTACATCCGCAGAAATCTTGGTAAAGCGCGCCGATGAATCGCTCTACGCCGCAAAAGAAGGCGGAAGGAACAGAGTTGCTATTCTATAATATTTATACTATAAAAGTCTTAGCATTCGTTGGGGGATCGCAGAAAATGATCGATGTGAACGCACTTCAAAAGTATTCGCTCTTTGGGGGCGTTTCGCCCGAACAAATCGAGAAGATCAAGCCTCTTTTGGAAACAGGACACTTCGAGGCCGGCGAGTGCCCGCAGGTCGAAGGCCAACCCAACGACAAAATTTACTTCATTCTCAGCGGCGAAGTTGATGTCATCAAACAGGGGGTGGTGATCGCTCGTCTCAGGGAGGGCGAGACCTTCGGCGAGATGGAGCTCCTCGACATTATGCCGAGCATCGCGACGGTTCGGGCAGCGACGGCTCTCGACGTGGTGATGATCTCCAATCGGGCCCTCTATGATATCTCCAAGCTCGACCTCAAGACCTTTTCCATGATGATCATGAACCTCGCCCGGGACCTCTCCCGGCGCCTGCGCCGCATGGACGAGCTCGTCTGCGAGGAGACGAAGGGGAGTTGAGTGCTTCCGACGCATTCGCCTAGGTGACTCTGTAACAAATCTTGTAAAGTTAGTTTTATCAGATATTGTTATAAAACATAATAAAATATGCCGGAGACGGGCATCGAACCCGCACGCCGCTCGCGCAGCAAGGGATTTTAAGTCCCCGGTGTCTACCAATTCCACCACCCCGGCGCTGATGAAGTCAAATTTTAGTCGAGGCGTGCAGGGCCGTCAAGAATGGCCGACGTGTTGCGGCGCGGCGGCCTACGGGTTCAAAGCCCGAACAGGCGCTCGAGGAAGCGCGCCACGCCGTCTTCATCGACCGAGTCGGTGACGAAGGGCACCCCGGCCTGAATCGACGCGTGCGCGTTGCCCATCGCCACGCCGACCTTCACCGCCTTGAGCATCTCAAGGTCGTTCTCTTCGTCGCCGAAGGCGATGGTCTCTTCGAGGCTGCCGCCCAGGCTTCGGAGGCACTCCTCGAGCCCGCGGCATTTGCTGACGCCGCTCGCCATAATTTCGAGCATGGTCTCGTGCGAGAAGGCTGTTTCGAGGAGGCCCTCCGCGCTCTCTGCGATTTCGTCGCGGATGTGGAGCAGCGTCTCGTGAGGACCGATCGCCAGGAATTTCAGGATGTCCTCTCCTGCAAGCGAATCGAAGCTCTGCCTCAGGCCTTTGATGCCCGACCGCTGTTCGTAGAAATCCACCATGGCCGAGGGCTGTTCGTATATCCACTGGTCGCCGACATAACAGCAGAAGAGGAGCTCGTGGCTCGCGTGGTGTCGGCCTGCGGCGGCGAGTGCGGAGAGCGCCTGCCTCGGGATGGGGTGGACGGCGATTCTCTCGCCTCCCGGGCCATAGATGTCCGCCCCGTTGGTGCACACGAACGCATCGGGCTCAAAGGCGTCCCTGAGAAAGCCCTGCGCCGACGCATAGATGCGGCCAGTCGCAATGATGAGTTTCTTTCCCCGCCGCTGCAGTCGATTCAGTGTCTGCACCACAAGGGGCGAAAGCCGATACTTTCCATCGAGAATGGTCCCGTCCATGTCCATTGCGATGAATCGAAGTCTCGAAGTGTCAAGTGTTGCGAGGTCTGTCATGGGGCGATGATATACCAAAGCCGAAAAATGGTCATTATGGCGAGGGTTTACACACTCGCCTCAACCCGGCACAATACGTGTACATGACTTGGAACGACCGTGCGGGCACCTATATCATCGAAGGTGCCGATCTCATTCTTCCGGATGCGATCTTGCCTCGCGCAACCCTTGCAGTCCGCGGAGGGAGGATTGCGCATATTCTCGCGGAGCAGGATTGGCACGAATTATCTTCTCCCTCTGAGCTTGCGAAGATTGATCCGTCGTTCGACGGGGCGCCGCTCATCCACGCTGCAGATACCTTCGTGGCACCTTCGCTCGTCGAAGTGCACGTGCATGGCTGCGGCAGGTGGGGGTTCGAGCGAGTTGCAGGACCAGAGGACCTCCTGGAGGCTGCGGCATTCCTGGAGCGGAAGGGAGTAGGGTGCTTTGTCCCTACCATTCTCTGGAATGAGCGGGCCCTCGCTTCGCTCGCCAGCGCGATCTTAGCCTCTGGTCTTCCCCGAGAGACCGTGCCGGGCATCTACCTAGAAGGGCCCTTCGTCAACCCTGCGAAGCGAGGTGGCATTCAGCCAGAAAACATCAGGCCGGTGGACTTTTCGCTTGCCCGGAAGATTCTCGATGCTGCGCAGGGGCTTTTGAAAATCGTCACGCTCGCGCCGGAACTGGAGGGCATCGGGCCGATGTACCGGATATTCCAAGATGCAGGCGTGCTCGTTTCGCTCGGCCATTCGGATGCGACGCTGCAGTCCCTCGCCCTTCCGGAACACCCGTACTCGATGACCCACCTCTTCAACGCGATGAGAGGGATCGACCACAAAGAGGGCGGCCTCGCAAACCTCGCCTTCTCACGGTCTCCGGACTATGTGGAAGTGAACGGGGACGGCGTTCACGTGAACGAGACCTGCCTTCGACTCAGCGCCCGCGCCGTTCCGAGTGATTCGCTCATCCTTATTTCCGACGCAGTGGTCGGAGCCGGCCTGCCGCGGGGGACCTATCGCTACTTCGAGCGCGATGTGGTCTCGACGGAGCGCGGGGTACGATATGCCGACACAGACGTCCTCATGGGCTCGAACAGGCTGGGCATGGATATTGTGCGGAGTTTTACATCTCTGGCTGGAGTTCCGCTGTGGCAGGCAGTGCGCGCGATGTCCTTGGTTCCGCGCAGGGCACTGGGGATGGCGAAGGATTTAGGCTCTGTCGAAATCGGAAAAGTTGCAGATATATTTATATGGGAAAAAGAGATGAAAAGTGCAGCGCGGCCTTCTGCTCTGCTTCAGGGCATGGCGCATCGGGGATCAAAAGTGCAAAAGAGGAAATAGCTTATGGATCATCGTGGTACGACAGCATGGGTCAATCTCTCTGCGATCCGCTCAAATTACCGCCGCCTCGCCGAGTTGGCCAAGGGAAGCGCCGTCTGTCCCGTGATAAAGGCGGACGCGTACGGCCACGGGGCGCTCGCGGTCGCGCACGCCCTCGAGCGGGAGGGCGCGCCTTACTGCGCGGTCGCGCTGGCCAAGGAGGCGCTCGAGCTGAGGGAGTCGGGTGTCCACATGCCCATCCTCGTGTTCGGCGTGCCCGAGCATTCCTGGTCTTCTCTCGCCATAAGGCTCGGCTGTGCACAGACAATCTATACCGAAGAGCACGTGCGCATCCTCGCCTCTGCCGCCAAAAGCGTGGGCAAGCGCGCGAAAGCGCACATAAAAGTCGACACGGGCATGAACCGCCAGGGACTTTCTCCGACGAAGGCGAGAGCCTTTGCAGGACTTCTGGCCGACTATCCGGAGATCGTGGTGGAGGGCATCTACTCACATTTTGCCGATGCGGACAGCCCCGATCCAACGTTTACAAACCTTCAGATAGAGCGGTTCACCGCCGCGCTCGCCGAGTTCATGCAGGCGGGCATCGTGCCGAAGTACCGTCACATCGCGAACAGCGCGGGCCTTCTCTTTCATCCGGACAGCAGGCTCGACATGGTGAGGCCTGGCATTCTGCTGTACGGGCTCAGCCCGGCGCCAGGGCTCGGGCTCCCCGACGGATTCGAGCCTGCGCTGACGCTCACCACGAGCATCGTGCACATCAAGGAAGTGCCTGCAGGAGAGAGCATCAGCTACGGTCGCATCTTCACGACGAAGCGACGCAGCAGGATAGGCCTTTTGCCCATCGGGTACGCCGACGGCTATCCGCGCGCGCTTTCGAATCGGGCCACCGTGCTGATCCGCGGCATGCGGGCTCCTGTGGTGGGCCGCGTGTGCATGGACATGACGATGGTGGACCTCACCGGCATACCCGGGGCCAGGGCAGGCGATGAAGTCGTCGTCTTCGGAGGGAAGAATCTTCCCGTTTCGGAAATCGCGGACCTGCTTTCCACGATCGATTACGAGGTCGTCTGCATGATCTCAAAGCGCGTGCCCCGCGTCCACATCGACGAGAGCTCTCAGGAGGATTGAAACACATGGCGATTCGCAGCATACCGGAAGGCTTTCACGCCCATAAATACCACGCGCTCGGCAACGATTACCTGGTCGTCGATCCGGAAGAGTTCAAGCTTTCGCTCTCGGCGGATGCGATTGCCGCGCTCTGCGACAGGAACCGCGGCATTGGCTCCGACGGCATACTGTATGGCCCCCTTCCGCCGGCGGACAATCTTACTTTTGCAGCATCTGGGGCCTTTTTGCTGCGTATTTTCAATCCTGACGGCTCTGAGGCAGAAAAGTCGGGCAATGGCCTTAGGATTTTTGCCCTTTACTTGTACGAGAGCGGCCGCGTCGACGAGGCCCCTTTCCATGTCATGACGAAGGGTGGCCTGGTCGAATGCCGTATCCTTCCGGGAGATGGAAGAGAGCGTTCGATCATCGTGGCCATGGGCAAGGCACAATTTTTGCCGGGGAGCCCTTCTCTGTCCTTCGATGGGGCCGAATATCGCGCCGTTCGGGTCTCGATGGGGAATCCTCACTGTGTGCTCTTGGGCATGTCCCCTTCGGCAGAGCTGGCGAAGCGCATCGGCCCCTTGGTGGAACGGCATCCGGATTTTCCGAATCGGACCAACGTGCAGTTTCTCGAGGTGCTCGATCGAAGCAACATACGCATCGAGATATGGGAACGGGGGGCGGGGTACACGCTCGCAAGCGGCACTTCATCCTGCGCTGCCGCTGCCGCAGCGAAGCATCTCAGCCTCGTCGGCGATGTCGTCACGGTCCACATGCCGGGGGGCTCGCTGGAAATTGACATGAGCGAAGAGAACATCAAGATGACAGGCCCTGCGGTGCGCACGTTCGACGCGCGGTTTTCTCCTCACATCATCAGCCTGGCGCGCGCAGTGAATGAGGAAGGCCAGGGAAAGGAAATGCCATGAGCGATTTGTTCCACACAATACTCTCCGAAGCTCGTTCTCTTGAGGGATGGCTCGTCGACATGCGGCGCTCCCTTCACCGCGTTCCCGAGCCTGGCAATGAAGAGCATGAAACGTCGGCGGCGATCCGCGCGGAGCTCGACGAGCTCCACATCCCATACAGGCAGATCGGGACGGCGGTGGTGGGGTTGCTTGAGGGCAGCCGTCCCGGCCGGTGCGTGGCGCTCCGGGCAGACATGGACGCGCTGCCCATCGACGAGCCTGCGGACCGCCCCTATGCCTCGCTCCATAGCGGGTATATGCACGCGTGCGGGCACGATGCGCATATGGCAGTGGCCCTCGGCGCAGCGAGACTGCTTTCGGCGCACCGTCAGGATTTCGCCGGGGCGGTGAAGTTTCTCTTTCAGCCCGCCGAAGAGACGACGGGCGGTGCCAGGCCTATGATCGAGGCGGGGTGCCTCGAGGACCCCCATGTGGACCTTGTGCTCGGGCTCCACGTCGCCCCCGACATGCCCGCAGGTCACATCGAGGTCAAGCCAGGTTCATTCTACGGCGCCTCCGATAATCTCCACATCGTCATACGCGGCAAGAGCTCCCACGCGGCATATCCTGAACAGGGAATCGACGCCATCGTCGTCTCCGCGGCAGTTATCCAGGCGCTGCAGACCCTCGTGTCGCGCTCGATCTCGGCGCTCGACAGCGCGGTCATCACCATTGGAAAAATTCAAGGGGGAAAACGAAGCAACATCGTCGCCGATGAGGTGACGCTGACCGGCACTATCCGCACGCTGTCGGAGGACGTCCGTCGCTTTTTATGTTCTAAGACCGTCGAGACATGCACGCAGATCGCTGCCGCCTTTGGAGCCTCCTGCGAAGTGCAAACTATTCCAAGCTACCCAGTGCTGGTCAACGATGAGCAGGCGACGGAACTCGTCAGGGATACGGCCACAGATATCCTCGGAGCGTCCATGGTGCATCTCCGCCCGAAGCCCGTTCTCGGGGTTGAGGACTTTGCCTATTATCTGCGGGAGAGACCGGGGACGTTCTGGCACCTCGGATGTGGAAAGCCAGGGCGCGCCTCCCCGCCTCTGCATTCACCCGAGTTCGACATCGATGAGGGCTGTCTGGCTGTCGGCGTGGCAGTGCAGGTTGCCTCGGCGCTCCGATATCTTCAGAGGGCCTCATGACGGAATGTATTTTGGGCTTGAATATGCATTCAAGCCGTTTTGTAGATACCCATACACGCTCGCCCCAGCCCCTCGGCTTTAATCGGCGCGGCGGGATGCCGCATCCACCAGGGCCTTGAAAGGGGCGAGAAAGGCAGGGTATCGCAGGAAGAGGCCTTCAGGGTGAAACTGTAAGGCAAGGGCAAAGCGCCCGTCCTTCGCCTCGAGGGCCTCGACGATGCCATCCTGGCTGCGGGCCGTCACCGTGAAGTCTTCTGCGGGCTCTCCCACGGCCTGATGATGAAGGCTGTTCACGAGAAGAGCCCCCTGCCCAAAGAGCGTGGAGAGCATGCTCCCTTTCTCGATTTCGATGTGATGGCAGAGCTCGTCGTGAGGAATCGTGGGGTTGTGGAGCATGGCCTTTGGGTTGCTCTGCGCTATGTCCTGAATGAGCGTCCCCCCGCGCGCGACGTTCATAAGCTGGCAGCCCCTGCAGATGCCGAGCATCGGGAGCCTAGCATCCCAGGCCCGGTTACAGAGTTCTATCTCCCACTCATCGCGAAGCGTATCCCACGAGCCCATGCCGGGAAGAGGTTCCTGCCCGAACAACCATGGAGCCACGTCGTTGCCGCCTGAAAAGAGGATGCCGTCGAGACGAGGGATGAGGAGCCGGGCCTGTCGTTTGTCGGCGACGGGCAGGACCACCGGGATGCCCCCCGCCGCCTCCACCGCGCGCACATAGGAATTTTTGAGCGAAACGTATGGCGCTGGCTGGCGGGAACGGTCCTCAAAGCTTGTGATGCCGATGAGCGGTGCTGTCATGCGGGTATTGTAGCCAATGCCGGGCGCAAGGTATAGTGCATCGAATAGTGCGTCGATAAGAGAACGTGCAAATTTTACCGTGGTTTTTGGGAGATTCTATGGAAAGCGCACTCTTCCCCGAGGGCCTTACCGTCGAAGATTCGCACTCCTATTTCGATGGCGTGGAGCTGGAAACACTTGCCCATGAGTACGGCACTCCGCTGTATGTGGTGTCGGAGACGATCATCAGAAGACGTTGCGAGGAACTGCGGCGGTCCTTTTTGGAGCGCTATCCTGGGACACGCGCGTACTATGCGAGCAAGGCCTTCCAGACTCTCGACATGCTCCGGATCATTCGAGATGAAGGGCTGGGGGTCGACGTCGTCTCGGGAGGAGAGCTCTACGCAGCGCTCAGAGCAGGAGTGGACCCTTCCGCCATCATCTTCCATGGCAATGCGAAGACCGACCATGAACTCAAGATGGCGGTGGAAGCCGGCGTGGGGCGCATTGCGGTGGACAACCTTGAAGAGGTCTACCGGATCGAGCGCGAAGCCGCCCGCGTAGGCACAAAGCAGACGATTCTTTTCCGCGTCACGCCCGGCGTCGACAGCCACACGCACCGCTTCATCTCCACGGGAAGCCTCGACTCGAAGTTCGGCATACCCCTCGAGCCTGCAGAGACAGCCCGCTATGTCCAGGCTCTGCGCGCGTGCCACCACGTGGAGTTTGCCGGACTGCACTTTCATATTGGATCGCAGCTTCTGGAAAATACGTCGCACCTTGCGGCGCTTCGGATCGTGTTGCGGTTTGCGGCGCGCCTGGCCAAGGAATTTGGCCTCGATGTGCGGGAGCTGAACATGGGGGGTGGATACGGCATCCGCTATCTGCCGGAGGACAAGGCGCCTGCTCTGTCCGAATTCGTCGCACCCCTGATGGCCATGGTCCACGCCTGGAGCGCGGAAGAAGGTCTCCCCATACCCGCATGTGCGATTGAACCCGGGCGCTGGATCGTCGGAGAGGCGGGGCTCACTCTGTATCAAGTCATCGCGGTGAAAGAAATTCCTGGCATACGGACCTATGTGGCCGTGGACGGCGGCATGGGCGACAACATCAGGCCGGCACTCTACGATGCTCACTACCATGCGGCGATCGTGGGCCGGATTCGGGGACAGCGTTGCGCTGTGGAGTCCGACGAGGCGGTCGCTTCAGGGCGCTCGCCGAGGATCGTGACCATTGCGGGGCGCTACTGCGAATCTGGCGACATTCTGGTCCGCGATGTTTCCCTGCCAGATCCTCAGCCAGGGGACATCCTGGCGCTCTTTTCGACCGGAGCCTATTGCTTTGCCATGGCGAGCAACTACAACCGCGTTCCAAGGCCCGCCCTCGTGATGCTGAAGGATGGTGCGGCGCGCCTGTCCGTTCGGCGCCAGACATACGAGGATCTGTGTTCGGGAGAGCAGTGATCTATTCTTGGTAGAGCGCGACAATAATCGCGACAATAATAGGGGAAAGCCTTCAGTGTTCGATACTTCGAAATGAATCGATTTTTCTGAAGTAAATAGAGATACTTGACATTTTAGAAAAATCTCATTAGGATTAATACAAATTAAGTATTACCATGGCCATACATGGAGGTTTGGTATGAAAAAGTTTTTTGTATTCCTTCTCGTCGGCCTGCTGGCAAGCAGCGCTGCGTGGGGCGCAACTATCGCCATCACCGTGAATGCCGCCCAGAAGCTCGACGTCACGGTAGATTCACCGACATGGACGATTGCGCTGGACAACACTGGTACTGCGGTAGAGAATGCAACCCAGGGAGCCCTCACCGTCAAGTCGAGTAAGGCTGCGTATACCGTCACGTTTGTGTCGACGAATAGCGGCACGCTTCTCAACGGAACAAACACGATTCCCTATCAGATCAAGGTGGATACTTCCAACTGGTCCAGCGGTGTTGCGACGAACAACCTCAGCGACTACACCCAGCTCACGGCCGCGAAGACCATCGTGTTCCAGTCGAGGACGCCCACGGTCGGCAAGACGTTCAATATCGGGTTCAAGATTCCTGCCTATACCGAGAATTACGTCGACGGGGCATATACCGACACGATCACCATCTCCATAGCGGCGAACTGAGATTCGCGCCCGCTTCAATGCTCTTCCCCAAACCTTGGTTTGGGGAAAAAGGGCATAGAATGAAAAAGTATGTAGCCTTATTGTCGCTTCTGATTCTGGGGGTTTTTTGTGTATTCTCCCAGCAGAGCATCAATATAAAGGCCATCGTTGCTCCTGTAGGCGCCAACATCACGATGGACTCATATATATGGAACATCGCGCTTTCGAACGATGGCGCCACGCCGTATCAGAATGATCGGCAAGGCATCATGACAGTCAAGTCCGGCAGCACGTGGCTTTTCCACATCGATTTTACTTCTGAGCACCTTGGATATGTCACACAGGGGAGCTTTCAAATTCCCTACTATGTAAAAGTGACGGAGATTCCGAGCGGCTACAGTGGTTTCATCTTTTCGGCACCGATCATGAATGGCTATGTGCAGCTGACGAGCACTCAGAGCATCTGGTTTTTTGGGAGAACGCCGCAGGCTGGCATCCGCTTCTACGTGGGCGTCAAAATCAACGCGACGTCAGGGCAATACGTGGAATCTGGCACCTACACGGACACTCTGACGATCAATTTTGTCGCCTTTTAATTTTTAGCTGTGCCTGTCAAATAACTGAGGAAGTGGCTTTCGCGGCGCGCTTGCCGTGGTACTGCTTGTACTTTCTTTTTTATGGTGTATACTTGAACAATAACTGCTGGACCGAAGCATTGTTCGGCTCAAACATGATGTGCACGAGGGAGCAAGTTTCTGAGGGGCGAGTGGGGAAATAGGTGTCAATCGTCGTAGAAGGGGAGTAGCTAATCCAGTCTGGGGAAGAACCCAGAGGCCGGAGGAATCGGTCCGTCAGCACGGTCGGAGAACGATCCGGATCGATCGCCCTTAGTAGGGAATGCGAGACCTTCATGGATGCCGTCGGCGTCTGTGAAGGTCTTTTTTTATACGCGCGATATTCTGCGCCTCGATGGGCGGACTTACAGGAGGGAAAGAAAATGTTGACGGCATGGAATCTGCTTTCGAGATTCGCCATGAAAAAGATCATGTACATCAGGGAAGACCCCGCCGAGCGCCTTCCTGAGGTAATCGAGTGGGCTCGTCGGTTCGATCTCGCAGGGCGATATGCGAAGGCATTCGACACGCTCGATCCCTTCGTCAAAGATGAACGGAACAATTGGAACCGCATGGCCCGATCTCTCATCAGCGAATTGGATCCGACCTGCCTCGACAAACTGGTCGCAAATCTCGCCGTCAATTCTTTTCTCGCCTCTGCGCCGAAGCGGGAGCGGCTCACGAGACGGGAATCGCACAATATCCCATGGGCCATCCTCATGGATCCTACCGCACGCTGCAACCTCCGATGCCTCGGCTGCTGGGCCGCAGAGTATCGCAAGACGGATGGATTGGACGAAGCTCTCCTCGACCGCATCATACGAGAAGGCAAGGAGCTCGGCATTTACATGTACATCTATTCCGGCGGCGAGCCGCTCATCCGCACGGACGACATACTCCGCCTGGCCGAGCGACACCAGGACTGCTACTTTCTGGCTTTTTCCAATGGTACCTTGGTGGACGAGCGCTTTGCCGAAGAAAGCCGCCGTCTGGGCAACCTTACGCTCGCCCTCAGCGTCGAGGGTTTTGAAGAAGAAACAGACCTCAGGCGGGGCAAAGGCACGTACCGCAAGGTCATCGACGCCATGGACATACTCAAATCGCACGGCGTCCCCTTTGGTTTTTCGACCTGCTATCACCGATACAACACCGAGGTCGTCGGATCTTCCGACTATGTAGATTTCATGGTCGAGAAAGGGTGCAGATTCGGCTGGTACTTTACCTATATGCCCCTGGGGCGTGACGCAGACCTTACATTTCTCGCCACGCCGGACCAGCGCGAATACATGTACCGAAAGGTCCGCGAGTACCGGAACACTAAGCCCATTTTCCTCCTCGATTTTTGGAACGATGGGGAATACGTGAACGGCTGCATTGCAGGTGGCAGAAACTATTTGCACATCAACGCGGCCGGAGATGTGGAGCCCTGCGCCTTCATCCACTACTCCACGGCGAACATCAAAACGATGAGCCTCCTCGAGACGCTCAAGCAACCTCTTTTCAAGGAATACGCCGCCGGCCAGCCCTTTAACGAAAATCACCTCAGACCGTGTCCCCTCTTGGACAATCCGGAGAAGCTCCGCGACATGGTGCTGCGGAGCAAGGCCAAGTCGACGCAGCTCCTCGACGAGGAAGATGTCGTTTCGCTGACGGCAAAGTGTAAGGATGTCTCCACAGCCTGGGCCGAGAGGGCGGATAAACTTTGGCATGAAAGAACACAAGGATGACTGTGAAGTACCCTTGAGCCTCAGAGCGGCACTGAGAGAACATGGAGGTGTGCCAGAGCGCACGCCAAAAAAGTTAGGAGGCGTCCCTAGCCCTAGGCGCGTGCCAAGACATGCCTTTAAGTTATTGTGATGCAATTAAAAAGCCGCTCTTTAGGAGCGGCTTTATGTTGTCGGGCTGAGAGGATTTGAACCTCCGACATCTTGGTCCCGAACCAAGCGCGCTAGCCCCTGCGCTACAGCCCGAATGCCCTTAAAAAAAAGCCCGTCGCGCGGCGGACGGGTCTCATTTCCGCGGAACGCGGAACCGCACGGAGACGCGCCTTATGCGCATGAGCACCATGCGGTGATCGGGAGCGACGGGGCTTGAACCCGCGATCTCCGGCTTGACAGGCCAGCGCGATAACCAGCTTCGCTACGCCCCCGTATCATTTGCTGACGGAATGCTACTATACCGGTACCCCCTTTTTGTGTCAATAGGATATCAGGATAGCGCCTGTCTTCTGGTCGAATGCATCGAATTCCTGGACGAGTTCCGGCCTGGCGCCCCGGAGTGTCGGTCTTCTGGGAGAATGTGGAATGAGCCTCAGAAGGGAGCCAGAGTCGGGCAGCGTGTTGCCCCTGTCTGTCGAAATCAAGGTGTAGCCCAAGGGTGAGCAGGCGTATTTGCCGCTTTTGTTGTTGGGTAGGGCGAAGGACTCCGACACTATGCGGCAGTCGAGTCCGTCTGAGCTCTTTTCGCTCGTTCCTGCCGTTTGCATGAGGGGCGCCTCATGCTTCTGTGGCTGGGGTCTCCTATCGCCTGGTTTTTGCCTGGACTCCTGTTTTTGTAGAAAAAGAAAGCTGAACGATAATCTTTCTTTTGAGAGCCCGGCTTCTTCCGAGAGCGCGCTGAGCCATCGCGGCGCGAATCCGGCAGGTATCGAGAAATGGCACCAGGGATATTTCGTCCTCGGCGCAGGCATGCGGACTGCCGAAAGGATCCCCACCTGCCCGGAGATATGTTCTTGCCCGCTCCTGAAGATGCCGGGCATTGGACAGGCACGGTGGTGGGGGCATGGCGCCAGGACCTCGTCGCCGCCCAGAATGGCCGCAGCCCTCAGCGCGCTCACAAGCCCGCCAGAACGAGGTTCCCCAGGTTCGACGATGAGCATCGTGCCCTGAGGGCTGCAATATTGGGTAATTCGCCGGTACAGTTCGGCGGCAGCGTCGGAGAGCGTTCCCTCGTGGTGCCAGAAGAATTCGTTGAACACGTTGACTGCAGAGAAGAGGTCGGCCTTTTCGTGCAGCGGCTCTCCGAATCGCGCGTGCCGTAACTCAATGTTCCATGCGGGAAGCTCCGATCCATGTTTGGCGGCGAGGAGCTCGAGGATGAGCTTCCCAGCCTCCATGATGCGCGGCGCCCGGTCAGTACACACGAAGGTGAGCGGTGCTTTCCTCAGTTCAGGCTTTGCGCAGTAAAGCGCAATCGGGAAGGTGAGGGGGCCCGAGCCCATATCGACGATCGTGGCTCCAGGGTTGAGTCTGAGGGGGAGCTCTGTCAGCAGCGCGACGAGCCGCACGAGGTTCCACGGCATAAAATAGCGAAGATATGCAGAAAAGAAGGCCGGGTTGTTGAGATAATCGACGCTTCGCTGCGATCTCTCCATCGTGAGCGAACGCCAAAGGTCCCGAATGTCGTAGCGGAGGGTCGCACGTTTGCGTCTCGGCATCGGATTCGCCTCGTCGATGCACGCAGGAAGTTTCTGCAATGCCGAAGCAGCGTCTTCACTGACGTGAAACCTGTAGAGAAGCGTACTATCCATGGAGCGACTCTAGCATATTCCTCGGGGTTATTCGATACTGAGCACCACTTTGCCGGCTTCGCCGGAGAGCATCGCCGCAAACCCCTTTTCGAACTCGTCGAAGGAGAAGCGGTGGGTAATGACGGGGCTTATGTCGAGGCCCGAGAGCAGCATCGTCTGCATCTTGTACCAGGTCTCGAATATTTCGCGTCCGTAGACTCCTTTTAAGAAAAGCCCCTTGAAGATGACGCGCGACCAGTCGATGCCCGCGCCGTCCGGCAGAAGGCCGAGGAGGGCCATGCGGCCACCGTTGTACATGTTCTCGATCATCTGTTCGAGGGCCTGGGGGCTCCCCGACATCTCCATGCCGATATCGAATCCTCCCACCATGCCCAGTTCTTTCTGCACCGCCTTGAGGTCTTCCTGGGCGACATTGACGACGCGCGTCGCCCCGAGTTTCTTTGCAAGTTCGAGGCGCCACGGATTTACGTCGGTCACGACGACGTTGCGCGCCCCGACGTGCCGTGCGATCGCTCCTGCCATGCATCCGATTGGCCCCGCCCCCGTGATGAGCACGTCTTCCCCCACCATGTCGAAGGAGAGGGCCGTGTGCGTCGCATTGCCGAAGGGGTCGAAAATAGCGGCGATTTCGTCGGAAATGGCTTCATGCACGTGCCAGGCATTCTGCGCAGGCACGGACAGATATTCGGCAAAGCATCCGTCGCGGTTGACGCCGATGCCTATCGTGTTGGGGCACAGGTGGCGCCTGCCTGCGCGGCACGCCCTGCAGACACCGCACCAGATGTGGCCCTCTGCAGACACTCGTTCGCCGATCTTGTACCCATGCACCGAGCGCCCCATGTCCACGATTTCTCCCACAAATTCGTGCCCTATGGTCTGTCCGAGCCGAATGGTGCGCTGTGCCCAGCTGTCCCATTTCCAGATATGGACATCCGTGCCGCATATGGCTGTTTTTTTGACTTTTATGAGAAGATCGTTGTCTCCGATTTGAGGAATGGGAATATCTTCCATCCAGAGCCCAGGCTCATTTTTTCGTTTTACAAGCGCTTTCATAATGCTCCTTTCGGCCCGTGCGAGGCGCCTTGAAGTGCGGCGGCGCGGACCACTGCAGATCAACACTCAGTATACTACGTGTGGTTGAAATGAGGAATGCAAAAAATGAAATACGGCATGCTTCGTAATCCTACAACAAAAAGAAAAGCGCCGCCCCTCCGACCGCAATGGCGGCTCCCAAGATTTCCAGGTAATGAATTTTTTGCTTGAGCACCAACACCGAGGGCACGATGATCACCACAGGCGTGAGCGCCATGAGGGTGCTCGTTGCACCCACCTGGGTGTTCTGCATCGAGAAGAGAGAGAGGGCCACGCCCAAGAAAGGCCCGAACACCGAGCCTCTGATGGTTGCGATGAAGGCTTCTCTCGTCTTCGGCACCCTGAGGAAGACATGAGTTCCCTGCCCAGTGATGAGGGCGTTGAGGGCGAATCCGAAGATCGCCACAAAGACCCTTATTTGGGTGCCGGAGATGGGGCTGTAATCCCCCAATCCGGCCTTTGTGAGCACCATCCCCCCTGCCTGGAACAGCGCGGACAAAAAGGCATAGACGAGCCCTTTTACCGAGAGCGCGGCCTCGTTGTTCTTTCGGGTCTGATGGGATCGCGCGAGCACGACGATGAGGATGCCGGCCACGGTGACCGCCATGCCGATGAGCCTGTGCAGCTGCATGCGTTCCGCAATAAAGATGTAGGCAAACAGCGCGGTGAACACCGGCGTGAGCGACTGGAATACTACGGTAATTCTTGAGCCTATGAGTACGTATGCGTTAAAGAGAAAAAAATCTGCGACGACAAAGCCGACAAGCCCCGAGAGTGATAGGTATATCCACGTCCTAAGCGGCGCGTCGTAGGGAAAGGGAACCCCTCGCACGACGATTCCGGATATCGCGAGGAAGAAAAAGGCGAAGACCACCTTCCAGAAATTGACCGCCAGAGCCCCGACTTTTTTTGAAGCGGTCTCAAAAAATATCGCCGAAAAGGACCAAAACACAGCTGTGCCAAACGCGGCAAGCAACGCCAGCTTTTCCATGATCTCTTATTCTAGTGAAAGCTCGTCGCTTGCGATAGGGGAGGTGGTTTTTCCCTATCTTTATTTTCCGTTTTCATTTGACCGAAGCTCAATCTTGGAATATCCTTAATATAGGAGGCTCAATATGGCAGTGATTTGTATTTCACGAGAATTGGCATCCTACGGTGAAGAGACGGCTCAGGAACTTGCAAAGCTCAATGGATACAAGATCGCCGACAAGGAACATATTGAGGCAGCGCTATCCGCCATCGGCATCGATGTGGCGAAGCAGGCGCGATACGACGAGAAGAACCCAGGATTCTGGGCGTCTCTCTCTCAACAGCGGGACGAGTACCTGCACTTCCTCACTCAAGTGATCTATGAAACCGCGCTCGAAAACAACTGCATCATTCTTGGAAGGGGAGCCCACGCCATTCTGCGGGGTATTCCGAACCTCATCAGCATCCGGATCGGTGCCTCGAAGTCCATAAGGGTGGAGCGAGTGCGCAAGGCCCAAAACATCGACTCGCGCCACGCGCTCCAGATCATCGAGAGCAGCGACCACGACCGCGCGGGCTTCCATAAATATTTCTTCTCCGTGGATTGGTACAATCCTTCCGAGTACGATATGACGCTCACCACCGACCGCTTCGATCCGATCCATGCGGCGGCCGCGATCGAGGCCTTCCGCAAGTCGTTCATCGGCGAGACGCAGGAGAAGGACGCCACCGCAAAGCTGCGTGACCTTCTGCTCGGCTCGAAGATCGTCACCGAGATCACCTACAACCGCAAGATTCCGATCCACTTCCTGGAAGCGGCCGTAGAGCGCGGCGTGGTGGTGCTGCACGGCGTGGCGAACACGCATGCGGCGGTGGATAGCGCCGTTGCAGCGGCGAACCTCATACCGGGAGTCAAGCAGGTGGAGAGCGCGATCCAGCTCGTGCAAGAATTCACCGTGGTGCCCTGAATCGGCGCAGCCACTCCATACTCACCGGAAAGCAGCTCGTGAAATACCTATCTTCGTTTCATGCCATCTTGGAGACGCTGAGGGCGGATTCATGGTCGGGAACCCTGTATGTCACGGAAGATGAACGCCGCAGGGGACCTCGTATACGTGAAATTCTGCAAGAGGCTGAACGGCGTGGCAGGGCTGTCGTTTTTGTGCCCGAGTCCACGCTCGTACAGATGAGCCATGAGCACCGCGGCGTCCTGCTTGCGCTTGAGTCGGCGTCGGAGCATCCCCTCGGCATCGAGGAGTTGTGTGCACGGGCGTCCCACGCCGACGCCAGCCTCGTATTCGTGCTCGACCACATCGAAGACCCACACAACGTCGGGGCGATCCTGCGTTCGGCGGACGCCTTCGGCGTCGATGCCGTGATCATTCCGGGAAGGCGCGCCTCTCCGCTCACCGATGCTGCAGCCCGCAGTTCGGCAGGAGCGATTGCGTGGGTGCCGGTCATTCAGGTGAACAACCTCAGGGCCGCGGTCGACGCGCTGAAGCGCGCCGGCTTCTGGGCCTATGTGGCGGACATGGCGGGCAACCCCGTTGGCGAGCGTCCACTGTCGAAGAAGGCCCTCGTCATTCTCGGCAATGAAGGCAAGGGCGCCTCCAGAATCCTGAAAGAAGCCGCTGACGAGAGCATTTCGATACCCATGCGCGGCCACGTCGATTCCCTCAATGTGTCGGTGTCGGCGGCCATCCTCATGTACGAGTACAGGCGAGCGCATTCGATGTTGCGCGGATGCACGGCGAAGGTGCCGCGCGCTCAACATCGCTCAGGATGAGGAGGATTGCACCGCACAGCACCGGTCCGCGCACCCCTTCATCCTAAACGCCTCACACGTCCCAGATTTCGCGGAATTGGTGCTCTCGCTCGCAGTACTTGCAGACGAAGGTCGTCTCGCCCTTGCGGATGAATTCGGGAGGTACTCCCTCGTTGTTCGCAGGATACGAGATGCAGTGCTCGTTTTTGCAGGAGATCTCGTCGAAGCCGTAGATCCTGGGCGGCATCGAGAGGCGATATTTCTTCGCGACGTGCGCGTGCCGGATCAGGTTGAGCGTACAGCCCGGCGCGATTGCGGCGAGCTTCTTTAAATCCTTTTCGCCGAAACTGATGATGTCCGGCAGGGAGATGATGCCCTTGAAGGTTTCCGGTCCGCGGCTCGAGTGGTAGACGCCGTGGCTGGACCGCACATCGAGCTTGAGTATCTTGCGCACCGCATCGATGCTGTCCCAAATTTTGCCGATGGGCTCTCCGGTGGCGATGTGATCGATCACGATGCCTTCCTCCACAGGCTTGATGCCCACCTTGTACTCGGGTTTGCGTTTTTCCTGAGCCTCGACTTCGTGCACGAAATCGTCGACGAATTCGCGCTTCTGGGCGTGCTCGCCTTCAAAGTCCTCGCCGATGCGGCCCGAGAGCATGGCGATCTCCGCGATGCGCGTCCAGTATCCGTTGATCGACTGGCCGTCCCAGCCGTTGAGGGGTAGCTCGTCGAGAAAGAAGGGTATGGTTGGGGAGTTTCGGTCGCGCGGCAGGGGATGGTAGAAACGGCACCCCTCCGGCAGCCGCCCTAGGAAGTCTTTTCTGAAGGTGACGGCCTGGCGCAGGTAGGGGGCGCGCTCGAGGACCGACTCGCCCATGCGCTCGAGCTGGAGGCGAGTGAAGTACCAGATGGGGGAGACCTTGGCCTGCGCGAGGTACTCTTCGATCGATTCGAAGATGCGCACGGAGAAGCCGTTCGCCTTCATTTTTTCGACATAGTATGGAGGCATGGACAGCAGCTCGGGCGCGATGAGGTCGACCTCGACGTTGCGGAAGACTTTCAGGCCGTCGGCCTTGGAGTGCACGGTGCGGCCGTGGTACAGATCTCCCACCATGGCGATGTGGATGTGATCATCGTTCCAGCCGAGCTGCTCGAGGAATGAAAACTCGTCGAGGAATTCCTGGGTGGGGTGCTCGTGCTTGCCGTCGCCTGCGTTGATGAACGAAGGCTTCGGTTTGCCGGTGATGCGCGAATACTCGGAGAAGGCTTGATCCAGCCAGGTGCACACACCTTCGAGCGTGGTCCGCAGGACGAAGCAGGACTCCCCTGCGTAGCCGAAAAGCATCTTGATGGCATCGGTGATGGATTCGTTTTTGTTGAACGAACTCGTCGCCGCGTCGAACACGTTGACCCGGGCGCCGAGAAACTTACCGGCGTTGCGGAAGGACTCCCTAGTTCTGGTAGAGTTCTCCATGAAAATCAAATACACCTGATAGTCGAGGTCATTGATGCGGAATTTCGATACGTCGCCGCCGGAGATTGCGGCTTCTTTAAGTTCTCTGGCCTTGCGGTAGAGATAGCGCTGTTCGTCGAGCGATAGATCGTTGACGACCGAAATCGATCTGCCTCTGAAAGGACCATTGCGGGCCATCATTCCTTTCCTCCTTACAACGAATGGTGATCCCGCATCGCGGGACCTATCGAGCAACCCTCGCAAGTCGGGCAACCGCCTCCAGCCGTCCGGTCTGAGGGTAGAAATCGAACAACGTGATATATTCGATCGTCCAAGCTTTCTGCATCAGCTCCCGCAGATCGCGCGCGAGGCTGGCATGGTCACAGCTCACGTAGAGGAGCGAGCTGGTTTTGGCGTCAGCGAGCCACGCGCGCACCTCGGGCGAGAGGCCTGCGCGCGGAGGGTCGGCGACGATGCAGTCGAAGGCGCGGTTTGCGTGGGGCGTCTTTATCCAGCGTTCTACGGGGATATCCGAAAAACCGACTTCGGCCCTCGCCTGGCTCAGATTCTGGCGCGCGGCTTCCATCGATGCAGTGTCGCTTTCGACACATTCGATCGACTCAAAATGTTCAGCCATGAAGAGCGAGAACAGCCCCGCCCCGCTGTAGAGATCGAGCGCCCGGCCGCCCTTGAGCGGCTCGACACAGCGCGATATGAGCTCTTCGAGCATGTGTATATTGCTCTGGAAAAAATGCGCCACGGGGAATTGGAAGCGTTTCCCGAGTACCTCCGCGCCCGCGTAGGCATCTCTCCCCTCGATGTAGATCCGTTCGTCCTGTCCGAAGGCGGAAAATCGCGGGCGCTCGCCAATCAGCGCCGAGAGGGCGCGGTAGGGGTGGGCCTTCCGGTTTTCGACGACGAGCCAGCGTTCGAGAACGGGCGCGAGGATGGGGCACTGACGTACGCGTACGGTTTCGTGCGAACCGGCTTGTGTGAATCCCAGCCCACCGTCGCTGCACGCGTGAACCTGGATTCGGTTGCGGTAGTGATAGCTCTCCCCCGTGACTATTGCCAGCTCGCCTGCATCAAAGCCTCCGACGCGCAGAAAAGTCTCGCGTGCGGCGTCCTGTTTGAGCTTTGTTTGGTAGGGATAGTCTATGTGTTGAAGGCCGCAGCCGCCGCATAGACCGAAAAGGGGGCATGGCGGCTCTACGCGCTGCGGCGACGGTTCTTGTACATCGACGAGCTTCGCCCGCGAGAAGCTGGCGTGCTCCTCAACAGTTTTGCAGGTGACAAGTTCGCCGGGGATGGAGTAGGGGATGAAGACGGCTCTGCCTTCAGAAAAAGCAATACCCTCGCCGTGTGAGGAGAGTTTCTCAACCCTGAGGGTAAGCAGATCGTCGGCCATGGAGCATTCTTACAGTAATGGATTCCCGCTTTTTTCGCAACAGGTCATTGGAGGGGCACGCGAGGCGCATGCCCAAAGAGGTGCAGGCGGATACACAGGTTACGGGACCGCCGCGGCACAGGCATGGAATATCGGGCATTGTCAGGCCCAACGTTGCTCCGGTAGCGAAAATGAGGTTATATTACCAACATGAGCATCACAATCCGTTCTCTCGGTGCGGCCGAAGAAGTCACCGGTTCCAAGCATCTCCTCGAGGTCGACTCCCAAAGAATTCTCATCGACTGCGGGGCCTTCCAGGGCAAGCGCGCGGAAGCGGATAGGAAGAACAGGGCCTTGCTCGGCGACGACATCGATCCTGCCTCGGTCGATGCGCTCGTACTCACGCACGCGCACTACGACCACTGCGGCCTTGTGCCTTATCTTGCGAAGAAAGGCTTTGCTGGCTCGATCTACGCCACATCGGCGACGAGGGACCTTGCGAACCTCATCATGACCGATTCCGCGCACATCCAGGAGCGCGACGCGGATTACCTCTCGCGCCAGGCCCAAAAAAAGAACGAGACATTCGACTGGAAGCCCCTGTTCGACGAATTCGACGTCATCCGAGCCATGGATCAGTTCGTGACGGTCGGGTACCATCGTCCGATCTTCGTCGCCGAGGGCGTGCAGGTCGAATTCTTCGACGCAGGCCACATTCTCGGCTCGGCCTTCGTGCGCGTCACGGCCAGGGACAGGGCAGGGAATACGGCCGTCATCGGTTTTTCCGGCGATCTAGGCCGCAAGGGAAAGCCCATCATCAAAGACCCCGAGTGCCTTAAGGACATCGACGTACTGGTGCTCGAAAGCACCTACGGCGACCGCCTCCATGAATCGACCGACGACGCGCTGTCGAGGCTCGAAAGGCTCGTCAACCGGACCGCAATGACGAAGGGGAAACTCATCATCCCCGCCTTCGCGGTGGAGCGCACGCAGGAACTCATATTCTACCTCCACCTTCTGCACGATGAGGGGAAAATCCCTCAGATGCCGATTTGGGTCGATTCGCCGATGGCGCTCAACGCGACGAGCATCTTCGCGATTCACCCCGAATGCTACGACAAAGAGACCTACGACCTCTTCACGACGCACGCAAAGAATCCCTTCGGCTTCGCCGCGCTCAACTTTTCCCGCTCAGTCGAAGACTCGAAGGCGCTCAATCAGGCCAGAGGGCCCATGATCATCATCTCAGCCGACGGCATGTGCGAGTTCGGGCGCATCCAGCACCACCTCATGCACGGGCTGGGCGACTCCGCAAATACCGTGCTCATCGTGGGCTATATGGCCGAAGGAACCCTCGGCCGGCGCCTCAAGGACGGGGTAAAAGAAGTGCGCATCCACGGCGACTGGTACCAGGTGCGCGCCGACATTCAGGAGATCGACGCGTTCTCCGCGCATGCGGACTGGAAAGAGACCGTGGAATGGCTTGGTTGTATCGACAAATCGCGCCTCAAGAAGGTATACCTCGTGCACGGTGAAGGCGAAGCCCTCGCCGCGATGCGCGCGCATGTGCTCGACGCGGGCGCCCACGATGTCGAGATCTTAAAGGCGGGGGAAATCTATACGATAGCGTAGAATCTTCAACAGATCGTATCCAGTTTGGCGACACGAACCGCGTGGCGTCCACCCTCGAACTTCGCGTTCATATAGACACTGAGTATTTGCTCCACGGGCTCCACATAGTCGACCCTGCCGCCGAAGGCGACGAAGTTGGCGTTGTTGTGCTCTTTTGCCATGCGCGCCGTGTAGCTGTCGTGAATGAGTGCGCAGCGGATTCCCTTGTGCCTGTTGGCCGCGATCGAGATGCCGATGCCTGTACCGCAGCACACGATGCCAAAGTCGTAGCCGCCCTTGACATATTCCTGTACGGCCAGTTCTCCTTGATCCGGATAGTCGACCCGGTCTTCTGTGTCGATGCCGAGGTTGACGACCTGATGTCCCTGGCTCTCCAGCCACTTCACAAGGCGAAATTTCAGCGCCACCGCGCCGTGATCGTTTGCGATGACAATCTTCATGGGCCTAGCGTAGCGACGAATCCGTCGATGGTCAAGGATCGGTCCTTCCTGTCGGGCCTGTACATGTAATAATGTAGACTTTACGTCGGCATTCTCTCGTATGGGGGATAAAACCATGGCAGACATGACGGGTGGCCAGACCAATGCAACGCGCGCTCCAGCTTCGCTCATCATCGCATACTGCGACGACTCGTACAAAGGATCGCCCAACACGGATCCTCTCCTGCTTGCGGCGAGCATCCGGCGTTTTGGGGGAAGCTTTTGGACGGTGCCGATCTGGCTCATGTGTCGCGACACCGGAAGGGTACAGGCGCAGGTCCTTGAAAGGGCGGCGGCACTGCACGTCGATTTACATGCGTATACTGCCGCGCCTGACCTGTCGGATTTTCCTTTTACAGAGAAGGCACTTGCGGCGGCCGAGGCGGAACGCCTCGCAGAAGGAAAGGCGCAGGAACTCCTCTGGTTCGACCGCGATTCCCTTGTGCTCAACGATATTTCGCCATTACGGCTGTCCATAGGAAAGAAAGTCTCGTTCAGACCTGTGAATGTTCAGAATATCGGTGAGGATGCCGGCGCCGGGCAGGAAGACGACCATAACGGCTTTTGGCGCCGCGCACGCGAACTCGCCAGTCTCGGCTCCAGGGACATCGGAACCACCACGAGCTACATAGACCGGAAAGTCTTGCGCTTCTATATCGCGGCGGGTCTTGTCGGCGCAAGACCGCAACTGGGAATATTTCGGGAATGGGAGAGGCTCGTGCGGCTCTTTGCCGAGGACGGATGTATGCGACAGTATTGTTGGGAACATGCTCTGTATAGGATATTCCTCCACCAGGCCGCGCTCAGCCTTGCCGTCGCGGGCAAAACCAGGGCTGAAGAGCGCCAGGAGCTTTCTGCTCTCGCCATGTATCCTCTGAATTTCTGGGAGGACGATCCGAACGCCTCTAGGCCCGCCGCGCTCGATGACCTCATGAGCCTCCGCTACGATACGGTCCTCGATGACGAGAACTGGCGGCGATTTCCGATGAGTACTCCGCTCCGGGACTGGCTGCAAGACAATATCCGATAATAGCCGGACGGCACCCGGGTCTTACTGTTTTGCCTTGTCTTTAAGCAGTCTCTCCATTAATGGCTGATCTTTCAACAGTGAACTGCTGTATTCCCACAGCGCGGCGCGCAGTTTCAGGCTGTTGTAGCACGTGGGTATTCTCTTCCGCCGCGTTTTGTGGAAATAGACGCCGCTCACATTTGTGGCCTCGCCTGCGGTCGCCAGATGGATGATCTGCTTCGCCCCTTCCGCCACGTCGATAAAGAACGGTGACAGAATGAGTTTGATGATGTGGTCGAACCAGCGGTGCGTGTACATTATCGAAGTCCTCACGATGCCTGGATGCACCGCGTTCACCGAGATGCCACTGTCCCGCAGGCGCTCGGCGAGCTCCAGCGTGAACAGAAGTACCATGTATTTGGAGACCGCGTAGGCCCTGAACCACCGGTAGTCGTGCATTTTATCGAAATGGAACCACCCGATTTTGTAGATGTTGGAGATGAGGTTGATGATCCTGCCCTCCGCGTCCTTTTCGAAGAAGGGAAGGAGCTGCATGGTCAGCAGGAAGGTCCCGACGTAGTTCGTGCCGATGTTGGGCTCGAAATTGTCGACGGTGCGCCTGTGGTCCATGGTGCAGACGCCCGCATTGTTGATCAGGATGTTCAGTCTTCCGTATCTGTTTTTGAAATCCTCCACAAAATTCCGTATGGAGTCGCGAGAGGAGATGTCAAGTTTCATGACGGCGACGTCCGGATTCCTCGTGAGCGATATAATCTCTTCGCAGGCGGTGCGGGCGCTTACGAGGTTCCTGCAGGCCATGACCACGGTCATGCCCGCCGCGGCGAGGCCCCGCGCCGTTTCTTTTCCGATGCCGCGGTTCGCACCCGTGACGATCGCGATCTTGTCGTTCATGGTTTACCTACGCTGGCGCCGCCAAGCTCACATGAGCCAAGCTCACCTGAGCTTTGCAAGCCCGCCCTCACAGTTCAGGAAGTATCGTCTTGATCTTCGCCCAGGTCTCTGGATTGCGTTTCGCCGGAGCCGTCATGACGGCGTAGCGCATTGCGCTCCGACAGGGACAGTCTTCGCCCCCGCCCAGCGCCGGGACTATCTCTTTGATCAGCGCCTTGGCGTGGGCCGAGTTGGCGTTGAGGTTTTCTACGACCATATCGACGGTCACGTCGGCGTGGTCCGTCTTCCAGCAGTCGTAGTCGGTTGCCATACAGATCATGGCGTAGCAGATTTCAGCCTCGCGCGCGAGTTTCGCTTCTGGGAGCACGCTCATGTTGATGATGCCTGCGCCCCACGAGCGGTAGAGCCGGCTCTCCGCCCGCGTGGAGAAGGCCGGGCCCTCCATGCAGACGAGCGTCTCGTCCGTGTGGAGCCGCAGCCCGCGTGCGGCGATGAAGGGCTCGATGAGCTTGCTGAGCCTGCCACAGAAGGGGTCCGCAAAACTCATGTGAGCGACGACGCCTTCGCCGAAGAAGCTCGAGCCGGGTCTGTCCTTCGTCCTATCGATGATCTGCGACGGGATGACAAAGTCGCGGGGGCGAATCTCTTCCTTGAGGCTCCCGACGGCCGAAAAGGCGACGATCTCGCGGACGCCAAGCATCTTGAGGGCGGCGATGTTCGCCCTCGAGTTCACCTCGGTCGGAAGAATGAAGTGGCCCCTGCCATGGCGCGGCAGAAATGCCGCCCTTACGCCGCCTATCTGGGCGATGGTGATCGCGTCGGAAGGCGCCCCCCAAGGCGTCTCCATCCTGATCTCCTCGAGGACTTCGACGCCCTCGATCTCGTACAATCCTGATCCCCCTATAATGCCGACAGTGGTCTTGTCCATAGTTTACCTCTGTGCACAATATTTTTTATTATATATCGGACATGCAATGCTGACGAGCAGGTGCGTGGAACGATCTCCAAGGACATCAGCGCTCACCTCATTGTGCCTCTTCATAATACCGCGCAAGCGTCAGCTTTTGAATGAGAATATCAAAGTCTATTTTCTGTAAATCCAGTTTAAGAGTCTCAAGATCGATCTGTGCCGTGGTGTAATCCTCCTTTGAGACAAAACCGTTTTTATAGAGGTTCTCTTGCCGTATGGCTTCCTCTTGAGAATCGGCGATCTCTATCTCCTTAATTTTTTTATCCAGTTCCAAAGATTGGAGCGTCTCGCTGATCTTCCGGAGATTCTCTTTTAGTTCTCTTTGGGCATCTGAGAGCTTGATTCTGTATATCTTAGGATATTCTTGACGTTGTAATGCGCTTAAGGAATTCTTACCCTTACTGAACATGTCGTATGACAGCTTGAAAGTCAGCCCCCATTCAAGCTTACTTTTGTCCGTATCGTAGTACAATGAAGCCGTAATGGTCGGGTTGGGCAGATAGGGCAATATAGATAATGTTTCTTTCTTTTCTGCGGCGGCCAGGGAAAGCTCGATGGAGCGTATCGTCTTGGAGGTCGTTGGGTTGTCGCCCTTGATTGAACCGAGCCATCCTTCCTGAAGGCGTAAGACATCCTGATAGAGTGCCTCCGCATTGTTCTTGACATCGTCTTTGATTTCGGCAAGATAATTGGTCGCTTCCAAGATTGCTTTTTGAGCATTGAGAATCTTTTTATCCAGATCACGGAATTTGGTGGTATCGACCGTGGCCTCCCTTATCTTTTTTAGGACCTCAAGATTTTCCTGGTTCGTCTTGAGCAGCTTCTGGTAATATATGGTATTGAGGATGTCCGTGATGAGGTCGATTTTAAGATCGTTCTGAATTTTCTGAACAGAAGCTTGCGCCGACACTAGGCTTGCCTCTTTCTCCAAACGGTTGGCCTCGGTTTCCGGGAAAAGCTGGCGGCTGAGGCTTACGCTCGGATTTGTTAGGCTCACTTTGCCCGCAGAAGAAAAGGTGATCGGTGATTTCAAGCTCAGATCGGTGCCTGCAAGAATATTTTCGAATGTGAGTGTCGGGATCAATGCTCCCCCAGATGCCGCGGTGTCACTTCCAATAGTTATTCCTGACTCATAAACGCCTTCTGCGCTGCTGTACGTAGAGAGGGAGAGAGAGGGAATGTACGGTTTTACGTATTGATCGTAGTCCACCTCGGCGGATTTCAGCTCGAGTTTTGCTTCGAGATATGAGGATGAACTGTTGAGTCGCGAGGTATAAACCTTGTCCCACAGAGTTTCCGCGAAGCCCCGCGATGCAACGGAGACGATGGCCAAAATCAGTATATATTGTCGCCGCATTATTCTTCGAGTCCTATTGGATTTTTTCTCATTCCAGTAAGGTATGAGGCCACAGATTCGATGTAACTCTGCTGAGCGGAAAGTAAATTCTGCTGGGCGGTGTATACGTCGATTTGTTTTTCGTTCTTGCTGCTCAAGGAAATGGTGCCTTTTTCGTACTGTTTTTTGGCTTCTTCATAAAGGCTGAGTTTTAAGGCGTATTCATCCTGCCTGATCTTGAGCACTGCCGCGTTGTTTGCGAGCGTGGAGAGGGTCTCTTCGTATGATCGTTTGGCGCTGTTTTCGGCGTTGGTGACCTCGGCGGCGGCTTTGGCATTGTCCGCCTCCTGAATGCGTCTGTCGTACATCGAGGTGTTAGTCGCGAGGGCGGCAGTCTTGAGATCATTCAGTTTTTTATAAAGGTTGGCTTTTTCCAGGGAGATGTCTTTCGACACCCACTCGTCCAATGTAGCGTTCGCTTCGAAAGCAGGTGTTTCCGGCAGAAGATCTGGGCTCCAGTCGAGGCCGGTGACAAATTTTACATAGGACTTAGCGTCGCTCAACTTGAATTCGGCCAGCTGGAGGTCTGTTTTTGCAGTATTGTACGAGATCACAATCTCTTTATACGTGTCTTCAGAAATTAATCCGTTTTTATATCGTACCTCAGCATACTTCATATCTTCTTGAGCATTTTGGAAACTGAGGTTTGCCGACTGGTAGGCTGCGTCAGCCACCGCGGCGTTGAATATCGCCTCGATGACTTTGTTGTAGTAACTTAGCACATTTGTCCAGTAATCCGCGACAGCGACAGAATAGTCATATTGAGCCTCCACCCGATCTTGCTCGACCTTTGCCTCGATTTCTCCCTTGGTTTTTTTGAGCTCCGCGAGTGCAAGGGTCAGCTTGTAGACAGAATAATCCTGTGTCGATTTGACCGCTGCGTTAAATAGGTCTTTGAGCGTGCCTGCGGACACAGGCAAGGCTCCAACCACGAGACAGACGGCACACAGTGCAAGAAAAAGACTTCTTCGATATTTCATGAACAACTCCTTGTATTATAGATTTTGCTCCTCAGTGGAAGCGTTTAATTCATATTGAAATACTTTGATCCCCTCATTGGGGAAGGCGTTTTTCACTTGTTTGACCGACTCTGCAATTATGCGCGCCTGCGCACTATCGCTGTAAAAAACATAGAGTACGTTGAGTTCAGGCCAAATCGCCGTGCCTTGACGGGGACCGGTTTTCCCTTTTCCTTTCACATTCTCGATGAGGGAATAGCATATATCGGGGATTCTTTTTTCGACCTCGTCGAGAATGTTTTCCTCAACGGAACGGTTGGCATAAATTTCAGTTCGCACCATGTGGAACCTCCTGGTCTTTGCCAATGTCTGGAATGATAGACGCTGCTTCTTCGATGAGATTTTTCCTCTCCTTGCGACTGTTGAACATATAGTAGAGCACCGGTGTGACTAAGAGGGTGATGATGAAGTTCACCATGAGCCCTCCGAACATGGTTTTGGCGATGGGCTGTATGGTCTCTGTCCCCGCACCAGGGAAAAGCGCAAGGGGCATGATGCCGAAGATCGTCGTGAGCGTGGACATCATGATGGCCCTGAGCCTGTGGCGTCCCGCTTCGCTGCACGCTTCAAACAGGGGCATGCCGCGGGCTCTCAGCGTGTTGGTATAGTCCACGAGGACAATGCTGTTGTTCACGACGACGCCAGCGAGCGTCACGACACCGATGAGGGAGAACAGCGACATCGTATCGCCCGTAATCTTGTAGATGAACACGACGCCGGTAAACATAGTGGGGATGGTCAAAAAGATTATAAAAGGATCGAGGAAGGATTCGAATTGGCTCGCCATAACGCCGTACACGAGGAATACGGCGAGGAAAATAATGGTGATGAATACAGGCAAATATGTTTTGATATCCATGGTTTCTCCGCCGAGAGAAACCGTGACGTTCTCGCGGGGAATATATTTTTCATCGATCAATGCCTGCACTTTCTGACTTATTTCGGTGGCGGTCATCTTGGCACTGGCTTTAATATCTCCTTCCACGTGGATGATTCTCTCTTTGTTCTCACGGTTGATCTGTTGGGGTACGGTGCTGTTCACAATAGAGACAAAATTGGATATAGGGATCTTCGTGCCGGAGGAATTGATGAGAAAGAGGGATTTCATATCAGAGAGTGTCTTTCTGTCTTCTTCCCTGAGCCTCACGACTACATCGATTAAATCTCCGGAAGAATTGTACGTAGTGGCGGTTACCCCGTAAAATGCGCTGCGTATTTCATTCGCGACTTCCGATACCGAGAATCCGTACGAGGCTGCCTTCTCGCGGTCGATTTGAACGAGGAGCTCCGGGGAGCCTTCCTCGAGGGAAATGCTGAGGTTCTCAACTTCTGGTAGGTTGGCGGCTATCAAGCGTTTAATCTCTTGTGCCGCCGCAAGGGAGGCCACTTGGTCTTTGGAACGTATTTCCACATCGACGGCCGAGCTTGACGAGATTTGCCGTCCGGAGGAAAAGGTGTACGAGATACCAGGCAATGCATCGAGATAGGGCCTTAACTTCTCTTTAATCGTCGTCGGCGTGTCGATCTGATCCTTAGGATCGGGCAACATGATCTTGAGATACCCTTCATTGTCGTAATCCCCGCCGAGAGGGCTTCCGCTTCCTCCGACGACCAAATTGAGAGTTTTGTAGCCTTTTATTTTCGCCTGTACTTCGGATTGTAAACTCTCAAGGACTTTTTGAGTGTATTCTTTCGTGGCCCCAAGAGGGAGCGTGAGGTTTATACTGATGTTGTCGTCGGCGCTAGACTGCGGGAAGAGGTTCAGGCCGAAAGAGCTCAACGACAAGACAGAGACAGCCAGAAGACCTACGGCGAGCCCGATCACCAATAGGCGATTATGCAGGCAAAACTCGATTGCTCTTTTATATACGCGATCTTGAGCCGAAAAGAAGCGCTCCATGCCGGCATCTATCTTTTTCAGAAGAGGATTTCTAAGCGGCTTCTGCACACGAGTGTCGAGATGCATGACGGGCCCGCTGAGCACGGGGACAATGGTCAGAGCAACAAAGAGCGAGGCGGCGAGGGAAAAACAGACAGTGAACACGAGGTCCGTAAACATCTGGCCCATCATTCCTAATTTGTTTTTGAAAAGGATGATGGGAATGAAGACGCAGAGTGTCGTCAACGTCGATGCCGTAATGGCGGTGACCATCTCTTGACTTCCGAGAATTGCGGCAATCTTTGGCTTGGTCCCCCGTTCGCGGTAGCGATAGGTGTTGTCGATAATGACGATGGACGCATCGACCACCATGCCGAGTCCCATGATGAGGCCGGTCAGGCTTATCGTGTTGAGCGTGATACCTGCGAAATACATCAAGAGTAAAGTTATGAGAATTGAAATAGGTATCGATACTCCTATGATGAATGTTGCCTTTAAATTCCGTAAATATAGAAGCAGCACCAGCATTGCGAGCACAATACCCTGCCATGCCGAGCTGTAGACTTCTTGAAGCGTAGAATCGACGAGGGTTGTATCATCCGAGAGTACATCCAGCGTCACGCCGCTCGGCAGAGATTTGTTGATGCTCTTGAGCGCAGCATGCACCTGACGGGATATCTGGACCGCATTGCTCCCGCTTTCCTTCACTATTGAAATATTGATCGCCCTCTGGCCATTCACATAGACGATTCTGTCAGGCTCGTCTTCAGATTCTTTTACCTCGGCGATATCCTCAAGGTAGACGATTCGGTTGCTCGATGCATCGTCGTCCTTCACTGTCTTTATCACCAGACGCTTGACCTGATCGATGCTCGAGAGCGTTTCGTTGGTGCTGATTTGATATTGCGTAGTGCCTCGTACGATGTTCCCTCCCGACACGAGGATGTTCTGTGAGGCGAGGGCATTGGCCACGTCGGTGACGGTCATGTTGTATGCGGCGAGCCTGCTCTGGGACACGTTCACCGCTATGATGCTGTCGCTCCCTCCAATGACCCTTGCCGAAGCCACCCCATTGATCCGCTCCAGCTGCGGTTCAATCGTGTCTTCTCCGATTTTCTGCAGTTCTTTAAGAGGGCGGTTCCCCTTCACGGCGAGGGTCATGATCGGCATGGAGGAGCCACTAAAACGCTGTATTCTTGGCGTGTCTGCATCCTCTGGGAGACTATCCAAGACACCGTTAATCGCAGAATCGACCAAATATTGAGTGTGATCGAGATTCACACCGTACTCAAATTCGAGAGAAATCGTGCTTTCTCCCTGCTTTGATGTCGATGTCATTTTGTGGAGTCCCTCGACGGAGGAAAGAGCATCTTCAAGCACCTTGGTCACATTCTGCTCGACGTCTTCAGGGCCGGCGCCGGAGTAGGTAGTGCTCACCGAAATTATGGGCATATCTGTATCTGGGAAAAGAGCGACAGGAAGCTGGGTTACGAAGACGACGGCTAGACCACAGAGAAGAATGTACACCATCAACGTGGTGACGGGGTGATCAATCGATGTGCGGACGACACTCATTGTATTACTCCTGCCTTTGTTTCATCACCACCATTGATAATCTTTATACTGCTGCCATCTTTAAGTAAATTTTTACCTTCAGTGACTACCTTGTCGCCAACACTGAGTCCTTTCTTTATTTCAAAGGCACTTTCTGCCTCCATGCCGAGGGATACTGTCCTCTGTTCGACGGTATCGTCATTTTTTATGACGAAAACATAACCTTCTTCCTCAGTATTCTGTGTAATGGCATCTCTCGGCGCTACAATGACGTTTTTGCGCTGCTCGATGACGAGTCTCACTGTGGCCGACATTCCTACAAGGACGCGCGAGTCCGCCTTGTTGAGCCTAAGGGATATTTTAATGGTGCGGCTTTCCGCATCGACGACTGGATTAATCTCTGATATCTTTGCGTCGAATACAGTTCCGGGGATGGCGTCGAAGCTTATTTCTGCCGCCGTTCCGATTTTGAGATTGGATATATATTTTTCCGGTACATAGGTTTCGATTTTTATCCGAGAGATGTCTCCGACGGTGGCGACGACTGTCGTTGTGGTGACTTTGTCGCCTTCGTGAACAGGAATTGAAAGGACCGTTCCTGAGACCGTGGATTCAACGGGATTGGGCAGATATTTTTTCCCCACTTCCGATGGGTCCACAAGGGCGATCACATCTCCAGCCGAGACTTGAGCGCCGACAGAAACTTTCCTCTCAAGGATTTTGCCTTCCATTTTGGGATAGATTTTGACCTCGCTGTTGGCCACGACGTCGCCCTGGGTCTTTATATAATTGCTTATTGAACCTATAGTTATTGTGCTGGCACGGACGGCAATTTTCTGTGGTTCTGTGGTCGTGTTCCCGCCTTTTGAGGATTGGAGGGGGACCGCGGCTCCTTTGGACGGGGCCGCCGCAGGAAGAGGTGCTTCTGGCGGAGCCACAGATGAGCCCCTCGTAATTTTGAATCCAAGGGCCTTGAATACAATCACGACCATTATCACCGTTATCGCTATGATGATTATGGTTCGTGCCAAATTCTGGGAATCCCCTTTTTTCATACTTTCGAACTCCTTCGATGCTGCAAGGCAATATCGCTTTTGAGAAGCAAAAAATACTCTTGGATGCGCGGGCGTAAACAGTGACGTGGCTCATAAAAGACATGTGACTATTGTCATGTCCGGCATGACCTGCGGCACTTTGCAGGGATACCGTGCTGAAGTATAGTGCACCTATGGCGAACCCTCTTTCGAAGCCATCCAAAGAGCGGGATGTAACCAGGCTCATCCTCATGATGCTCTTTTTTCTCTTTCATTTCATGCTGACAATGCAGCCGGCCCCTTTCAGGAGGGAGCACGGGGGACGAGTTCCGTCCGATTACTCGCTTATGGGCGCGCTCAATGTCGCCATCATAGGGTTCTGGCTGGCCCTCGAGGTATTCGAATTTTTGGCGTGGAACTACAGGTGGAAAAACTTGCGGGATGGCGTGGCGATCACGGTGGTGCGCTGCATTCCTGTCTGTGTCCTCATCGTTTTCTTCCCTGGACTCATGCCCGGCATGATGAGGCTTATGGCCCCGCTTTTGACCTTTTATCTCTCTTTGGTGTTCAGGCAGGCGTGGAGTTATGCCGTGGTGGCCTTTTTTTGGCTGGTACAGCTATTGTTGTTCTTTACTGCCCCTGTGCCTACAGACACTCCAATATCCGACAATTCCTATGGAATAGTGATCCTCCTCTACCAACTCATGAGCATCCTATTGATGTTTCTCTTTGGGCTGTTCTGGAAGGAAGATGGAAAAAACCGCGAACGGCAGGCTGCCCTCATGGCGGAGATCCAGGCGAATCAGGAAGAGCTCAGGCGCTATGCCTCCAGAGTGTCCCGCGTCGTGGCACTCGAGGAGCGGACAAGAATAGCCCGCGATATCCACGACAACCTGGGTCACACCCTCACGGCCATCTCCATTCAGCTCAACAAGGCGGAGGCCTTTTTCAGAAAAAACCCGGAAGTCTCAATAAAGGCGATCGTCGATGCACGGACGAGCATGCACGAAGCCATGCTCGATATCCGTTCGACCCTCGACACGCTCAACAATCCAACCGAAGGCTTCGACCTTTTCTCGCAGGTGCAGAAACCGCTCGAGAGCCTCAGGCAGGCTGGGATATCCGTAACTGCAGACATACGGGGAAGCACCGAAGGCTACAATATATCCGTGCTCCTTGCGCTGTACCGTTTTGTCCAGGAAGGAGTGACGAATATACTCAAGCACGCCGAGGCTCGCGAAGTGAAGTTGAAAATCCGGCTGGACGGTGATCAGGCATGTGCCGAGCTCAGAGACGATGGCAGGGGCTTCGATCCTCGAGCCATGAAAAATAAGGATGTTTCCGGCTATGGCCTCACCGGGCTGTCTGATAGGATCAGCCTCGTGAGGGGGACCTTTTCCATCGAGTCGGCACCCGGCACCGGCACGGCCCTAAAGACTTGCATGCCGAAGGACCCCGTGGCCCTCATAGGAAAGGGGAGTGACAATGTCGCCCGTCAGTAAAAAGATCAAAGTCCTCGTGGCAGACGACCAACGGCTCGTTCGGGACGGCATCGCGTCGCTTTTGGGGCTCGACGAGGAAATACTCGTCGTGGGGACGGTGGAAAACGGAAAGGAAGCCGTGGCCCTCGCCCGTCAGTGCAGGCCCGATGTCTGTCTTCTGGACATCCGCATGCCGGTCATGGACGGCATTGCGGCCCTCGAGCAGATCCGCGCCGAAGGCACATCCCCCTATATCGTGATGCTCACGACCTTCGACGACAAGGAATACATCGTGCGCTCCCTCCGCTCGGGGGCCGTAGGGTATCTCCTCAAAGATCTGCCCAGCGAAGACCTCGTCAGGGCGATCAAGCAGGTTGTCAAAGGCGTTTTCCTGGCCAACGGAGAAGTCATGAATAAACTCCTCGGTTCCCTACAGTCGCTTCAGGATGCGGACAAAGAGCTTTCATCCGATGCGGCGGCGCTGGAGCAGTACAACTTTCTCACCGAGCGCGAGCGGCACGTTCTCGCTCTCGTCGGGGAGGGGCTGACAAATTCGGAGATCGCCGAGACGCTCTCGTTGAGCGAAGGCACGGTCAAAAATTACATATCGAACATCCTGACGACGCTCGGCTTCAGAGACAGAATCCAGGCTGCGCTCTTTGCAGCCAGAAATAGGTTGACCCGGAAACCAACATGAGGAGCACGCTGCGCCGAGGAAGCTTTTCGGAGGACTCTCCTTCGAGGGATTCGAGGGGCTTGTGCAAAAAAAAAGCCCTCGGCGGTAGCGCCGAAGGCCTTTCCAATCGACGGGATAACGTGTTACATGTGTGAAATTTTTTTATGGTGGCAAAAGCATTGCTCGATGTGCGTGCCCTTCTACGGGGTGGAGTGGAGTTGTTGCACCTTGAACCTCAAGACCGTTTTCAGTTTGTCCTTCTCGACCCTGCCGGGGTCGCTCAAATATATCTCCTTGTGCTGTCGGCCCGTTCTTTCTAGGTGAAGGCCCTGCGCATACGCCTCCATCAGTTTAAAGCTTGCCGGCTCGTCATCATAGCTGCCCACGTGGAGCATCTGGACGCACTTACCTTCCAGAATTCTTTCAAACCTCACTTCTTCGAGCAGCCTGTTGGGCTTTTTCTTCTTTGTCCTCTCTATTGTCTCTCTTGCATAGTCTTCTGTGACGAAGTCGGGCTGCCGTATCATCAGGGTAAAGACGAGCTCGTTCTTGTTCAGCGTTCCCCCGTATTCATTTTTTCCTTCTTCCGTCAGATCCCAGACACCTTCCAAAGGATAGACCGTATACTCGACATAACCGGGAGGGGCGCAGTTCTGTTTGGGGCTCATCTTTATTGCATACGACAATGAATAGAGCACGGAAATGTATTCCGCAAAGAGTGGATCGTTGGGGTTTCCTTTCCCCCTGATGGTGAAGTATGTGAATTCCGGCACGTCCACCAGTTCCGGTTTTCCCTTGGGAAGATAGTAGATCTTCTCTTCTTTTTTCCAATCCAGCTTCATGATGACCTCCTTCTGGGCGTGCCCAGTTTGGCGCCGGGAAATGACGGCCCGTGAAATCAGGCTCAAGGCCTGTCATGCATGCCGCAATGGTATGCCGACGCCCGCTTCTTCTATGCTGACGACTTTTGACAGCGCTATTTTCGACCTCAGGTCTGTGCAGTGGCAGGGATGAATCCGCGATGCGTCCAGCGCTCGCCCGGCCCTAAAAGGCATAGCCTATACGCAGCTTCAAATCCGGCATGATCATGGAGCCGTCCATCCAGATGTATTTCCCCCCGCTAGAAAGCCCTAGGAACAGGCCCCTGCCGACGATCCACTGATATCCGGCCTCGGCCGACAGTACAAAGCCGAAGAGCTTGGAGTCGAAGGAGTAGGCGAGCCCCGGCGACAGCCCCAGGCTCCAGCCGGACAAACTCCTTTTCCCGAAATGATATCCCACTCCGCATTCACCCAATATAAGCGAGCCGCCGTATTTGTTTGTCGAGTTGCCGTAATATAGAAACGTCAGTCCTGGATTCACGCTCAGCGTCCCGCCTATCATCACCTGCGCCTCCAGTGGCACGACGAGGAATATGTTGCTGCCGTTCGTCGAGATCGCGGAAAGACCCCAGTACGCCAGATTCGTCCCTAACGCGACCTTCGGAGGATGAGCCACATCTTCCGCAAATGGCCCTACCGTCGCAAAGCTCATCATGAGCAACACAAGAATGTTTTTTTTCATCGTCTCTTCTTGCGCGCAGCAACGCATTGTCTTACCCGGGCTTTCCCGGCCGAGCCGTCAAGCCTGAGGACGAGGGCGGCCAGCGCGGCTTAATCAAGTATATATATCGTGTATGTCGCCGCTTTCCTTTACCTTCGTCTTCATCATACCATGCGCGGCTGGCATGACAATATAAGCGTTTTTATTTTTATCGGAGCGCACTATTCTATAGCTGTCCTTCTGTATGCTGATTGCGCAGTTGTTCTCAATGGCCAGAAAGCTTTTCTTGTTCAATGCAAGGAATCTGTCAAATCGGCTCTCTTTTTCCCTGTCATCAAAATGAGGGCAGAGGCAGCCCCGCAGTGCGCCCAAACCACCCACATAGGAATAGTTCCAGTCCTCATCGTTTCCGAAACTCTCGGAATCGCTGATGCCATATTCAAACCAGCAGATCGATCCGGCGCTCAATCCGCTGACCACTTTGTCCGTCTGCAGTGCCTCTGTCAGAAGCTTGTCCACGCCCGCTTTTCCCCATTCGCGTAGCATGAATTTTGTATTGCCGCCGCCGACATAGATGATATCCGCCTGGTCAATCTTCCGCTCAATTTCAGCGTGAGTGATGCCGGTGTCCAGAATGCACAGCGAGTCGCACCTGCATCCGAGGGATTCGTATACTTTTTGTACAGTAGCAATATATCCTTCCGGTTCTCCGCTCGCGGTCGGGATGAATAAGTGGTGCGGCCGTTCTTTTTTGCAGGACTCAACAATGTATCGGTCTATCTCCAATGTCTCGCCATTGGCGATTTCCCCGCCGCCTATCAGCACCAGCATATCGGATATCTCCTCTGCATATCTTCTTCTGCCCAATTTTTTCGTCTTGGTCAGCTTTTCTTTCACCGCTTCCGGAAATTGCCCGATGTAGTCATCTATTGTAGTCATCTATCGGGTCGACACCCTGCGGCGCGGCCTTGGGCGGGCCGGACTTTGCATTTTTCTCTCCATATGCCATCTTCATGTAGACATTTCCTGCTTTTAGTTCGTCGATCATCTGATCTATTCGTTTTTGTCGTGTCTCTTCTCTTTTCGCCTGGAGTATCCATCCAATATACTCATTCTGCTGATACGCGGGCCTGTTCAGATAGCAGGCGTAGAGTTCATTTTTTGTGAGCAGCTCTTTTATATCGGAAGGCATTTGCAGGATCGGCCTTTTCAGGCGGGATTTCTTGACCATCGAGCCCCCTCTTATTGGCGTTGGCATTTTGGGCAATAGTATGTCGATCCCCCCAAGTATTGCATCTTCTCCACCTTAGTACCACAGACCATGCAACTTTCAGTCTCTTTACTCAGTATCCGTGTATAGCCGCCCTTCTTCCCGTATAGATCATATTCATCATCCCTTCCCCCTCTGCCGGCGACGTCGTCCAGTGTTTTCTGTATTGAATCGAACAGCCTTCTCTTTTCTTCTTCTGTCAGGTCACCGATGGAGTGTTTTGGGTGCAGCCTGGCATTGTACATGATGTCCTGGGCTATCGCGTTGCCCAGGCCGGGAATGAGCTGGTCCTGTGTGAGGAGCCCCTTTACGCTCCGCTTCTCGGCCCTGTTGCACTCATCGATGAGGCTGGAGAAATACTCGTAGGTGAAATCGGGCTCGACCGGCGTCAGCCTCATGCCCCGTATATACTGCCGCTGTAACTCATCTCCCCGCCTATACAGCTCCATGGCCCCCCACATCTGCGTCATCGCCGAAAGGGCGGTGTCATCATCGAAGATGACCAACAGGTGATACTTTTGGGGTATGCCGTCCAATGTGCTGTGGAATAGTATCTTGCCTCCGCATTCTCCGAACACCAGTACGTAGTCGGGATTCAGTGGTATGAAGAGCCATCTGCCTTTGACATAGGCCTTGCCGATTGTTTTTCCCCTCGTCAGTGCGGAGAATTCCTGGGGACTGCGGTTGTACCAGACGAACTTGTGCGGTGAGTTGCCCAGCGAGCCTTCCTTTATTGTTTTCCCGTAGAGCGTGATATTCATCTGATCCGCCAGCGTGATGTATTCCGGAAGCTCAAACATTTTTCTCAGCCTTCCTTCGCTGTTCTATTCTTTCTATCGCCTTCGCATGGATTCTGTCGTGCCAAATTATCCTTCTCACTATTTTCTTTATCGTCCAGTCTTCTTCTTCGCCTTGGTACAGGCGATTTCCCTCTTTGAGATATTTTTCCTTCAATTTTTCTACGAAGTCACGTCGGCTGGATACCAGATCGTTCCCGATTTCTATGCCCGTTCCAATCTGCGCCAGATAGTAATTCTGAACTTGTATAATATGTGCAAACTGCCCGTTTATCGTCGAATATACGTTGCCGTAAAAAGTCTTTCTTACCATGTGGGGATCGACATAGTCTTTATATTGGCAGCTTTTATATATGGTATCGGCCTTAGTCCCCGATGCGGAGATCAAGGTACACCAATGTTCGAAATCCTTCAGGCCCTCGAAATCGATGAGTTCCGTATCGAACAGAATATCGCTGTCCGCATCCTCGACATGGAGTTTGCACTCTTGAATGCTCTCTGTATATTCTTCCGCGCTCTCTTCTTTGATTCCCAGCCAACTTTCGTAGGCCATTATCTCCCGATCTATCTTTGATCTGGCCTCTTCGATGGTGCTCCCGCGAATATAGGCACCAGGCAGATCGACCAGCCAGCCCAGGAACCCCTTTCCATTCGTCTCATAGATGATTCTCATGGTACAGCAGTCTCTTACTCGATCCGGATCATGTTCGAGTAATCGTTCTCGATGTTCATCTCATCCAGTATGTTGCTTATCTGACCCCGATGATGGGTCTGGTGGTTGAAGAAGTGCAGCACCGCTTTCCATGTCTTCTTTTCCATCTTCTCGCCCCGCGAGTTCACCCTCACCACCGTCTTGGCAAAGAAGTCGTCCTGCACCTTGCCCATATACTCCACGATCAGCCTGTCAAGTTTTTCCCGCGCTGCCCTGTAGTCTTCGAAATTCTTGAAGACCTCTTGTCCGTAGCTTGGGGTCGGTCCCATCTCTTTCTCCACATCGATTCCATAGCTGTCCACGGCTGTAAAGGCCTTAAGCCACACGCTGTCGGCTATATAGATGTGCTCGAGCAATTGGCCGAGCGTTTTGAAGAAGTAGCCCTGCAGTGGATGCTGCATTGGATCTTTGACCTTGCCGGCGATTATGCTGAGCATGTCGCTGTTGATCTTTTGATTGCACCGCGCATAATATTGAACGATTTCTTTCATCTTGAGCCTCCCTGCTCTGATATTTTTAACCGGATCACCCTTCAGTTTTACAGACATCGATCCATTGTTCTGCGCATCCAATCTCTTCCAGCTCCCGGCATGTCATCTCTATCGCCGAGTTGCTGCTCCCGCAAGCAGGATACACGGTGGCAAATCTCTTCAGCGAGACGTCCAAATACACACGTACATTCTCATTGATTCCGAATGGACATACACCTCCGATATCGTGGCCGATATAGTGTTCGACCAGGTCCTTATCGATCAACTTTGCCTTTGTACCGAACAGGTGTCGGTATTTTTTATTGTCGATTTTTGTATCTCCCGCAGCGACAACCAATATGGCATTCTCGTCGACCATGAGTGCCAAGGTTTTGGCGATTCTCGCTTCCTCAATGCCGAGCGCTTTCGCTGCCAGTTCCACCGTTGCGCTCGATACGTCCAGCTCTTTTATTTGTCTGTCTTTGTTCCATTTTTTCAGGTGTTCTCTCGCTCGTTCCAAACTCATAGATCAGCATCTCTCCTTATTACAATTGTCACTCCGTCGCCGAAATACATTTTGTCGCCCCGATGTCTGCTTTCTGCAATTTCTGAATATGTATGTGTTTACTCATATAAGAATCGTGGTGGCGGCCTCTGCCCCGGCCTATGCAAGGAATTTCCTTATAAAATTCCTTTCTTTTATTAGTATGTCTTTCAACCTCTCGATGTCTTCCTCAATGTCATGCACTTCGAGAGAATGATTTCCCCTCTTCATTTCACACACCGTTACGTTTTTCTTCTCGTATATCTCCTTAGATTCCGCACATTGTAGTATGTATCTTCAAGGCTCGCGATCACCAGTGTCGGATTGTCGAGAGCGCACAGCTCTGGAATGAAGTCGCTCCGCTTCACGACAATGCGGGTGTCTGCCTCGAAACACTTATTCTTCTCCGCATCACTCAATTGCCTGAAATAGTCATCTTCATAATATCTGTAGTCTATACCAACGTAATCGATGCCGTTTTCCCTCACGAGGGCAATCTTCATCATGTCTCACACCTTACGGATGCGCCTCGGAGTTAGCTCTTTCTTCGCCGTCGAGCATTTTTCTGTATTTCTTCTTATTCTTTTCATCGGACTCTGCGCTGATAAATTCATCGATAAGGGGCTTTATACGCTCTTTCTGATGCACCTGTCCTGCGGGATCTTTCAAGTCAAGTGTACCTAGCTCAATATTTTTGCCACAACCGAATAGCTCATGGTGCTGCTGATCCGTTCTACAAAGTCGATCGCTTCTCTGTTGTCGCTCGCAATACCATTCTTGAGAATGACGGGAGTCAGATCGAGGTCCTTCGCGCCCCGATAGGTGGACAGCACGCAGTACTCTGCGGAAAATCCGGTGATGAGAATGGTGTCGACGCCGTGTGCCTTTATTATTTCGTAGCAGTTCGTCTTATTGAATGTGTTCCCGTACTCTTTGACGATATGGAAATCGCCCTCTTCGGGCTTCAGGTAGTCTATAAATTCGAATTCCCTGTTGCCGGGGACGGCTCTGTCATATTCATCTTTATGCTGGACCCATATGATGGGCAATTTGTTTTTCCGGAACAAGGGGATGACGGCATTTATGCATTCGCAGGCCGACTTCATATATCGTTCGGTGTACTCATTCAGGTACGCCTTTTGAAGGTCAATGACCATGAGCGCCATTTTCATAGCCAACTCCTTGCCGTTCTCTATTTCGTGCTTTCGTTCACTATCTCGCTGTATCCTTTCCTCTTGGACGCTGCCGTCGTGGCGTCGACGCGCGAGTCTTTATTCCCTATCCTCAAGACTGCTATTGCCTTATATCCTTCCGGAATCTTCAATGTCGCTTTCAGGTTTTTGTTGATATTCTCTACGGGGCCGGTATAGATGTGTGCGCCTAATCCCAAGCCCTGCGCCGCCAGGTACATGTTTTGTGTTGCCAACGCACAGTCGAATGATATATCGACCCCCGGCTCACTTTTTTCTGAACCGGACACGATGATGAGGATGTTCCCCTCTGTAATGTTTGAAATGATCTTTCTTTCCAGCGCAATATCCCTTACCACGGTGAATTTCCACAGCTGGGTATTCCGTGCGCTTGGAGCCCTTATGCCGCACATGAGTATCTTTTCCAGGTCGGCAGCCTGTATCGGCGTATCGATGAAGCTTTTCGTGGAGTAGGTTGACAGAATAAAGTCGGCCACATTGTCGGCGGTATTCTGGGCATGGAGACTGACGAGCAATAGCACAAAGAGCAAGGCCGTTATCACATTCTTCTTCATATAAAAACTCCTTCGGCACGAGCCTGAAGCTTGCCAGGCACATCGCGTGGACAGATCAAATACTAAGATCAACGCAAATGGCAAATCAATACGCGGGAGCCGAGGCTGCGTCACGTCAGGACAGATGTCCGTCGTCTTTCTATTTTCAATGTACAGAGCGTTAACCAGTCCGAGACAACTTTCTTCTGCCCGAAATCCCATTCTTTCCACGGCATATAGACAGATTCGGGAATAAATCCATTCTCCGTTTCCTTCTTTTTGATTATTTCATACATTTCGTTCAGCCTTCTGTCATCCTTATATTTTCCTACCTGACTGAGCACTTCTACTACATGCATTATATCATACCATATATATGGTACTTTTAATTTTCTGAAATCCGTCCCCATATAGAACATATACGGATGTTTCGTTTGACTGTGCTCCCATACATTCAACAAACTGTCACAACAGATGGTTATTTCTTCGTTGAATCTGTCGGGATACAGATTCAGTAGTTTCAGCATGATGAGGGTCGCATAAGGGCATGGTTCGTTTTTCTTCCCGGGCCCGCGCCAATTGCCTAAGGATTCTGATACATGACAACTGTATCCGAATGCCTCTATCTTCTCTGCCAATCTAGAGACGGCAGCATCGATCCGTTCGTCCTTTACCCCCATTTTTGTCAATGCATAGAGCGTCGTGGGGGCATCGCACAGCGCCCAGGCCCGTTCGAGCGTCCCTGAGTCTTCGGCTGTGTGGTGGACAATTGCATATAGACAGGGTATTTGGTCCTTATCGACGGAGGCAAGTATCTTCTGAGCAATCTCCTGTATTCCCTCTGTGTGAGTGTCGATTCCAATATCTGCAAGAAATGCCAGCTTGTGAAAGAACTGACGCGCGCTTTTATGACTGCTGATCCGAGGCCCGGGCCAGCCCTGCAGTTCTGCAATCAGGGCAAGGACCAGTGGATCGTGCTCCATGCGTCTTTTTAGGGAACTGTCGATTTCGCTGTTCAGTAGAAGAGCAGCATTGTATGCGACGTACGAAACAGGCGAGTTCAATAATGCTTCCAATCGTTTTTGCATCGTTCTTCTCATAGTATATCCGAACCAATGCGTCGTTGATTAGCATACCAAATGCTTCTTTAATTTTCAATTTTATATTTTATTCCGAAGCTGAGATTCATCAAATCTGGGTATCCTGGTATAAATGTAACTGAAAATTCCAATGATTTGTTTATTTCATTGTTGAATTCTATCTCTCCGCCGTACCAGATAAACCGCCATTGCCATGTATCATCTTTCGTACCGTTGAAAAAACTGAACGAGTCATCATATCCCGGCACCTCATACCAACTTCTTCGATAGATAAATGTTGGCCCTATTCCGCCATTGACAGAAAATGTTCCTATTTTTAGGAATCTGCCTCGCAGGCCAATGTGACTAAATCCTGCAAATTTTTCTATACAATCAAAATACAAACCTTGAATGAATTTTATCGATAGAAAGTCAAGCGGTAAAAAATATTCTATACCCACACTGACTCCAAGGTTTAAAACAAATACCCCTTTATCATCGAACTTTAAGGGCATTAAACTGCTGTTTATCGCTCCATTTGGATGAATGCTTAGTCCAAAGTATTTTAATCCTATGGCAAATTTGTCAGCATAGATTGAAGGAATGTATAGTAATCCCCATAATAAACAGAGTAGAATTCTGCGTCTCATGAAATCTCTCTTGAGTTCCATTTCTTATTGATCGGTGTCTTGTCATTCCTCTCCTGACGCTCGTATACTATAAATACTAAATAATTTATAGATTATTGATGAGTCATAAATGTTAATTCTCTGTAAATATTCAATGAAATTACCGGCGCAAGCGTCCACCTAGCCACGACCACGAGCTGCGGGATGCAAGTGACTCGTGCATTTATTTCGTGTTTTCGTGTCTTCTTATCGTCATTCTACATGATTCCGTCATACCGAACTGTCTGTAGAAGGCTTGCACCTCTCTATCGCAGGTAAGATCTATACAGGCCATGTTTTTTGTTTTTTCCAGCATTAATTCTATAGTGTTCCGAAGCCTGCAGATGGGAGGGTTAGGCGAGGGCATAGCGAGGCAGGTATTCGGGAGATGTTTTTAAAGGTGTTGGGAAGCGGCGTTTCCAGAACTTTCTTCTTTCTACAACGCACCCAACCTCAGCCTTTG
>JARKOY010000156.1 GCA_029975555.1 Spirochaetia bacterium | reverse complement strand
AAGGCCTCGAGACGCAATTTCGGACGAGGGAAGGGGTGGTACACGCGGTAAACGGTGTCTCGTTTCATTTGAAGGAAGGCGAGACGCTGGGGATTGTGGGGGAAAGCGGCTGCGGGAAAAGCGTAACGATGATGAGTTTGTTACGGTTGATACCGAACCCGCCGGGGAAGGTAGTGGCGGGGAGCGCGATGTACCGAGAGAAAGACCTGTTGAAGATGAGTGATGAAGAGATCCGGCACATACGGGGGTCGCAGATCTCGATGATTTTTCAAGATCCGATGACGAGTTTCAACCCGGTGTTGACGATTGGGCGGCAGGTGAGCGAGCCGCTGGAGACTCACATGGGGATGAGCCGGCAGCAGGCGACGGGGCGGGTAGTCGAGATGCTGGAGATGGTAGGGATACCGAAGGCGAAGGAGCGGTTGAACGATTACCCGCACCAGTTTAGCGGTGGGATGAGGCAGCGGGTGATGATTGCGATGGCGCTGGTGTGCACGCCGCAGCTGCTGATTGCGGACGAACCGACGACGGCGCTGGATGTGACGATCCAGGCGCAGATTGTAGAGTTGGTGAAGCGGCTGAGGGACGAGCTGGGGATGGCGGTGGTGTGGATCACGCATGATTTAGGGATCATTGCGGGATTAGCGGAGCGGGTAGCGGTGATGTACGGGGGGTACATTATTGAGGAAGGGCCGGTGAAGCAGATATATGGGAATCCGCAGCATCCGTACACGGTGGGGCTGCTGGGGAGTCTGCCGCGGCTGGACGCGAGCGGGAAGAAGCGGTTGGTGAGCATCGAGGGGCTGCCGCCGGTGCTGTACAAGAAGCCGAATTACTGTCCATTTGCGCCGCGGTGCGCGTACCGGGTAGAGCGGTGTTTGCATGAGAATCCGGAGCTGGCGGTAGTGGGGGACGGACAGCGGGCGGCGTGCTGGGTGGATGTCAAGAGTGGGAGAGAGCGCTAATGGGCGAAGAATTACTGCGGGTAGAGAATTTAGTGAAGCATTTTCCGATCATGCGCGGTGCGATCTTCCGCAAGCAGGTAGGGGCGGTGCGAGCGGTAGACGGGGTATCGTTTGAGATCATGAAAGGGGAGACGCTGGGGCTGGTAGGGGAGAGCGGATGCGGGAAGAGCACGACAGGGCGGAACATTTTGCAGCTGCAAACGCCGACGGCCGGGCATGTGTGGTTTGGGGGCGTGGATCTGGTGAAGATGAAAGGGGAAGGGTTGAGGCGGATGAGGCGGAAGATGCAGATGATCTTCCAGGATCCGTACGCGAGTTTGAATCCGCGGATGACGGTGGGGGAGATAATCAGCGAGCCGCTGCTGGTGCACGGTCTGGCGACGAAGAAAGAAGCGCAGGAGCAGGTAGAGGGGTTGTTGAAGGTAGTGGGGTTGAACCCGAGCTACGCGAACCGGTATCCGCACGAATTCAGCGGGGGGCAGCGGCAGCGGGTTGGGGTAGCGCGGGCGTTGAGTTTGAAGCCGGAATTGATTGTATGTGATGAACCGATCTCGGCGCTGGATGTGAGCATCCAGGCGCAGGTGGTGAACTTACTGGAAGATTTACAGGCGCAGTTTGGGCTGACGTACCTGTTTATAGCGCATGACCTGTCGATGGTGCGGCATATCAGCAACCGGGTGGCGGTCATGTATTTAGGGAAAGTGGTGGAGATTGCGGATCGGGAGGAGCTGTACCGGAACCCGCTGCACCCGTACACGCAGGCGCTGCTGAGCGCGGTGCCGATTCCGGACCCGGTGGTGGAAGAGAAGCGGCAGCGGAAGATTCTGCAAGGGGATGTGCCGTCGCCCGCGAATCCGCCGAGCGGTTGTCACTTTCGGACGCGCTGTCCGTTAGCGGACAAGATCTGCGCGGAAGTGGAACCGGAATTTCGAGAGGTGGCATCAGGCCATCGTGTGGCCTGTCATATGGT
>JARKOY010000154.1 GCA_029975555.1 Spirochaetia bacterium | reverse complement strand
CGGCTTTCGATATCATCTGGATGTGGCGAGGGTCTTTTTCAACAGCCGTCTGGGTTACGAGAGGATGAGGGTGGCGGTCCAGGTAAAGGCAGGGGAAGAGGCGCTGGTCTTGTTTGCCGGGGTGGGCCCCTTCGCCATTCCTCCTGCCGCCCGGGGAGCTAGGGTGGTGGCCCTGGAGAAGAGCCCGGAGGCCTGCGGCTGGCTGGCGGAGAATGCCCATGAGAATGGGGTGGAGGAGAGGATAGCAGTCATCAATGCGGATGCATTCTCTATGGCAGCCCTCCTGAAGAGGAGGTTTGACCGGGCGATTGTGCCCGCCCCCTATGGAATGGACCGGATAGTGGATGCCCTGCCGGGTATGCTGAGGCGGGGTGGGATCATCCATTTCTATACCTTCAAGAAGGCCCAGCAGATCGAGGGGCTGAAAAAGAGCTACGAAGATCTGGGCCTGGAGGTGCTGCTATGCAGGCGATGCGGAAATGTTGCCCCTCTTGTCAGCCGCTGGGCATTTGACATGCAGAAGATCTGAGCAGATCTGTGAAGAAACGAGAAGTGAAAAGGGAGGCGAGGGGCAGCGCAGGCTGGGTCCCCCTTCCAGCTCATTCAGGGACAGGGCAGGGTGAGAACGGACATATTTCCCACCACGGTTTCCGATCTGATCTGGGCGTAGCCCATGTAGGTTCCTCCCATCATCATGGTGGGCACAGTGCGGGCGTTCTTCTGCACCCTCTGTCCGATCCTGGCCGATCCCTGAATCTCTGAGCTGATCTCATAAACGGAGATCTTGTCATCCTGATAGGTCTTGGTGTCCTTGATCAGGTCTTTCTCTATCCGGTAGGTCTCAGAGAATACCGAGCCAACCTCATAGTTCTTGGCGCAGAGGGCATTTCTCAGGTCGCTTTGATTGAGGGGAGGATGGTAGGGCTTGTAGTCGAACTCCACTGAGGTGACCAGGGAGGTCTCGTCCATTTCCGAATCCCTATAAGCGACGGAGTCGAGGGTCCTGGTGACCATTCCGCTGCCGCTCGAGCCGAGAACCACCTTCTGTCCAGCAAAGCCAGGCTGGGTCTGAAGGATGCGGGACTCCTCCATATAGCCGTTGACGAATACCCAGGAGTGCTCAGTCATGTTCTGGGCGAATGAATCAGCAGAACA
>JARKOY010000146.1 GCA_029975555.1 Spirochaetia bacterium | reverse complement strand
TCCCGCTCCCCCCTGACCCCTCCCATGCTCAAAACCTGGAAAAAGCTTTGGCAGACCCCAGGAACGCACAAGCCTGCCTACCTGCCCGCCCTGGCTCTCGATTGAGCTCCTCGCCTATGGAATATCCACCTATGCCCTTCTTAATCCTAAGCCTATACCCAAGGTTGAGAACACTAATGACAGACTCCGTAAGAAGCACTAAAGTGCGCCCCGGCGCTCAATTCGGGTACGGAACTGTAGTATAATAAAAAATCATGTGCGCAAAAAAGGATAGGCTGGTTCGCGCGGCGCTGTTGCTGGTTTTGCTGGCCTGCGCTTTGGGGACCGCCTATGCGCAATTTCTGGGCTCACTGGAGCCCGTCCTGCACGTTCGGACGGATTTCTTCGATATCTATGCTCCGCGGAGCCTGGAATCGCAGGCGATGAGGCTTTCAAGCTTTGCGGATCGGACCTACGTGATGCTCTGCGAATTCTTCGGCGTGAAGGCTCCAGACAAACGCATACCGGTGCTCCTCAGCGATACCCAGTACTCTCTGAACGGCTATACGACGCTGTACCCCTCCAACCGGATCGTCATTCTTCTCGCCTCGGCGGATCCGCGGAGCCAGCTCGCGACGATGCAGGATGAGCTCTCCAGCGTTTTTTTGCATGAGCTCGTGCATTACGTGACGCTGAATGAGAGGAGCCGAGTCTGGCTGGCCGCGTCCTGGCTCTTGGGCGACTGGGTTGCCCCGGAGGTCTGGATGATGCCCCAGGCCATGGTGGAAGGAACGGCGGTGTGGGCCGAGAGCAGGCTTGGTGAGGAAGCATTGCTCTCGGGCGCTGCCACGAAAGAGAAGGCCCAAGGGGCTTCCGACACGGGCGCAGGCCTTAGCCGCGGGGGGCGGCTCAATGACCTGGCGGCGCTCGAGGTCGTGAGGCTGGAGAGGGCAAGGGGACAGGCGAGGTCGCTCTGGGAGGTCTCGGGCCTTGCAGATTTCTATGGCGCGGGTAGTCTACCATACCTCTATGGGGGGCTTTTTGTCGATTTCTTGAGCGAGCGGTTTGGGCCGGGCATGCTCGCGCGGCTTTGGCATGCGTCTGCGGGCGGCAATCTCTGCATAGGCTTTGACGGAACGCTGACGAGTAAGGGCGTGTTGGAGCAGGAAACGGGGACGGCGCCGCCCCAGCTTTGGCAGGAATTTCTGGCGTGGGTGGACGAGGAAAGCGCTCTTTCTGATACGAGGGAGGCAGGGCCGCCAGAAGATCTCCATGGGGGTGGAACGGGTGGGGCGCGGGAACTCATTTCGGGGTATGTCGGCGCGGTTGGCTCCGGAGACGGGTTGCTCTATTTTGTTGATCTCGATCGGAGAGGGCTCTATGCGCTTTCTTTGGGGAGCGCCGTGGGGGGTGCTGTTGGAGGACATAACAATGACCAAGAGGATGGTGCGGGGGAAAACCTCCCAGAGCCCATAACGTCAGCGTTAAGGCCGGAGAGACTTTTGGTCGTCGATGGAACTTTACGCAACATTTTTTTTAACGGAAGGTTTGGAGCACTAGAGCTCGACTGGATCCGCATCGATGCCCAAAACCGACAAATCCCCGCGCGCTATCGCTACGACATAAAAAGCCGCAGCCTGACCTACGAGTACGACCTTCCCGTCCCAGCGCCGGGCAATGCACTCGTCAGCCTTCAGGATAAGTCCAGGAACGACATTTTCCTCTACGATCCCTGGGAGGACCCAGAGACTTCAATCCGATATGGCTTGGCGCGTGTCGGCACCGCAGTGCTTCCCGCGCGCCAGTTGCCGCAGGGATGCCTCGAGGTGGCTGGTATTCCCGACAGTGCCATCCGGTGGCTTTCTCCTGGATTCCGAGGCCGCACCGAGTCGGCAGATTCAGTCCGCTTTGCGCTCAGCACGGTGCCGGACAATGGACTTTCGCGGCTTGCCGTACTGGAAGAAAAGGATGGCACATGGCAGCTCTCAGTGGCGAGAAATGTTCCCTCTGGTGGGCTGCACCAGCCAGTCTTCACCGATGCTTCCCACATTGTGTACCGGAAAGCGAAGGAAGACGGCCAGACCGCCCTCTGTCTGCTCGATATTTATGGTCAATTGTCCTCGCCCGTCCCAGTAGCGTGGCTTTCGCCCACCGAGTGGGTCGCGCGTTATGCGCCGGAGGTTTCTGCTGCCGTGGACGGCAGTCAGTTTGCGCCTGCCCAACATGCCCGGACACTTCGCCTTCGTCCCACCATGTTTCCTGAGCTTTTCTCCACGAGCCGCCTGCCGTACGCGGATGGTTCGCGTGTCGGCCTCGATTTCATCGCATGCGACCTCACGGAGCGCCTTGCTTGGACGGCCTTCGCCGGATGGGATTTTGCGACGCAGAGGCCTGCCCTCAGCGCTGATGCCCAGCTGGCAGCAGGTGCCTGGCGCTTCAGGGTAAACGCGGCGGATCAAGGCGTGTCAACTTCTTCTGTCGCGCGAAGGACCACAGGAGGGGCGACGCTGGCGTGGACCCGCACCTTGTTGCCCAGCTTTCAGGGCCTTTCAGTGAACCTGCACGCTGCGTTCGCAGGAGTGCAGAACAACTACGCCGCAGGAGGCTTCTTCGATCTGGCTCCCGATTACTATGCCTGGACCACAGGGCTTGGACTTGATTTTTCCAGCACCTATGATTCGCGCACGCCTCCTTACGATACCCTTGGCTTTTCTCTGTCCGGCGCCATAGACTACGATTCCGCCAGCGTGGCAGGCTTCGGCGGAATATCCCTCTCGGCCTCGGCGAGCCTGAATGGGAGGCTGCGCGCTTCGATCTATGGAGCCGTCGCCCCAGCCGGCGGCGTCGCCTTTGCTCCTGCTGCGCGATATCTGGCATCAAAAGGCAGCTCCATGCTGTCCGCCGCCGATGTGCCCTATCCGGAATATAGAGAATATCGGGGCTTTTTGTCCCCTTCGGCATGGTATGTGTTTGGAGAGACACGCTACCGCCTCTTTTCGCTCGAAGCTGGGTGGGGATGGGTCCTGCGCCTGCCCTTCATGCCCTCGTTCGCGCTGAGAAGAATTGTCGGAAACTTTGGCCTTCGCGGCGCAGGGCTCGACATAGGGGGAAGACCCTCTCTGTTGAGCTCGGCATTCGCCGCGGTCGATTTCGACTGCGCAGTCCTCGCGGGGCTTGCGGCGGAGGCTCACGTGCACCTCACGATCGAGGCCGCATGGGCCTTTCAGGCCAGCACGGCAAATGTCTCGCCCCTCTGTATTTCAATAGGACTTCGGACTTCGCTCTAGCGGGGCGCCGTAAGATTATGCCCTTGGCGCCTTGGCGATTGAGGCGAGGAAAATTGTAGCCCCAGGAGGATTTCCGCAGGCTCTCTGTTCGTTCTACCTTTCCGCCTATGATATCAATCCATGAGCGCGTATATGGCGCGGATATCCTTTTCGTCGTACCCGGGCACGGCCCAGTACACGCTCAGCGCCATAGCCTGCCGCGTGCACGCGTCGATGTCGAGAGAAACAATGCCCGCCTCTCTCAGCCGCGTCGGCGTGTGGATGTGGCGGTACCATTTTTCAAGCTCGCCGATGACGATATCCGCGCCCTCGGACGGCGTCGTTCCCGCAAGTGCTCTCCCCAGCCCAAGCACGCGCTCTCCAAAAAGAAGGATTCGGTGCGCAATCGAAGACTTCATGTATTTGAGCCACGCGGGAATGACGATCGAGAGCCCCGCGCCGTGCGGCACATCGTAGAAACCGCTCAGAGGATGCTCGAGCATGTGGTTCGGAATTGAAGCGCCTTCCACCCCCACCTTCAAGAGGCCATTCCAAGCGAGCGCCGCAGCCCACATGATCGTCGAGCGTGCCTCCAGACTTCGTGGATCTGTGAGCACAATCTCGAGGGCACCCATCACTGCCCGGCAGACGCCTTCGACGAGGCCATCCTGGAGGGGAAAGTCTCCTTTTGCGGTAAAGTAGCCTTCCATGAGGTGGGACAGAATGTCCGTGCACGCATAGGCCGTATACTGGATAGGTATATCGAGCGTCAGCGAGGGATCGAGAAAAGAGACTCTTGGGTAGATGGCTTCCGAGCGTATGGAGAATTTTTCGTGCGTCGCGTCGTTCGTCATCACCGAAACGCCGTTCAGCTCGGATGATGTCGCGGGGAGGGTCTGGACCGCGACAATCGGCAGCGCTTTTTCGAAAGAAGCCTTTCGTATGTAGAAATCCCACAGAGGCTCCTCGTGGCAGCCTGCCACGGCGATCGCCTTCGCCTCATCGATGACGCTTCCTCCGCCTACGGCGACGATGATGTCGAGGTTATTTTCCTTTATTTTGCGGGCTCCTTGCTCCGCGTGCGAGATCCGCGGATTAGGCTGTACTCCCTCGTGCTCCACGAAGAAAATGCCCTCTCCCCTGAGCTGGCTGACTACCGTATCGTACAGCCCGCTTCTTTTGATGCTTTCTTTCCCATAGAGGAACAAGGCGCGTTTCCCGATTCTCGCGGTCTCTTTGCCCAGCCTTTCGAGAATTTTTGAGCCGAAAATCACTTTTGTCGGGGTCACCCATTCGAAGTTCTGCATTCCATCCTCCCAAAATATTGTATATTGATTATAGAGAAGATGGAATACAAAGAAGGAGACTCGGATGGATTCGTTCAATTATTACATGCCGACGCGGCTGATTTTCGGAGTCGGCACGCTCGAAGAGCTCGCTACAACACCCTATTTTCCTTGGAAGAAGGCTCTCGTGGTCATCGGTGCCGGCGGGGCCATGCGTCGTTTGGGTATTCTCGGGCGAGTACAGAACTTGCTCGCTGCCAGGGGCGTGGACACCATTGTCTATGACAAGATAAAGCCGAACCCCGAGGTGGATCAGGTGGAGGAAGGGGCAGATATCGCGAGGCAGGAGCAGTGCGATGTCGTCATCGGCCTCGGAGGAGGCTCCACCATCGATTCGGCCAAGAGCATCGCCGTGCTCGCCAAAAACCCCGGCCATTACTGGGACTACATCATGTCGGGCACGGGAGGCAGAAAGGTGCCGGAGCACGGAGCGCTCCCCATCGTGGCGATCACGACGACTGCCGGCACAGGAACCGAAGCCGACCCGTGGACCGTCCAGACCAACCCTCGCACCAGAGAAAAGATCGGGTGGGGGAGAGACTGCACATACCCGACGCTCTCGATCGTCGACCCGGAGCTGATGGTTTCCTTGCCGCCCAAACAGACTGCCTACACCGGAATGGATGCCTTTTTTCACTCGGTGGAGGCGTACCTCGCGACCTGTCATCAGCCGGCGAGCGACCTCTTCGCCCTCGATGCAGTGTCTCGCCTGACAAAGTGGCTTCCCGTCGCCGTGGCCGAGGGATCAAACATCGAGGCGAGGTCCTCGGTGGCCTGGGCGAACACGGAGGCGGGCATCTGCGAATCGCTTTCGTCCTGTATTTCGCACCATTCGCTCGAACACGCGCTGAGCGCCTTTTATCCGGAAATAGCGCACGGCTGCGGCCTGACGATGCTGTCGGTAGCTTACTTCAGCGACGTGGCCGAGAGGAATCCCGATCGTTTTGCGGATTTGGCCAGGGCCATGGGGGAGAATGTCGACACCTTGCCCGAGGCTGAGCGCCCCTTCGCCTTCATCAAGGCGCTTCAGAAGCTGATCGCGGCGGTCGGCCTGTCCGAGGAGACGCTCTCCGCCTATGGTGTCAGAGAATCGGACATACCGGCCATGGCGCAGAACGCTCGTACGGCGATGGGCAGCCTCTTCGCCTGCACTCCCGTACCACAGGGACAGGCGGATGTCGAGCGCATCTTTATGCGCGCGTACCGCTGAGGACACAGGGACCTTTTTACCCTGCGCTCATTGCCGGACGAGCATTCATGTGCTTCGCGTTCTGTACTATTTCGACGAACGCCGTCATGCCCTCCTTCTCTGTTGATAGATTGACGCCGAGGATCTTGCATTGCTCGATTTCGATATTCTCGTTATGCGAGAAAGGGATTGTAGGATCCTCGATCCGCTCCCTTCTTGAGCTCTCTCGAAATCGTCGACTGGCTCACACCAAGCCTCTCCGCAATCATTGATTGTGGTACTCCACGGCTATAATAGACCGCAATGTCTTCTCGGTCTTCTGGGATGATTCTCTTGTAGCCTTTCTCGTTTCCATCCTAGCGGCTATGCGTTAGGAGTTACAGCCTGCCGATGCTATTTATCAATATTTATTGTAACATTAGCTCCTTTTAAGATATTAACTTCCTTTTGATAAATATAACTACCATTTCTTTTGATTTCGATCTTATGCAATCCTTCTTTCAGGAGAAAATCCCCTGGAGGATTACCTACAAAGATAGTATCAATAAATATTTCATCACCAGCAAAAATAGATATTATATGAATATTACCGAAATTATTTTGATCTGCAGACAAATTTAAAGGGTTATTAGTAAAAATTAATGTTTGCTGCTGCTGTTGCTGTTGCTGTTGCGGAACCGAAGGAATATTTGTGGATAAATTCTTATTATTCACTTTTTCTATCAGTTGTTTTGTAATTTCATAATTAAATGGTTTTGGAGTATAATTGTTATCCAATGGCAATATAAAGTTTTGATTTATCCTTTCAGTTTGATAACCCTCTTTTATTATAGAAATATCAAGACGCAGGGTAACATGATAAGGATTTAAAGTTAATAACGCTGTACTGCCAGATGGATATATAGTTACTCCTCCATTATCTTCTTTTAAGAAATTTTTATCAGATTCTGATAATTCAGATTCAGATTTCGGCACAGCCTCCTTATAATCGGATGAAGAATAATGATTGACGCTAGTAGCTAAAAAGCCAGTCAACCAAATTGGAGTATCTCCTAGGAAGCGACCCATTTGGCCAGTATCTATATTATTTTCAAATACTCTAGCCCCTGAAGGAATAGTATCTACTTTTATTGAATATGGAATTAATATTTCTTCATCAGGTGGTAATGTCGTACAGGCTTGGGCAATAAATATGCTAATAAGAATAATAAAAAAATATGAAATTCTTGATATAAATTTTCTTAAAAATTCTTTTGAACGCATTTTTGCCCCTCCATCTTCAAATAATTAAAACTCCATCAATACATCTCAAAGCTACAGCTACTCATAGCATATTTATTATAATTATTTAAAACAAGTTATTGCAAGAATTTTTCTATAGCGGTGTATAATGGACCCGATATTAGGGCAGGGGATCAGTGTGATATTTTGTCTGAGAGGGGATTATCATGGGTGAACACAGACGAGGACGTTGAAGCAAGATCGATTGGTTACAAACAAGACTCGGGAACGAGGATTCCAGGAGCGTCGTGCGATGATTGAACACACACAAAATCTGACCGTCATATATCCTAAGAAGAATCTTTCACGGCGCGCTGGACACGATGATCATTGAACGATGCTGGAGGAGCCTGAAGCAAGAGGAGGTGTACTTGCATTCATACGAAAACCTTGACCGTGCGCGGAGGAGCATTGGCAGGTACATCAATCACTCCAACAACGAAAGGCCACACGCATCCCTTGGGGGTAAGTCTCCCATTAAGGAGTACCTGCGCTTGGCGTCATAGTTTTGAGCACATGAAAAAATGGCCGTATGGCTGTCTTGACAATGGGGTCTACTATATATTCGAAAACAACCAGTTCTTCCGCCCGATCACAAACGGCCGAATCGCATACTCGACAAGGTTGTTATCCGGCGTCCGACGTGCATGCTGAAGATATAATCGGAAAAAATGTAGCTATGAATTACTGATGTATTTATCCTGTAATAATATATATCATTACATTTAAAGACGTTACATAGCTACAATTGCAGCTACGTACTTAAACATTAAGATATGCCTAATTTATTCGTGGAGGTGAGGGGAATTGAACCCCTGACCTTATGAATGCCATTCATACGCTCTAGCCAACTGAGCTACACCCCCAAGGACGCTCGCGCATACTAGCGCAGAAAGGGCAAAATTGTCAAGGCGCACGGGCAGGGGCCAGACACGGTCGCGTCGCGGCACGGGATAGAGGCGGCTGTGCCGTAGACGCGCCGCTTGTCATGCGGCGGCACGCCGTGCATACTGTTTCTGTGGCAACCAATATGCGCGCGATCGCGGTGTGTTCGATCGGACTTGAGAAGGTCCTGGCGAAGGACCTTGCCCATCTCGGTTTTCGGGATGTGGGGCGGAGCGCCGGCAGGGTGATATTCAATGTCTCGGCGGATTCGCTCGCGGAAGACCTCGCGAAGGCGAACATCGGCCTGCGCACCGCGGACAGGGTCCTCCTCATGGTCGGAGAGTTCAAGGCCTTCGATTTTGACGGCTTTTATCAGGGAGTCGCGTCGATTCCCTGGGAACGGTACTGTGCGAAGGAAACGAAGGTGCTGGTAGAGCGAGCGCGCGTCAATCGCTGCAAACTCCATGCGCAGGCGACGCTGCAGTCGATGACCCAGAAGGCAATCTACGCGGGGCTAATGCAGCACTTTCGTGTGAGAAAGATGCCCGAGACCGGCACTACGCTCGAGGTCCGCGTGTACGGCGACAATGACTGGTGGCAGATCGTCGTGGATACTTCGGGAGAGGCGCTCTCGAGACGAGGATACAGGCGGTTCACCCACGCGGCGCCGCTCAAGGAGACCATTGCCGCCTCCATGCTCTTCCTCGCAGGATGGACGAGGGCGCGTCCGCTCGTCGACCCTTTCTGCGGATCGGGGACAATTCCCATCGAGGCGGCGCTTTACGCGTGCAATAGGGCCCCAGGCCTGAAGCGGCGTTTTGCCTTTGAGCTCTTCCCTGGAATGGACGGCAATGCGATCGAGGATGTGCGCGTGGCCTTCAGGCAAGAGGCGAGGAAAGACATCCGCACGGACATCAGGGCTTCCGACCTCGATGCCGAGGCGCTCGAGCTTGCGCGCAACAACGCGAGGCTCGCAGGTATGAGCGAATTCATTCACTTTTCATGCATCGATGCGCGCGAGCTTGTTCCTTCGGGCAACAGGGGAGTAATGCTCTGCAACCCACCGTATGGGCAACGACTTGCAAGTCAGGATGAGGCCCATGCGCTGTATCGCGCTTTGAGTCCGATGCTGGGACGCTTTCTCGATGCCGGTTGGGAATGCGGCTTTCTGGCCGCCGACAAGGAATTCGGGACTGTTGTCGGCGTCGAGCCGACGGCTGTGCGGGAGATCGTGTCGGGCCAAGAGACGATGTATTTCCACTGGTTTTCAGGCAACAAGGTGAAAACGCACGAGACTGACTCTGACCGCAGCGGGGTATAACAGCAGAGTGGAGGCATTTACAGAGGGGACACCTACACGGTCGTGGACTGTGGCTTTTCTCGACCATTGCCCTTCGCGGGGCCAGCGTATATTTATATATTATAAATCATGAATATAGATGATTCGACGTATTGCCGGCTCGATACCAGTCGTTTTTCTCCGGAGCCCGCACTCTTCTTCGTGTTTGGCGCTTCCGGGGATCTAGCGAGTCGAAAGATCTTCCCGGCCCTCTACGACCTCTACCTCGAACACCAGCTCCCTCAGGACCTCTTGATGATCGGGGTGGCAAGGCGCGAGTACGGCACCAAGCAATTCCGTGAGCTATTGCACGACGCCTGCGTGGCCCACAGCCGCCACAGGTCCGAGGCACTGCACGACGAGGCGTGGAGCGACTTCTCCGGACGCATCTTTTACCTCAGAAACGACGTGGAAGATGCGGACAGCTATGGAGCAATACGAAAGCTCGTCGTGGAGCGCGACAGGGGTGCGCTTGCGGGCCTGAGCCCCGACGCGAGGCTGCCTGAGAACACCCTCTACTATTTGGCCGTGACGCCTGAGCTTTTTCCCCTGATCGCGGAGCATCTAGGGCGCTCGGGCTGTGGGAGCGACGCCTCCGCGAAGGGCTGGCGCAGGCTCGTGGTCGAAAAGCCCTACGGCAAGGATCAACAGTCGGCGGCCAGGCTCACCGAATCGCTGCACCGGTGGTTCGAAGAGCGGGACATCTATCGCATCGATCACTATCTGGGCAAGGAAGCGGTCCAGAATCTTCTGCATTTCCGATTCGCGAACACGATATTCGAGCCGGTGTGGAACCGCAACTATATCGACAGAATCGAGATCACAGTGGCGGAGCAGGACGGCATCGGCACGCGCGGGGGATATTACGATGGGTTCGGCGCCGCGCGCGACATGCTCCAGAACCACCTGACGCAGCTTCTGTGCCTCACGGTGATGGAGCCGCCGGCTTCGCTTTCGCCCGAGCATATCCGCGATGAAAAGGTCAAAGTGCTGCGGGCCATTCCCGAATATTCGGACGCGCAGATTCTTGCGCGCGCGCGGCGGGGCCAGTATGTCTCAGGAGTGAGCGCCGGCGGGAACACTGTGCCTGATTATCGGGCTGAGCAGAAGGTCCGCCCCGACTCGACGACGGAGACCTACGCCTCGCTGACGCTGTCGGTGGAGAACTGGCGTTTTTCGGGCGTGCCGATCACGCTCCGCACAGGAAAGGCCCTCGCCGAGAAATACAGTGAAATCGTGCTGTATTTTAAGAGGCCGCCCACGGCGCTCTTTGCAGCGCTGTGCGGGGACCTGTTGGCGCCCAACAGCCTCACGGTGCGCATTCAGCCTGACGAGGGAATTTGGCTGTCGTTCAACGCCAAGGTGCCCGGCGAACCGGCGATCCGCTCCAACAGCCTGCGGTTTTCCTACCGCGAGGTCGCCGATTATTTCCCCGAAGCGTACGAGCGGCTCATCCTCGACGCGCTGTCGGGCGATTCGACCCTCTTCATCCGCGCCGATGAATCCGAACTCGCGTGGAGGCTCATCGACAGACTCGAGGCCGCCTGGGCCGGCGCGCGACCAGACGCAAGCCCACGGGAAGGTGGACTTTTCAGGTACCCTGCGGGCACGGCGCTCAAGGTGCTCAGGGAACAGATCGAAGAGCCCTCGAGGCTTGAGGGGGGTGGATGATTTTACAGATACACAGTTCCGGCGAGGCCTGGCTGCGCGCCGCGGTGAACTCCATCGTGTCGGCACAAGGGGACGCTCAGAGCCTTCACCTCTGCCTCGCCGGCGGGACAACGCCGCGGCCGGTGTACGAAAAGCTCGCGCGGACCGAAGCCTTCAGGGCCATTGTGGCGTCCAAGACCGTGCACCTCTGGGTGGGCGACGAGCGCGAGGCGCCGGCGCACAGCGGCCTCAGAAATTCCGAAATGATCGCCGAGATCTTCGCGGCTGCGGGCTTCGGATTCAAAAATGTCGCATTTCGCGAAGCCGGGGCTGCGCTTTCTACGCTTCCTGCCTCGGCGCAGCCAACATCTCTCCGTAGGCAAGGAGAGGCCGGAGATCCACCCGGACTTTTTCTTCACCCATGGCCAACCGGCCCGCGCGACCGTGCAGCGGCCCTCTATGAAGAGGATATCCTCGCGTATGCCCGCGGAGCGGAGGCTGTCGGGCGCCCATGGTTCGATCTTGTCGTTCTCGGCATGGGTCAGGACGGACACACGGCCGGCCTTTTTACCGAGGAAGACATCCGTCGTGAAAAGGCCGAAAGTGCCGTCTTCCTCACCGAAGCTCCGCAGGAGCCGAAGAGGCGCATGACGATGGCGCCCCGGACCCTCCTTTCCTCGAGGAGGATTCTCGTGTTGATGCAGGGGCAGGCCAAGGTGCGCCTTCTCATGGCAAATGTGTTCGGCGAGCGCGCTGATCCCATTCAATATTTCTTACTTGATCGCTGTGAGGTCGTCGCACAGATATGAATTATCGAAGGTTTCTCCTCTATACCGCTTTCTTCCTTGCGCTGCAAGGAACGATATCTGCGCAAACGCGGGATCGGATCAAATTTTCCGGCTTTACCTGGTATGTACGCAGCACCGTGGAGCCCCAAGGACCAAGGGATAACTTTTTTGGCGGTCTCGGAACGAGCGTCGATGTTCTCGCCGACGGCGCCTTACGCCTTTCGGTGGTGAACCGAAACGGCACGTGGTATTCGGCCGAAGTGTGGACTACCAAGGCTCTCGGCTACGGAACCTATATTTTCCGCGTGCGAACGCCGCTAAGCCAGTTGCATCCTGATGTGACGCTCGGCTTATTTACGTACAGCCAGTCGCTCTTGGCCCACAATCGAGAGATCGACATCGAGATTTCGGCGTGGGGCATGGATACGTCGGTCCTCGGGGGACAATACGTCGTTCAACCTTACGCCGCGCCGGGGCACCTGTATGCATTTCCTGCCGCTGCGTTCGTCGGGCCATCGACACAGCAGTTCACGTGGCTGTCAGATCGCATCGAATTCGCTTCGTGGCTTGGCTATGGAGAAAAACCACAGGCAGGCGACCCGAGGCTCCTGTATTCCTGGGTCTTTTCCGATGCGAAGAGTATCCCTCGCCCAAGTGCGCCTGTCCACATGAACGTATATCTGTTTAAGCGTCCTCCTTCGGACAAAAAAGAGGGGAGTCTGGTCGTCATACTGGACGGTTTTGAATTTGTCCCGGCGAAGAAATGAATGAAAAGGGCGCCCCTTTTCGAAGGAGGCGCCCTTTTTGTTGAGGAAGGGCCCAGCAGATCGATCGTGCTTCAGCAGCTCATGCTTCGGCAATCAGGAGCGTGCGCGGATCGAGCATAAGATTCATGTCGCTCGGATTGCGCCGCTCGTGATCTTTGACCACCCGCAGGTGGATGAAGTCTCTCTTTGGCTCGAGCACGACGACGACCGAGATGAGAGACTCGATGTCGCGCAGCACGATGGGCATCCCCTGAGCATCGAGCACAGGCTCGGTCTCCGCGAGCGTGCACGTATACCATGCCTCGAGCTGCATTTCCGCCAGAAACGCCTTGACCTTCTCGAAGCGCTCCGTCGTGGCCCGAGTGAAGTCGAACCCGTCGACGATGACGGTCTTCGCATTGAAACCGCCGTCCACGATGAGCGCCCTGATGGTGCGCGTGATCTGATCGACGGTGACGCCTTCCTGCGTGAAGTTCATGATCATCCTGTTGCGGATAAGCTGGTCTTTGATGTCGTCGATGTTCTCGAGATTTTTTCGACGGGCGATTTCGTTAAAAATATTCTCATACCAAGAAATGATATAGCTCGTATGGGCGTTGAAAGAGACGTGGATGACTTTTTCGCCCTGCATGAGTTTGTCCAAGGCAATCTGGACGAGCACGGAAGTCTTGCCGATGCCCTTTTTGCTCGCAAGCACGCCGATGTTGCCCGCGTGCAAACCGCCCTCGATCGAGTTTTCAAAAATTCGCACCGGGCTTTTCTGAATGAATTCTTCTTTCAGCATGTGCGCTCCTTTACGTTCATTATATCCCAGTTTTGTGCGCTGGGGATCACTTTTGTTCTTTTTTGCGCTTTTCGAGGTAGTCTTTGCGCAACTGTTCCGCCAACGAGGCGGGCACGCGCGCATACTTCTCGAATTCCATGGAGAATTCGGCCTTTCCCTGCGTAAGGGAGCGGAGCACCGTGGAGTAGCCGAACATCTCTGAAAGCGGCACTTCGGCCTCGACGCGCGAGAATATTCCATCCTCGGTGTTCGCCACGATGATGCCGCGGCGCTGGTTGAGCGAGGCGAACACGTTGCCCTGGAACTCCGTGGGCGTTTCCACGACGACCTTCATGATAGGCTCGAGGATTGTCGGTTTGGCCTTTTCGTACGCTTCGCGGAAGGCGCCGATCGCCGCCAGCTGGAAGGCGATGTCGGAGGAGTCGACGGGGTGGCTCTGCCCGTCGTTGATGACGCAGCGCACATTCGTGACGGGAAAGCCGATGAGGGTTCCTTTTTCCATCGCGGTGCGGAAGCCTTTGTCGCACGAAGGGATGAACTCGTTCGGAATCGCCCCTCCCTTTATCTGATCGACGAACTCGTAGGCTTCGTCCTTGAGGGGTTCGATGTAGCCCGCGACGCGGCCGTACTGGCCCGAACCGCCGGTCTGCTTCTTGTGCGTGTAGTTGAACTCGGCGCGCTGGGTGATGGTCTCGCGGTAGGCGACCTGCGGCATGCCGGCAGTGACCTCGCATTTGTACTCGCGCCGCATGCGTTCGATGTAGACCTCGAGGTGGAGCTCGCCCATGCCCTGGATGATGGTCTGGTTGGATTCAGGATCGACGAAGGTGCGGAATGTCGGATCCTCTTTGGTGAAGCGGTTGAGCGCCTTGCTCATCTGGTCGGAGCTCTTGTTGTCCTTGGGGGTGATGGCGAGCGAAATGACCGGTTCCGGAACGAACATGCTGGTCATGGCATAGTTGAGCTCGGGGGCGCAGAAGGTGTCTCCCGAGGCGCATTCGATGCCGAACAGGGCGACGATGTCACCGCAGTTGCCTTCCTGAATGTCCTCCATCGAGGCAGCATGCATTCGGACGAGCCGTCCGACCTTGAATCGCTTGCGGGCGCGAGTGTTGTAGAGTTCGTCGCCTTTGCGGATCATCCCCTGGTAGATGCGCACATAGGTGAGCTGTCCGTACTGTCCGTCTTCGAGTTTGAACGCGAGCGCCACGGTGGGAGCCTTGTCCTCGGCGATGAGCTCGACCTCCGCTTCGTTGTTCGAAAGATCCAGCGCCACATTCCGGCGTTCGGACGGGTCCGGCAAGAAGTTGACGACTCCGTCGAGCAAAAGCTGGACACCCTTGTTTTTGTAGGCAGAGCCGACGAAGACTGGCACGAACTTTTCTTCGACGGTGCCTTTGCGGATGGCCGCGAGCAGAAGGTCCTTGGTCACCTCGCCTTCGAGGTAGGCTTCCGCGAGTTCGTCGGAGAACATCGATGCCGCTTCGAGCAGTTCTTCGCGGTACCGATCCGCATCCTTCCGAAGGTGTGCCGGGATCTCGGCATACCTGAGCTCTTCGCCGTTCGGACCGTCGAAATACACGGCCCTCATGTCGATGAGGTCGATCACCCCCTCGAATTTGTCTTCGAGGCCGATGGGAATGGTCACGAATGCGGGGTTGAGGCCGAGTTTTTCGGCGAGCTGCGTTTTTACCTTGAAAGGATTTGCGCCAGTCCGGTCGCATTTGTTGACGAACGCGAGGCGAGGCACGTGGTAGCGCTTGAGCTGGCGGTCCACCGTGATCGACTGAGACTGAACGCCCGCGACAGAACAGAGCACAAGGATTGCGCCGTCGAGCACGCGGAGGGATCGTTCGACCTCGATGGTGAAGTCGACGTGTCCAGGCGTATCGATGAGGTTGATGAAATGATGCTTCCACTGGACGTTCGTCGCCGCCGACTGGATGGTGATGCCGCGTTCGCGCTCCAGGTCCATCGAGTCCATCGTTGCGCCGGCACCGTCCTTGCCTCGAACTTCGTGAATCGCGTGAATTTTTCGGCAATAGAACAGGATACGCTCGGAAAGTGTCGTCTTGCCCGAGTCGATATGCGCGGAAATGCCGATGTTCCGCATGGTGTGAATGTCGAATGCCATCTCGTTGCGTACCTCTTACAACGCAATTATTGAAAAAGACACCTCGCAGAGGGGGTGTCGTGGTTGCGGCAGCAGGACTGAACTGTGTGAAGATTGTTGAAAATAGCGCAAAATATCACAGATACAGGAAAATAAGCTACCTTTCCGCAAGTATAGCAAAAACGCGGAAAAAGGACAAGGTGTCGGCTTAGATGTATTCGATGTCCCATGCGACTTCATGGCCGTCTTTCAGCGTGGCGCTGACCCCGCAGTATTTGTTCTGCGAAAGCTCGACAGCTTTCTGGACATTCTGAGGGTTGAGGCCGTCGCTCTTTTTGAATTGGTAGACGACCCTGAAACCCGTAAATTTCTTAGGGTGCTCCTCTGCGATATCGCCGCTGACCTTCAGGTTGAACCACGTCACCGGCTCGTGCATTTTCTTCAGGATCGAAATGACGTCCATCGCCGTGCAGCCGGCAAGCGAGACAAGAAGAAGTCCTTTGGGGCGCGGCCCCTGATTCTTGCCCCCGACGCTTTCGTCGGCGTCGATTACGAGCCTGTGCCCATCGAGCACGCTCTCAAATGCCATGTCTTCCAGCCAGCGCATCTGAATTTCTTTGGTCACGATAGCCTCCCTCTGTGCACCATGAGATAGTCTACATTCACTGTCAAGATACTGCAAAAGGGCGTGGAATCAAAATCGCGGCGGTGAAGATAATGGCTAGTGCTCTCAACCTTGGGTAAGACAGAGGAAGAACCGCACGGCATAAGGAAGAGGGCGCAGCTGATGGCGCCCTGAGGCTTTCTCTATCTCAGTTGGCCATGATATTGAAAAGGAGGTTGTCGGTGTAGACGCCGGCAGACGCCGAGGAAGGAATGTTTCCGAGCGCAATGCTGACCGGCAGCGCGAGCCCTTCGCGCGGTGTCCTCATTGAGGAGACGACCCTGAAGGCATCGCCGTAGCGGGCCGCCGGGACGCCGCCGACAAGAAGGCTGTAAGCTATTTCACTCTCAGAGTTGTTATGCTTCAGCGTGCCGCCGTTCATCGACTGTACGACGATGGAATAGCTCGAGCTGAGGTTCGAGACGATGTGCGCCGTGCCGAGGGTGAAGACTGCGTTGGGCTTCAGTTCAAAACCGCTCTTGGGTGTGCCTGGGGTGGTGCCGAGGTGGCCGGTAATCTGCGCCACTCCACCCGATGCAAAGTCGAGCGAGAGCTTGAGGGTGGGAGGGACATAGACCGACAGGTGGATCGTGACGCTCGTTTTGTTTGGGCTCTGTGCGGATACGGGCAACACTGCAAGAAGGGCAAGCGCGAAGAATGCCTTTGCGATCGCTCCCCGAATCCCTCTCATCATCATCGTCCTCTAATGACAGGATAATCGAAGAGGGAAAAAGAATAAGGCCGGAATATATGAATAAGTACATAATCAATGAGAAATAATCTTTTATATTAGAGATATTTCCGGACAGCGATCTCCAAAATCTCTAACCGCATTGAATCTAGAAGACAAATCTCCAAAATATCCAAAAACACGACTTCCGAAAAAGGCGTCGGGCGAGTTCCTATTGCCCCACGGAGACAAGCTCGATTTCGAAGACGAGGAAGGAGTTGGGCGGGATGACATCGCCGATGCTCTGTGTCCCATACGCCAGTTCGGGCGGGATGATGACGAGCCGCTTTTCTCCTTTCTGCATGGTGCTCACCACGAGGTCCCAGCCGTCGATCACTTCGCCTTTGCCCACGGTGAAGCTGAACGGACCCCCCGAGAGCGCCGACTGGTCAAAGACGGTGCCGTCCAGCAGCATGCCCTTGTAGATCACGGACACCTTGCTGCCGGGGCTGGGGAGGGGACCAAACCCTTTACGGATGACTTTTTGGAAGATGCCCTTGTCGTCGGGTTTCAGGTCGGGCCACTTTTGGCGTATGAGCGCCATGTCGGCATCGCGCTTCTGCTTGTTGAGCGCATTGAGGGTGGCGTAGGCCGCGCTGAGGCGCTGGTCCCAAGCTTTCTGCGAACTGTCGAAGGCTTTGGCCTTCGCTCCGAATCGCTGGATGGTGATCGATTCGATGCGGTCTCCCTGCTGGATCTGCTTCACCACGTCCATGCCCTCCACAACTTTGCCGAAGACCGAGTGTTTGCCGTCGAGCCACGGAGCTGCCTCGAGCGTGATGAAAAACTGGCTGCCATTTGTGTTGGGGCCTGCATTGGCCATAGAAAGAACGCCTGGACCGTCGTGCTTGAGTTCGGGGACGATCTCGTCGGGGAAGCGGTACCCCGGTCCTCCGGTTCCGTCGCCTGAGGGGTCGCCACCCTGAATCACGAAGTCGGCCACGACGCGGTGGAACGTGAGGCCGTTATAGAAAGGCTTGCCCTTCGTTGCGTCGAGCGTCCCCTCGGCGAGGCCCACGAAGTTTCCGACCGTCATCGGCGCCTTTTCGAACTCGAGTGAAACGACGATGTCGCCCTTGTTCGTTTTTATCGTAGCATACATGCCGTCGGGGCGGGCGGCTTGGGCATTGCAGGAAAAAATCGAGATCGACAACAGTGACAGGAGGAGACCGAATACAACGCTGCGGTGCCTCATCTCATAAACTCCTCGGAATTCTCATGCGTCTGCGGCATAGCGCCGCCAGTACTCGCCATTATGGGGCACAATGGCGCACAGAGGCAAGGGTGGGCTTGGCTTTGCACCTATGCTACAATCGATATCATGCTGATGATACCGAGGAGAGAGGTATGGCCGAATACCGTCGTCCGACGTGGGACGAGTACTTTATGGAAGTCGCCAATGCCATCGCAAAGAGGGCGACATGCGACCGTGGCCGCTCAGGCTGTGTGATTGCGAAAGACAATCAGATTCTTGCCACCGGCTATGTGGGTGCACCGGCCGGACTTCCACACTGCGATGACGTCGGACACCAGATGAAAAAAATGCTGCACGAGGACGGAAGCATCACTGAGCACTGTGTCCGCACGGTCCACGCGGAACAGAACGCCATATGCCAGGCGGCGAAGAGGGGAGTGTCGATCGACGGAGCGACGCTGTACTGCCGGATGACGCCGTGCCGAACCTGTGCGATGCTCATCATCAACTGTGGCATTGTGCGGGTAGTCGCGGAATACCGCTACCACGACGGAGAAGAGAGTGAGGCAATGTTCAAGATGGCGGGCGTCAAGCTCGAGTACGTGCACGACGAGGTGCTGAGGTACAGTAGGCAGTAAAGGGCGGGCAAGATGGCGCGAGCCGGGTCCGAGAGGATGGCCTGCCTTGTCCGCGCTGCGTATAGGCCGGGCCTGCGCGGCATATAGGCCGGGCTCGCCGCCGGCCGATTGTATAAGAGGCGCTTTTCCGTATAGCATGGCAAGTTGTGGCGGTAACGATAGTATTTTTGGGCGAGATTGTCGGGAAAACCGGTGTATTTACGGTAAAAAGCGCGATGCCGGAGATCAGGCAGCGTTTTACCCCCGACTTTGTCTTTGCAAATGCGGACTCTGCGACGGGCGGCGCGGGTCTGGGCGTACAACACGCGGTGTATCTTCGAAAACTGGGCATCGACGGCATCTCTATGGGAGAAGCGTCGTACTACAAGCCCGATATGACGGAATTCTATCCGAAAGCCGGCTGGGTGCTCAGGCCTGCGAATCTCCCCGAGGGCGATCCCGGCCGCGGCTGGCGAGTATTCCAAAAAGACGGCAAAAAAGTCGCCCTGATCGCGCTCCTTGGGCAGTCTGGCTTTGCGAGAGTCCACGCCGACAACCCATTTAGGGCGCTCGATCAACTCAGCCATTTTCTGCGCAGGGACGCTGCCTGCATTGTCGTCAACTTCCATGCCGCAACCACGGCGGAAAAACTCTCGCTCGCGCGCCATGCCGACGGCAAAGTGTCTGCCATGCTCGGAACAGGGGGCAAGGTCCTCACGGCGGATGCCCGGATTCTGCAGAAAAGGACAGCGGCTATTACCGATCTGGGGCGGACCGGCAGTATATTATCCGTAGGAGGCCTCGATCCTGAAACGAAGGTGAGAGAGTTTTTAACCGGAGTGCCGGCCTGGAGCAGAGATGCCTCCGCGCAGCCGGAAGCGCAGGGAGTGTGCCTACGGCTCGACGACGATGGCCTTGCACTCTCGATCGAATCATTCCGCATACGGGGCAAGGAGATTGTTGATGAAAGAACGAGCGACGGTGAAAGAGATTAAAGGCGATATGGTGACCGTTTCGATTCAGATGCAGGAAGGGTGCGGCGTCTGCGGCCTCAACGGCAGCTGCAAAATACGCAGGAGCAACTTGCTCGTCTACAACAAACAACATATCGATGTCAAAGAAGGCGAGGAGGTCGTGATTGAAGTGCCTGGAACCGAGCAGGCGAAAAGCGCATTCTGGGTGCTGGGGCTGCCGCTCGCCATGCTCTTTGTGGGGTATGGATTCGGCGCCCTCGTCTTTCATGCGGCAACAGAGGGACCTGCGGTGGCGAGCGCGGGCGTGGCCTTTGTGGTGTCGCTCCTCGTCGGCATGCTCGTGCAGCGCCGCACCAGGCTCGAATCTTTCCCCTATATTTTGGCTAAGGAAGGCGAAGGCGTCTATTGAGCGTGCACAGCATCGCGCGTCGATTGTTCCATCATGCCATCCAACCGAATGTCCCTTGACAGGACCTTGTGAGTGCTTTATTGTACCGCCCTAAAGGAATCCATATGAACCAGACACGCAATTCCGTATGTTTCATGCAGAGCGGCCGGGAGAGGCCGCAGACCAGGCGCTGATCGCGCCACCATCCCATCACATCCCCGCGCACGGGGACCTGTTCGAGCCCGCACGGGCACCTTTCCAACATCGTTCGATTTCGTCGCACATCTCCCCTGCACCTGTAATGCGCATCGATGGCATTTCGAAGGCTTTCGGAGGCCATCCGGTGCTCCACAACCTCTCGCTCAGTGTTCCCAAGGGCAGTATTCACGGCATTATCGGAAAAAGTGGGGCAGGAAAGACCACGCTGATCCGCATCGCGGGGCTCCTGGAAAAACCAGACTCTGGCTCGGTCTGGTATGAGGGCATCCCTAGCCCGGTTCACCTCCTCCGTGGTCGCGAGCTGCTCGAAGCCAGGCGAAAGGCTGGCTTCGTCTTTCAGGGCTTCAACCTCTTTGCGTCGCGCACGGCGGCCGAAAATGTCGCGTTTCCGCTCGAGGCGGCAGGGTGGCCTCGACCGAAGATCCGCGGCCGGGTGGAGGAGCTGCTTGAACTTGTGGGGCTTGGGGATAAGGCAGACAGGCCTTCGATGCACCTCTCGGGCGGGGAGAAGCAGCGCGTCGCCATCGCCCGGGCGCTCGCGAATCATCCTGCGATTCTCTTCAGCGACGAGGCGACGAGTGCGCTGGACCCCGAGACCACGAGGTCGGTGCTCGACCTCATTCGCGCGCTGCGTCAGATGCTGGGCCTGACGGTGGTCATGGTCACGCACCAGATGGAGGTTGTCCGCAGGATCTGCGATACCGTCTCGGTGATCGAAGGCGGACATATCGTCGAACAAGGACTCGTCTCCGAAGTCTTTACGGCTCCGCGCTCCGACGCCGCCAGGGCCTTCCTGATGGAGTACCGCGATGAGTGACGCAATCGACCTATTGATCCAGCCTCTGGGCCAGACGCTCGTCATGATCGTGGCTTCTACGCTGCTCGCGACGCTGTTCGGGGGTGGCCTTGGGGTGCTGCTCTTCTCGCTGTCGAATGAGCATTTTGCGGGCGGGCACAGGGGAGCTCGCATCGCCAAGCACATCGCGGATCGCGCGATCAACATGCTCCGTTCCTTTCCTTATATCATCCTCATGGTGCTCGTCCTGCCGCTTTCGCGCCTCATCGTGGGCACGAGCCTTGGGACGATCGCGGCCATCGTCCCTCTGTCCATCGCTGCCATACCCTTTCTGGCGCGCATCGTGGAATCCTCGCTCTCTGAGATCGATCCGGGCGTGATCGATGCCGCGATCTCCTGCGCCGCATCGAAGGCGCGCATCGTCGTCGCGATACTCATCCCCGAGGCGCTGCCGTCGCTCATCTCAGGTCTGACGCTGACCATGATAAGCCTGCTCGGCTACTCAGCCATGGCGGGCGTCATCGGCGGAGGAGGATTGGGAGACTTGGCGATTCGGTATGGGTATCAGCGCTTTCGCGGCGATGTCATGGCGCTGGCGGTGATCGCGATCATCGTGCTGGTGGAGCTCATCCAGTTCGCGGGCACGGCGCTCGCAAACCGCATCAGGGCGAGCCGGTGAGCCGCGCTTCGGAGCAGTGAAAACGCAGGGCTCGCCGCGGCGTTTTTGAGCCGCGGTGCGCAACCGGCCGAACAATCTCTCAGTTCTACCCTTCGCACACAGTGCCTCCGGTATGGGGGCAGGGAATATTGTATCTATTGGAGGAGTGTATGGCACATTCGAACATCCGCAAACCGGTGATTCGCAGATCTACCGCATGGACGGCGCTCAGGGCAGGACTCGTCCTGGCCTTGATGGTGGGGCTGGCGGCCGGAGACGCTTTCGCGCAGCCGGGGCGCACGCTGGTGACGCTGAAAGTAGGCGCGACGCCGATCCCTCATGGAGATCTGCTGCAGCTCATCAAGCCCGACCTCGAGGCGCAGGGTATCAAACTGGAGATCGTCGAGCTCACGGACTACGTGACGCCGAACATTCTTTTGGCTGAGAAGCAGCTCGACGCGAATTTCTTTCAGCATCTGCCGTATCTGAACGACTTCTGTGCGGACCGCAAACTCCAGCTGGAATCGGCGGGGCAGGTCTTCGTCGCCCCCTTGGGGCTCTATTCGCGGAAGTACAAAAAATTCGAGGACATCCCCGCAGGTTCGGTGATCACCCTGCCCAACGATCCGACGAACGAGGCGCGCGCGCTCATTCTCCTTGAGCACAAAGGGCTCATAAAACTCAACCCGAAAGCCGGGCTCAAGGCGACGATCCGTGACATCGTTGAGAACCCCAAGCGCATCACGTTCAGGGAAATCGAGGCGCCTCAGCTGCCCAGGACACTGGATGACGCGGCCGCGGCGATCATCAACGGCACGTGGGCCATGCAGACAGGCTTTGTGCCTGCGCGCGACAGCCTCATCCTCGAGGGGGCCGAATCGCCCTATGCGAACATCGTGGCGGTGCGCAAAGGCGATGCCGACGATCCGCGCATCGTGGCGCTCGTAAAAGCTCTGCGGACACAAAAGGTAAAGGACTATTTGATAAGCAAATATAATGGAAGCTTTGTGCCCGCGTTTTGAGATGGCGCAAAAAGGACAGAGGGGGCCGCAAGCTCAAACGTGCTGGCCGCCCCAGTCCCAAGGGCCGCGCAACTTCCTTTGACCATGCGCGCCCACGCGCGCGAGGCATGTGCGCCATTTCGGTGCGTGCGCCGCGGCTCTTTGAGCGTAGATGCCTCCCTTTGTTGCTTCGAGAGAGTTATTCCAGGATGCTGGCGAGCTGCGGAAAGCGGGCGCCGAACTGACGTTCGAGAATGTAGCGGGCGAGATCGAACACGTGGGCGCCTGTGCGCGCGATAATTGCCGAATCCGCGGTGACGATGAGTTCGCCTTCCCAGTGTGACAGAAGGTGGTCGACGCCGTTTTCCAGGCGCACTTCAGCCATGATTCCACGCTGGGCGAAGGCTTCCCTGAGAAAGCCCGCCTGGCGTCCGCTCGACGACACCGGCGCGTCGAGGAAAAAGAGAATTGTGGAGAGATTCAGGCTTGCAAGGATGTCGGCGGTGAGCTGTGCCATGCGCTCGAAGCCGCGGTGGTCCGCGATGCGGCCGTGCGCTCCGCCCACATCTCTCAGAAAACCATCGGTGGCGATGAACATCGGGTGGCCGTGCATATAGTTCGTGAGCGTAAAGAGGATATTGTAACCATCGATGCCCAGCGCCGCGCCCTCCCATGGACTGCGCACGAGTTTCGCGCGGTTGGTCTGAGAAGCGGCGCGCGACAGTACGCCGCGGTAGAGCATCATGCGGCCGTTGTGGGACAAGCGATATCGGTCGCCGACCAGCTTCAGGCTTGCGTCCACAGGGTATTCCTTGTCGAGCAACATGCGGTAGTCCCGCACGGCTCCGATGAAGGCCTCGTCGAAATCGTCGACTTCCGACGGCCTTCTGTCAGGCCCCTCTTCAGGAGAGACGCGTGTGGCCGAGGAATCGTTGCCCCCGGCGGTGGCTGGCCCTGTAAGGTCCTCTTGGTTTTCCATATGATGCTCCTGTCGACGGACAGATATCATCAGTGATCATAGTTGAAACATACCAAAAGTATCGTGCGCCGTCATTAGTGTTCTCAACCTTGGGTATAGGCTTGGGATTAAGAAGGGCATAGGTGGATATTCCATAGGCGAGCGCCTCAATCGAGTGCCAGGGAGGGAAGATAGGCAGGCTTGTGCCTTCCTGGGGTGTGCCAAAGCTTTTTCCAGGTTTTGAGCATGAGAGGGGGAAGGGAGGTGGAGGGCGAGGCAGGAGGAGAGCACCTCGCGGAAGGACCTGGCGATGGCGCCGCGTTCGAGCGGGGCGGTGGCATAGAGGGTTTTTGCCTTTGCCGTTTGCGCGGTGCGCATGGTGCCTGAGCGTTTGCGAGAGCAGTGGCTGACCTCCCCGCTGGGTTTTTGATATGCTGAACAGGCCCCCTTGGGCATTGCTGAAGAAAAAAGGAGCGCCTGTGGTTTCAGAAAGCGATGCAATCTACCAAATATACCTACGGAATTTCACCGAAGAAGGGACATTCCGCGCCGCGATCCCGCACCTCGCGCGCATTGCAAAGATGGGCTTCGATTGGGTCTACCTCACGCCGATCCATCCGATCGGGAAGGCTCTCCGCAAGGGAAGGCTCGGAAGCCCCTATGCCATATCCGACTACAGATCGATCAACCCTGAGCTTGGCTCCGAGGCTGACTTCGCCGCCTTTGTCGAGGAGGCTCACGCTCAGGGCCTCAAGGTGATGATCGATGTCGTGTACAACCACAGTTCGCCCGACTCGGTGCTCGCTGCGGAACATCCCGAATGGTTCCTGCGGGGGCCGGATGGACGGCCCGGTCGCAAGTGCGAAGACTGGAGCGACGTCGTCGATTTCGACTATAGGGCTTCGCCGCACCTGTGGGTCGAGCTGATCGACACGCTTTCGATGTGGCGCGACAGTGGCGTGGACGGCTTCCGCTGCGATGTGGCCTCCTTGGTTCCTGCGGATTTCTGGAGGCAGGCGCGGTTGCGCGTGAACCTGTACGACCCCGGTGCGCGGCAAGAGCGCGCGCGCCTAGTGTGGCTGGCCGAGAGCGTGCACCCTGCGTTTTTGAGACGCATGAGGCTGCGAGGCTACGGGGCGTGGAGCGAGCCTGAGCTGCATGCGGCGGCCTTCGACATCAGCTACGACTACGACGGCTGGGAACGCCTCGAGAAGGTCTGGGCACACGAGTTGCCCATCGAGCGCTACCTCGAATATCTCTATGTGCAGGAGACGCTCTATCCTGCGGGCGCGAAAAAGCTGCGATACCTGGAGAATCACGATCAAAAGCGGGCTGCACACCGCTTGGGAAAAGGAGCTAGGCTCCGCGCATGGACTGCGCTCTATCAATTTTTGCCCGGCCTATCGATGACCTACATGGGACAGGAGCTGGCACTCGACCATAGGCCTGATCTTTTCGAGCGCGATCCCATCCAGCCTGAGCATGGGGATCGGGAATTCGAGCGGTATTTCCGCGAGAGCCTCAGGGCTACGAAAGAGGCGAAGCGGCGCGCACCCTTCTTTTCTTGGTCGGTGGGAGGATCCGGTACGGTGTACTGCCTTCGGAGCGCCGAGGCTGCGCCCCAACCGTCGCCCATCGACCGATCGCTGCTCAAAGACGGCAGCTACCTCCTCGTCGCACGGCCCGAGCTCGATGCGTCGCAGAGAACCACCGCGGCGCCAACGGCGCCCTTCGATGTCGAAGGGATCGATCTGTTGTCGGGCGACGGCATCCGCGTGCTGACGGGCGACAGGCTGCCGGATAGGCCGGCCATGCTGATCCGTCTGCAGCACTCGTGACCCTTGGATGGCTAATTCTTTAGGCGTTCTCAGGTATTTCGGAGACGCTTTCCAACACGTGCGTGGGCGCATAGGCGAAGCGCGGCAGGTCTGCCTCGGCGGTCACGCCGGTGAGGACGAGCACAGTTTCGATCTGTGACTCGATGCCGGCGATGATGTCGGTGTCCATGCGGTCTCCTATGATGATCGTTTCCTCCCGCGTGGCGCCGAGCGTCCGCAGCGCGTGGCGCATCATGAGGGGATTGGGTTTACCAACGAAGTAGGCCTTTCGGCCGGTCGCGAGTTCGATCGGCGCGACCAGCGCCCCGCAGGCAGGCACAATGCCACCTTCGCCGGGGCCGGTGAGATCGGGATTCGTCCCGATCAGCTTTGCGCCTCCCATGACCAGGCGCACCGCCTTGATGAGCGTGTCGAGATTGTAACTGCTCGCTTCGCCGACAACGACGTAGTCTGGATTGACATTGTTCATCGTATACCCGACGCGGTACAGGGCGTGGATGAGCCCCGGTTCGCCGATGACGTAGGCTGAGCCGTTGGGTTTCTGGCTGGCCAGGAAGGCGGCCGTGGCCAGCGCGCTGGAATAGAAGTGTTCGGGGCCGACTTCGATGCCGAGCCGCGCCAGTTTTTGGGACAGCTCCTCGGGCGACCGCTCGCTGGAGTTTGTCAGGAACAAAAATCGCTTGCCTTCGGACTTGAGCCAGTCGACGAACTGGGCTGCCCCTGGCAGAAGCACGTTCCCGTGATAGATCACGCCGTCCATGTCGACGATGAAGGCCCCTTTTGTCCGGATATGCCTCAGTGCCTTTTCTGTCGCTTTCATCGTTATTTCATCCTTTTTGATCGTCTGACCTGCAGGACCTCCTGCCTTTCTTCCTTGTTTCGTACTGCTTTTTTGGCCATTTTGAAAAGCTCCTCTTGCACATAGACTGTGGGTTCTTCGGGGCGCCTCGTCAGGGAGAGGTCTGTCCAACCGCCGTTCTTCTCGAGCCTGTAGGCGTGGGTGTTGTCGCTGAAGTATGCATTCAGAATGTCCTTGCAGCGAGCCTTTATCTCCACATCGAGCACGGGGAACAGAAGCTCTATCCGCTTCTTCATGTTCCGGTGAAGCCAGTCCGCGCTGGAGAGATACAGCTCTTCCGAGCCGCCGTTTTTAAAATAGAGCATGCGGCCATGCTCCAGATTGCGCCCGAGCACCGAGCGCACTTCGATGGTCTCCGAAATGCCCGGAAGCCCAGGAACGAGCGTGCACACGCCCCGCACGTTGAGTTTTATCTGCACACCTTTGGAGGATGCCCGGTACAGCGCTTCGATGATGTCCAGGTCGGAGAGCGCGTTGATTTTCGCCATTATGAGGCCAGGCGACTCTGGACTGGACTGCGCCGCTTCCCTCTCGATGAGGGCGATGATGCGCCTTTTGAGGTCAAAAGGGCCGACCGCAATGAGCGAGAGCGACTGGATGCCCGAATACCCAGTCAGGATGTTGAAGAAGAGGGCGATGTCGGTGCAGAGGCTCGGGTTTGCGGTGAACAGGCTGAAATCCACATAGCTGCGCGCGGTTTTTTCATTGTAATTCCCTGTCGAGAGATGGAGATATCGCGCAATGCTGCCGTCCTGCCGCCTGCGGATGACGAGGGCTGCCTTCGCGTGCACCTTCAGGTGGGCCACGCCGAAGGTCACGATGGCACCCGCCTGCTCCAGTTCCGCTGCCCAGGAAATATTTTTTTCCTCGTCGAACCGCGCCTTGAGCTCAAGCACGACGACGACCTGCTTGCCGCTCCGGGCAGCCTTTGCGAGCGCGTGGACGATGGGGGAGTTCAACCCGCTCGTCCGGTACAGCGTTATCTTGATGCCCAACACCGAAGGGTCGCCCGCCGACTCTTCGATGAAGCGCTGGACGACATCGAATGAGTCATAGGGCACGTTGACGAAACGGTCGTGTTCATCGATCCAGTCGAAGATGCTGCCGCTCCGTTCGTCGAAGACCTTGACCGGCTTCCATGGAGGGAAAAAAAGTGACGGATCTGGCGTAAGGCCATGCCGCTTATAGAATTCTGGATCGCAGAGGTCCATGGTGCGTCCCAGATCGATGAGCCAATCGACATGGTATACATCCACTGGCTCAAGCGAGAGGCTCTGCATCAGCGCGCCGAGCAGAATCCGATCTTCTCCGGAATAGACCATGCGCACCGGCGCGGAGTTCTGCCGCCCAGCGAGCACCTCTTCCATTGCAGTCAGAAAATCGTCGTCCCTGTCTTCGTCGACGCTGAAATCTGCATCCCTGTTCACCTTGAAGACAATGCCGTGCAGCACTTTGAGCCCCGAGAAGAGCTTGCCGCCGAAGGCCAGCATGAGGTCCTCGATCAGCGCGATGCGGAGCCCGTTCTCTTTGGGCAGGACGATGAAGCGGTCAAGGTTCTTCGGCACCTGGACCACGGCAATCGAGCCGTCTTCCAGCCTGAAGGCCACATGAACCTGGAGACTGCCCGTCGAGGGGAAATGGTCAGGCTCCAGGCGAAGCGGCGTCAGGAGAGGATAGACGGCGTCGACAAAGAAGCGCTCGAGATACCGCCATTCCCTGGCCGTCCAGTCTTTTTCGGAAATAAGGTGAATTCCGTGCGCCGCCAAGCCCGGTAGCACCGCGCCGTGCAGATGCTTGTAGAGCATATCGTAGAGCGCTTGGACCTTGCCGTTGATGGCGGCGAGGAGCGCCTGTGGTTCCATTCCGGCCCATTCTTCATTCGTCTGGCCGCTCTGTACCGCCGCCTTCACCGTGGCGACGCGCACCATGAAGAATTCATCCAAGTTCGAAGAGAAAATGCGCATAAAGCCGAGCTTTTCCAGGAGTGGCGTAGAAGGTTTGAGCCCTTCTGCCAAAACGCGCGCGTTGTATTCAAGCCATGAAAGCTCACGGTTCAACGTAGGAATATCGCTCATGCAGTTACCCCTTCAGGCTCACATCAACACAGGCAGAAGTCCGAAGACATCTTCGAACATATCGCCTTTTTCTGCGAGCGAAAGTTTTTCGAGCGAAAAATCGAGCGACTGCGAAGGGCGGATGATGAATCTGTCTTCGGTGCGTTCGAAAGAAAGGTCCCGGACGCGCCCCGAGTGACTCCGGTCAAGGGCATCGGCGACGCGGAGGATGGCTGCGAGCTTGAGCACGACAATGCGCGCCTCGCGCGGAAGCGCAATGTAGTTGACGTGCGTGGAAAGTGGTGGGCTCTTGCGGTGATAGCGCGCGACATTGGAGACGATGTTGATGTCCTCCCTATTGAGGCCGAAGATTTCCGAATTGGCGATGATGTATTCGCTGTGCCGGTGGTGCCCGCTCGTCCGCAGAAAGGTCCCTATGTCGTGGAGGATCGCCGCGGCCTCGAGGAGCATTCGCTCGTGCTTTCCGAGACCGTGTTCTTTTTTGAGCGCATCGAACAGTTCGAGGCACAGGATTTTGACGTGCGTGGCATGCGCTTCGTCGTAGCGAAAACGCTTTGCGAGTGCACGGGCGGAGGCAATGACCTGACGACGGAGTTCCTCCTCGATGTTTGGATCCATACCCTGAACCTGGGCGAGGAGGATGCCCTCTCGGATAGAGGCGTTGGGCACGATGATGGTCTCTGTGCCGGTTTTTTCGAGGAACATGCGCTCGATGGTGAGGCCCACCGCATAGCTTTCGGCTTCGTTCCATGAAAGGTGGTACTGCGCCATGCATTCTTCGACCGACATGCTCGCCATCGAATCGGCGAATTCGATAAATTGTGTGCGGTCGAGGACCGCATAGTGGCTGAAGTTCTTGCCCGAAAGGCAATACGCCGCGAATCGGGCGTCTGCGCCGATGAGCACGAAGGTGCGCACGGAATCGAGCGGCAGGTCCTCCGCGATCACATCGCAGGCAGTCTTTATGTTGCTCTCGAGGTACATTTCGATAAACTGCCGCGGCTGACAGGCAGATTCGCGGATCTGCTCATCCATGCGAAGCGTGCCGATGCTCAAAGAATGACTGGAGACCATCTGGCCTTTTTTGAGGAGCATGACTTCGGTGGTGCCGCCGCCGACCTCCAGAATCATCGCATTCGAGCGTGTAAGAAAAGAGCGTTCATCTTCAAGTGCTTTTTTTACCGCAAGATACATAAGGTGCGTTTCTTCGATGTCCTCGACGATGCGGACATGAAAACCAGTCTGAAGGCTGATGCGGTCGATGAAAGTGTCCCTGTTGGCCGCCTCCCTGAGCGCACTCGTGCCGATCACCTGAATGTCTGAAGGCTGCAACCCGTACCCCTGCAAAAGTTCGTGAAAGGAGCTCAGGATGGCGATGGTCTCGCGCAGGCCGTCCCGCGAGATACTGCCCATGGTGAACACATCGCGTCCAAGACGGGACTGCTTGGACGCCCTGTCGAGAATTTTGAGTCCTCCCTTCGCGTCGATTTCTGCGACGATGAGTCGTATCCCGGTGGAGCCTATTTCTATCGCGGCATAGAGCCTTTCCGTTGTGTACGGCCCGCTCTCTCTAGACTGAGGCGTTTTTTGTGGGTGTGCATCCGACATATATCGTATTATAGCACCTTTTTCACTGCAGTGCTCGATGGTGGCACACCGCTGCGCGGTTTTGCGTTGTTGAGGTAGGGGTAGTTCGAAATCCGACAATCACTAGCCAGAAAAGGGCTTGCATTGTACACTCAGCGTGTATGGACTGGGCAATAAAAAAAAGAAAAGAAACCGGCGCGAGGATGTTGCTGGCCGCCGGCCTTGTGGCGGTAGTGTTTTCTGCACTCTTCTGTGGCTGCGCAAGACGTGAAGGTTGGGGCGTGGTCATCTGGTCCGTCAAGGGGACGACCGCAAAGGCCGGAACCGTAGTCCCGGTTTACCTGAAATCGAATATCAGCAAAAGCTATGTGATTGGCCTTCCTGGCGACGAGAAGACGAAGATCGAAGTTCCCTTTCCGTCGCTCGAATTTTTTTCATCCAAGAGGGCCGCTGAAAAGCGAGCCGAGCAGTTTGCACCCTACGCCGCCCTGTATCTTTCGGCGGGACGCGACGGCCTTCCTGTTCGGGACAAGGCGAGCGTGAGCGCACGGCGAGTATACCGCCTCAGACTCGGCGAGTCTGTCAAGGTCTTGAGCGCGGCCGAGGGCGAAGCGGTGTTCACCGGCGGGAAAGCCCTCCCGGGAGAGTGGTACTTTGTCCAAGCCACCGACGGCACGCGCGGCTATGTCTTCAGCAATACCATGATACTCTATGAAGAAAAGGAAGGCACGACCGCCCCTGTCATCGCCCAGGCGCCTGCGCCGAGCGCCTCTCTCCTCGATCTCCTCTATGCAAAACCATGGCGCCCTGCATATTACCAGCTCATGATCGACGACGGCACCATCGATCCCGATCTTTTTATCCTTCAATATGGTCTCTTCGCCGACGCCAAAAATGCGCAGGTGCGCATCGAGTTGCCGGGGTATTCCAACGTCTTCAGCTTCAGCTCGGTGAGTCAGTCAGGAGATTGGCTTGTGTTCGAGGGTTCCCGGCTGCGCATTCGATTCGAAAACGGATCGACCATTGTCGCCGACTGGAGCGGCACTGATCCTATCCTTACCGACGAAGGTTGGGCGCAGGGAGATCAGGCGGCGCGTTTTGTCCAGCTCGACGCTTCAATACCTGTTATGCTCTCCGGCGAGAATTCGCGGCGCGATGCAGAACTGAAGGTCTTTTTCCAGCGAAAGTCGCAATTGCAGTCGAACGGAGAATCGGTCGCCACCTTTCTTTCGGACACCGGGGGCATTCTCAGCATCGATCTCAAAGGCACCTTCGAATGGAGCCACGCCGAGCAGCTCCCTGCAGGTTTCGCCCCCGAAATGCAAGCCAACGCGCAGACAGATACCATCAAGGGGAAAATCCGGTTCGGACTTCATCTCGGTACGGCGATTTCCTCCGCGTGGATGGGAGGTTTTTCGCTGCTCGTGGGAGACAAACCCGACAGGAAGGATTTTGTCTATCGTTTTGACAACGGCCAGCTTGTGATTGCCAAAGCCAGCGCAGTGACGCTGCGGGGAACCACCGAGGGCCTCGACGCACGATTCTCTCCTGTGACGTATTATTTAGTGGTCAAATAGCATGGCATTTCTTCAGCTGAGCGGGGTTGCGCTCTCTTTTGGTGCCCGCGATCTCATCCGCAACGCGACGCTCTCCTTGCAGGACGGCTCCCGCGCAGCCCTGACCGGTCCCAATGGCGCCGGCAAATCCACGCTCATGAAAATCGCAGCCGGCATCACCAAACAGGATGCCGGCGACGTCATCATCACGAAGGGCGCCCGTGTCGTCTACCTTCCACAGACAGGAATTCGCTTCGAAGAAGGCAGCGTTCACGACATCGCCGAAGAGGCCTTCTCATACTACCGCGCATTGTTGGACGAACAAGAGGCGCTTGGCCGCGCGCTCGCCTCGGACCATGTGGACGAAAAAGAGACTGCACGGCTCCTCGAGCGGCACCATGAAATCGGCGAAATGCTTGAAAATGCTGGCTACTGGCGCCGCGAAGAAAGAATTGCCGAGGTGCTCAGGGGCCTCGATTTCAAGCCTAAGGACTTCGAGCGTCCGGCATCCGAGCTTTCCGGTGGATGGCAGATGCGGCTGGCCCTCGCAAAGGTCCTGCTCGAGGATCCCGACATCATGCTGCTCGACGAGCCCACCAACTATCTCGACCTGGAGGCGCGCACGTGGCTTGAAAATTTCTTGCGAGACTACCGCGGCGCAGTCCTCGTGGTCTCCCACGACCGATACTTCCTCGATGTCACCGTGCGTGAGGTGTACGAACTTTTCAATGGAACGCTCACGCGCTATGTGGGCACCTACAGCCAGTACGAGGCTCGCCGTTCGCAGGAGCTCGCGGCCCTCTTCGAGGCCTGGGAGCGCCAGCAGGAAGAAATCCAGCGCATCGAGGAGTTTATCCGCCGCTTCCGTTATAAAGAGTCCAAAGCCCCGCAGGTCCAGAGCCGCATAAAGATGCTCGAGAAAATAAGACCCATCGAAATTCCCGAAGGCATGAAGCGCATCCACTTTGCCTTTCCGCCCGCGCCGAGGTCCGGTCAAATCGCCCTGCGGATACGCGAGCTCTCAAAGGCCTATGGTGAGATGCAGGTCATCGGGAAGTTTTCGCTTGAGCTGGAAAGGGGCCAAAAGCTGGCCCTCGTGGGGCCCAACGGCGCAGGCAAATCGACCCTCATGCGGATCATCGCGGGCGCCGAGACCGCCTTCGAGGGGGAGCTGAGCTTCGGCGCCAACATCCTTGTTGGGTATTTCTCGCAGGAGTCTGCCGAACTCATGGCCTCGGAGTCCACCGTGGAGGAGGAGGCCGAATCTGTCTGCCCCTTCGAGATGCTCCCTAAGCTGCGCAACCTCCTCGGAGCCTTTCTCTTCCGCGACGACGACATCGAAAAACCGATTTCCGTGCTCTCAGGAGGAGAGCGCTCGCGCCTTGCCCTGCTGAAACTCCTCCTCAAGCCCTCGAATCTGCTCGTGCTCGACGAGCCCACGAACCACTTGGACCTGACGAGCAAGGATATTCTTCTCGAAGCGCTGAAAAAGTACGAGGGCACGGTGATCTTCGTCTCGCACGACCGCCAGTTCCTCGATGAGCTCGCGGACAGGGTGCTCGAACTCTCCTGCGGTCTGCCTCCGCGCCTTTACCATGGGAATTACGCCTATTATCTCGAAAAGAAGGCACAGGAAAGCCAAAAGAACACAGAGGAGCAGGCGGCGCATCAGAGCGGAGGTAGGGTGCGAGAGGGCGATCCGTCCGACTCCGCTTCAGGCCCGAAGTCGGCTTCTGTTCAAGCCCGTGACTGGGAAGAAGAGAAGGCGCGGAAGGCGCGCCTGCGCAAACTCAAGCGCCGGGAAGGTGAGATAGCCGCGCGCATCGAAACCATCGCCGCAGAGAAAGCCAAACTGCAAGAAGAGCTGAGCCTTCCTCATGTCTATCTCGATGGAGCAAAGACCAGGCGCATCCTCGCCGCGCTGGAAGACTTAGATAGGGAGACTGAAGGCCTCAATCAAGAATGGCTCGAGATCGCGGAGGAGCTGGCCGAAGAAGAGGCGTGATCGGGGCTTACTTTGCCCCTGTCAACTTAGCGATCATCTTTTCGGACAGCAGCTTCCATGTCGGAGACAGACTCGAAGCATCGGGCTCATCGTAGCGCGCCACAATCTCTCTGAATGCGGCGAGCGCCTTATCCTTGTGGCCTCTTTTGTACTCGATGAACGCCATTTCATACTTGGCGTTCAGCATGTAATTCGGGTCGCTGCCGTAGCGCTCGAGCAGAACCTGATAGTAATAGCTTGCGCCGTTAAGGTCGTATGCATCGTACCGCTCCTGCGCGAGCTGGATGATCTTCTGCGCGCTCGCATCCTCGGGAACCGGGGCAGGGGCCGATGCGCAGGAAAAAAACAGCAAGGAGAGGCATGCGAACATCAAAAATCCGATAATTCGAATAAGGCTTTTATGCATGTGATTTCCTCACGGAAAAGGATTATGCTATACTCCCCCAACGAGGTCAACACGAACCATGATCGCAACAGTCATCAACGCGGCAGCCATTGTGCTTGGATCCATCATCGGGTTGTTTATTAGAAAAGGCATAAAGGATGAATATCGTAACATCGTGTTTACGGCGGCAGGGCTGACGTCGCTCACGATCGGCATCCAGATGGCGCTCAAAACGACGCACATCCTGGCATTTGCGCTTTCGCTGATGATAGGCGGGCTTTTGGGAACCATGCTCGACGTGGAGGGCGGCATCGAGCGCCTCGGGGAGCGGCTCAAACAGCGTTTTGCGCGCAAGTCCGAGGGCGCCTTTGCGGCGGGCTTTCTGAATGGTTCGGTGTTGTTCTGCACCGGGGCGATGGCGATTCTGGGTTCATTCCAAGCCGGCACCGAGGGGAATTATTCGCTCATCCTCACCAAAAGCGTCCTCGATGGGTTTGTATCGATCATTTTTGCCAGCGCCATGGGCGTCGGCGTGGCTTTCTCGGCGTTTACAGTCTTTGTCTACCAGGGAGTGCTCACGCTCCTTTCGGGGTCCATAAGGCCTTATGTGAGCGAGCTCATGCTGGCTGAACTCACGGCGACCGGCGGCGCCCTCATCATCATGATCGGCTTTGGGCTTCTGGGGATAAAGAGCTTTAAAACGGGCAATTTCCTGCCTGCGATCCTCGTCATCGTGCTGCTTGTCCTTGTAATGCCGATTCTTTCGTTCCTATAATTGAAGCATGAGCGCGAATGACCGGAGGCTTCACGAACACCGATTTGTCCATACGCGGCGGGAAGACGAGGTGGGGGTGTGGTATGCCCTCGACAATGCCGCGATCATCATGCCTGCGGTTGCGAACAAGATTACGACGAGCCTCTTCAGATTCGAGGCTGAGCTCGATGAGCCCATCGACGTCGAAGCGATGGAGGATGCCCTCGAGCTCACGGTGCGTCGCATGCCGTACTTCAACGTGAGCCTCCGCAGAGGGCTCTTCTGGTACTACTTTGAGCCTTGCGGCACGCTTCCTCCCGTCTATCCGGATTCGCCGAGTCCCTGTCAGCAATGGGACATAAATAGGCGCGGGACCCGCATGTTTCGCGTCCGCTGTGTCAGAAACCGCGTTGCGGCGGAGTTCTCCCACGCCATGACCGACGGCACGGGGGGCCTTGCCTTTTTCAAGACCATGATCGCCAATTACTTCTCTCTGAAGGGAATTGAACCTGGCGCACGGCTCGGCGAAGGCGAGTGGAGTGATATCCTCCTCTCCACTTCGGGGCGGGCTGCCCCGGAAGAATTCGAAGACGCCTATCAGCGGTATTTTCCCAAAGGCCTACCATTTCCGGAGAGAGGGCCCAGGGCCTTTCACCTTCGTTCTAAGGCACTGTCCAAGGGACAATACCGTGTGATATCGGGGGTGCTGTCGACTTCTGAAGTCCTGGCCGAAGCCAAGCGGCGCAATGCGAGCATCACTGAGCTTTTGGTTGCGGTATATCTCGATGCGCTGCAGCATATGTGGCATGCGACCAAACCGCTCCCCCGAGATCCATTCATTGCGGTGGAAGTCCCGATCAACCTGCGCAGCCTCTTTCCTTCCCACACATTCCGCAATTTTTCGCTCTTCGTGCTCGTTGGCGAGGATATGCGGCTCGGCGTGCGCAGCTTCGAGGAGCTTGTGCTCCGGACGCACTATCAGATGAAACTCGAATACGACCGCATGAGCGTTGCGAAGCACCTGAGCCGCAACGCAGGGAGCGCCAGGAGCCTCGCGGTTCGCTTGGTGCCCCTGTGGGGTAAGGATATTTTCGCGCGGATACTTTTCGCCAGATTCGGCGAATCGATGCTCTCTGGCTTCATCTCGAACCTTGGTTCGATTGCGATGCCTCCGGGCTTTGCGCCCCACATCCGCACGTTCGGCTTCATCCCCGCGCCCAGTCTGACCACTAAGACCAACGCCTCGGTGCTAAGCTGGGGAGATAAGCTCGTCATCAATTTCGGGAGCTTGGCACAGTCGCGAGACCTCGAGCGCCTATTCTTCCGACGCCTGAGAAGCCTGGGGCTCCACGTCAGCGTCTCGTGCCGACTCGAGGAGGAACATCATGCCGTACTGTCCTGATTGTGGCGTCGAAATAGGCGACGCGCCGCGCTGCCCGCTCTGCGGCGCCCAAAATCCGAGAGCGGGCACATCATCCGACACGCAGAAATCGTGCCCGGAGGCAGGCTCGGAGAAGTCTTCCGAGCTGCGCTTCATGCCGGAAGGCGCCGAAAAAGAATTCAGCGGCGCCGAAAAACGGACCATCGCCTGGGAAGTGCTTTCCGTCGCCTTTGGCATCGCGGTGCTCGTGTTGGCAGCGGTCAATCTCTTTGAATCGAGGCGATTTTCTTGGTCTCTCTATCCCATCGCTTCGATAGTACTGCTGTGGGTCGAGGGCACGGCCATGCTCGTCTTGAGGGAAAAGCCTATTCTCAGGGCGCTCCTCGCTGTCCTTGCGCCCCTTGTTTTCTTTGTGGCGCTTGGGGGCATCACCAAGGATCTCCGTTGGGCGCTTGGGCTTGCGGTGCCCATCGCGGTGCTCGCCGAATCGCTTGCGGGAGCGGTCTTTCTTGCCGTCGGCAAGAGCAAACAAAAAGGCCTGAACCTGATCGCCTACATCCTCGTGGCTGCCGCCGCCTTCTGTATCGGGCTGGAGACGTGCATCGACTTGTTCGCACGAGGAGCCGTAGCCTTCGAGTGGTCGCCCATCTGTGCGATTTCGCTCCTGCCAATCGCCGCTTTTCTGCTGTATTTGCATTATCGCGTCTTTAAAACCACCAACCTGAGGAGACTTTTTCATCTATAGATTTCGTCCCTTTATAATTTAAAAGGCGGGACGAGGACTGGGGCCGGGTATTTCATCACAGGTCAAGCGCAGGGCGACGGGGCCTGGGGGCCCATTGAACAAATCGACTGTTTGCCATACACTATAAAAAATTCGTCGATCTGCGCTTCATGAATCGGCTGATCCAGTCGAGCGCCGTCGTTCCGAACATCTATTCGGTCATTTTGAAGACCGCCGGCTTTGATTGAGCAGGATTCATGCCTTTTCAACAACACCATAAAGGAATGCTCTTGAATTTTTCCTCATTTTCGTTTGACAGTGCTATCATGGAGGCTATCGACCGCGCCGGCTATACCGAGCCGACCCCAATCCAGGCCCAGGCAATTGGTCCAGTGCTCGAAGGAAAGGATTTGCTTGGCCTCGCACAGACGGGGACCGGCAAGACGGCAGCGTTTGCGTTGCCCATCCTCCAGCACCTTTTGTCTGGCAAACGCTGCACCGCTCGGGCGCTTGTCCTGTCTCCTACCCGCGAACTCGCCGAACAGACCCGCAAGGCCTTTGAAAGCCTCGGCAAAAAGACCGGCCTTGTTGCGCTTTCGATTTACGGGGGCGTCTCCGTGTCCGCGCAACGTCGCGCCCTAAAACGCGACATGCCAGAAATTATTGTGGCGTGTCCGGGCCGGCTCCTCGACCTTATGGGCCAGGGCGCGATCACCCTTAAGGACATAGAGATACTTGTGCTCGACGAGGCGGACCAGATGTTCGACATGGGCTTTCTCCCTTCGGTCAGGCAGATTATTGCGTCGCTTCCTGCGAAGCATCAGACGCTGATGTTCTCTGCGACCCTTCCGGCGGAGATACGAAGTCTTACTTCGGAATTCCAGAACGAACCGGCGCGAGTCGAAATCGGCAACTCCCAACCGGTCGAGACCGTCAACCACGTCGTCTACCCCGTCGCACAGGCCAACAAGTATGCAGTTCTCTCCGAAATCCTGAAAAATACCGCGACCGGCCAGGCGCTCATCTTCGTGCGGACAAAGCACCGCGCCCAAAAACTCGCCGTCCAACTTTCCGAAGAAGGCTATCCAGCAGCATCGCTCCACGGCAACCTTTCCCAGGCACAGCGCGACAAGGCCATGCAGAAATTCCGCAGCGGAAAAGCGCGCCTCATGGTCGCCACCGATATCGCGGCGAGAGGCATCGATATCAGCGGCATCTCTCACGTCATCAACTTCGACATGCCGGATACCGTGGAGGCATACACGCACCGCATAGGCCGCACCGGTCGCATGACGCACCGCGGCACCGCACTGACGCTCGCAACGCCCGAGGACCGCTCGATGCTTAGGATTATCGAGCGCACAGTGGGCGGGCAGATAGAGAGAAAACTTGTTACTCTGCATGGCAACGAAATGGTATCGTCGCTGGATGACGGAAGCAGCGTGACTCCTGAGCCTCGCGCAGACTTCCATGGCGCACGCGATGAGTATTCCGGAGCGCACAGCGGGGGTCCTCGTAAACCCTCGCCTCGGTCCTTCGCCACACCCGCTGTTGCACGTGTCGCATCACCGGCCAGGCCAAAGACGGCACGCAGATCAGCCTATGCCATTTCCAGGAGCTCTGGGCGCCACGCACCAGGCGGACATCCAAAAGAATACGTTTCCATACCTTGACATTTGCTGCGATTTTTTGTAAATTTGTTCTTGCGCCGCAGGGTAGAGCAGTTGGCAGCTCGTCGGGCTCATAACCCGGAGGTCGGAGGTTCGAGTCCTCCCCCTGCTAGAACGACTTTAAGGCTCCCATAGAGGGAGCCTTTTTTATGTATAATCCTTGGTATCAACGGCCCCCTAAATTTTTCCACGATTGCATAATAGATGGCTCACATGCAGTGCTCCTCGATGCACTTTCGGTAGCACCCTCCCCCTAGCATTCTCCGAGCTTGCGCGCTATGCCGAGCCCCACCTGCAGGCTTCGGAACACTATGCAAGCGGTGAGAATTCCGGCCACGTCGTTTGTATTGATCATCTTATAATTATTCCATCTGATCCTGAAAGTTCTCAAACATCCAGCGATTCATGTTGCTGTATTCCCTTCATCCGGTCTCATATCTCAGGCATCATTTTGCATTTTTATTCCAAAAAAACTGCATTCTCCTCTTGACTCTGTCGCGGTGCTTCTATATAAAGAATCCTTAATTTATGTCCTCAGTATAGCGTTTAGTTTGGTACTGTTGCGCAGTTTTTCGAGATTGTGAGGAATTAGAGATACCTCAGGCCACTGGTAAGGAGGATGGTGTGGCGAAGTATATCGGCAAGAGGATCGCTTTAATGCTGATGTTGCTGATTGCGCTGACCTTCATCGTATTCGCAAGCCTGTACATTGCGCCGGGAGATCCTGCGCAGATGGTTGCAGGCCCTTCCGCGACCGAGGAGGATATTGCGCGCATACGGAGCGTTCTCGGCCTCGACAAGCCTTTTCTCGTCCAGTATGGATTGTATCTTTCCCGTCTTTTGCACTTCGATCTCGGCACTTCATATTCGACGCATCAGCCGATTGCGAAAGAGATTGCGATTCGTCTGCCCAATACCCTCAATCTCGCGGTGGCGAGCATTCTTCTCTCGATTGTGGTAGGGATACCGGCGGGCATCGTTGCGGCATTGCGCAAGGATCGGCTTACGGACAATGTGCTCACCACCGCCTCGCTTGCTGGGATATCTATTCCTAACTTTTGGCTCGGTACTATGCTGATCTACCTTTTTTCGGTCAAACTGCGCTGGCTGCCTTCGGGAGGAATGAGCGCGCCATTTTGGACTTCCCAGGGGGTGCGCCAGATTGTTCTGCCTGCCGTTGCCCTCTCGACTGCTACAATCGCAAGTTTTACGCGTATAGGGCGCTCCTCGATGCTGGAAGTGCTGCAGTCAGACTACATCCGCACCGCAAAATCGAAAGGGCTTTCGGGGTGGATCGTGATCATGGTCCATGCCTTGCGCAACGTGCTCATCCCGCTCGTCACGCAGTTCGGCACAAGCTTCGGAAGCTTGCTGGGCGGGGCGATCATCACGGAGCAGGTGTTCGTGGTCAATGGCATCGGGACTTATCTCATCAATGCGATCAATACGCGCAACTACCCTGTTGTGCAGAGCACCGTGCTGATCATTGCGGCGATGTTCATTCTCATCAACTTGGGAGTGGATATTCTCTACAGCGTGATCGACCCGCGCATCCGATACGATTGAGGCACCTCCAATGAGCACTCACCGACAAGCCCTCCTGGTTTCTGCGTTCGCCAAACTTTTCAAAAACAAACTTGCCACTGCCTGCGCCGTATTCCTTGTCTTGGAAATCATACTGCTGGCCCTCGGACCACTGATCGCTCCCTTCAGTCCGGATGAAACCAATGTGGCGATCAAGTTTTCGCCTGGCATTTGGGCGAAGTTCTCACGCGATGCGAGCTACGCGGCAAAGTATGTGCCTGGGCACATCTTCGGCACTGATCACCTTGGGCGCGATGTGTTCTCGCGTCTCGTGATCGGAGGGCGCGTCTCGCTGATGGTGGGTTTCGTGTCGACGGCGCTCGGTCTCGTGGTAGGAACCTTCCTCGGGCTCCTCGCGGGGTATTACAAACGTCTCGATAACCCCATCATGCGCCTGATGGACATTCTTTTTACGTTCCCTGGCATTCTGCTCGCCATGCTGATCGTTGCGCTGTTGGGGGTGAGTACGTTCAATGCGATGCTCGCGATCAGCATCTGGTCGATTCCCAATTTTGCAAGAATGGTGCGAGGGAGGGCGCTGCAAATCAAAGAAGAAGACTATATTTTGGCGGTCCGCGCGACTGGCGCAAAAGACGGCCGCATTCTTTTCATCCACATCCTAAAAAATTGTCTTCCTCTCATCATCGTCATCGCGACGATGCGCATGGCCACTTCGATTATTTCGATCTCGACGTTGAGTTATTTGGGAATGGGGGTCCCACCGCCTGCACCTGAGTGGGGCAGCATGATTGCTCAGGCAAAGGAGTACATGTGGAAAATGCCGAGTCTGATTTTTATACCCGGCATCGCAGTGATGCTGACGGTCATCAGCTTCAACATACTGGGCGACAAGCTGAGGGATATTCTCGATCCGAGTTTAAAAGACTGAGCAAAGCAATGTAGAAATCGGTTCCTGCCCTTCGGCGGGTACAAATTTTGTAAGGAGGAAACAGTATGAAAACAACACGAACGACTCTGCTCGCTCTCGTGCTCATCGCACTCGCGTTCGTTGCTGCCAATGGGGCGTTCGCAGCCAACAAAAAAGTGACCGGCGATAAAATGTTCAATATCGCATTGACCGCGGCCTTTACCGGCTTCGATCCACTGAGGACGAACGACCAAGCATCGACCTATGTCAATGCGCAGATCTACGAAACGCTGTATCGAATCGGTCCAGCCGGCGATTATATCCCCTTGCTCGCCGAAGAGCTGCCGGAATTCTCTCCGGACGGAAAATCCGCAACCGTGAAATTGCGCAAGGGAATCAAGTTTCATGACGGCACGCCTTTCAATGCGCAGGCGGTGAAATACACATTCTCGCTCATCAAGGATCCGAAATTCGGTTCGGCCCGCGCCTCCCTCGCCGCTTCGATTGCCAGCATGGACGTGCTCGACGATTACACCATCCGCTTCAATCTCTCCTATCCGGACGGCGTGCTTTTGGCGAAGCTGGCGCACACCAACTCCGCCATTGTCTCTCCCAGCGCTCAGGCGAAGCAGGACCTCATGGTGAAGCCGGTCGGCACAGGCCCTTACAAGTTCGTCAGTTCGGTGTCCGGGTCGAACGTGGTGCTGACTCGCAACGATCAATATTGGGGCAAGCTCCCTGTAATCAAAAACGTGACCATGACCGTCATCCAGGATGAATCGACCGCCATCGCTCGTATGGAGACAGGCGAAGCAGATTTTATGCCCGAACTCTCTGTGCCGCAGATCGATCGCGTCAAATCGATCCCCGGCGTCAAAGTCGGCACTTCGGAATCGGCGCGGATCACCTATGTCATGCTCAGGCCGAATTCTTGGGTGAACCCGCTCATGGGCAAAAAGGAGTTCCGCGTCGCCATCGCCAAGGCCCTCGATACAAAAGGCTATGTCGAGAGCATTATGGAAAATTATGCGGCATGGTCGGGGAGCATCATTGGCCCGAAGGTGTTCGGCTATACGCCTCAAGCCGAGAGTTACGGCTATAAATACGACCCTGCTGCTGCCAAAGCCGCAATAAAGGAAAACCATTGGGAAAACGAAAAAATAAAATTCCTTGTGCCCAGCACGCCACAGTACAGCAAGATGGGCGAGTTCTTCCAGGCGAATCTCAAAGCAGTCGGCTTTAATAACGTGCAGATCGAAACCATCGATTGGTCTGCTTGGCTCACCGAAAGCAAGCTGCCGAATCGCTTCGACCTTTCTCTCGCGGGATGGGCAAACGTGACTCGCGACGGCACCGAGCTGCTCGAGCCCAACTGGGAGTCCAAGGTGAGCGCGCGCTCGAAGATCGACAATCCTGAGTTCGATAAATTGGTGTATCAAGGAAAGACCACCACCAATAAAGCCGAGCGTATCAAAAAACTCGATGCGGCGAACAAAATGATCCTCCAAGAAGCCTGGGCGGTGCCGGTCTACAATGCCGTGAACATTTTTGCCTACAACGATGCGTACGCCAATGTGACGAACGACGTCAGCGGTACCTTCTATCTCTGCGATTTTGCAATCGCGCAATAGCAATGAAAAGGACGAGGGGCGCAGACTTCGTGCTGCGCCCCCGCGCGCTCATTTAGGGGACGGAAACGGATGCGCCTATGGAAAAGATTCTTGAAGTAAAAGATTTGGTCACCACGTTTCGCATCGCCAAACGCGAATATCCGGTGCTTCGTGGCATTTCGTTCGACATCCATAGAAGAGAGACAGTCTGCATGGTCGGAGAATCTGGCTGCGGCAAGAGTGTCACGGCACTCAGCATTATGGATCTGCTGCCTGTCAATGCTCACGTTGCATCTGGAAGCATCGTGCTCGACGGTCAAGAGCTCACCACTCTTTCACATCGAGCGCGCAATGCGCTTCGCGGCGAAAAGGCGGGGATGATCTTTCAAGAGCCCATGACGGCGCTCAATCCGCTTCTGACGATAGGATATCAGTTGACGGAAGGATTGCGGTATCATAAAAGACTCGATTCCAAGACAGCCCGTGAGCTTGCGGTGCAATATCTCAAGAAAGTAGGCGTCGCGAACCCTGTCGAGCGGCTCAAGCAATTTCCGTTTCAGCTGAGCGGAGGTTTGCGCCAGCGCATCATGATTGCACTCGTGATGTCGCTGCAGCCGAGCCTCATCATCGCGGACGAACCGACGACCGCACTCGATGTGACGATTCAGAAACAGGTCCTCGCGCTTCTCAATGCGCTCAAAAAAGACATGGACGCGGGGATTCTCTTCATCACGCATGATCTTGGGGTGGTCGCGGAGATCGCCGACCGCGTGGTGGTGCTCTATTCTGGAATGAAAGTCGAGGAAGGTCCGGTGGAGGCCATTATCGGTGCACCGAGGCATCCTTACACTCAAGGGCTTTTGCACGCGGTGCCCAATGTCGACGCCGAAGATTTCGTGATTCAGGCCATTCCTGGTACTCTCCCACACGTGACCGAAGAGATCCGTGGCTGCAGATTCCATCCGAGATGCCCTTATGCGACTGAGCGCTGCAGGCAAGAGACGCCTGTCGAAATCGAATTCGTTCCGGGGCACAGGGTCGCCTGTTGGAACGTGAAAGAGAGTGCACGATGAGCGAACGACATGTCATCCTCGAATTGAAGAAACTAAAGAAATACTTCCCCATAAAGCGTGGCCTCGTCGTGCATGCGCTCGAGGACATAAGCGTTTCGATCTACGAAGGAGAAAAATTCGGCGTCGTTGGGGAATCGGGCTGCGGGAAGTCGACTCTCGGACGGACGATCTTACAGCTCTATCCACCGACGAGCGGCGCCTGCATCTACTATGGGAGGAGTCTTGAGGGAGTGTCGCCTGCATGTGGGGAAAATGGCATCGATCTCACCAAGCTGAGGCCTCAGGAGATGCGTGTGCTGCGGCGCGACATGCAGATCGTATTTCAGGATCCTGCGGCAAGCCTCGATCCGCGACAGACTGTTGGCTCGACGATAGAAGAGGTGTTCAAAATCAACACTGACTATGCTCCCTCGGTGCGAAAAGAAAAGACACTTGTGCTCCTTGAAAAAGTCGGTTTGAAGCGCGAGCACTTCGAATATTATCCGCACCAGCTTTCGGGAGGACAGAAACAACGCGTCGGCATTGCGCGCGCAATTGCGTTGGATCCGAAATTTGTGGTGTTGGACGAATCGGTGTCCGCCCTCGACGTGTCGATTCAGGCGCAGATACTCCTTTTGCTCGAAGCATTGAACAGAGAAAAGAACCTCACATATTTCTTTATTACCCACGATCTCGGCGTGGTGAAGTACTTTTGCGATCGGGTGTTGGTGATGTACCTAGGAAATGTCTGTGAGCTTGCTCCTTCGAAAGTGCTCTTTCGTAGTCCGCTCCACCCATATACCGTTTCTCTCCTGGATGCGGTGCCGAGGCCCGTTGTGCATGACCGGGCACAAAAGGAACGTATTCTTGAGGGTGAGGTGCCCAGTGCAATTGCTCCACCCCCTGGATGCCCCTTTCACACCCGCTGCCCTCGGCGTATGCTTCTCTGTTCGAAGGAAAAACCTGAGCTGCGGGAAATCGAGGAGGGGCATTTCGTTGCGTGTCACGTCTACGCGTGAGTGCGGACCGCTGCGGTGCGCACGATCCTTCTTAACGTGATCCTTCGTAAAAGGAGCGATTCGTATGCATTTTGATCCTACTTATCTGCCTTATCCGTCGATGCGGTATCCGGTGTATGCACGACACGGCATGGTCGCGAGCTCTTCGCCGCAGGCATCGGCGGCGGGCCTTGCCGCGATGCACAAGGGCGGAAATGCGGTGGATGCGGCGGTTGCTGCGGCAGCTGCGCTCACGGTCGTGGAGCCCACGGCGAATGGTATCGGCAGTGATGCATTCGCCCTCGTCTGGATCGAACGCGAGGGGAAGCTCTATGGACTCAACGCGAGCGGATGGGCACCCGCAAGCATCTCGATCGAAAAGGTGCTCAAGGCGCTCGCTTCACCTCAGGCTGCAGCACAGCGCCCCGCACAGAGCCCTCGCCCTTCGATCGACGCTCAATCCGGTATTCAAGGAGCGCTGAGCGCATCCATGCCCGTGTTCGGATGGATTCCCACCATGGTGCCTGGTGCGCCGAGTGGATGGGCAGAACTTGTCTCGCGCTTCGGGGCTCTATCGCTCGCTGAGGTCGTAAAGCCTGCAGTGGAGTATGCCCGAGAAGGCTACCCCGTATCCGCCAACCTCGCGCGCATGTGGAAGCGCGCATTCGAGAAATATCGTGCGGTCTGCACCACATCGGAATTCGACGAGTGGTTCCGCACCTTTGCCCCGGAAGGGCGCGCGCCCGAAGCCGGCGAGATCGTGCGCCTCCCGAACCATGCCCGCACGCTGGAGCTCATCGGCGCGTCGAACGCGGAAGCCTTCTACCGAGGCGAACTCGCCGACCGCATCGTCGAGGACAGCGAGGCATTCGGCGGATTTTTCTCTAAGGAGGACTTCGAAGCCTACCGTGCATCCTGGGTGGAGCCCATCAGCGTAGATTACCGAGGCTACACCGTGGCAGAAATTCCTCCCAACGGTCAGGGCATCGTCGCGCTGATGGCGCTCAACATTCTCAAGGAATTCGATTTCAAGGAGCGCGAATCTGCAGAGGCCTTCCACCTCCAGTGGGAGGCGATGAAGCTCGCCTTTGCCGACGGCATGGCACATGTCACCGACCCAGGCTCGATGCGTATTCCGTATCGCAGTTTTCTGCGAGCTGACTATGGGAGGCTCCGTGCGCAGGAAATCGATACCTCCGGCCGCGCAAAACTCTATTCTCCCACCACACCGCCCTCCTCGGGGACCGTCTATCTCTGCACCGCCGATGGGGAAGGAAACATGGTTTCATACATTCAAAGCAACTACATGGGTTTCGGCTCCGGAATCGTCGTCCGCGGCACGGGCATAAGCCTTCAGAACCGCGGTGCAGATTTTTCGCTCGATCCTTCGCACCCCAACTGCCTCGCTCCTCGGAAGAAGACCTACCACACCATCATCCCAGGTTTCCTGTTGAGGGATGGCCGCGCGCTTGGCCCTTTCGGCGTGATGGGCGGGTATATGCAGCCGCAGGGCCATGTGCAGGTGGTGACGAACCTCATCGATTTTGGGCTCAATCCGCAACAGGCCCTCGATGCGCCGCGGTGGCAGTGGATGGGTGGCATGAAGTTCCTCGTCGAGCGTGGCTTTTGCGCCGATATTCTTCAAACGCTCGCCGCGCGCGGCCACGACATCGACGTCAGCGAGGACAGCACGCCCTTTGGGAGAGGGCAAATCATCCTCCGTATGCCGAACGGCACCCTCATCGGGGGTACCGAAGGCCGCACCGACTCCTCCATCGCCTGTTGGTGAGCGGGCAGGACGCGTGCATGTTCTGCATCTGCGCGGCGATTGTGCTTTGGTGGGGGAGAATCTCACTAGAACCCCGGATATTCCATCTGGAATAATGGAGTGGGCGCCACGGTACATTTCAGGAGGCTTGTCGAGGCTGAGCCTTTTCACAGAGAATATGTGACAACATGCGGAATTGCAGAAATATCCACGTGAAGAACTTCGCGGAATCCTCCCCAGACATTTCCCTCTGCGTGCAAGCCAAGGGGACACCTCCGCGCGGCAATCGTTGATTCGAGAACATTTTTTTACGGCCTTTTTTACGGCCTGCCCGATGCTCCTTTACAATCCTCGCTTTTTCTTTCACTATTATAACGTATGAAATCCTACACTAAAGAATTGTGGTTCGAGACGAAGAGACGGCGGGAATTCATCAATATCACCGAACAGGTTGAGCAAGCTCTGCGCGAGTCGGGCGTGCGCGAAGGGCTCTGTCTAGTGAACGCCATGCACATCACCGCAAGCGTGTTCATCAACGACGACGAGGCGGGGCTACACCGCGACTTCGACGACTGGCTCGAGCGGATCGCGCCACACGAGCCGGTCGAGTCGTATCGCCACAATGTGGGTGAGGACAATGCCGACGCGCACCTCAAACGTCAAATCATGGGCCGCGAGGTCGTGATCGCTGTCACCGAGGGCCGGCTGCACTTTGGGCCGTGGGAGCAGATATTCTACGGCGAATTCGACGGCCGGCGCCGCAAGCGGGTCCTGGTGAAGATCATTGGGGAATAGCGAGGCTCAGGGCCCAGGGCGCAAAAAGTTCAAAAGCCTATTTCGGGGGAGCAGCTCTCTCGCATGCGGGCTGTCTCTGTGCACCCCTCGGCGCTTGCTATTAAAAAAGGCAGAATCTTGATTTATTTCGCGAACAGCCCCGAAGAATCAAAAAATGGCAACAATTCTGCAAAACGTTTCATATTTTGCGACATTATCATATTTTATATGAAATTATGAAATATTCCCTATATTTGCATATCTTGACATATTTTGTTGCTGAAGGTATATTTTCGCAAGAAAGAACAGATGCGGCGCTTCGATGGAGCGCCAGCTCTGCGCTTTGTGTCTCTTTTTTGGAGGATTGTATGAAGCTGGTAAAGGTAATCGGTGCTGCGCTTGTCGCGCTGTTGCTGTTCTCCTGCGCGCCAAAGCTTGCTCAGTCGGACCTCGATGCGGCCAATGCTGCATTTACCGATGCCCAGAACGCCAAGGCCGATGTGTATGCTCCTGATGAATTCAAGGCTGCTCAGGATGCCAAGGCTGCACTCGATGCGGAACTCGCCGCTCAGGATGCCAAGACCTCTGGCAAGTCCTACAAGCAGGCGAACGAGCTGATCAAGTCGTTTGCCGATGCAGCGAAGAAGGCAAAAGAGGCGGCCGCGACCAACATGGATAAGGTCAAGGGCGAGGTAGCTCAGCTCATTACCGATATCGATACAGAGTATGCCAATGTGCAGGCTCTTGCGCAGGCTGCGTCGAAGGATGCCAAGAAGGCTGCCAAGGCGAAGCTCAATGTGAAAGACATCAACGCGAAGGTCGCTGCTGCAGGCGAGACGATCACTGCCGCGAAGGCCGCGAACGATTCTCAGGATTACGCTGGCGCCAAAGATCAGCTCAACACGGTTAAGTCCAGCCTCGATGAGCTCAAGTCCACGCTCGAAGCCGCAGGATTCACCGCTCAGTAAGTTGGTTGTGCGACTATAGTCGTGCATAAGCGTCACACCGAGAAGAGGGCCGCCCGAACAGATGGGCGGCCTCTTCTTTTTATGCTCTCGTTTAGCTTTCGAATATTTTTCCATACAAAGGCACGCACCGACGCAGTGCCGCCTCTCTATACGCCGCGCTGCGCACAGATTTTGGTGTGTAATAAGTATTTGTATATATTTTCAATATGCAGATGATCGCTCAAGCGTACAAGGTGGTCGCCGACAATCCACTCGACATCATCGCCTTTGAGGAGTGTCTAGTCAATGTATGGACAGGCAACAAAATGATGCTGCTCTTCTATGTCAATCCGCCTTCAGTGATCATCGGTCGCAATCAGAATTATTGGCGGGAAGTGTCTCCCCTGTGCAAGGTGCCTGTGTACCGCCGCTCTTCTGGGGGAGGTGCCGTGTACCACGATGCGGGCAACTTGAATTGGGCATTGATTGTGCCGCGTGTTCTGCACTCCCAGCATGACGAGCTTTCTTTGATGGCAAAGGCCATTTCGGAGCTCGGCGTCTATGCTCGTCCGGGCGACAGAGGGGGAATTTTTGTCGCAATGGGAGACGGCGAAACGCAGGGCAAGATTTCCGGCACGGCCAGGCGGTTCGGCACGCGCAATGTGCTGCATCACGGGACCCTGCTTGTAGCCGCCGACCTTCAGGCGCTGTGTGCTTCGTTGGGCGGTATCAGGGTATTCGAAGATCTGTCGATCGCCTCGGTGCCCGCCTATCCGGTCAACCTCTCTCGGTTTGTTCCCTCGCTGTCGGTAGACGAAGCGGCGTCGCGCTTATCGGTGAGCCTTTTGGGCATGGAGCCCAGGCTCGCCAAGCTTGACGAGTTTTTGAATGGGCATGTTTCAGGGACGCTTCGGCACTTGTCGCTTAAGAGTTTTGAAGATTTTGGCGACGATGAAGTCGCTTTCTGTATCGATCGCGAGGATTTCGATGCCTTCAGAGATCGATTTGGTTCGTCGGACTGGCTTTTGGGTCAGAGTCCTCCCTTTTCGATAGTGGTTTCGCAGCGGAGAGCGCGGGCTATCGTCAGGGTTGTGCAGGGCAAGATAGCAGAAATATGTCCTCTGGAAACAGGGGATCACGCTTCGGCCGAATATGCCGATATGCTCCAGAGGCGGTTCCTCGGTGTCCAGTTCGATTTCAAGGTCAAAGAAATGCTCGAAGGGAATATTCACATCTGAATTCTTTGAGAAAGCGCTATCGGACGCCCGGCGACACCCGCGCTCACCACTGTTCCCAGTGGAGGCGCTGTGCGTTCCACTTGTCCTTTGGCTTTTCGCCGCCGCGCGGAATGCCTACCGGGACAAGGGCCAGCGGCTGGATGTACTCGGGGAGGCCGAGCAGCTCTTTGACAGGCTGTATGCGCTCTGCATAAGGATAGAGTGCCGTCCACACTGCGCCGAGGCCCATCGACTCGGCGGCGAGCAGTATGTTTTCGGTCGCGGCGGCGCAGTCGATGACCCACATTGTGGAGTCTGGCCCTCCCCACTGCCGCCGCAGGTCCCCGCAGACGACGATGGCTGCTCCCGCGTGAGCCGTCATCTTGGCGTAGGGAAGGCGCGCCGCTAGAGCCTTCAGCGTGGATGGCTCTGTGACAATAATGAATTCCCAGGGGCGCTGATCCACCGCAGAGGGCGCCGCCATCCCCGCACGCGCAAGCATCTCGAGCTTCTCTCTTGGAATCGTTCCTTCGGCGTATGCCCGTACGCTTTTTCTGGAAAATATGGTCTTGAGCGTTTCGTTGAGTTCCACTGCCGTGTTCCTCCTTTCATGACGGCTGAAGATGCCATGTGAAATCAATCTCAATATGCCCGCAGCGGTGTGGCGGAGCGAGCGCGAAGAGCCTCGGCCCCTTTGCGGGCCTACAGAATCAATTCTAGCCATAGGGTGCCTATCCCGACCGAAAGCAGCGTGACCGGCAGACCGACCTTGAGATAATCCATAAAACCGACACGCACTCCCCATCTCTGGCCTTGCTCGGCGACGATGAGATTCGCGACGGATCCTAAGAGCGTGAGATTTCCGGCAAACGTGCTGGCCATGGCGAGCATGAGCCAGGCGGGCCTCGGATCTGCCATAGCGCGCGCTATAGGAGACAAAAGCATGACAGCCGGAACATTCGATACCAGATTCGAAGCGACCACGACCGAGGATGCGAAGAGTGCGCCGGGACGCCGCAAGTGTGGCACGAGCCACTGCATCGCTCCGTTGAATGCGTCGGTGCGGGCCACCGCCGCGGTCAGCACAAAGAGCCCCGAAAAGAATACGAGCAGGGTAAAGTCGACTTCGGCAAAGATACGTTCAGGGTGGACCCGCCTCGTGATGAGAAGAAACGACGCTGCGACCAGCGCCGCGTGGCTCGTACGGACTTTTGCCAAAAGCAACACTACAAGGAGCGCCGCCGCGGCGAGGCTCTTGTACATGAGCGCAGGACTGATATCCGCGTGCGCGGCTTCGTCATTCTTCGACACGTGGTGTTCCCGTGGTCGGAGTGCCCTGCTGTCGTGGAATTCGGAAGGGAACATGAGCACCGTCGTTCCATACGAGAGCACCATGGCGACGAGCGAAGGCAACCCGAGCGCGAGGACGAAAGTTCCGAAAGGTATCCCCGATTGCGCCGCGATGAGCATGTTCTGCGGATTGCCTATCGATGTGGCGCAGGAGCCTGCATTTGCGGCCGTCGCGAGGGCGATGAGATAAGGCCTGCCATCCCTCTCCGAACGTCGGGCTATCTCCGCCACCAGCGGCGTGAACATGAGACAGACGGTATCATTGAGAAATAGCGCAGACAACAGACCCGAGGCTCCGACCACGATGGCGAGGAGCATCCGGGGCGAGCGCGCAATGGAAAGAATTCGTCCCCCTGCGATCAAGAAGAATCCCGACACTCGCAGGTTCGCCACGATGATCATCATTGCGAGGAGCAGCGCGAGCGTTTCCGTATCTACGGCTGTGAGCGCCTCCTGGGTGGTGAGGCCTCCGAGCACGACGAGCAGCACCGCCGCGGTGAGCGCGATGCTCGCCCGATTCATGGCAAGTCGCGGGAATTTTCCGGATGCGATGCCGATGAACGCGAGGACGATGAGTACATAGATTGCCGACGTGTTGGTGTCCATCTGTCGATATTCAAATATAAAATATAAATCAGGGCAATATGCCACAGAACAGAATCATTCCTCGCTGAGAAGGTTCTTCCATTTCTCTTGAACCGTCTCTTGGACACAAGAGGCAAGCTGCAAAATGCAGGGCGCGGTGAGCCTGTACTCGACGAGCGTGCCTCTCCTCGTGTCTTCGATGAGACCCGCTGATTTGAGCTGACTCAGATATTTCGAGACGATCGACTTGTCCACATCGAGCTCTGCCGCAAGCGCGCAGACACACCATGGTTTTTCTTTCAACTTTTCGAGCATGACCAGTCGCAGTGGGTTGGAAAGGGCCTTAAAAATCTCCGCCCACTGTTTGTATTTGCGTTCGATCGGTTTCATCGCCACAATGTTGCAATGTTGAACAACAGTTGTCAAGATGCGACCTCAAAGTGTAGTCATGCTATGATGCCGTCGCGGAATTATGAAGCGGCGCCTAGAAGCGTCACCGCGGACTCTTTTCATGTGATGCCCGAAAATAGTAGACTACGCCTTAACGGCGCGTTCTGAGGCAGGCGCTCCGAAGAACAAAAGAGGCTAAGTCATGTTTGGGAAACATTCGAATGCTGGCTTTCACGAGACAGTGCCAGGAAACCACATCAAAACCCTGTGCTATGGCGCCCACACGCTCCTTGTCGAGGTCAGGCTCGACAAAGAAGCGCAGTTGCCCGAGCACAAACATCCGTATGAACAGACGGGATATCTCGTCGCCGGGCGAATTAGGATGAACATCGCGGGCAATATCCGTGACATGGAGCCAGGCGACAGCTGGTGCATCCCCATGGATGTACTGCACAAGGTGGATGTGCTCGAAGACGCCGTCGTAGTCGAGGTCTTCAGCCCCACGCGCGAGGAATATATCAAGTACAAGAACGACGACGATATCGTGCAATGAAGTGAGCGTATGGCAGCGATTGAAGACGATACAACCCAAGGCGCCGCCGCGCACGAAATTCGAGCAGTTCTCTTCGACATGGATGGAGTGCTCGTCGATTCCGAGCGCCTGATCGCCGAGGCGGCCACGCGGATGTTTGCCCAACACTATGGGCTCAATGTGCACTATGAAGATTTCACTCCCTTTGTGGGGGCGGGCGAGAATCGCTACCTTGGCGGGGTGGCCGAGCGCTACGGCGTGGCCATCGATATTGTCGCTGCAAAGGCCTGGACCTACGAGATATACGGTCAGCTCGCGCGGCGGCACGCCGCAGGCATGAGGGCCATGCCGGGCGCCGTCGACTATGTGCGCGCCTGTCGAGCCCATGGGCTGAAGACCGCGCTCGCCTCGGCGGCAGACAAAGTCAAAGTGATGATAAACCTTGAGTATCTCGGCCTCCGACAGGATGAATTTGACGCAGTGCTCACTGCCGAAGACGTGACGCGCAAAAAGCCAGACCCCGAGATGTACCTTAAGGCCGCTTGGCGCCTTGCTGTCGAACCAGCATTCTGCCTTGTGGTGGAAGATGCCGTGAACGGCACGATGGCGGGAGTGCGGGCAGGCGCACGCGTGCTCGGCATCACCTCGAGTTTCACCGAAGAGGCGCTGAGGGAAGCGGGCGCTTCGTGGATCGTGTCAGACCTGGCCTGCGCCCCCTTCCCCTGGGAGCTCGTGGTACCACCAGCCCCCGAAGACCTTTCAAGACGCCGCCTGTAGGCCTGCCTCGTCGTCTTTCGACTTCTTTAGTTTCTTTTCGAGGGCAGCGCGGTTCCTCTGCTGCTCGGCCTCTTTTCTCTTCTGGACCTCGTTGTAGTGCGGCAGTTCTCCTGCCCAGAGCCTTTCCGAAACGGGCGCCCATTTCTCGGCGGCCGGAACGCACTTCGCCGTGAGCTCGTCCACGTCTTCCTTGTCCACAGGCTGCGTTGAGTGTGCGCCCGATGCCTTGACCATTGCGGCGAGCATGCCGGGGTTGTCCAAAAGCGGGCAGGGCCTGAGGTGGTTGGCATTGAAGGGCTGATGGGCGGCATATTCTTTGAACAGCGGCGAACGCAGGGCGTCGAGCAGCGAGACGTCCCGGATATTGACGTTCGAATAGTGGATGAAGGCGCAGGGCTCTACATCGCCTGCCGCGTTGATGTGCAGATAGCTTCTTCCTCCCGCGATGCAGCCATTGACGTACTGCCCATCGTTCCAGAAGTCGAGGAGGAAGATCGGCTTCGTGTCGCGCATCTTGCGCACCCAGTGGAACATGTACTCGCGCTGTTCAGGAGTGGCGAGGAGGCTCGTGTCGGCATCTTTTCCGAGCGGCATGTAGGTGAAATACCAGCCGAAAGTGCATCCCTGCTCGATCAGAAAATCGAGGAATTTCTCGTCGCCGACCGCCTCGGTGTTCTTGGAATGATAGCAGGCGCTGAATCCGAAGGGAGCGCCGTATTTCTTCATGTTCCGCATGCCTTCGATCACCTTCTGGTAGGTGCCCTTGCCACGGCGGAAGTCGGTGGCCTCTTCGAAGCCTTCTATGCTGAAGGCGAGCGCAAAGTTGCCCACGTCGGCGAGCGCCTTTGCAAATGCGTCGTCGACGAGGGTGCCGTTGGTGAACGCCAGGAATATGCAGTCGTTGTGCACCTTCGCGAGCTTGACCAGATCGTCCTTCCGCACCGTAGGTTCTCCGCCCGAATAGATGAAGAAGTAGATGCCGAGTTCCTTGCCTTCGCGGATGATGCGGTCGAGGAGAGCGTAATCCATGGAGTCGGTCTTGTCGTATTCCGCGGCCCAGCAGCCCTTGCAGTGTAGATTACAGGCGCTCGTAGGGTCCATGAGGATGGCCCAGGGAATGTTGCAGTTGTATTTGACTTTGAGTATGGAGGTTTTGTCCGCGCCGACCATCGCGGAATTGAGCACGAAGTTCGTGATGAAGCGCCTGCGGACCTTGGGAGATATCTCTTTGAACGCGCGCAGGATGAGGCCCCGATAAGGATTTTTGGGGTCCTCCATGACTTTTTTTGCCGTCGCAATCTGACGCTTCACGTCCTCCCGGTAGGTGAAGGGCATGAGCATGTCCACGATCTTCGGGATGTTTTTCTCGGGATCTTTGTTGAGATACCGCAGTGCAAGGTTGAACCCCGTGCTTCCCAGCGCGTGCGAGATTGTATTCATACTTCCCTCCTCATTCTGTCTTTTTTACATGACAGATCTGTCAAAATAAATGCAAACTGCATTTGTTCCTCCACCGTCGGCGTTCATATCCCGAGCATGCGCAGGATTGAGCCTATGTTCTGCTGGATGAACACACTGTCCGTGAAGAGAGATCGCATGATGCTACTCTCCACGAGGGAGAAGAAGAGCGTCGTCACGGCCGCGACCTGGGGCGAGGGCAGGATCGTCCTCTCCTCGGCAAAGAGCATCTCGATTTTTTTGCGCAGCGATTTTGTGGCCTCGTCGAGCGCCTCTGCGATGGTCATATCCTCCCGCTTCAGCCGCAGGGCAAGGTCGAGGATGATCGACGTATACTTCCCCTCTCCGATCTCGTTGGTAAACACCTGGTATATTTTCTGCAGCTTTTGGACGAGGCTCAGATCCTGTTGCCGGATGATGCTTTCTATGTTCTTGCTGATGGTGTCGATGAGCTCGCCGACCGCGTAATGGAAAATTTCGTCCTTGTTCTTGAAATAGTTGTAGACATTGGTGCGGCTCAAGCCGGACGCCGACGCGATATCGCCGAAGCTGGCGCTGTGATACCCTTGCCTCGAAAACAAAGTGAGCGCTGAGTTCACGATTTCGCGTTTTCTTTCATCGTGGTCGACAATTTTGGGCATACGCCTAACCTCACACTTCAATGAGCGTCTGTTTTATTCTGACAACAATGTCAAATATAATGCATGAAAAACGCCTTGTCAACATTGGCGCTGGGCATTTTCACTGCGGACCTGCGATGTTCAGCGCCTGTCGATCACCCCTGAATGATTGAACGAGCCGACCTGAATGGCGAGGGAAGGCGTCAGCACCTGGGTGTCGTCGAGATTCCCAAGCAGGCTTGCGCCGACGAGTACGCCGTAGTGTCGGGTGAGCCTCACGCTCGCTCCGAGTGTCGCACTCCATTTGAGCGGCCACATTGCGTAGGTCGTCGGATCGTCGTATTCCACCACTGCGCCGACGCTTCCGTTTGCGAAGAGGTAGATGTCGCCGCCAGTCAATTCGTTGATGACCTTGATGCGGTGTCGATATTCGAGGCTGCCCGCGAGGACGGAATTCCCCGAACTGCCGGACGGACTGTAGCCTAAGCCATAGAACATGAGCGGCTGGTTCAGCGTCGAATAGTAGGATATCTTCGCAGGCTGTGCCCCTGGCACGAGCCCTGCGAAATCCGTTCCTCCGAAGAGGCTCAGGTGCAAGGCATCCGCCTTGCCTATGGGCATGACCGCGGAGGCATTGGCTTCGAGCTGTGCGAAGGAGAACTGGCCTCCGAAATTCGGGCTGAACCACCGGCCATACGCAGTGAGGGCCACGCCCCTGCGCGGGAATGCGGTCCTATCCCTCGTGTCGAGCCTCAGTGCGGCCCTCAGCGCACCTGCATTCTGCGCCGTAAGGCTCGTCCAGTCGTCGCCGGTGAGCACGTTTTCGAAGGAGTAGCCGGCCATGATGTCCGCGAGGTTGCCCAGCACGAGGCCGCCCCACAGGCCGGCGCCGTAGGTCCTGAACTTTGACGCTATGGCGATAGGCAGCGACTCTGAGGCGAACATGTCGTATTCAAAGCGGAATCGAGCCCAGGGCATGACGAAGAAAGGCCCCAGCGGCTGGAAGTATTCCATGCTCGCGGCGGTTTTGTTTACGAAGGATATCGTCGTCAGCAGCCTGGAGTCAGGTCCGATGAGCCCCTTGGTCAAGAGTGCCGAGGACACCACCATGTGGCTGGAGATGTTGTGCGAGATGGCCCCCTGATACGTCAAGGAGCTGAAGAGCTCGTTCTCCACGGGCTTTTGAGGGAGGATGGAGACCACGGCGCGCAGCGCTTCGGATCCGTCGGTATTCTTCGTGCCTTCGAGGCCGAACTTGACGAGCGAAAAATCGCCGGCGGTGTAGGCGGCGTGGAGCGCGCCTTCGAGTTCTTCGCGCGAGTAGGTCCTGCCGATGAGCGGTGAAAAAATCTTCCTTACTTTATCTTTATCCTTGGTCGTGCCGCCTTCGATCCTAAGGGAGGAAAACACAGGGGGCGGGGCGAAGGCCGTCCGATTGCGCTGCTCCGAAGGCGCGACGAGCGCTCTCTGCCCTGCGATCTTCGCGGCGAGTGCGCGCAGTTGGGGCATGGCGGCATCTCCGGCCTCTTCTCCGCGGGCGATGATCTGTGCTGCCCGGGCGTAGCTTGCCGTCGTAAATTCATGGAGGTCCGGAGTGATGACGAGGTCGGCCGCCTCGACGTTCGGCTTCATGTTCTGCGATATGAAGATGTTGCCCGTCTGGCTGGCAATTTCCACGGAGGAGTTCAGCTCGTCGAGGGAATCTGGCGCCTTTCCTCGGGAGATCACAGCGATAACAATGTCGGCCCCCATCTGCTTGGCGACATCGACGGGCAAATTGTCGAGGACGCCGCCGTCGACTAAGAGCTGGCCGTCGTGCTCATACGGCATAAAGACAACAGGAATCGACATCGAGCTGCGCATCGCCTCGGCCAGAGACCCGTGGTCGAACACCACCTTCTCGCCGCTGAGGATGTTTGCGGCGACGGCGCGGTAGGGTACGGGGAATGCGTCGAAGTTCGGCTGCGCGGCCATGTGGATAGTACGGGATGTGAAGAAAGAAAGTATGTTCTGGCCTTCCAGAAGCCCTGTGCCGATATTGGGCCCTTTTGAGTCGAAGCCGATTCTGAGCGCGTACATCGACTCGACGGAGCGTTCGAACATGGTCTGGGGGAGTTCCTTGGAATCCATGAAGAGCGCGTTCCAGTCGATGGTGGAGATGAGCTCCTGCATCGCCTGGGGCGAATAGCCGGCCGCGTAGAGCCCGCCCACAATCGAGCCCATGCTCGTGCCGAGGACCATGTCGATGGGAATACCGGCCTCCTCGATCTTTTCCAGCACACCAGCGTGCGCGATGCCGAAGGCCGAACCGCCTGAGAGCACCACGGCTATTTTGGGATGCGCTCCCTGTAGTCTGATGTTGTCGGCGGCCGCCGGCGATGCGGCGGCGAAACCCAGTAAAAGGCATACACAGAAAAGACGAGACACCACACGCCCGAGAGGGAAGTGCATCCTATAAGTTCTCATAACGCACATCATAGACGTTGAACTCTGGCCGCGCAAGGGCAACTACAAAATATTTCAGAAACTTGTTGCGCACGGTGTTCCCCTCGCCAGATGGCCGTCTTGCGGTCAATGCAGAATTCGAAATCTTATGGTATGATGGAGCCAGAAAAGGGGCGGAGGAGCAGAACGATGAGGATTCTCAATTTTGGTTCGCTGAATATCGACTATGTGTACCGCGTGGACGAGTTCGTAAAGCCGGGGGAGACGAAGGCGGCCCACTCGCTCTCCACGTTTGCGGGAGGCAAGGGGCTCAACCAGTCCTTGGCGATGGCGAGGGCGGGGCTGAAGGTCGTCCACGCGGGCAAAATAGGAGCGGAAGGGGGCTTTCTGGTGAAGACGCTGCAAAGCGGTGGCGTCGACACGAGCCGGATCGAGACGGCGAAAGTCGCAACGGGCCACGCGATAATCCAAGTCGACAATCGCGGTCGGAACTGCATCCTTCTGTTTGGAGGGGCGAACCAGGACATCGACGAGGCATACATCGAACGGGCTCTCGCCGGATTCGGCCCCGGCGAGATGCTCGTGCTCCAGAACGAGATATCCTCGATGCCGAGCATCATCGCCAAGGCAAAGACCAGGGGCATGACCGTCGCGTTCAATCCTTCTCCATATTCGAATCTTGTGCCGAGCTATCCGCTCGAACTCGTGGACATCTTCATCATGAACGAAATAGAGGCGGCCGACCTTTCGGGCGAAGCGGACCCTGAGAAGGCCGCGCACCTGTTGATGCGCAGCTTTCCGCAGGCTCAGATCGTGATCACACTGGGCGAGGCTGGCTCGATGTGCGCGCACAAGGGCGAGATCGTGCGTCAGAAAGCCTACAAGGTTCAGGCGGTGGACACCACGGCGGCGGGCGACACCTTCTCTGGCTATTTTCTCGCGGGGCTCGTCGAAGGAATGGATATCGCGCAGGCCCTGGACTTGGCGGCGCGCGCGGCTTCGATCTGTGTCACGCGAAAAGGGGCAGCGGACTCGGTGCCGTGGCGGAGAGAGCTGAAGGAGGCAAGGCAGCCATGAAAAAGACACGAAGGGCGCGGTGCGTCGCGGCGAGCCACAGAGAACTGGAAGTTCGCGGGCATGCGCGCGGGGATATGGAGAAAGACTTGTCGGGGGGCTGGCCTGCGCTCCTTTCGGTACTCCTGCTCGGCATGTTCGGAGTCTGCGGCTTTTCGTCCATCTGGGCCCAGCAGGACGGCGCCCCCTCGCTGGCAGGCGACTGGGCGGGCTCGCTCAAAATTGGGACGGCGAGCCTGAGGATTGTGTTCCATGTCAGCGCTGCGGCGACAGGGTATGCCGCGACCATGGACAGCCCCGACCAGGGGACGAGAGGCATTCCGGTGTCGGCAGTCCGCCTCGAGGGCAGAAACGTGACCTTCGAGGTCGCCGCGGTGGGCGGCCGCTACCGCGGCACACTCGGTGAAGGGGGCGAATCGATCGAAGGCGTGTGGTCGCAGTCGGGACTGTCTCTTTCCCTCAATCTGGCGAGGCAGCCTGCCCAGCCACCTCAGACCTCAGAGAAGCCTTCGGAGCAACACCAGGAGCGCGCGGCCGGCGACGAGCCCGCGTCGCCCTTCCCCTATGTTACGAGGGAAGTGAGCTTCGACAACGAGAGGGCGGGCGTGCGGCTGGCGGGCACCCTCACTATTCCGGAAGGGGAAGGCCCCTTTCCGGCCGTGGTGTTCGTTTCGGGCTCAGGGCCGCAGAACCGGGATGAAGATATCCTCGGGCACAGGCCATTCTTCGTGCTGGCGGATTACCTCGCGCGGCGCGGCATTGCGGGGATCCGCTACGACGACCGCGGCGTAGGAGGTTCGACAGGCAACTTTCAGACGGCTACGACCTTCGATTTTGTGGATGATGCCCAGACAGCCCTCGACTTCCTGGCAGGACAACCCGAAATCGATGCACGCAGGGTGGGCGTAATCGGCCACAGCGAGGGGGCGATCGTCGCTTCGGTGCTGGCGGCGCGCGCGGCGGAGAAGGGGCATTCCGCAGATGTGTGGCGTGGTGGGAATTCACAACCCGCCTTTATCGTGCTGTTGGCCGGGCCGGGGGTGCGGGGAGATGAACTGCTCCTTCTGCAGAATACGGCCATAGGACGGGCCTCTGGTCTGAGCGACGAGCAGATTTCGGAGGCGAATAGACTCAACCGCACGCTGTATTCGATTGCCATGAGCGATGGGGACGTGGCGACGCTCCGAGGGAAAGTTCTCGATGTTTTGGTGGGTGCGCTCGATTCGACTCCTGGTCTGACGGAGCAGGAGAAGAATATCTACATGGCGCAGGCCCGGGCCCAGGCGGATATGCTCCTTTCCCCGTGGATGCGGACATTTCTGACGCTCAATCCCTCGGAGTACTTGAAAAAAGTCAGCTTACCCGTGCTCGCCCTCGGTGGCTCGAAGGACCTGCAGGTGCCGGCGGAGGAGAATTTAGGGGCTATCGCGGCGGCGCTGAAAGCCGCGGGCAATGACGCAGCCACGCTGATCGAGCTTGAGGGGCTCAATCACCTTTTTCAGCACGCCGGGAGCGGCCTGCCCTCCGAATACGGTGAACTACGGGAGACCTTTGCACCCGAGGCACTGCAGCAGATCGGCGACTGGATTCTGAACGTTGCGGCGCCCTGAATGTGACGGGCTCAGAGCCGTTGGATGGTCAGGCGACAGCGCTGGGTGTCCGGTTCGGGCGAGAGCTGCAGCACGAAATATCGCTCAGGCTCGGTCGGGGCCAGCGCCGCATGGCTTTTCCCTTCGATCTTCAGCGAAGGTTCAGAGAACGTCGCGCCAGAAGCGCTGACCGAGGCGCCGCGGGGAAACTGCAGCATCGGCACGAAGACTTCGGTGGGCGCCGAAATCGAAAAATCCGGCGCATACTCGAGCAGAAAATTTCCCCGCCGCAGGTCGAAGTTCATTGCGAGGAGATTTCCCGCGACTGCTGGCGCGTAGGGCCGGACAAAGCCCACAAGGGCCCGTCCTCCGCCGTCTTCCCTGCAGAACACGGAAAGGTCTTCTCCATTCCAACCGTCGCCGTGGGCGTGCGTGTTGTCGGGCGTATAGTTCCAGAGCGTCGCGCTCAAAAGATTGGCGTCGAGCGCCTCGTAGTATGCGGAGAGCGCGCGCTGGTGCACGCTGAAATTGCCCCTGCGGTATGCCCTGCGGCCGTTGAGGTCGAAGGGAAGGCCGAACTCGCCGAGCAGGGTGGGGGCGTTGTCCATGGCCTTTTGGGAGTGTCGTACAATTCGCGCCATGGCTTCTCGAAAGTTGCGCCGCAGGGCCTGGGGCCCGACGATGACTTTTTGAAGCGTGGAGTCGTAGCCGAGAAAGCCTGTCCAGCGCTTCAGCGTGAGCGTCAGCGAATCGTACCAGTGCGTCTCGTTGACAATAATAGGAGAGTTGACTACTCCGTTGCCTTCCCGATGCGCGATTCCGAGAGAAGAGCCTGGAAAGCCAGGCATTTCGCCTAAGGGCGGGCCCTCTACGAAGATCATGAAGCGGTCCGACCGTCCTCCGGCCGCGCCGATGCGGGCGGCGAACTTCGCCACGAAAGGTTTGAGATAGCGCTGGTTGAACATGGTGTGGGCATTTGAGGTTTGTGTGCCAAACGCATCATCCGCTCTTGCGCCGCCCCGCGCAAACCACTGCGGCTTTTTGAGCACCGGCTCGCCGCGCTCGATGTCCCACACGCCGACTTTGCGCCACACACAGGCCTGGCCATCCTTCCACGCCCGCACCCCAGGCGTGCCGAGCGGCACGCGTCCCACGGAGCGCAGCCTGCCACCCTTGACCTCGATATCCTCGGCGGTCGCGGGCAATCCTTCTCCGGCGCGCATGGCTTCCCAGGGAGTCGGCGCCAAGCCAGGAAGCGCTATATCTTTTCTCGGCGCCCTGATATCTGCTATCCCTATGAACCCCTCGCCAGGCTCGTTCATCGGGCCGAAGCCGACGACGTTCGGGTAGGCGGCCAGGCGCTGCGCCAGCGTGGCGAAAGCCCCAATGTAGTGATTCTGCAGAAATTCCTGCACAGGTTCTCCGCCGATTTCGATGCCGGGCGCAACATCGTTGCCCGCAAAAAACAGCGTGAACATCGTGGCGCAGGCCAGCCTCAGGTGGTTCGAGAACCACTGCATCTGGGGATAACGCTCGCCCATCTCCTGGTGGAGCATCGCCGCCCCGCTCGCGTGGAGCGTACGCGGCTCGAACCCCACGGCCTCGAGCGTCCACAAGGGGGCTCCGTCCCCGCCGGTCCAGCGCGACCACACATCCTGGTGTGGGTCGATGTAGAGCGATATGCCGTGGCGAGCCGCCGACTCGAGCACCGCTTCGAGGTAGTCGAGGTATACAATGTCATATAAGCCCGGGCCGGCATGCTCGATCGCCTCCCATGTCACCACGAGGCGCACGAACTTCTGCCCCCAGCGCGCCAGCCGTGAAAAATGCTCGTCCGCCTCTTCGAGCGGAAAAGGCCGCCCCACGAAGGATACATGCGCTCCATCGTAAAAACCTTCTTGGTTGTGAGTTCGTCCATCTGGTAGGGTCGGCACCTTGCTGCTCCCCCCGAGGTTCACGCCGCGCAGGATGAGCCAACGGCCCGCATCATCGACAAAATGTCCGCCCGAAGCGCCCGCAATCGACATCATAGGGTTTACCTCTCTGGTATCAGCATATGCACGAGCCTGTAACACGACAAGAGGTATGTTACAAAATTCCTTTTCACGGTGGCATTGAGAGTGCTATAATAGGACTATGCAAATCTTGGAAAAGGAGGTATGCATGAAAAAAATCCTCTGTGTATCGGTTCTTGCTGCGGTGCTGTTGTTCAGCGTAAGCGCCCAGGCAAAGTATGGTCCCTACGCCGACAAGGTCATCTACGATGTGAGGATGGACCAGACCATCGCCATCAAGGATACCGCAGAAGGGAAAACCGATGTCTTCTTTACCGGTATTGACGGAAAGACCTATAAGGGCATCCAGCAGGCTGACCTGAATAAGCTGTCTGTCTATGCAGTGCCGTCCGGCTCTTGGTCCCTGCTTCTGAACCCGATTCCCAACAAGGCGCCGTACACCTTCCAGACAAAGGATGGCCGCACGATCTTCAACCCGCTGGCGATCCGCGAGGTCCGCTATGCGATCAACTGGCTCATCGACCGCAAGAAGATCGTCGACGAGATCCTCCTCGGCGCCGGCGAGCCTATGATTACGGCCCAGACACCCGGACAGCCAGGCACCTACCGCTTCAACCTCGTGCCAGCCAAGCTCGGCATGACGGCCCGTGGCAACGAGAAGAAGGCGATCGCCGACATCGACGCGGCGATGAAGGAAGCGGCGAACCTGCCAGAAAACAAAGGCAAGCTCGTGAAATCTGGACAATTCTGGACCTACAGCGGCCAGCCGGTGACCATCCGCTTCATCATCCGCGTCGACGACCCGACAGGCCGCCTCCTCGAGGGCCGCTACATCTCCGAACAGCTTGAGAAGGCAGGGTTCAAGGTAGAACAGCTCGAGTATGATCGCTCCAAAGCGGGCAAACTTGTCTATTCAGGTGACCCCGCCGACTGGGAGTGGTCGATGTACACCGAAGGCTGGGGCGCAGGTGCAACCCGCGCCTGGTGGGATGTCACGATCAGCCAGATGTATTCACCTTACTATGGCTATATGCCGGGCGGTCAGACAAGCGGCTTCTGGAACTACGAAAACAATGAGATCGACCGCATCGCTCAGAAGAACATCAACGGCTGGTTCCTTACCAGCGACGAGTACTGGGACGACAACATGAAAGTCCAGGAGATGGCTCTCAAGGAAGCGGTCAGAATCTACGTCTGCAGCCAGGTTCAGTACTATGTCGCCAACAAGGATCGTTTCAATTCGCGCATGCTCTATGGCCTTGGCGACGGACTCAACAACTGGTCCGTCCGCTCTGCGGACGTCAAGCCTGACAGCAAGGGCGAAAAGGTGCTCCACGTCACCCAGTACTCAGCCCGCGGTGGCCTCTTCATGAGCTCGTGGGACCCCGTTGGCGTGGACGGCTTCTCCGATGTGTATTCTGCGGCGGTCGTCGAGGCCTGCACGGACCCATCGACCTTTGAGTCGCCCAATGCGGCCAAGGATACACCGCTGCGCGTAAAATACGACCTCAAGAATGTCGAGACCAAGGTGGCTGCAAGCAAAGAAGGAGGAGCTCCTGTGGGGCTCATCGATGTCGACAAATCGGCTCTGATCTTCAACTCCAAGACCAAGAAGTGGGAGTCCGGCATCGAGTACAAGGATGTGGGCGGTGGCAAATACGACTATGTGAAGAACAGCGCCATGAAGGCCTACAGTAGGCTTTCGAACGTGCAGTACATCTACGGCAAGTGGCACAGCGGCCAGCCCGTCACGATCGCCGACATCATGTACGCGACCGCCTTCGCCTACGAGTGGGCGAACAAAGACGGCGACGACGACAAGTACTACGACGAAGCTTACGCTTCTCAGTATCAGTCCACTCTGCCCATTTCCAAAGGCACGGTCCTGAACAAGGACGGCTCTTTCACGACCTATTTCGACTTCAACTGGCCGATGGACAAGGATAGAGTTGCCGCGACCGGCGCCGTCAGCCCGAAAGCAGGAAACCCCGGCCGCCAGACCCTGGTCTCCTGGGAGATCTACGAGGCGCTGGCCAAGCTCGTGGCAGAAGGCTCGAAATCCGGCACACAGTATACCTTCGCCTACGATCCTTCTATCACCGAAGTGGACGTCATCAACCCGAAGTGCGTCGCCGACATCAAGGCCAAGCTGGAGGATTTCGTGGCGGCCAAGCATGTGCCCGACTGCATTAAGCAGTGGGTGACCCCCGAGCAGGCCGTCGCTCGCTACAAAGCGGCGATCAAGTTCATCGACACCTACGGGAACGCTTACATCTCCAACGGCCCCTTCTTCATCAGCAAGGTCGACTACAACGCCAACTACATCGAACTGTCGGCCTTCAGGGATTATCCGTACCGAGCCGATTACTTCCCGAAACTCTTCCGCACGACCCTCACCCGCATCGACGACGTGAAGGTTCCGGCCACCGCCTCGCGCACCGCCGATGCCAAGATCGACGTGCAGGTGTCCGAAGTCTCCTATCCGGATGATACGGCGAAGGCGGCCAGCAACAAGGCCAAAGTGACGGTCACGCTGATCCTTGCCGACAACACCGAAAAGGTCTATACTGCGAAGTATACCAGCGCGGGCAACTTCCAGGCCGTAATCCCCGCGAAGGACCTCGGCGCGCTGAAGGCGGGCGCTTACACACTCGTCGTACAGTCGGTGTTGAGCACAGAATCGCCGGCTGTCCAGCCTTCTTCGCTCGTGGTGTTCTGATACGATGTGAACACATGGGTGCGCCGCCACAGGAACGGCGGCGCATCTTTTCTTTTTTCATGAAGTGTCTACAAGTAGAGGTTCTACAGCTCTTCCATTCCCTAACCGGAAAGAACAGGTGGCCCTATGTACAAATGGTTTGCCCTCAAGCGTGTGCTGAAAGGCATTGTGACCTACGTGATCATCATTTTTATCATGTCTGTCCTCTTCAATGCTGTCAACGAGCAGACGATGCGCTCGAATATCGAGGAGCAGGTGCGGGCCGAGACGGTGCGCCTCAAAAACATGCAACCTGCGGCCCTTCAGCGCTTCCAGGAACAGCGCCGGCAGGATCTCATTCACCTGTACCGGCTGGACCGCCCTTTTATGGAGCGGATTTTATACCGCACCTGGAACACCCTCACCTTTAATTTCGGAAAGTCGACCATCATCAAGTCATCCAAAGGCGAACGCGAGGTGCTCACGATCATCGGCGAGGCGCTTCCGCGCTCCCTCATCCTTTTTACGGTCGCCGCTGCGATTGAGATCGTGGTCGGCATCATCCTCGGCCTCAAGAAGGCCCAGAAGCCAGGCGGTTCGCTCGACAGAAGCACGAGCCTCATCACCATGATCGTCTATGGCATGCCGACATTCTGGGTCGCGATGATTCTCATCATGTTCTTTGTGTACCAGCTGAAAATCTTTCCCTCCGCGGGCATGCACTCGGTGCCGCCGCCTAAGGGAATCATGTATTTTCTCGATCTTTTGTGGCACATGACCCTGCCGCTGCTGACGTTGCTCCTCATAGGTTTTTGGGGAGTGTCCTATATGGTGAGAAATATCGTCCTGAGCGTTCTGCAGGAAGACTATATCATGGCTGCGCGCGCCCGCGGCATCCCCGAAAACAGAGTGTTGTTCGGCCACACCCTGCGCACGGCCGCCCCACCGCTCATCACCATGTCGGTGCTGCAGCTGTTGGCGTCGATTTCGGGCGCCATCATCTTCGAGGGTATCTTCTCATGGCCTGGCCTCGGTAACCTGTACTGGATCGCCGTGCAGCAGAACGACATTCCGGTGCTGATGGGAGACCTCGCCATCACCGTCGGGCTCTATCAGCTCGGGCTCATCATGCTGGACCTCACCTATGGTTTTATGGATCCGCGCATCAAGGTGGGAGGTAAAGCATGAACTTCGCCGACATGAAATACAGACTTTCGGAGTTTTGGTCAGAATTCAAAAAGGAACGCTCGGGCCTCGTGGGCCTTGCAATATTGATTCTGTCGCTGCTCGTCGTGATCTTCGAGCCGGTCATCCTCCCCTGGAAAGAAGCGAACAGCAAGTGGCGGAACATAGATTATTGGCAGGACAATTCGGCGAGCGCACCTCCCGCGTGGACCAACGCCTTCACCAAACTGAAGGCGCCTGAGACCGTCCGACTCGAGAAGGCGGAGAAAGAGGAGGCCGAGCTGGATGGCGGGGTCAAGCTCGTCACCTATACCTTCGACTATCACTACGGCGCGGACAAGGCTCCCCTCGATGTGATATTCCATATCACTGGGCACGGGGACGTCCCGGTTCAGGTCTCCGTCGAACGGCCTGACGGTACGACGCTGGACCTCGCACAGCGCTTTGAACAGGGCCTTGCGGGTCAGGACATCAGGATTTCGCTCGACAACGATGGACGCGAAGCGGCGTTCTCCTTCATAAAGAACTACGAGAGCGCAGAGGCGCTCGAACGGTATTCGGGGAGGAGCTTGCGGACAGGCGATATCCTCTTCAACGTGGCCCGGGAGGGCATGGCCATGGAATTCAAGCCCCTCAAGGGCACTTATAAACTCGTGGTGAAAGCCATGCTGCTGGACCCCGAGAATTCCAGCGTGGAAAACCCCTACGTGGTGGTGACAGGTTCGGTGTCTGGCATCCTAGGAACGGACGATTCCAAGCGCGACCTGTTCTCCGGACTCGTCGCGGGCCTCAAATGGGCCTTGCTCATCGGTCTTCTGACGTCGGCGATCTCGGTGCTGATCGGCGTCATCTACGGCATTATCTCGGCATATTTCGGCGGTGCCGTGGACTCGGTCATGCAGTTCGTCTACCAGATTGTCAACTCGATGCCCGTGCTCCCGGTCCTCATCGTCATATCGGCCATCTTCAAGCCGAGCATCTATATGTTGATCGCGGTGATGGTCCTCTTCTTCTGGACAGGCTCGGTCATGACGGTGCGCTCGATGGCCCTCCAGATCAAGGAGGAGACCTACATCGAGGCCGCCAAGGCGCTCGGGGCGAAGAAGAGCCGGATCATCTTCAAGCACATGGTGCCCATCCTCATCCCTTACAGCTTCGCATCGATGGCGCTGTCGGTGCCGAGCGCGATCGTCTACGAGTCCTCGGTAAGCCTTTTGGGCTTGGGCGATGCGACGATCGTCACCTGGGGCCAGATTCTGCACGACGCCATGCAGGGCGCGGCCATTCTCAAGGGCATCTGGTGGTGGATCTTGCCGCCCGGGCTCCTCATCGCCATCATGGGGATGACCTTCGCATTCCTCGGCTTCTCGATGGACAAGATACTCCACCCGAAACTCAAAACAAGGTAATGCACATGAACAGCCTGTTAAAAGTCGAAAACCTTCAAATGCACTATTTTACGTCCAAAGGCGCCGTGCGCGCCATCGACGACATCAGCTTCGAGCTCAGGCGCGGCGAGACCATAGGGCTTGTCGGCGAGTCCGGCTGCGGCAAAACGAGCCTCGGCACCTCTATCCTGAGGATGCCCACTCCGCCGGGGCGCTATGTTTCGGGCAAAATTCTTGTCGACGGAGTCGATGTCATTCCACTCCCCGAAAAGGAAGTGCGCAGGAACATTCGCTGGCAGAAAATATCGATGGTGTTCCAGGGCGCGATGAACTGCCTGACGCCGGTGTACACCATCGGCCGCCAGATGATGGAGACGCTCAACGAGCACAGCGACCTGCCGCGGTCCGACGCCGAAGACCTCATTCGGGAGTATTTGGGCTATGTGGGTCTGCCACCTGAGATCGTACAGCGGTATCCTCACGAGCTCTCCGGGGGCATGAAGCAGCGGGCAGTCATTGCCACGGCGCTCTTTCTGAAACCGGAGATCGTCATCCTCGACGAGCCGACGACCGCCCTCGACGTCATCGTGCAGGCACAGATCATCAATCTGCTGAAAAAGCTGAAGAAACAGTTTTCCCTCTCGTTCATATTCATCACGCACGACCTGGCGCTCGAGGCCGAGATATCGGACCGCCTGTGCGTCATGTACGCAGGCAAGATCGTCGAGATGGGGTCGAATGCGCAGATATACGGAGCACAGGGCCCCAAGCACCCCTACACCGAACGTCTTCTCGGCGCCACGCCGAGGCTCTTCAAAAAAGTGGAGCAGCTCCAGTTCATTCCGGGGACCCCACCCGACCTCATCGCGCCGCCCAAAGGCTGCCGTTTCAGTCCGCGCTGCGACAAGGCCTTCGACAGGTGTTTCCAGGAGGAGCCGCCGCTCATCGAAATCGAGCCGGGCCACAGGTCCTCATGCTGGCTCCACCAGCGCGGCTGAACAGGAGAGAAGCCATGACAGATATCATATTGAGCGTCAAAAACTTAAAGAAATACTTCGAGCCGCACCAGAGCTTTGCGCAGTCGATTGCGGGCGGCGGACAGAAAAAGCTTATCAAGGCGATCGACGGCATTTCCTTCGATATCCGGAGAGGAGAGATATTCGGCCTCATAGGGGAATCGGGCTCCGGCAAGACCACGACCGGCAAACTCGTGATGAAGCTCCTTGAGCCCACGAGCGGCCAGATATTCTTCAACGGAGAGGACGTGACGCACCTCGGCAAGGAAAAGCTCAAGGAGTATCGCCGCAAGGTCCAGATGATCTTTCAGGACCCCTACGCCTCGATGAATCCGCGGTTCAAGATCAAGGATGTGCTGGAGGAGCCGCTAATCATCCACAAGGTGAGAGCGACCATCGAGGAGCGCACCAAAATGATCGTGAAAGCCCTCGAAGAGGTCAAGCTCACGCCCCCCGACGAGTTCATGGGCCGCTGGCCACATATGCTGTCGGGAGGGCAACGCCAGCGCGTCGCCACCGCGCGGACGCTGATACTGAACCCCATGATGCTCGTCGCCGACGAGCCGGTTTCGATGATCGACCTCTCCACGCGCGCCGAAATCCTTCACATGATGCGGGACGTGCAGAAAGAACTCGGCCTGAGCTACCTCTACATCACGCATGACCTCTCGACGGCGCGCTACTTCACGGACCGCATCGCCGTCATGTACCTCGGGCGCATCGTGGAGATAGGGCGCGCCGACGACATCATCGACAACCCCCTGCACCCCTATACGCAGGCGCTCATCGAGGCCGTGCCCGAGCCCGTCACCGGCAAGATCGACATCATCAAAGAGCTGCCGATCTACGGGGAAATTCCGAGCCCCGCCAATATTCCCAAGGGATGCCGCTTCCACACCCGCTGCCCCTATGCCGCCGACGCCTGCAAGGACGAGCCCGAGCCTGAGCTCACGCTCGACGGCGAAGAGCACTACCACGCCTGCAGGCGGGCGTACGAAGTTCAGGCCGAGAGAAAGAAGAAGCAGGCGGTCTAGGGAAGATGATGCTGGCCTCGGCGGGATTTGCCGATGGCCTGGTCGGCGGGCACTTTCTTCGGCTCGATCAAATGCAGCCATCCCCATTTCGCCATCTGGCCGCGTGGGGCAGAGTGGCGCGCGCAGAGTAGCGTGCGGCTCGTCGAGCAACCAGCCGCATAGAGGGCACCTTGAGGTGCGCGGCTAGCCGAGCACATGGCCGCGTGGGAGCCAGCCCCATGCGGCCCCTCCGCGACGGTGCCTCGCGCGGGCAAGGCCGGCGGCATTGAAGGAATAGACGTTCTCTATCCCTCTCATCCTTTGCATCCGATTGGAACGCACTGATGCCTCTCTCAGCTCAAGAGCCCTTGAATGATCATCTCCGTCGCCTCGTCCTCCGTGAGCCCGCGGCTCAAGAGCGTCTCGAGCTGCTTCGAGTCGACGGAGCCGATGGCGGCCTCGTGCGTCACGTGGGCGAGGTGGTTGTTCACTTGCACGATGGGAATCGCGCGGGCCTTCGCTTCATCTTGGACGATTTCCTTGCAGTCGACGTGGCCCCGGGCATAGGGGGCATCCGCGACGAGCTCGTTTTCGATGGTGGCCGTCGCTGTGTTCTTGAGGGCGATGTGGCTCGTGAGTACGCCGGTGGAGCCGGGACCCGCGAGGTGGGCGGCTTCTTTGATGTGGATGCGGTCGGAAGCGCGCCCGAAGATGCGGGTTTTCATGTCGACGGTCGCATTGGCGTCGACCTCGGCGGCGTAGTCGAGCTCGATGATGCCCGCCGCACCTTTTATGAGTTCGAATTCAGTGGAAAAGCGGCCATCTTCATGTACGCGCACGTTCGTGACAGGCACGATGGTGACCCCGCCCTCTGGCCCGTGCGTGTGGCGCTCGAAATAGGACAGAGAGGCGCCTTCCTTGATCTCGATGGTCGCATTCATGAGGTGCCGGACGTTCACCGCGTTCGGAAAGGTGCAGTTTGCAATGAACGTTGCGTGCGCCCCTTGCTCGATCACCGTGTCGATGACGATGCGCTGAACGCCGTTGTCGGGGATAAGGCCGAAGCAGAAGTGGACGGGGTTCTTCAGCGCGACGCCTCGTTTGACGCGGATGTGGACCTGCACGCCGTCTTCGATGGTCTCGGCCTCGACGATGAGCCCTTCGACGAGGTTCTTGTTGAGCACCTGGTTGCCGTGGATCTCGACGTGCGCGACGTCGGGCGCAAACCTGTGTTGGTTGATCGAGGCGAGGAGTTCGGCGAGGAGCTTTTCTTTTTCTGTAAGTGTCAGTTCCGACATTATTGTTTCCTTTTTGGGAGGTTAAAGGCGGCATTCAGTCCGGCCGACCTTGCCAGCCGAGCGTTGGCTTGACTTTTCATGTGCTCGCGGGCGTCTGCGCAACCGCATCCTCTACGGGCTGGCCCACGTGCGCGCAAGGTACGCACTTGCCGTTGAAGTAGTCGAACATGCGCGACATCTCGCCTTTGTCGACCAGCGTGCCTGCGCAGATCAAAAAGGCGTGGTCCGCGCGCCGCAGCACCTCGGGGCTGTGAGTTATCAAAACGACCGTCGAGCCTGCTTTGCGCAATTCTTTTATTATCGAGAAAATATATTTGATCGAGTCGATGTCGACGCCAGAGTCCGGCTCGTCCATGAGCACAAGGCGAGGCTTCATCGCGTAGATCGAGGCGAGCTCGATGCGCTTGCGCTCGCCGCCGGACAGTGTCTTGTCGACCGCGCGCATTAAGTACTTTTCCGGCGCAAGGCCCACTTTAGCGAGCGCCTCCTCGGCGACGGCGCGGGATTTTTCCTTGGCCCCTGCGAGAATGAAGGACATGACGCCGAGCCCCTCGAATCGTGCCGGTTCTTGAAAAAGGAGCGTGATCCCCCGCCTCGCCCGTTCGTCCACCGAGAGCGGCGCGATCGATTCGCCCTCGAGGAGAATGTCGCCTTCAAAGTCGCGGTAGCCCGAAAGACCCATGATCGTGTTGGCGAGCGTCGACTTGCCTGCGCCGTTGGGGCCAATGACGGCGTGGACGTGGCCCGCCCAGATATCCATCGACAGATTGTTGAGGATCGGCCTGTTGTCCTTGAAAAGGCTGAGATTTTTGATCTCGAGAAGATTCATCGCGATCCGCCTCGCACCCGGCCCACGAAGACCGGAAAAATCATATTGAAAATATAGGATTTTCAAAATAAAAAATACAACCTTTCATGAGATGAATCAAGGGATATCGTTCACATATAAGGTTTAATAAAGAGGGCAATATTCTTCTTGGCGAAGAAACGTCGGGAATCGTCGTCGAAGCTCCCTCTCGCAAATTTTTAACACAAATTGAATGGTTTCTGGACTGTCGTTGGGGTATCATTCACATTATTAAATACGATCGCGAAGGAGCAACACGAATGACAAAGGTGCTTTTTCTCTGCGTTCACAATTCGGCGCGCAGCCAGATGGCGGAAGGCTTTCTGAAGAAATACGGCGGCGACAAGTTTTTGGTCGAGAGCGCCGGGCTGGAACCAGGGAAGCTCAACCCCTACGCCGTCCGGGCCATGGCCGAGGTGGGCATCGACATCTCGGGTAATACGACGAAGAGCGTCTTCGATCTTCGCGCGCAGGGCAGGACTTACGATGTGGTCGTCACCGTGTGTTCCAAAGAGGCGGCGGAGCGCTGCCCGGTCTTTCCTGGCCAGGTGGAGCGACATCACTGGCCCTTCGATGATCCTTCTTCGTTCAAAGGCTCAGAGGAGGAGATCATGTCCAGAGTGCGCCAGGTGAGAGACCAGATCGAAGAGGCGGTGAAAACGTTCGTTGCATCGCATCGATAGGGACGCACTTTGCGTTTTTTTCTTGTTCTGATATTCTGAGCCGAACGACAGAACGGCATGCAACACCATGTAGTGGCGTTCAATTTTCAATCCGGCGCGTAGGTGCCAGAGAAGAGAGGCATAGCCATGCAGTATATCGATCTGCGGAGCGATACGGTGACCTGGCCGACCGAGGCCATGCGCACAGCGATGGCACAGGCGCCTGTGGGCGACGACGTGTACGGAGACGACCCCACGGTCAACGAGCTCCAGCGGCTCGCGGCAGAAATGACGGGCAAAGAAGCGGCGCTTTTTGTCCCTTCCGGGACCTTTGGGAATCAGCTCGCGCTCTTCACCTGGTGCCCGCGCGGCAGCGAGGTCATCCTAGGCGAGCAGTGCCACATCATGCAGCACGAGGCAGGGGCGGCTTCCGTGATTGCGGGTGTGCAGACCAGGCCGATATTCGCGCCCGACGGCATCCTGCCCCTCGGAGAAATCGAGGCGCGGATCAGGGGCAACGACATACATTATCCGCCCACCTCCCTCATTTGTCTCGAAAACGCTCATTCTTCGGGGCGTGTGGTACCACTTTCTTATATGAAGGAGGTCTCTGCGCTCGCCCGGCGCTCCAGCCTTCCGGTCCACCTCGATGGTGCCCGCCTCTTCAACGCGGCGGCGGCTCTCGGGGTGAGCGCGGCAGACATTGCCGCCCAGGCCGACTCCGTGATGTTCTGTCTTTCGAAGGGATTGTGCGCCCCCGTAGGCTCGATGCTCGTCGGTCCGCGCGAGTTCATCGAAAAAGCGCGCCGCAAGCGGAAGATCATGGGGGGCGGCATGCGTCAGGTTGGGATTCTCGCGGCAGCCGGGCTCATTGCGCTCAAGGAGATGACCGGTCGACTCGCGGAGGACCACGCGAACGCGCGCTATCTGGCGAATAAACTTGCCCAGATTCCCGGCATTCGGGTGGACATGAGCGCGCTCGACATCAACATGGTGTTCTTTGCGGTTCCTGAAGGGATCGACGGGGCGGCCTTCGCTGCGGCGCTCCGTGCGCGCGGCGTGCTCGTCAATCCGCCAGAGGCGGGACAGTGCCGCCTCGTGACGCATTACTGGATCGACAAGAGTGCAGCCGATGCGGCGGTGAAGGCCGTCGCGGAAGTCTTCGATCGCAGTGTCGCGCTTGGCGCATGATGTCCTTCAGTGCTTCTGATATCGATATACGTGAATCGATTCTTTTGTCACCAGCCCTTCTTTGAGCACCTCGTCGAGGAAGGGCAAGAGCTTTTCGATATTCGCTTCTGAATCGACGATTTCTACTACAATGGGAAGATCTGTGGATAGCGAGAGCACATTTGCGCTGCGCATGTGGCTGTGCGCCCCGAACCCCATTTCTCCCCGCACGACAGTGGCGCCCGACAGTTTAAGTTCGCGTGCCTTGCGGATAATCTGCTCGTAGACCGGCTTACCGCAGTACACATCGCTCTCTCCGAGGAAAATTCTCAAAAGCACATCCTCTTCTTCGAAGTGCATACGACCTCCTCGTATCTGGCCAGTTTATCGGTTCCGGATTGCCGCTGTCAGCCACAACGAGAGAAACATACCAGCAATGATCGCGGCGAGGCTCACTGCGTTGTTGAGTATGAAGTTCAAAAAAGCTGGCCAGTATTCTCTTTTCTGCAGCAGCGACACCGTTTCAAGCGCGTACGTCGAAAAGGTGGTATAGGCACCTATGAATCCCACGGTGACCAATGCCCGATATCCTGGCGGCAGGAGCGATGCATTCAACAGGCTGAAGAAGAAGCCCATCAGTACGGATCCGGTGGCGTTCACAAAGAGCGTTCCCAGGGGGATCGAGGTAAAGAAGCGCATGGAGATGTGGCGCGAAAGAACATAACGGGCGAGCGCGCCCATCCCACCTCCAAGGAAAATCAGCAGGCTCTCTCTCATGATCATTTATTGACTATACCCTAAATTTCATTTCCTTTGAATTGGCTCATGTAGAGGTGGTAATAGAACCCGCGCCGCGTAAGGAGCTCCTCGTGGTTGCCCTGTTCCACGATTGCTCCATCTCTGATGACGACGATGCGGTCGGCGTCGCGGATCGTACTCAGCCTGTGCGCGATGACGATGCTCGTGCGCCCAGCCATGAGGCGCAGGAGGGCCCTCTGGATGCGAAGCTCGGTGCGCGTGTCCACGCTGCTCGTCGCCTCGTCGAGGATGAGAATGCGGGGATCGGCGAGGATGGCGCGCGCGATGGACAAAAGCTGTCGTTGACCCTGACTGAGGTTGCCTGCGCGCTCGGAGAGGTTGGTGTGGTAGCCCTCTGGGAGCTGGCGAATGAAATGGTCGGCCTCGGCGAGACGGGCTGCTTCCATGCAATCCTCGTCGCTCGCCTCGAGTCGGCCAAAGCGTATATTCTCGAGCACCGTATCGGCGAAGAGGAAGGTGTCCTGCAACACGAGGCCGATCGCGCGGCGGACAGTCTCTTTCGGAATTTGCCGGATGTCAATACCATCGAACAGTATCTGCCCGCCCTGGATATCGTAAAAGCGGGTGAGCAGGTTGGCGATGGTCGTCTTGCCGGCGCCCGTGGGGCCCACGAGGGCAATGGTCTTGCCTGCATCGATGTCCACGCTGAAGTTCTTGATGATGATTCTGTCCGGCGTATAGCCGAAGACGACGTTGCGCAGGGTCACTGTGCCACGGAAGCGCTCGAGGCTGAATGGCGCACCTGCGCCGGCATCTGCGCCCACGGCCGCCCCGTCGGCCTGTCGTTCGGCCTTGGATCCGAGCAACACCGAAGTCTCAGGCTCCATGTCGATGATCTCGAAGACGCGCTCCGCGCCCGCGAGCGCCGCCTGGATCGAATTGTAGAGGTTGGATATCTGCCGCAGCGGCGAGGTGAAGTTCTGCGCGTAGTTGATGAAGGTCGCGATCATGCCGACGCTCACGAGCCCCTTGAGCGCGAGCCACCCGCCGAGGCTCGCGAGCACGATGACGAAAAAGCTCCCCAGCACTCCGGTCAGCGGCATGAGGAGCATCGCGTAGGAATTGGCGTAGACGGCCGACTTGAATACCGCCTCGTTTTTTTGCCTGAAGCTCTCGACCGCCGAGTCGTTGCGCCGGAAAGCCTTGATCACCTTGAAGCCCGAAATGGTCTCTTCCGCCACCGCATTGAGCTCCCCGAGGTCTTTCTGCAGCTCCCGAAAGCCCTTGCGCGTGTACTTCGCGACAAAATTAGTAAACCAGTACATGACCGGAATGACGATGAGGCAGGCGAGCGCCAGCCAGTGGTTGAGCACCACCATGCTCACCAGAATGCCGACCATGGTGACGACGCTCGCAATGAGCGAAATGACGTTCTGCGATACGGTTTGGTTAATGGCATCGATGTCGTTCGTGAGCCTGCTCATGAGGCCGCCGGCCGGGTTCGTATCGAAGAAGCGCATGGGGAGCGACTGGATGTGCGCGAATAGATCGCGGCGCAAGTTTTTCAGCGCTTCCTGCGAAATGCGCGCCATCCGCCAGTTTGCGATGACGTTGAAGCCGTTGCTCAAAACATAGGCGATGAGCATCAGCGCCGCGGTGCCCAGGAGACTTCGGATGTCCTTTTCCGCGATGCTGCGGTCGATCGCCCTGCCCAGCAGGTAGGGGCCGACCAAGCCGAGCAGCGACTGGAGCAGCACGAGGCACACGATCACCGTGAGGGCACCCTTGAATGGTGCGAGGTAGCCGAAGAGCCGCCTCATCGCCCTGCGGGGGTCAGAGGCCTTCTCGAAGCGTGCAGGCCGCACGGCCCGTCTCTGGAAACTGGTGCGGACGTCCTGGATCGAAGGCGTGGTCTCATAGGCCATGGCGCACCTCCGCTCCCAGCTGAGAATCGTAGATTTCCTTGTAAATCTGGCTCTTCTTCAGAAGCTCCCTGTGCGTACCCTCCGCCGCGATTCGCCCCTTGTCGAGGACGATGATCTTGTCCGCGTTCAGGACCGTGCTGATGCGCTGTGCCACCATGACGATCGTGGCGCCGCGGAGCGCGTTCGCAATTCCGGCATGGATATTCGTCTCCGTTTCCACATCGACGGCGCTGGTCGCGTCGTCGAGAATGAGGATCGAGGGTTTGCAGACGATGGCGCGCGCAATGGCGATGCGCTGCTTCTGCCCGCCCGACAGGTTGGAACCTCGTTCCTCGACGTGCGTGTCGTACTGCCTCGGCATGTGCATGATAAACTCGTGGGCCTGGGCCGCGGTCGCGGCGGCGACGACTTCTTCTTCGGTCGCCTCGGGTCTGCCGTAGCGGATGTTGTCGCGGACGGTGCCGGAGAAGAGCACCGTGTCCTGTGGCACCACCGAAACGTGCTCCAAAATCGAAGAACCCTTCAGGGCGCGCACGTCGCGGGAATCGATGCGCACGCCGCCTGCGCTCACATCGTAGAATCGGGGGATGAGATTGACGAGACTCGACTTTCCAGAGCCCGTCGCACCGAGCACCGCCGTTGTTTTGCCGGGTTCGATCCTGGTACAGATATCCTCGAGCACTGCCCTGTCCACCTCGCCGTTGTAATGAAAGCCGACACGATCGAATTCGACCTCTCCCCGCATGCGAGATGGCAGCGAAGCTGCATCGAGAGGTTCGACCACGTCGGGCTTTGCGTCGAGCACCTCGTTGATGCGCTTTGCGGATGCAAGCCCGTTGGCCCAGTTATTGGACAGCTGGGTCATCATGGTGAGGGGCTGCAGTGTGGCCATCAGGTAGTTCGTGAAGGCGACGATCTGTCCAAGGCTGAGGTCGCCGTGAATTGAGTGGAGGCCCCCTATCCATACGATGAGCACAATGCCGATATTGATGAGGAGCGTGAGAATGGGGCCCATAAAAGCCATGAGCTGCATGACCCTAATGTTCTCCTGGGCGAGATTCTCGTTGGCTTTTTCGAAGCGTTCGGCCTCGTGGCGTCCCCGCACGAAGGCCTTGACGAGGCGCGCCCCTGCGATATTTTCCTGCAAGACGGTGTTCAGGCGGTCCAGGCGCTGTTGGACCGCCTTAAAAAAAGGCTCAAGCTTTGTGCTGAACAGGACAATTACGATACCGCCGACGAGGAAAAGAGGCATCATGGAAAGCGCCAAGGTTTTGCTCGTCACGAACATGAGCACGATGCTCCCTATCATCGAGAGCGGCGCCCTCGTGCCGATGCGCAGCGACATCTGAAAGAGGCGCTGTACCGCCGCCGTGTCGCTTGTGAGGCGCACCATGAGCTTGGCGGTCGAGAATCTGTCGATGTTCCCATACGAAAAGTTTTGTATTTTGACAAAAATCGCCTCGCGCAGGTCCCTCGCGATGCTCTCTCCTACCCTAATTGAGGAGACGCTGTTCAGCACGGCGACGAGGGCGGAGAGCAGCGATATGCCCAGCATGATGGCCGAGGTGGACACGACGACGGCCAAATCCTTCTGGTGAATGCCCGCATCGATGAGGTGCCCTACGAGTCTCGGCACCGCGAGGTCAAATACCACCATCGCGAGGAGCATCACCAATGAAAAGACCGCAAGCTTCCAGTAAGGCTTCGCAAAGTGCAGAAGTTTTTTGAATTCGTTCATGGATCGCTCCTGCGATGCCTTAGTCCGAAAGAAACGCATGTTTCAAGATGTCCATGGCGGCGAGGACGGTTTCTCTTTCCTCATGCCCGATGGCGCTGATCTTCTGGCGGATGTAGGTGCGGTTCTCCTGCACGTTTTCGTCGAGCACCCGGCGCGCGTAGGGCGTAAGCTCAAGGCGGACCTGCCTGCGGTCCTCGCCCTCCTGAACACGCGCCACAAGACCCTTGGCGACGAGCGCGTCGATCGCCTGACTGACGGCCGAACAGCTGATCTGGCGCTTTTCCGCGATTTCCCCACAGTGACAGTAACCCTTGTAGATGTGCCTGAGCGTGTGAAACTGTTCCATGCTTATACCGAACCTGCGTATTCCCGCAGCGCGGAAATTCGACCGGATGCGGTCCCAGACCTGAGGCAGTACCTCAAGGATGCTTTCCACGACCGCATCGAATTGTGCATCTGGTGTGTTCATCGCGAAGTACCCTTATAAAAAATGTTTAAGTAGCTTAACTATTTTGACGAAACAAAGAGGGCCTGTCAACACGCTATGCGAGGGGCGGTGTCTGCGGCGGCTTTCCGGCCTCGAAGAATATCTTTCGGTATTCGCGCGGGGACAGCCCCGTGCATTTCTTGAAGACCTTCGTAAAATGGAAGGGATTCTCAAAACCAAAACGGGAGGCCACGTCGCTGATGGAGAGCTGGTTGTCCACGAGCACCGCCGAAGCCGCCTCGATTTTCAGGCGTGTAAAGTACTGAAAGGGCGACATGCCCAACTGGCGCCGGAAAAGCCGTATAAAGTATTCTTCGGATATCCCCAGCATGCCCGCGAGGTCATCCGAGCTCAGTTTTTCTCGCACTCGCTTTCTCATGAGCGCGAGCGCCCGCTCCACGTGTTCATTTTTAGTCTCCCTAGTGGATCGAATGGCGCGCACACCCTTGAACTGGTCGAGCCAGCAGTACAGGATGCGTATGAGCGCGTGTTCTGCAGCCTTCCGAGAGCACTCGGAGGCAGCTTTCGAGAGCCTGTAGAGGTCCTCGAGGAAAAAACGATCTTTTGCATCTCCGGGCAGAACGCGACTGCGGGCGTGCCAGAGATGCTCCATCAAGGCTACGATCTCCTCGTCGACTGAATTCTCTGGTTCCGGAGTGAAGAGAACGGCATAATAACTGATAGGTTTTTCGACCGCTTCCGGCAGAATGGAGTGGAATTCACGCGGCTGCACGAAATAGATTATGTTGCTGTCGATGACGTATTTTGCGCGGTTGATGAGCAGAGCTCCTTGTCCTTCCATGAAATAGTGGAATTCGTACTCTCCGGCGCCATGCGCGTGGTACCTCCCGTGCCAGGCGAGCCTCTCCCCCCCGATGAGGCGATACACGTAGACGGCGTCTTTGATTCTCATGGAATCAGAATGTCAATAACGGATATGTATTGTCAATATCTTGCATGGTGTTTTTCGAAAAATCTGTCTACGCTTATTAAAAGTTTTTGATACAACCAAATGCAGGGGGCAGCCATGAGAAGCGTCTGTGGCATCGATCTCGGAACGCAGAGCTGCAAGGTTATTGTCTATGACCCCGACGCCAGGCAGATACGGGCCAAAACCCAGGCCCCACTCGACATCATCGCAAGGAATGACGGGACCCGCGAACAGCGCGCCGAATGGTATGAAGAGGCGCTGCTTAGGTGTTTTCAGGCCATTTCGCCCGAACTGCGCGCGACAATCGCGGCGATTGGGGTTTCCGGCCAGCAGCACGGCTTTGTGCCCCTCGATGCGCAGGGCCGCGCAATCCGCCCCGTCAAGCTCTGGAACGACACCTCCACCGCCGCCGAATGCGCCGAGCTCACCTCGCGCGCAGGGGGCGAGGCGGCGCTGTTGGCCGAAACCGGCCTTCTCATGCTGCCAGGCTATACGGCGCCAAAAATTCTGTGGCTGAAGAAGCACGAGCCTGAGCACTACGCGCGCCTCCGGCACGTCCTCTTGCCCCACGACTATATCAATTTTCTTCTGACCGGCAACAAGGTGACAGAGTATGGCGACGCCTCGGGGACGGCCCTCTTCGACGTGCGCGCGCGCCGATGGTCGCGGCGCATCTGCGAGCTCATCGATCCCAATCTCATCGAGTATCTGCCGTCGCTGGTGGGGCCCGACAGCCCTGCCGGGATGGTGAGCGCCTCGGCTGCCGCACGCTTCGGCATTCCAGAAGGTGCGCTCGTGGCAGCCGGTAGCGGCGACAACATGATGAGCGCGGTCGGCACAGGCACCGTCCGGGACGGTTTTCTCACCATGAGCCTCGGAACGAGCGGCACGCTCTACGGGTATTCCAGTCGCCCCGTCGTCGATCCTGAGGGCAATCTGGCCGCCTTCTGTTCATCGACGGGAGGCTGGCTGCCGCTTCTGTGCACGATGAACTGCACGGTTGCGAGCGAACAGATACGCCTGCTCTTCGGGATGAACATCGAAGAGATGAACCGGAGCGCGGCCTCCGCTCCAGTGGGCGCCGAGGGCATCGTGGTGCTGCCGTTTTTCAACGGCGAACGCATTCCCAACCTGCCGCAGGGGAGGGCGAGCATCCTCGGGGCGACAGCGGCCAATTTCACGAAAGAGAACATCGCGCGCGCCGCCATGGAAGCGGCGATTTTCGGCATGCGCATCGGGCTCGAATCCTTCAGGCGGCTCGGATTTGCGGCGCAGGAGATAAGGCTCGTCGGGGGAGGCGCAAAGAGCACGCTCTGGCGCGAGATCGCCGCCAACGTGACCGGCCTGCCCGTGCGCGTTCCCAAAGAAGAAGAGGCGGCGGCCTTGGGCGCTGCGCTGCAGGCGCTGTGGTGCGCCGAACGCAGCGCTGGAGCCGGCAGCCAGGTCGACATCGCGGCGCTCACCGATGTTCATGTGAGCCTCGAAGGTGCCGCGAGCATCGAGCCCGACATGGCCTTGGTGGCGAGGTATGAGGCAGCATACGCCGAATATGCGAAATATCTGGAGGCGCTGAGCCCCCTGTATCGATGAGCGCAAGAATAAGGAAGGAACACATGGCAGAGTATTTTGTCGGACACAAGGAGTATTTCCCCGGCATCGGGAAAATCCGCTACGAGGGACCCAAGAGCGATAATCCGCTCGCGTTCAAATACTACGACCCCGACCGCATGGTCGGCGGTAAGACCATGCGCGAACATCTGCGCTTCGCCGTCGCCTATTGGCACAGCTTCGGCGAGGATGGAAGCGACCCATTTGGCTCCGCCACGCACGTTCATCCTTGGGAGAGCGATGCGGAGACGCCCATGGAGGCCTACGAGCACAAGATCGACGCAGCCTTCGAATTCTTCACCAAGCTCGGCGTCGATTTTTACTGCTTCCACGACCGCGACCTGGCACCCGAAGGTGCCAGTCCCGCCCAGAGCGAGAAAAACCTCGCCCACATGGTGGCTCTTGCCAAGGAGCGGCAAAAGGCCACGGGCGTCCGCCTTCTCTGGGCCACGTCCAACCTCTTCAAACACCCTCGCTACATGAACGGCGCCGCCACAAACCCCGAATTCGCGGTGGTCGCGCAGGCCGCTGCCCAAGTGAAGGCGGCCATCGACGCGACGATCGAGCTCGGCGGTCAGGGCTACGTGTTCTGGGGCGGCCGCGAGGGCTACATGACGCTCCTCAACACCGACCTCAAGCGCGAGAAGGCCCACCTCGCCCGCTTCTTGATCATGGCCCGCGACTACGGCCGCGCCCACGGCTTCAAGGGCATGTTCTATATCGAACCTAAGCCCATGGAGCCCACCAAGCACCAGTACGACTTCGACGTCGAGACCGTCGCCGGGTTCTTGCGCGCGTACGGGCTTGAAAAGGATTTCCGCGTCAATATCGAGGCGAACCACGCCGAGCTTGCGGGCCACGACTTCCACCATGAGCTCGAAACCGCCGCGGCGCTCGGCATCTTCGGTTCGGTCGACGCAAATAGGGGCGACCCCCGCAACGGCTGGGACACCGACCAGTTCCCGATCAATGTGTACGACACCACCCTCGCCATGCTTGCGATCCTCCGCGCGGGCGGATTCACCACGGGCGGGCTCAACTTCGACGCCAAGATCCGCCGCAACTCCGTGGACCCAGCCGACCTCTTCGAAGCCCACATCGGCGGCATGGACGCCTTCGCCGCGGGTCTCCTCGCCGCACAGCGCATCATCGAAGACGGCAAGCTCGCTGCCTTCGTCCGCCAGCGCTACGCCTCGTTCGATGCCGGCGACGGCAAGCGCTTCGAAGAGGGGCGCATGAGCCTCGAGGAACTCGCCGCCCTCGCATCCGCGTCCGGAGCTCCCGATGTCGCCAGCCTCGGCCGCACTTCCGGCAAACAGGAGTACCTCGAAAACTTAATTATGCAGTATGTGCTGGGAGTGGAGTAAAGAGCGTTGAGACATGGTTGTTTGGTATTATCATGTTATAAAATGAATTAGATAGCATGTAAGGAGGCTTGACATGATAGAAGGAAGCGCTGGCACGCAAACAGCAAGAAAATTGCGCTATGGCATGGTGGGGGGCGGCAGAGGCGCCTTTATCGGCGATGTTCACCGGCGCGCGATTGCGCTCGACGGGCTCGCAGAGCTCGTCGCGGGATCGTTCTCGCAGAGTTTTGAGAATACTCTGGAAACTGGCGCGAGCCTCGGCGTCGAGCGCGATCGGCTCTACGCCACCTACGACGAGATGGCCCAAAAAGAGGCCGCCCGCCACGACGGCATCGATTTTGTCTCGATCGTGACGCCGAATGCTCTGCATTATCCGGTTGCCAAGGCATTTCTCAACGCAGGCATCAGTGTCGTTTGCGACAAACCCCTCACCTTCGAGGAAGCCGAGGCCATGGAACTGGACGAACTGGCGAAGAAGAAAGGACTACTCTTTGGGGTGACGTATACGTACACAGGCTATCCTGCGGTCAAACATGCGAGGGAGATGATTCGCCGCGGCGACATCGGCGAGATCCGATTCGTCAATGCTGAGTATCCGCAGGAGTGGCTCGCGACGCCCTCCGAGCGCGAGGGTTCCAAGCAGGCTTCATGGCGGACAGACCCCGCGCTTGCCGGCAAATCGAACTGCGTGGGCGACATCGGCAGCCATGTCGAAAACATGGTCTCCTACGTCACAGGCCTCAAGATCAAATCGCTCTGCGCGCGCCTCGACACTTTCGTGGAGGGAAGACCGCTCGACGACAATGCGACCATCATGGTCGAATATGAAGGGGGAGCAAAGGGCTTGTACTGGGCGAGCCAGATTGCGATCGGGTATGACAATGGCCTTCGTTTCAGAATCTTTGGCTCCAAGGGAACCATTCAGTGGTCGCAGGAAAATCCGAACTATCTCATGGTCTCAAAGCTCGGCGCGCCGACAGAAGTTCTCTCTCGCGGCCGCGACGGCTTCTATCCGCATGCTCAGGGGTATTCTCGCATTCCATCCGGCCATCCAGAGGGCTACTTCGAGGCGTTTGCAAACCTCTACAAGACCTATATTTCCGCCCTCATCAAGCAGAAATCAGGCGAAAAGCTCACCCCCGAAGACCTCGATTTCCCGACCGCGGAGGAAGGCGCACAAGGCGTGCGCTTTATCGGCAAGTGCGTCGAGAGCTCGAAAAAGGGCGCCGTGTGGGTGGAGTTTTGAAAAAACGAATCTGAATTTTAATTGCAATACAATTATAAAGAGGAGGAACAATATGGCGAGGCCGGTCACTATTTTTTCCGGACAGTGGGCTGATTTACCGTTCGATCAATTCTGCGCAAAAGTAAAATCATTCGGATATGATGGTGTGGAGATCGCGTGTTGGGGCGATCATATGGATGTCAAGCGTGCTGCCACTGACCCCACCTATGTCGCCGAGCGCAAGGCGATTCTTGAAAAGTATGGACTTAAGTGCTGGGCGCTAGGTGCGCACCTTGCAGGACAGTGCGTGGGAGACCTCTGGGATCCTCGCCTCGATGGTTTTGCTCCGGCGGATTGCAAGGGAAACCCCACCAAGATCCGCGAATGGGCAATTCAAGAGATGAAGTACACGGCTCATGCTGCAAAAAATATGGGATGCTATGTGGTGACAGGCTTTATGGGCAGCCCAATATGGAAATTTTGGTATTCTTTTCCTCAGACGCCGGATGAAATGGTGGATGAGGGCTTCGCGGAGATTGTCCGGCTTTGGACGCCGATCTTGGATGAGTTCGATCGCTGCGGTGTGAAGTTTGCGCTCGAGGTGCATCCCACTGAGATTGCCTTTGACTATTACACTGCTGGCCGCCTTCTTCAGGAATTCAAGGACAGGCCGACGCTTGGCTTCAATTTCGATCCCTCGCACCTTATCTGGCAGGGAGTGACCCCACATATCTTCTTAAGAGATTATGCCAAAAAGATTTACCATGTGCACATGAAGGATGCCGCTGTCACACTCGATGGCAAGGCAGGTATTCTTGGTTCGCACCTCACGTTTGGCGATACCCGTCGAGGCTGGAATTTCCGCTCACTCGGACACGGCGATGTCGACTTTGAGAACATTATCCGCGAACTCAATGCTGCAGGCTACGAAGGACCGCTCTCCGTCGAGTGGGAGGATTCTGGCATGGACCGAGAATATGGTGCGAAGCAAGCGCTGGAATTCGTGCGAGACATTGATTTTGTGCCTTCGAAGATAGCTTTCGATGAAGCGATGAAAAAATAATGGAAGCCATTGTAAAAACCGAAGGTATCACGAAAGAATTCTCTTCCGTGCGAGTGCTCGATAATATCTCGATCGAGATTCATAGGGGAGAGGTTTTCGGCATTATAGGTGAAAACGGGGCTGGCAAGTCAACCTTTATAAAAATCCTGTCTGGTCTCTATGAGCCCACCGCGGGCAAGATATGGTTCGATGGAAAACCAGTTGAGATACGGAGCCCTGCCGATGCAAGGAAGATCGGTATAAGTCTCATCCCCCAGGAGTTTAACCTCGTCTCAGACCTCTGTGTGTATGAGAATATATTCCTTGGCGAGGAACTCTTGCAGAAGAATGGTTTTTTGGACATAAAAGCTATGGTCGCGCGGACTCGCGAACTTCTCTCTGAGCTCGAAGTGTCCAGTATAGATCCCTACGCGCGGATACAGAATCTGTCCGTCGCGCAGAAACAGATGGTGGAGATAGCCAAGGCTATAACCTTCGATTCGCATCTTTTGATCATGGACGAGCCGACCACCATGCTCACCAGCAAGGAAGTCGAGATTCTTTTCCGACTTATCGGGCGACTTAAGGCACGAGGTGTCACTATTGTCTACATCTCTCATAAATTAAAGGAAGTCAAACGTATCTGCGACCGCGTCATGGTTCTCCGAGATGGTGCGTTCATAAGCCTTGAAGAAGTAAAAAATATCGACACCGATGAAATGGCTCGGCGCATGGTTGGCCGCGAACTCAAGGGAATATTCCCAGAGAAAAAATCTGTCGCAGGGGAAGTGGCACTTTCAGTCCGCAATCTCTCTGTGGAAGGGCTGCTGTACGATATCAGCTTCGATCTGCATGTTGGTGAGGTGCTCGGCTTTGCTGGCCTCATCGGTGCCGGACGCACGGAATTAGCCGAGACACTCATGGGGTTGCGCCTCTCTCAATCCGGTTCGGTGACTCTGCACGGGAGGCCCCTTCGGCTGCGCAATCCATGGGATGCGGTGCATGCTGGTCTGAGTTATCTTTCCGAAGATCGGCAGGGCTCGGGCATCATCACCTCGTTCGACGTAGTGAAGAACATTACATTGACCTCGCTCAAGGAATATGCAAAGCCATTTATTAATCAGAAGTCTGAGGTTGAAAAGTCGAAATTTTACGTTGATCGATTTTCTATAAAGATTCCTTCACTTTCCGCAAAACTCGAACAGCTCTCTGGAGGCAATCAACAGAAAGTATCGCTGGCAAAGAGTATTGATACGGGGCCCAGGGTTATCATCGTCGATGAACCTACCAGAGGGATCGATATCAAGGCCAAGCACGACATTTATGGCTTTATCCGCGAACTTGCGAACACAGGCATTTCGGTTATTTTCATTTCTTCGGAGCTTGAGGAGATCATCGGCATGTGTGATCGAGTGCTCATCATGCGCGGCGGGAGCATTGTGGGAGAGCTTCCGCAGGAAAGGCTCAGCGAAGAAGAGATCATGTATTTTGCCACGGGCATCAAGGGAGGATATTAAATGGCCGTTTCTATTCCGAAGAAATTATCCTTGGACAAATATGGCCCGCTCATCGCCCTTGTGGTGCTGGTGATCGCCTCGACAATTCTCTATCCGCGTTTTATCGAGATACAGAACCTCCTCAATATTCTGCGGCAAGTCTCTTATACGGGCATCATTGCCCTCGGTATGACCTTTGTCATTATTTCCGGAGGCATCGATCTTTCGGTCGGCTCCATGACGGCGTTCGCGGGGGCCTTCGCCATTTTGACGCTCAATGCCGTGACACAGAGCCTTGTAACTTTTTCTCCCTTCTGGCTGAGATCTTTCCTCAGCATTCTTGCTGCCGCCACCGTATCGGTGGCAATAGCGCTTGTCGGAGGGGCCATGAACGGTTTTCTCGTCACAAAGGGACGCATTGCACCATTCATCGTGACGCTCGGCACCATGGCGATTTTTCGCTCCCTGACCTTGTATATTGGGAAAGCTGGCGAGTTCAGGTCGGTGAATTCTGTGTATGGAGAGATGGGAATGTCAGTGATACTAGGTGTCCCCCTGCCTGTATGGATTCTCTTTCTTCTCGCAGCAGTGCTTTCTTTTGTTTTGAACCGCACAAGATTCGGACGCTACGTGTGTGCGGTTGGCTCGAATGAAAAAGTTGCGCGATATTCAGCGATCAACGTGGACAAGGTCAGGCTAGTTTCCTATGTCATCGTCGGGCTTATGGTGGGCATCACCGCCATCCTCATCTCGGCACGACTCAACTCTCTAAGCTCAACGAACGCCGGAAAGGATTACGAAATGGATGCAATCGCAGCCGTCGTCATCGGTGGTACTGCGATGACTGGCGGCAAGGGTTCAATCTGGGGATCGGTGATCGGCGCGATCATTCTGGGAATCATCAATAACATGCTGAACATGCTCGGCGTTTCTCCATATCTGCAGGGACTGGTGAAAGGACTTGTCATCATTGGTGCGGTGTCGATTCAGCGCGGATGGATCACAAACGGGCGCGCAGAGAAATGATGGAAATTGTTCGGGATGGCCGTTGGCCTGAAACCCGATAGGAATAATGACGTATTTCGTGTAGGAGGCAGTATGAAAAAGGTATTGATCGCCATGATGGCGCTGCTTGCACTCGCAGCAGCACCATCCTTTGCCCAGAAGGTCAAAATCGGAGTATCCATTCCCACCGCGGATCATGGATGGACGGGCGGCATCAATTATTATGCGCAGAAGGCTATCAAGGATTGGCAGGCGAAGGACAAGAACATCGAGTTCTACCTTGTCACCGCCGATTCTCCCGCCAAACAGGTCAATGACGTTGAAGACCTTATGGTGAAAGGTATCAATGCCCTCGTCATTCTTGCTCACGATTCAGCGCCGCTCACCCCAGTGGTGAAAAAAGCCTATGAGAAAGGGATCTATGTCGTATCGGTCGACCGAGGACTCACCGAGGAAGTACAGGATGTCTACATCGCTGGCGACAATCCAGGCATGGGCCGCGTCTCCGCCGAGTGGCTCGGCAAGGCTCTTGGTGGCAAGGGGGACATCGTCGTCCTCGAAGGCATTCCCTGCGTCATCAACAGCGAGCGCGTCGATTCTTTCAAGGAAGTCATGGCCAAGAAGTACCCAGGCATCAAGATTTTGGATTCACAGCCTGCATATTGGGACACACAAAAAGGGCTCGAAATTATGACCAACTATCTGCAAAAGTACAAAAAAATCGATGCTGTCTGGGCACAGGATGATGATGTCCTCGTCGGTGTCCTTCAGGCATACAAGGAATCGGGACGCAAAGACGTCAAGATTTTCCTTGGCGGTGCGGGAAGCAAAGTCATGATTAAAAAGGTCTTAGACGGCGATCCTCTGGTTCAGGCCGATGTTACGTATCCACCCTCGATGATTGCAACCGGTATCACTCTTGCAGTGTACGGCTCCCGCAACCAGCCGATCCCTGGTTTCTATCAGCAGAAGATTCCATCGAAGATCATCCTCGCTGCGGAGTTGATCACAAAACAAAACGCAAAAGATTACTATCAGCCGGATTCGATATTCTGATTGAGCGTTGTTTCTGAGGTAAAGGCCGCCCGGGTACTCTGCAGGGGCGGCCTTTTTTATTCCGAGGTCCCGCCTTGCGCGCAGCGCCACCACACACTATCCTGGGCCGCAGGTAACACACGATGAAGACGAATTTTTCGCAGCTCACTTTGGAAGAGAAAAGCGTATTGGCGAGGCTCAAGGCATCGCTGGCCCTGCGTCTGGCCGAGGAGGCCTGCGCGTGCGATACAGGCTTGCAGAGGGCATGCCCGCCGCGCGGCGTTTCGATGAAAATTAGCATTCGCGGGGCGGGGCCTGTTCTGGGCCTGCGGGTGCCGCAGGGTTCGCGGCGTTCGGGGCCTCGGCCGGGGCGGCGGCCGTCGCTGCTTTTGTTCTTTCCAAGTGCCGAAGCCGCGGTCCGCGTTTTCTCCGGAGTAAAGGGCACGGCGATTCCTTTGCCGTTGGGCGCAGGCGCGCTCGCGGCGCTGGCTTTCTTCAGAAAAACTTCGAGCCGCGCGACAGAGCTTTTGCGTGCGCCCGACACGTCGAAGGAAACGCGGGCCCGGCTTTTGCTCGCCGCGACGCTGTACGGGCTTGAGGCCATTGCCGGCGAATCATACCTTGTGCGTCGCATGCAGATAGTTCCTGACGGCGTGGTTGGGGTCCGCGCGGGCGAAATTGCGTACCGGGTCGCCAAAAAAGGCCGGATAATTCATGTCCAGAAAGATGCGCCGTCCGCAGTCGCGCCCGCCGCAGCGCCCGATTCTTCGACCCCGAACGCACTGCTGTCCTTTGCGGATTATCAGAAAGCAATCGATGTCTTGTCCGGGAAGCGGCAGGCGGTCGTTGCGCTCGGCTCGGGCGAGGTGAGGATCGAGGGACTTCTGCCACTGGTGCAGGGGCTTTTCGCGGTGTTGGACCGGCTTTCGTGGTATTTGGGGGTTGAGATATGAGCAAGGTGGCTGATGAAAGATCGAACGCGGCGGGTAGTCTGGCCGGCGAGCGGCGTGCCGGCATCTCGGGCTCGCGGTTTGCAGCTTCGATGGCGTACTTCGAGCGCGCGGCAAAGGTCATCCCTGGCGGCATTTACGGCTCCAAGAGCCCTGGCTTTCTCGTGCCAGGCCATTTCCCCTATTATCTTTCGCGCGCGCAGGGAAGCAGGATATACGATGTGGACGGCAACGAATTCATCGACTATCTCTGCGGGTACGGGAGCCAAATCGTGGGCTACGGCAACCCTGCGGTCGACGGCCCAGCCCTCGAGCAGGCGCGCAAAGGGGACCTGCTCAACCAGCCGCACCCCGCGATGGTGGAGCTCGCTGAGCGGCTCGTCGGCCTCGTCGACGGCATGGACTGGGCGGTGTTCGTGAAGAACGGCACCGACGCCACCACCCTCGCCACCTCGATCGCCCGCGCCGATACTGGAAAGCAGATAATCGTCGCGGCCGAAGGCGCTTACCACGGCGCGGCGAACTGGTGTTCGACCAACGTGTTCCCTGTGTTCACACAGGCCGAGCAGCGCGATGTCCGTTTCTTTCCCTACAACGACGTTCAGGCGCTTGAGGCACTTTTCGCGGAGCACAGAGGGCGCATCGCCTGCATCATCCTCACGCCCTATCACCATCCGACCTACAAGCCCCAGCAGATGCCTACTCCGGAATTCATCGCGGCTGTGGAGCGGCTGTGCCGGGCCGAAGGCGCATATTTCATCGTGGACGACATCAGGGCAAATTTCAGACTCGATATGCATGGCAGTCACAGATTTTTCGGCGCCCATCCCGACCTCGTCACCATGGGGAAGGCGCTCGCCAACGGTTATCCGATCTCGGTCCTGCTCGGAAGGGACAGCCTCAGAAAGACAGCTTCGAGCTTTTTTATTACGGGCACCTACTGGATGAGCGCCGTGCCGATGATCGCCGCCCTCGCGACGCTCGACGAGATGGAGCGCTTGGGGGGTGCGGCCCGCCTCGCCGCGCTCGGAGGGATGCTGAAAGAAGGGCTTGAGTCGCTGGGGCGCGAGGCTGGCTTTTGCGCGCGCGTTTCGGGCCCCCTCGCGATTCCCTACCTCACCTTCGATGAGGATACAGACCTGTACTTGAACCAGAGATTTTGCGCGGCGATGGCCGACCGCGGCGTCTTTCTGCACCCTCACCACAACTGGTTCATATCGCTCGCCCACACCGAAGAGGACATCGCGCGCACGCTGGATGCGGCGCGCGAAGCATTCAGGGAGCTGCGCCAGCAAGCTCGCGGCGCGGATTCGTCAGGAGGATGAGTCGGGGGGAACAGCCGAGGCAAAAGGGGCGCACCCAAGGCGGCGGAAGCATCGTGCCGGGGCATCCTGCCGGACGCCTCACCCATCGATGGCCTTGAGAAACTCTGCCAGCGCGATGCCGAGATAATTCCCTATTGCGTACCCTATGATGCCCGTCGTGATGCCCGGCAGGATGAGCTTTCGAGCCTTCAAAGGAACAGCGACCATTCCGACGAAGGGCGGCGAGCAGATCGCGGAGACCGATACGATGAGCATCGTGTCCACATCGATCCTGAAGAGGGCGCAGAGCGCGGCGTGCAGGATGAAGGAGCCGAACAGCACGAGGGCCACGTAGATGAAGTAGGTTCCCGCATTGTCGAATATCTGCGCGATGTTGCCCATCGCCCCCACGGCCGCCGCGAATACGTACAGAAAATATTCGCCCGTCGCAAAGGTCATGGGGAGCGTGCGGACTGCCGGCACGAAGGAGGCCGCGAGCGCGAGGCTCGTGATGAGGAGGATCGTCACCATCGTCTGGAAATCTGCGGGTACGAGCGTGGAGAGCCCCAAGGAGATTCCCACAATAGTCGCTGCCAGACCAACGCCTGCGAGGATTTTCTTCCCTAGGCCCTTTTTAAAGTAGTCTGAGAACCTCGTCGTAAAATCCATGCTCGTCGACGATGCGACCTCGCTGTCCCAGTTTTTGAGGGGGAGGACGTGCTTGAGGATCGGCTTTGCGATGCTCATCACCGCGAGCAGGTAAAGGGCGGAGAGCACGATGTCCGAGGTGTGCACTGCAAGGTAGACATCTTTGTCGACATTGAGCGCGGTTTTTATGGCGGCGAGGTTCGGCGTGCCGCCGGTGTAGAGCCCCACGAGCATGCCGGCGACCTTGTACGACTCGTCATGGTTCTCCCTGAAAAAAGCGTAGGCTATGCCTGCGACCAGGCTTACGGATACTGCCGCCAGCAGGAACGCCAACATCGCGCCGCCCGAGAGCTTCTTCCACTGTTTGATGTCGACAGAGAAGAGCAGAAGCGGAATGGAGATGGCCACTGCGAGGCTGGAGACCGTGTCGAGGAGCCCCATGGCCGACTGCGGCAGCACGCCGATGTTCCCGAGCAAAAGCCCCGCAATGTAGCACGCGATCAGAGTACTCCACTTCGCCATGAACCTGACTCGTTCTTTGAGATAGAGGAGCAACGCGGGGAAAAGCAGGATAAAGAGAATCAACAGGACATCTGACATAGCCTATCCTTTTGGGTGCCGGGGGCTTTGGAGCCCGCGAATGTGCAAGCCAAAGCACGAATGGGCGCCGAATGTAACATCAGGATCATCTTCCTCTGTTTTACAACCCCCCGTGTCTCGAAATCGAGCGCACGAAGAGCTTCGGGAAGTGCCGCGCAAGAAAAACGCCCAGGCAGGCCTTGAAGTCGAAGGCGACCCGAATGTCGAGAGCCCCCGCCTCGAGCCTGTTCCACACGGCTCGCGCAGTCTCCGATGGGGCCTGGCCCGATTTCTGAAGCGGATCGAGTTCGCCGTGGCGCGTCCCGTCTCCCGAAAGGGCGTTTTCCGAGATGGCGGTGCGCACGAAGCCGGGGTACACCATCGAAATCTGGATGCCGCTGCCAGCGAGCTCGGCCCTGAGCGAGGAGAAGAAGCCCGCCTGCGCGTGCTTCGAGGCCGAGTACGCCGTCCGCCACGGCGCGCCCATGAGCCCCGCGATGCTCGAGACGCAGACGATCATGCCCGAGCCGCGTTCGCGCATCTGCGGCAGCACCGCACGCGTCAGGTCCACGGCGGCGCCGAAGTTCGTCTCCATGATGAGCTCGAAAACTTCGGGCGAGGTCTCTTCGAATCGGGCGCGCTGGCTCACGCCCGCATTCAATACAAGAATATCGATGCGGCCGAAGACGGCGAGGGCCTTTTGTGCGGCCGATCCTCGGGCGCTGGGGTTCGCGAGGTCGAAGGGGAGGATGGCATCGGCAAGGATAGCGTCGGCATGGCGGCGCGGCGCTTCGCCTTGGCGGTGTGCAGCGCAGAGGGCAGCGGTCTTGCGGAGGGCGTCTTCGTTGCGCCCTGAAAGGATGAGCGCGGCGCCGCGCCGCGCTGCCTCGACCGCAAACGCTCTTCCGATGCCCGAGGATGCACCCGTGACCCACACCACCTTATCTGCGAGTGTCTGTCGCATGAATGCAAGGATATGACGGCGCACTGGCGCGGTCAAGGCAAAGGCGAGGCGCCGCAAAAACGAGGCCTCAGGTTTCCCGCACGTCGACCACCTTCTCGACGAGGGGCGTAACCGCATCGAGCAACGCAGCCTTCTCGACCCCGGTTACCTTGAGGGTGCAGTAGCCATTGGTCGGGTCTTCGCCCTCGAAGATTGCGAATGAGACGATGTTGCCGCCGCACTCCGTGATGGCGTTGGAGACTTTCGCCAGTTCCCCTTTTTTTTCGGGCAACAGCAGGGTGAGACGGATCCCCTTGTGCCGCGCGGCGAAGAGCTCGATGAAGAGCTTGAAGAGGTCTGTTTCGGTGATGATGCCGACAAGAATGTCGCCGCGCATGACGGGCAGGCCGGAAATCTTGTTGTCCACCATGATGCGCGCCGCCTCTTCTATGGGCATATCTTCGGTCACGGTGATAACCTGTCGCGTCATGACCTTTTCGACTTTGAGCTTCGAAAGCAGGTAGTGCATTTCGTAGATGTCGAGCGATGTGGCGGGGGAGGGCGATGCGTGGATGAGATCGAGCGAGGTGACGATGCCAACGAGTCGTCCATTCTTGTCGAGGACGGGCAGCCTTTGGACTTTCTCGCGGCGCATGATGGCCTGCGCTTCGGGCACCGTCACATCCGGCGTGATGGTGATGGGGTTCCGTGTCATGCGTTGGCCTACTTTCATGGCGTACCTCCGTTGGGCGCAATGTTGAATTTCGGCATTTTCGGTCGCACACAGTGCGGCCTTCTTTCTATAAATATACTCCTAATTCCTACAGACCCAAATATGCCTTGCGCACTTCTTCGTTTTCGAGCAGGTGCGCCGCGGTGTCGGCGATCTTGATGACGCCGTTCTGCATGACGTAGCCCTTGTTGGCTATTTTGAGCGCCATGTTGGCGTTTTGTTCGACGAGGAGGATCGTCGTCTTCCGCTCCTTGTTGATCTTCTGAATGACTTCGAAGATGTTCTGGACGACGAGAGGGGCGAGTCCGAGCGAAGGCTCGTCGAGCAGGAGCAAGTGCGGGTTGGCCATGAGGGCGCGGGAAATGGCCAGCATCTGCTGCTCGCCTCCGGAGAGGGTTCCTCCGAGCTGGTTCCGCCGCTCCGCAAGCCGCGGAAAAATCGTAAAGACCTGTTCCATGTCGCGCCTTATGCCTTCCTTGTCGGTGCGCAAGAAAGCCCCCATGTCCAAGTTTTCCGACACAGTGAGCTGTGGGAATATGCGCCGGCCCTCAGGCACCTGCGACACGCCCATCTTGACGATCCTGTTGGGGCTGAGTTTCGATATCTCCTGGCCCTTCAATATAATCTGTCCTGAACGGATCGGAGTGATCCCGCATATGCTCATGAGCGTCGTCGTTTTTCCCGCGCCGTTCGCGCCGATCAGAGTGACGATTTCTCCTTCCTCGACCGAGATTGAAATGCCTTTCAAGGCTTGAATGTTGCCATAGAAGGTCTGGACGTCTTTCAACTCGAGCAGTGCCATATTACTCTCCTAAATACGCCTTGATGACATCGGGATTTCGCTTGATCTCCTGTGGCGTGCCTTCGGCGATGAGCCGGCCGTAGTCGAGCACGTAGATGCGCTCGCTCACGTCCATGACGAGGCTCATGTCGTGTTCGATGAGCAGAATGGTGATGTGCTCCTCGTCCCGGATGATGTTGATGGTTTCCTCGAGCTCTTTGGTCTCCTGAGCGTTCATGCCTGCGACGGGCTCGTCTAGAAGGAGAAGGAAAGGATCGGTCGCGAGGGCGCGAGCGATCTCCAGGCGCCGCTGTTCCCCGTAGGGAAGGTTCTTCGCCATCTCGTTGATGTAGGTGTCCAGTTTGAGCTTTTTGAGGATGAGGTAGCTCTCTTCGATGACGCGCTGTTCTTCTTCCCTGGTGGAGGCGTCGCGCACGATCGCCTTGAAGATGCCTGCTTTGAGCGAGTTGTGTCGTCCTATCATGACGTTCTCGAGGACGGTCATGTTCCCAAAGAGGCGAATGTTCTGGAATGTTCTGGCGAGGCCCTTCTGATTGATGACATTGGGCTTGAGGCCGTGAATCTCTTCAACCCGGCCCGAGCGGTTGCGGATTCTGACCCGCCCTTCGGTCGGTCGGTACTCGCCCGTGATGCAGTTGAAAATGGTCGTTTTGCCGGCGCCGTTCGGGCCGATGAGCGCGGCGATTTCGCCTTCGTCGATGTGCATGGAAACACCATCGATGGCGCGCAGGCCTCCAAAGGTCATGACGAGGTCCTCGATCTCCAGGATGGCGTTGTTCGAGCTGAGCTGGTGGGTACTCATTTTGTCGCTTCCTTTCTTTCGAAGGTATACTGCTTGCGCTTTCTGGGAATGAGGCCGTCGGGTTTGAAGATGATGACGAGGATCATCGCGATGCCGTAGATGAGCATGCGGTACTGCGCCAGCGCCCGGAAATACTCGGGCAGAAGCTTTAAGAGGATTGCTCCGCCGATCACGCCTGGTATCGAGCCTGTGCCGCCGATGACGACGGCCATGAGAATGATGATCGATTCCCACAGCGTAAAGCTGTCGGGGTTGATGTAGGTGGTCTGGGCCGCCATGAGGACGCCCGCGATCCCCGCCCAGAACGCGCCGAGCGCGAAGGTGATCAGCTTATTTTTGACGAGATCGATGCCCATCGCCTCACAGGCGACTTCATCTTCGCGCATCGCCTCGAGTGCTCGGCCGACTCTAGAGTCTTCGATTCTGCGCACGACGAAGATTGTGATGATCACCAGAACGATGGCGATGAAGTAGATGTAGGTGGCGGCCTTGGTCGGAGGAAGTTTCTGACCGAAGAACCACGGCCGCGGAATGAGGCTTATGCCCGTCGCACCCCCCGTAAGATCGCCCGAGTTTTGCATCACCATGCGGAATATTTCGCCGAAGGCCAGCGTAATGATGGCCAGATAGTCGCCGCGCAGCCTCAACACGGGGAGGCTCAGGAGTATGCCGAAGAGCGTCGCGATGATGCCCGCCAGCGGCAGCGAAATCCAGAACAGCCAGCCGGGGTCCATTCCTGCGGCGACAAAGGAAGGTCCGATATATTTCCAGATGAGGCCATACGTGTAGGCGCCGACGCCGAAGAATGCCGCGTACCCGAGGTTCAGAAGCCCGCCCAGGCCGACGACGATGTTGAGGCCGAGGCCGAGGATCACGTAGATGAAGGCGGTGATCATGACGTTGGTGTGATACATCCCGAACAAGAAAGGAAAGGCGATGACAAAGGCCAAAAGGACCAGCAAAGAACTTGTGCGCACGGCTGGCCTTGCGAGGTATGCAGCCCCTGCAGCCCTTATTCTGCTGGACATTCCTTCAGATTTATTGGCGCCGCGTCTCTCGTTCCACTCGAGTGCGATTCTCCACGCGTAGGAGAGCACGAAGGCTCCGACGCCCACAAGAGGCAGAAGATTCCACCGGAACTGAATCTGGGCGACTCCTCGCGCCACGTTGACCTTCATCACCATGAGGGGGAAGAGCAGGACCATGAACCAGACGGCCGTCGCCAGCGATTTTCCGATATCTGCAAGAATTGAACGTAGTTTCATAGCTTATACCTTCTGTCTCTGGGTTCTGCCGAGAATTCCATCGGGCTTGATGAGAAGGATGACGATGAGGATGACGAATGCGAAGGCATCCTCGTAGTCGCTCGAGATGTACCCGGTGCCGAGGCTCTCTGTCCAACCGAGCACAAAGCTGCCGAGCACGGCGCCTGGGATGCTCCCTATGCCGCCGAGGACTGCAGCCACGAAGGCCTTGATGCCTGCGATGAACCCGATGTAGTAGTTGATCTGTCCCATATAGGAACATATGAGCACGCCGCCGATCGCGGCCAGCGCCGAGCCGATGATGAAGGTCACCGAGATGACCTGGTTGACGTCGACCCCGACGAGTTGGGCCATGTGCATATCCTGTGCCGTCGCGCGCATCGCTTTCCCTATGCGGGTGAATTTGATAAGCAGCGTGAGCAGGACCATGATGACGGCGGTCACTCCGAGGATGATCAGCTGTGTCGAATTGATGTATGCTTTATATGGCTGGAGCCAGTTGAATTCAGGCAGATACGAAGGAAAGGACAAAAACTTTTCAGTCTGGGAGAGCAGGACAAAGTTTTGTAAGACCATGGAGACGCCGATCGCGCTGATGAGCGCCGAGAGGCGGGGTTTACCCCGAAGGGGACGGTAGGCGATTTTTTCTACCGTAAAGCCGAATGCGGCTGCATACATGATGGAGAGCAGCACCGAAAAGACCAAGACGAGGCCCACAGGCATGCCGTTTGAAAAGAAAAACCCTCCTAGAATGAGGGCAGTAAAGCCGCCGATCATATAGATTTCACCATGGGCAAAGTTTATGAGCTGAATAATGCCATAGACCATGGTATATCCCAGCGCGATGAGCGCATAGATGCTGCCTTTTGCCGTGCCGCTCAAAAAAAGCTTTAAAAAATATTCCATGTGGTGATCCTTGGGAAGTGGATTCTAAAAAGGAAGCCGTTCCGACTTTATGCCAGAACGGCTTCGAGAGGCTGGCAAATAAAGTCTTACTTCAATTCTACGTACTTGCCGTTCTTGACCTGGAAGACGGAGAAGCCGAATCCTACGATGTCGCCTCTCTTGTCAAAGCTGATGTGCCCCAGCGGCGTGTCCACATATTCAGACTGCAGCGCTGCGACGATCTTGTTGTAATCCGTGGATTTGGCTTTTGCAATCGCATTGAGGAGGGCCTGCGTGGCGGCATACGCGTTGAGGAAGAAGGCGCCGGGCTCGGAGCCAAACTCCTTCTTGTGGTCTTCGATGGCCTTGATCGCGAGCGGATTGCTGGAAGTGTCGGTCGGGCCAGTCGCATAGACGCCTTCGGCGTATTTGCCGGCAACTTCGATGAAGGTGTTATCCTTGACGCCGTCATCGGAGATGAAGGCGAGGTTCATGCCCTTGTCCTTCATCTGCTGGACGAGCTTGGACGCTTCGGGGTGATAGCCTCCCCACACCACGCCGTCGACCTTCGCATTGCCGATCTTGTTGACGACCGCAGAGTAGTCCGGCGCGCCTGGGTTGATGCCTTCGAACAGGGCTACCTGCACGCCGTTTTCCTCAGCGTACTGCTTGACGAGCTCGGCGAAGCCCTTGCCGTAGTCGCCTTTGTCGTGGAGTACGGCGATTTTCTTCAGCTTGAGTGTTTTGGTGAGGAAGGTGGCCGCGAGCTTTGCCTGCGCATCGTCAGGGGCGATGGTCCGGAAGAAGTTGGGATACTCGCCGCTCTGGGTGAGCGGGGGGTTCGTCGCAGAAGGCGAAATCGTGACCAGTTTGGAATCCTTGTAGATTCCGAGCGCCGCCTTTGTAGCCCCCGAGCAGATGTGGCCGATGACTGCAACGACTTTCGCGCTTACGACTTTTGCAGCGGCGTTTGTCGCAAGTTCTGGTTTGCACTGGTCATCCTCAATGACGAGCTCGACGAGCTGTCCGTTGATGCCCCCTTTGGCGTTGATATCTTTGACGACAAGCTTGGCGGCGTTGACTGTGGGCAAACCATAGGATGCAAGGTCGCCGGTAAAGGCGCCCGCAACACCGATCTTGATAGGAGCTGCAAACACGCTCTGTACACCAGAGAGCACGAGCAAACTCACCGTGGCGAACACCACGAGCACCATGGTACGTCGCTTCATCTTGTATTCCTCCTTCCGCATATACAAAACATGCGCATAAATAATGAATGAAGCTAATTTGTGCGAAGGATATCTGTCCTGAAACTTCATGTCAAGGGTGTTTCTATTAAAAGTAAAGCTTTTTATGTATCAGTGGTATAATATTTTAATTTCTGTACAGCTGCTTTCAATAATTGAAATGATTTTTAGATAAAAAATTTGTTTTTGCATTTTGTATATTGACCAAGTCGCTTGTAGTCGGTACAATGGCCAACGTTACTATAAACAGTAACAATATATGCTATATCGTTCGCTTGCGTCAAGGCAGGCTATGGAGAGGCGCCTTTAGCGCCACGCCTTTAGTCGTCGAAAGGAGGGTTGTATGCGTCGTTCTCTCAGGCTCTTGGCCGCAGTAGGCCTTGTCGGCACCTTGCTCTTCTCCTGTGCTCCAAAGAGCGCGAAGATCATCGGCGTCGCAAAGTTCGTCTCACACCCCGCGCTCGATGCCATCGAGAAAGGCATCGTCGATGAGCTGTCTGCGTCCAAACCCGATTATAAGGTGGATCTGCAGAACGCAAATGCCGACATGAACACCGCGGCTCAGATCGCACAACGCTTCAAGCAGGAAAAAGTTGCCCTGGCCGTTGGCATCGCGACGCCCACCGCCCAGGCGCTGGCAAACCAGATTAAAGATCGACCGGTGATCTATTCCGCGGTGACGGACCCCGTATCGGCGGGGCTGGTGGCGAGCATGGACAAGGGAGGCGCCAACATCACCGGCACTTCCGACATGACCCCCGTGCGCGAGCAGCTCGATCTACTTCGATCCCTGAAGCCGGACATAAAGCGCGTCGGCAACATCTATGCTTCCGGCGAGGCGAACTCCGTGGCGCTCGCCGCCATAGTAAAGTCATATTGTCAGGAAAACGGCCTCGACTATGTCGAATCGACCATCACGAACTCGTCGGAGGCCAAGCAGGCGCTCCTCTCCATTGTGGGACGCATCGACGGCCTGTACCTTGGCAACGACAACACGGTGTTCTCTGCGCTGAGCGGTATCGCCGAAGTTGCGCTTGAGAAAAAGATTCCCGTCGTGACGGCGGACCCATCGTCGGCCGAAACGATTCCTGTACTCGCCGCGCTGGGCTACGACTACTATCGCATGGGCGTGGCCACCGGCAAGATCGTGGTGCGCGTACTCAATGGAGAGAAAACCGCGGACATCCCGGCCTTCCTGCCCAAGGACAGCGAGGATATGACCTTTGTGCTCAACCTCGACACGGCGAAGCGCATAGGCGTTTCAGTTGACCAGTCGATTGTCGACAGGGCTAAAGTGCTTATTTCTGGTGGGCAGCTTACGCGGAAATGATCGATGGTCGAGGGAATTCTCGTCGAAGGGCTCATCTACAGCATTCTTGCGCTCGGGGTCTTTGTCAGTTTTCGGGTACTCGATTTTCCTGATCTGACGGTGGAAGGGTCGTTTCCTGCGGGGGCGGCAGCGGGGGCGGTGGTCGCTCAGGCGGCGAGTCTTTCTCCGAACGCGTTTATAAAAGCGCTCGCAGTCCCTGCGGGGATGCTGGCCGGGTTTCTCGCCGGAGGAGCGGCCGGTTTTGTTACCGCGCTCGTGCACCACAGGCTCAGGGTGCCGCCCCTCCTTGCGGGGATCGTCACAATGACGGGCTTTTATTCGATCAACCTGCGAATATTGGGTGGAAAACCCAACCTTCCGCTCATCACGAACAACCCGATGCTCAGGCTGGCTCGCTCTTTCATGGGCGGGGTACTACCGCCCGAGTGTTCGCTGCTTGCCTCCTGCATGCTCGTCTGTCTTGTGCTGTTCGGGCTTCTCGATCTGTTTTTTCATACCGAAATCGGCATTGCGATGGGGGCGCTCGGCGACAATGAGAACGCCGTCATTCAGGCAGGTATTCAGCCCAATCGTCTGCGAACCTGGGGCATCATGCTCGCCAACGCCCTTCCCGGACTGTCCGGGGCGATGGCGGCGGCGTATCAGGGCTTTGCCGACGTCAATCTTGGCCAGGGAGTCGTCGCGGCGGGCCTCGCCACCGTCATGCTTGGGGAGCTCATCGTCCATTCGCAGTTCATAGGCGTGCAGCTCGCACGCGTCTTTCTTGGTTCGATCATCTTTCGGGCGCTGATGTACGCCGCGCGCTCGTGGGGCTATGTGGCAGGCATCACCCCCAACGACCTCAGGCTGCTCACTGCCCTCCTCATCATCGCCTCGGTCGCCATCTCGCGCTATGGGAGGAAACAGCGATGATCCGTGTCCACAACATCGTGGTGAGCTTCAATCTGGGCGGTGGACAAGAGCACATGGTCCTTAAGGATCTTTCGCTCGAGGTGGAGCGGGGCCAGACGGTATCGATCATCGGCTCGAATGGCGCAGGCAAGAGCACGCTCCTAAACGCGATCGCGGGGACAGTGCCCCTGCGCGCGGGTAAAATATTTCTCGACGGCAGCGATGTCACGAGCCTACCTGAGTGGGAGCGCGCCATGTATGTTGGACGGGTGCGACAGGACCCCTTGGCCGGCACTGCAGGCGACATGACCGTGCTCGACAACTTGGCCCTGGCTTCTCGCAAGGGGCCTAGGCGATTCCGCATCGCGACGCCGCCCAAGTTCGCCCGCGAGATGGCAGACAGGGTAGCCGAGCTCGGCATGGGCCTCGAGGACAGGCTCCACGAGAATGTCTCGCGGCTGTCGGGTGGACAGCGCCAGGCGCTCACCCTCCTCATGGCGGTGCTGTCCCGGCCCTCGGTGCTCCTCCTCGACGAACACACCGCGGCGCTCGACCCCGCCAACGCTGAGATCGTGGGCGAGCTCACGAGCCGCTTCATCGCAGCGGAAGGCCTCACCGCCCTCATCGTGACCCACGACATGAAGCGCGCGCTCGAGCAGGCAGACCGCGTGGTGATGATGCACGAAGGTGAAATCATCGCCGACCTGAGCGGCGCAGAGAAAGAGAAGATGGACGTCGCTGGGCTCGTGAAGCTCTTCAAGAAGGCGCGCGGCGCGGAGTACGCCGAGGACAGGGATTTGTTGCAGTGAACCCGGCCGCCGAGCCGCATTCATATTCTCCTAAAAAATCGTTAGTGCTCTCAAGCTTGTGCAAAGGGCAGGAGCGCGGAGAACGGTATAGTTTTCAATGGTTTCAAGCCAGGACGAAGCGGGGGACATACTCAGGGCTGGTTTTGCCTGGGGTTTTCCAGGCTTTTGTCCAGGTACGGTGCATGCTTGGGGAAAGGGAGAGATGGGAGAGGAAGATGCGCATGCCGGCGG
>JARKOY010000142.1 GCA_029975555.1 Spirochaetia bacterium | reverse complement strand
CTGGGATTTCTACCTGAGGATGGCCGCCCGCGACCTGGTCGGCTTTATCGACGGGCCGGTCAGCGCCTACCGGGTCCATGGCGGCAATTACTGCATGAAACCGGAAAGGGTGATCGTCAATTTTCAGGAAATGCGCAGGATCCTGATCAAGAACTTCCCGTTGTTCCGGATCAGGGACAAGGTGTCCATCATCAAGAAGTATGTCGAACTGACAAAGGCGCTCCGCGCCATGCGGAAAGAACAAAGGAGATCGCTTGGGCAACACGGGTAGCTGCACTATGGAGACGTACCGGATTCTCGGTCATGCCAATGCCGCACTCTCCATCATAATCGACAGCCTCCATAGCAGGCTTGGTGAAGGCTTCAGCGTTGAAATCATCAGCAATATCGACGCGGAGAGCAACGAATACGCCGATCTTGCCTATTCCCTCGACACCATCAGGATCGAGGAATTCCATTACCGATCGTGGACGCCTTCACTCATGTCCCATTTTATCCTGGGGGCAATGTCGCCGCGCACCAAGAGAACGATCTACGAGACCTTTCTGCGCGAGTTCCGGATTGAAAAGGCCATGTACGCATCCGTCAGACATCCCCATGTCACCCTGGCAAACTGCGTCGAATCCGGCCGCGGCTGCAACTTCGGCCCGGGGGTGACCGTTGCGCCGTACACCAGGACAGGCGATTTCGTCACCCTGAACAGGAATGTGTCGATCGGCCACCATACGCGGAGAGGGGATTTCTGCACGATCAACCCTGGCGCCAATATCGCCGGGCTCTGCACCATCGGAGAGGGCGCCCAGATCGGAATGGGCGCCAACGTGATCGACCGGATCGTGATCGGGGCAAACGCCGTTGTCGGCGCGGGTTCGCTGGTAACCAAGAACGTGCCCCCCAATACCCTTGTCTACGGGGTGCCGGCACGTGTCGTGAAGGAAAGGTGAACCAGACGGCGCCAGTCATGGCGCACAAACAAAAAAGGCGGCATCTTGATACGCCGCCTTTCCTTTCAATGCATACTGCCGGAATTCTCCCTACCTGGTGAGCTGCCGGTACTTGATCCGGTGGGGCTGGTCGGCCGCGGCGCCCAGCCGGGCGCGGCGGTCCTCCTCGTACTCGGAGTAGTTCCCCTCGAACCAGACCACCTTGCTGTCCCCCTCGAAGGCCAGGATGTGGGTGGCGATCCGGTCCAGGAACCAGCGGTCGTGGCTGATGACCACGGCGC
>JARKOY010000138.1 GCA_029975555.1 Spirochaetia bacterium | reverse complement strand
CAGCGAGCAGCCGAGGGCGCGGCTCATGCCCCGCAGACTGCCTCCATTGACCAGGCGAAACAGCAGCTCCCGGTAGGCGATCGGACGCTTGAGGTAGTAGTGGGTGGAAAAGGTCTGGGTGGAAAACCGTCTGCCGCAGCGCGGACAGCGAAACCTGGGGACCTTGCCAAAGGCCTTGGTGGTATACCAGCCTATGGCGTAGGCCCAGGGCCAGGATGGTGCCTCGCGGTGGTAGGCGCAGCGCGGATTCGGACAAAAGGCAAACCAGTGCATGGTGTTTCCTCCATGAACCACGATTGTGGTCATAGAGGTATTCGCGCTCTCCTGCCCCTTTCGCTTCAACCTTTACCCAAGCTTGAGAGCACTAACCTATTTTTCCGTCTCCGTCATCCCGGCAATGAACTGCTTCTGCATGACCACTACCACCACCACAGGCGGCAACATCGCGAGCAAAGTCGTCGCCATCGCGATCTGCCACTCGATCTGGACATCCGCCCCCGACATCATGCGGTTGATGCCGATGAGCAGCGTATAGAATTCGGGCTTTGTCGTGATCAACAGCGGCCAGAGGTACTGGTTCCACCCATAGATGAACTGAATGACGAACATTGCGGCGATGGGCGTGCGCGTCATCGGCGTGAGGATGTGGCGGAAGAACTGCATCGGCGTCGCACCGTCGATCTGCGATGCCTCGGCGATCTCGCGCGGAATTGACATGAAGAATTGTCTAAACAGGAAAACCGCGGTCGCCGACACGATCATCGGCAGGATGAGGCCTGCGTAGCTGTTCAGCATGCCGAGGTCGGAAATAACCTTGTAGGTCGGCATGATACGCACTTCGACCGGCAGCATGAGCGTGATGAAGATGCTCCAAAAACAGAAGTTTCTGAGTGGGAAATTGAAGAAGACGATGGCGAAGGCGGCCAGAAGCGAGACCACGATTTTGCCCACGGATATGCCGAGCGCCATGATGAGCGAGTTCTTCATCATGACGAGGACTGGGGTGCCCATGTTCTTGGTGCCCTCAAAGAGCGCCTGACGGTAATTCTCGATGAGGTGCGGACCGATGCCGAGCGGCATGGGCGCGGCCTGAATCTCGGCGCTCGTGTGCGATGATGCGGAGAAGATGAAATAGATCGGGAATACGATGATGGCAATGCCGATCCAGAGCATGACGTGCGGAAAGAGCCTCCGGATCGCCTTGGCGCGGTGTGCGGCCCTGTCGATGCGCTGTTGTGCTGTCATAGTAGCTTCCTCCCCGCCTCAGTAGGTGACGCGCCGCTCGATGAAGCGGAACTGGAATATCGTCAGGATGATGACCATCAGCATGAGGATGACCGACTGGGCCGCGGAGCTTCCGAGGTCCAGATTGATCACACCATCGCGCCAGACCTTGTACACGAGGATGCCTGTGGACTTGCCAGGGGCCCCCTGCGTGATGGAGTGCACGATCGGGAAGGTTTCGAAGAAGCCGTAGACCAGGTTCATGACCAATAGATAGAAGGTGGTCGGCGAGAGCAGGGGGAAGATGATCTTCCAGAAACGCTTGGTGGCGCCGGCTCCGTCGATCGCTGCTGCCTCGATGAGGGTTGCCGGCACGCTCTGGAGGCCTGCAAGGAAAAACACGAAGTTGTACGCGAGCTGTTTCCAGCTCGCCGCCATCGTGAGCAGGAAGAAAGCCTGGTCGAAATGCAAGAGATACTGCCAATCCACGTGGAAGGTGTGCTTGAGCACATAGGCGATGACGCCGACATTCGGATTGAACAAAAACAGCCAGATGACGCCGGCGACGAGCGTCGACACGGCATAGGGCCACACGAGCATGGTCTTATAAAACGAAGCGAAGCGGATTTTTTTGTTCGCCTGAATTGCGAGAAAAAGGGCGATCGTCATTGCGCTGATGGTGATGCACAGCGCAAACGCGGTGGACACCGAGAACGACTGCCAGTAGTCGGGATCGACGAGGAGTTTCGAATAATTCTGAAACCCAACGAAGATCATTTTGCCGCCGAAGGGGTCCTGCAGGTAAAACGACTGGAGGACTGCCTGGGCCGCCGGCCAGAAAAAGAAGATGAACACGATGACCATCTGAGGCAGCACGAGGATGTAGGGCAGAACCGGCGCCTTAAATTCGTATTGTTTGGCCATAGCACTTCCTGAAAAAACGTGAATTATTATTATACTTGTTTACTCGTCAGTTGTACAGTTGAAGGCATTTCCTCGCCTCGACGCCTAAAAAAGGCCGCCGACCGGCGGCCTTTTTCCCGTGGAATAACGTCGAACGACTGGGAATGTCGCGTGTCTGCCGTCGCACACGGTGTGGGCAGACACGTTGTCGTTACTTGTAGAGCTTCTCGAACTCGCGGAGCGTCTTGTTGCCCTCGCTCACCATCTTGTCGAGCCCATCCTTCACCGAGATCTTGCCGGCAAGGATGTCTTCCCAGGTCTGGTCTTCGATTTCGCGGATGATGTTGAAGTTGCCGAAGCGGATGCCCATGGAGTTCGCGGTCGGAGCCTTGTTGAGGAGCTGTTTGATGGCGACTTCGAGGCCGGGGTTGTCCTTGTAGTATCCCTTGGACTTCGTGAGGTCGTATGCTGCCTGTGTGATGGGCAAATAGCCGGTATTCATGTGCCAGAACGCCTGGGTTTCAGGTTGAGAAATGAAGTTGAAGAACTCGGCGACGGCTTTGTATTCGGCCTTCGACTTGCCGTTGAAGACCCACAGTGAAGCGCCGCCGATGATCGAGTTCTGGGGTGCTCCCGGAACATCGGGATAGTAGGGTAGGCGGGCCACACCGAAGTCGAACTTGCAGGTGGCCTTCATGTTGCCGTAGCCGCCGATCGATTCGAAATGCATGCCGACTCGCCCTGAGGTAAAGAGAGGGTTGGCCTTGTTCTCGCGGCCGCCGTAGATGAACACGCCGGTCTTCGAAAGATCGTAGATGTTCTGGAAGTGGCGGACGTGGATTGGGCTATTGAACACGAGCTTAGTGTCGAGGCCGTCGAAGCCGTTGCTCCTGGTGCCGAAGGGCAGGTTGTGCCACGCGGAGAAGTTTTCGAGCTGAATCCAGCTGATCCAGTTGGTGGTGAAGCCGCCTTCCATGCCGGAGGCTTTCAATTTCTTCGCAACTTCGAAGAACTCGGGCCACGTGGCGGGCGGTTTTTCCGGATCGAGGCCGGCTTTGCGGAATGCATCTTTGTTGTAGTACATGACCGCGGTCGAGCTGTTGAACGGCATCGACAGCATGCGGCCATCGGATGTGGAATAGTACGATCTGATGGTTGGAATATAGATCTTCGGGTCCCACTTCATGTTGTTTTCGGCCATGAGTTGGTAGACCGGCTTGATTGCGTTCTTCGCGGCCATCATGGTCGCGGTGCCGACTTCGTACACTTGAATGATGGCGGGCGGCTGTCCGGCGCGGAATGCCGCAATGCCAGCATTCATGGTATCGCTGTATGAGCCTTTATATACGGGGACTACTTTGTAGTCTTTCTGACTCGCGTTGAACTGGTCGCAAATGGCCTGTACCATTTCACCGTTTTTACCGGTCATGGCATGCCAGAACTCGACGGTGGTCTGTGCGTAGAGCCCGACAGCCATGCAGAGAACGGTCATCAGCAGAATGACTCGTTTCATCACTTCGCCTCCAGGATTTTAGATGGATACCGGACAAACACCCGGCACTATTACACAGGTTAGTCTACAACCGCTTTGCTAAGCGCGCAATAGAAAGCCGTAAAAAATTCTTTAATGCGAGGCTTTCACGCGCGTGAGTCCCAGGTCCGGAAAGTCCGTGATGATCCCCGTCACCCCCCAGGCGACGAGGCTCGCCATTCTCGCGGGGTCGTTCACGGTCCACGGAAGTACTCCGAAGCCCGCCGCGCGCACCGCCTTGACCGTGGCCTCGTCGAGGTGTTTCTCGTTCGGGTTGAGGGCGATGGCGCCGAGCTCCTTGAGCGTCTTAACCGGATCCTTAAGTGGCTTGTCGATGAGCGCGGCGACGTCGATCTCCGGCTCGGCCTTCTTCGCCCGCTTCAAATATGTATGGTTGAACGAAGAGATGAGCACCGAAGGGACCATGTCGAGTTCCTTCACGAGGGCGACGGTCTTCTCGACGATCCAGGCGTCGCAGGCGAAACCGCTCGCATCCTTGATCTCGATGTTGACGCGCCAGCCGAGGCGCTTCGTCAGTTCGAGTGCCTCGCGGAGGGTCGGAATGTGCACGCCGGAGAAGGAGCAAAGTTCTTCGGCGCCGATTCTGCCCGCTTTGATCTGCAGAAAGGGGTCGGTGCGCGAGTACCAGGAGCCCGCGTCGAGCGACTTCAGCTCGCCGAGCGTGAAGTCGTAGACATTCCATGGCGAGCGGGAGGGGAAGCGCAGGTTCGCGTCGGTGGTGCGGACCAGCGTCGTGTCGTGCATCACGACGAGTTCGCCGTCGCTCGAAGCCGCGACGTCGAGTTCCCACATGTCGGCGCCGGCGTCGAAGCCTTTTTGGGCGGCGACGAGGGTATTCTCCGGCGCAATGCCGCGAAAACCGCGGTGGGCGATCACAAGAGGACGAGATGGCTGCATGACGAGTTTCTCCATTGAAAGATATTCGGGCCTGTTCTGGCCATAGAGCGCAAGTCCGGCATAGAGCAAGAGAAGAGCGCCGAGTGCTCTATACTGCAGATGCATGGTCCTTGTTGTTCGGATGTGGCGCAACAGGTGAATGTTCATTGCAGGTATTTTAGGCCTTTCCCTCCATCTCTGGCAAGCGTGCGCTCAAAACAGCTTGCGCTCAAAACAGCTTGCGCTTCATGCGCGGGAAGAATAGGATGGTGCCCGGAGATAGAACATGATCGCAGGCGACGGGAACGGCGCGCGCAAGTGGGTTACCCTTTCTTCGCGCAAAGTGTATGAGTGCAATGTATTCAGCGTGTTCGAACGACAGAGCCGTGGGCCCGACGGACGCACGGGTCGCTTCGCCGTTATGGAGGCGAAGGACTGGGCCGTCGTTGTGCCCTATGTCAGAACCCGAGAGGGCACCTCGTTTCTGATGGTGCGCCAGTATCGACACGGCGCGAACGTGGTGAGCCTCGAATTCCCCGGCGGCGTGGTCGAGCCGGGAGAAGAGCCTGTCCACGCCGCAGCGCGTGAACTGGCCGAGGAGACTGGCTGGGTGTCGGATCGGGTGCTCCATGCGGGCACAGTGTTTCCCAACCCCGCAATTCAGGACAACCGTTTTCATGTATTCGTGGCGCTTGACCCGAAGCCGAGCGTGGCGCGGAATCTCGACGCGAACGAGATCATCGACGTGGAGCTCGTTGCCGCCGATGAGGTGCGCCGCCGCATGGGGGAAGGTGAACTGCAGCATGCGCTTATGGTCTCGGCCCTTTACCTCGCGGAGAGACGTTTCGCATCTTTGAGTGCACAAGTCTGAGGGGCGCTCGGCCGACGGTGATGGCTCCGGCAGGGCACACTTCGTGGCAGCAGAAACAAGTGATGCACAGCCCGTCGTCGATGCGGACGAGGTTCGATCTGTGTTTCCTCTCGATGCTGAGCGCCTCGGCGGGGCATATTTCGATGCAGGCGCCGCAGCCGATGCATGGTTTCGTGTGGAAGATGGGCCGAAGGCGGATAATGGAACCCGCAAGTGTTCGGAGGCTGTTGGGAATCGATACGAGCCTTCGGCCCACCTTGCTGCTGCCATAGGGCAATAGTTCGAACCCTTCGTGCCCGATCTCCGCCACCGTAAGAGGATATGTCGCAGGCTCAGCGAAGGACTCGTTTCCCACGGTCCTCTGCATGCCGTCGAGCACATACGGGATGCGCCACGGATCATAGCCCACACACCGTGCCGCAACCCAGTCGAGCATCGCGACACGCTGCGATGCGATCACGATGCCAAGGGGGTAAGGAGTCCCAGAACCGGGGCCCTCGCCTTGCATGGCGACGATGCCGTCCATAAAGGTGAAGCATCGCGGCACCGAGAGGGCAAGGTCCACGAGCATCTGGCCGAAATCGGCGACATTGGGGTACTGCAGGTGCATCGCGCTCTTCGCGGTGCCGGGAATAAGGCCGAAAAGGTTCTTCATCGCGCCGGTGTAGGTCATGAGGCGGTGATTCTTCAGCTTCGGCAGGTTCACGACGATGTCGGCATCCTTCAGCGCTGTCGTCAAAGGAATATGCTTCAGTTTTTTGCCGTTTGCGATGGGGAAAGGAGTGGCTTCCTTGAAATCTACCCACATACCCCCATGCTGCTGAACGCTGTCGTAGATGCCACAGGCCTTGGCTGCAAGCGTGCCGGGCTGCCAACCGGGCGAGTCACCGACGAGCACCTCTTTAGCTCCCTGCGCCTTCACGAACCGCATCACGGCGCCCACAAAGGCGGGGTGCGTGGTCACAGCCTTCGCGGCAGGGGAAGCATTCAAGACATTCGGTTTGAGAAGAACAGTGGCGCCCCGCACATCCGGGAAGCCCGCAATCTCCGCCGCCTGGGCGATGATCGCGTCTAGCTTTCGGTCTTCGTAGTCCTCGCACCGAAGCAGTGCGACCTCGGCTCTTTTTATCTCGCTCATGTGATCGATTCCTTGGGGGCTTCAGTATACGCCGATGCCCCATCCTCCATCAAGGCAAGGCAATCGTAAGGCCCTTACGGGTGAAACGTGGCTGACCGAGTTGAGCAATGCCGAACTTGTCGACTTGGTCCGACGATGGTGCCGAAAAGATCGTACTTGCAAACTTGCATCAAGTGCTCGTATAATAACACATATTTATACGGAGGTACCTGGGCAGAATGAGGATTCGGCTTGATCGAAACAACTGGGTGTACTACATCGGACGCGGAACGAATCTGAGGACACTGCTGTTATCAATAGGCTGCATGCTCATGCTGCTCGGTTCAAGCTTTAGGCCCTCCCCAGGTCCCATGTCGGCCCGCGGTGGCTCCGATATAAACGACCACGCGTTCGGCGAGGAGATCGCCATGCCTGAGCCGGAGGACAAACTCGTCAAATATTCCGTCTACGAAGTCAAAAAAGGGGATACCCTTTCCGAAATCGCCGACGACTTCGACGTATCGCTCGATACGCTCATCAGCATCAATGGATTCACCTCTGCAAAGTCGCTGAAGCCAGGCCAGCTGCTCAAGGTGCCCAATCAGTCGGGCATCGTCTATGTCCCTTCGAAGGCATCGACCGTGCAGGAGATCGCCGATTCGTACACCATCAGCGCCGACAGGATCATCGATGCGAATGGGCTCTTGTCCGAAAACATTCCGGCCGGCAAACCCCTTTTCTTGCCGGACGTTCGCCTGCCTGCAGCCAAACTGAGGGAGATAGCCGGTACTCTCTTCCAGTGGCCGGTGCGCGGCCGCATCACTTCTTGGTTCGGATGGCGCAAAGATCCCTTTACCGGGCGACGTTCCTTCCACAATGCAATCGATATTGCGGCACCATATGGTTCGCCGATCGCTGCGGCTATGGACGGCCGTGTGATAGAGACAGCCTATTCGCCCATTCTCGGCAAATACGTGATGATGTCGCACGCCGGAGGGTGGAAGACCTTGTACGGGCACATGTCCGAGATTTTCGTGAAGGAAGGCGAGTATGTGTCCCAGGGGCGGACTCTGGGCCGCATCGGAACGACGGGCTACAGCACGGGGCCGCACGTGCACTTCGAAGTACTCAGGAACGGAGCCCTCGTCAACCCGCTCAACTATCTGCCGTAACGCGCGTATGGGCGGAAAGGCGAGATGCGGCCTTCAGTAGCGCGCTGCCCCTAGCCTCTTATTTGACGCATAAGGAAATATCTGCTACAGTTGTGGCACCATGAGAACGACGAAAGGCATAGCGGTTTCTCCCGGCGTATCGATAGCGCCGGCCTTCATATTCACGGATGACTCCGCCGAAATACCTCAGTATCACATCACTGTCGCAGAGGTGGAGGCCGAACTTGCCCGCTTTCGCGAGGCATCCCTGCTCGCAAAGAAGGAAATAGAGACGCTGCGAGATCGCGCCAAGAAAGAGGCTGGCGAGGAGCAGGCGGCCATCTTCGACGCGCACCTCATGATGTTGGAAGATCCCGATCTGCTCGAGCAGATCGAACATTCCCTCAACGACAACCTCTTCAACGTCGAATCCGCCATTCTCTCGTTTGAGACCGAAATGGTCGACAAGCTCTCCTCGTCGGCGGATCCGCTCATTCAGGAGCGCGTCTCGGATGTGCACGATGTGGTCCGGCGCATACTCAGACATCTCCTCAAAAAGGAGAGGATTTCCCTCTCCGACATCGACACCGAAATAATCCTGGTGGCGAAGGACCTCATGCCTTCGGACATGGTGGGGATGTCGCGCAGTAAGGTTCGCGGAATCGTGACGGAGTCCGGCGGGCGCACGAGCCATGCGGCGATTCTGGCCAGGGCCTTTGAGATACCTGCGGTGCTCGGTGTGGGCCCCGACTTCGTCGATCAGATAAAGCCGGGGCAGCCTGTGTACGTCGACGGCGAGAAGGGTATCGTCGTCGTCGACCCCGACGATGTCTTTATCCAGAAGGAGAGAATAGCTCGCCTTGCCCGTATCCAGCGCGAAAAAGAAGACAAGGAGCTCCGCGATGTCCCCGCCCAGACCAAGGATGGCACTCGAATTTCGCTGGTGGCGAATATCGAGATGCCTGATGAGGTGGCGAACGTCATCGAATACGGCGCGGAGGGGATCGGGCTCTTCAGGTCTGAATTTTTGTTCTTGGGAGGGCACGTGCCCGGCGAAGAGGAGCAGTGCAGGGAATACACCAGAGTAGTCCAGGCCATGCAGGGCAAATCGGTGACTATCCGCACCCTCGATATCGGGGGAGATAAGGTGCTGCCCGAACTCGGCGCAGTGGGCGAGAAAAACCCTCTCCTCGGCTGGCGGGCCATCCGTTTCTGTCTCGAGAAGACCGAGCTGTTCAAGACGCAGCTCCGGGCGATCCTGCGTGCCTCCGTTCACGGGAAAGTCAAGATTATGTTCCCCATGATAAGCACGATCGATGAGCTTATCCGCGCACAGGGCCTGCTTGCGGAGGCAAAGTGGGAGTGCAAGACCCACGGCCACAGCATCGATCCGAACATCGAGACCGGGATCATGATCGAAGTCCCTTCAGCGGCGATCTGCGCCGACGTGCTCTCCCGATCCTGCGATTTCTTTTCGATCGGAACGAATGATTTGAGCCAGTACACGCTCGCAGTGGACAGGGGCAATCAGAAGGTGGCCTATCTCAACGAGCCTTACAATACGGCGGTGCTGCGGCTCATCAGAATGACGATAGGCTATGGAGAACACGCTCACATCGACGTGAGCCTCTGCGGCGAGATGGCTGCGGACCCTGCAAGCGCGGTGCTCCTCGTGGGTATGGGGCTGCGGACCCTCTCCATGTCCGCCTCGGCGATACCAGCGGTCAAGCGCGCCCTCAGATCTATTACCATCGAAGAAGCCTCCGCCATTGCCCATCAGGCGCTTTCCATGCACAGTTCGTCGCAAGTCAGCGCACTTTTGACATCGAAGCTTAGCCTGTAGGAACCATATGAAGAGAGAAAAAACGACGGCGCAGCCCACCTCATCCGAGCGCGGCGCGGCGCTCCGCTATGAAAATTTGCCGCTGGTGGTCCTCGCGGGGAGGCCGAATGTCGGCAAATCTACGCTCTTTAATCGCCTCGTAGGGAAGCGCAGGGCCATCACCGACCCCAGGCCTGGAGTGACGCGCGATCCCATCGAAGAAGAGTGCACGCTGCGGGGAACGGACAAGAGGATTCTCTTGGTCGACACCGGAGGATTCAGGCTGGAGCGCGAGGGGTTGGACGAGCTGGTCGTCGCCAGGGCCCTCGCGTATATCGAGCGGTCCGACCTGGTCCTCTTCATGGTGGATGTGACTGAAATAACGCCGGAAGACGAGGAGTTCGCGGCCCTGTTGCGGCCTTATGCGAGCAAGCTGGTCCTCGTGGTGAACAAGGCGGACAGCCCCGAGCGCGATGCGCTCGTGTGGACGCACGCGCAGTGGGGATTTGAGCCTGTGTTCTTTGTGTCCGCGGAACACAACCGGAACATCGACGAGCTCACGGATGCCATCGCTGCCCGCCTCGATTTTTCTCGCGTGCGTGAAGTAGAGATTGAAAAGGCGGACATCCGCATCGCGATCATGGGCAAGCCGAACACCGGGAAATCGACGCTCCTCAATGTGCTCGTGGGCCAGGAGCGGAGCATCGTGTCCGCCGAGCCGGGGACAACCCGCGATGTCGTGGAGAGTCGCTTTCTCTATAAGGGCAGGGGCATCACCGTCCTCGACACCGCGGGCATCCGCAGGAAGAAAAAGGTCACCGACAACGTCGAATATTATTCGGTGGTGCGCTCCATCGCGGTGGTGAACCGGGCCGATGTGGTGGTCCTCCTGATCGACGCGAAGGAGGGACTCTCCGAGCAGGACAAGAAGATCGCAGCCTTTGCCGTGGAGGCGGGCCGGCCGGTGGTGCTCGCGCTGAGCAAGTGGGATACGATGCCGGCCATGAAGAACGCCTTCGAGGCCGCCCGCGACCGCCTGCGCTTTTTTTTCGGACAGATGGCCTATGCGCCCGTCGTCGCGATTTCGGCGAAGGAGGGGCAGGGGATCGACAGACTCATGTCGACCGTGGTCTCGCTCTACGGCAAGGCGAACAAGGTGATCGAGACATCTCGCCTCAATCAGGCGGTCGCGGCATGGATCGAAGAGACGCCGCCGCCGGCCGGCCCGCGCACCCACTTCAAGCTGCGCTACGCTGTGCAGGCCTCCGTGAACCCCCAGCGCTTCATCTTTTTCGTGACGCGCCCAGAAGCGGTGGCGGAATCGTATCGCAGTTTTCTCAAGAACAAAATTCGTCTCGAATTCGGCCTTGACGGTATTCCTATTCAGCTTGAGCTGCGCGCGTCCCGAAAAGACAGGCTGCGGAGTTGAGCATGCCGTACCTGAGCATCGGGCAGTTGGAAAGGCTTCTCTCGGTCCCTGCGTCGACCCTGCGTTTTTGGGAGAAGTCGGTGCCCTTTCTGACGCCCATGCGCACCAAGTCCGGCCGTCGGACTTATTCGGTCTCCGAACTTGGGCTGATATCCCGTCTTAAGCATTTAGCGCTCGACAAGAGATACGGACTTCGACGCGCCCAGCGCCTTTTGGAATTCGAGCTGCTCTATGAGGATCAGGATTACAGGGCAGAACTTAGGGCGCTTCGCGATGGGATACTCCTCCTTATGCTGGAGAGCGAGCAGTGGCAAGAGGCGTATCGAAATTTTGCAAAGGAGTTGTGCGATGGAGCAGAAGATAAGACGCTTGATGGATTTCATTGATGCCTCTCCTACACCGTTTCAGGCTGTCGACAATCTGATCGGCATGCTGAACGCGGTAGGGGCGCAGGCGCTCGACGAGGGGCAGGTGTGGCAGCTCGAGCCGGGCTGTGTCTACTATGTGAGCCGTGGGGGCGGTTCGCTGATCGCCTTCAGGGTGGGGCTGAAGGCCCCCGCCGAAGCAGGTTTCTTACTCGCGGGGGCTCACACCGACAGCCCGGCGCTCAAGATTCGGCCGGAAAAAGAGCTTCAGTCCAGAGGTTACATGCGCCTCGCGCTCGAGTCCTACGGCGCGCCGATTCTGTCCGGCTGGCTGGACAGGCCGCTCGGCCTCGCGGGGACCATCGCGGTCCGCGAAAAAGAGGGCATTGTCTCAAGATTCTATATCAGCCACGAGCCATGTGCGGTCATTCCAAACCTCGCCATTCACCTGAACAGGGAGATCAACAAGGGCTTCGAGTACAACTTGCACCAGCACATGCCTGCGCTCTTCGGGCTCGTCCGTTCCAATGGAGAAGGGACAGCCGCCACGGCCGTCGCACCTGAAGGCCTTGCGGGCACATCTCCATCCGGAACCTCAGAAATCCTCGCACGCATCGCGGCGGAGCTTGGAATCGAGCCTTCGGCGATCGTTTCCGCCGACCTTCGGCTTTTCGACGCCGAGCCTTCCCGCCTCATCGACGGCTCTCTCATCAATGCGCCGCGGCTCGATGACCTCGCGGGATGCGTCGCCGTGATGGATGCCTTCGTCGAAGTGGGCGCCCAGGCCGCGACGCAGGTGGCCTGCTTTTTCGATGCGGAAGAGATCGGCTCGATGACGCTCGGGGGAGCCCAGTCCTCGTACCTTCGCGATATCCTTGCGAGGATAACGCTCTCCTCCCGCAACTCGGGCCAAGACTTCTACAGGGCCCTGTCGTATTCCTCGTGCGTGTCGGTGGATGCGTCGCAGGCATGGCACCCGGGCTATCCCGACAAGTTCGACGAGTTCTATACGCCGGTGCTCGGGAGGGGCATCGCGGTAAAGTCGAACGCCAACATGAACTATGCCACCGATTTCACTTCGCTGCGGATCGCGGAGGCTGCGGCCGCCAAGGCGAAGGTCAACATTCAGCACTATATGGCCCGGGCAGATATCCAGCCGGGCAAGACGATCGGGCCCATCACCGCAAGCCGCACGGGCATCGTCACGGTGGATGTGGGGCACCCGCTCCTCGCGATGCACGCGATCCGCGAAACGATCGCGGCGTCCGATCATCTGGATATGGTCGCTTTCTTGCGCGCCTTCTATTCCTGAATGCTGTCTTGATTGCAAAAAAGGCCGCCCTCGCGGGCGGCCTCGATTTTTATCAGTGGCCTATTATCCAAGCCTCATTTGGCAAGCGGCTGATAGGTCTTGTTCGGATCCCACACACCCTCGCGAGTCTCTCCCTTGATGCTCGGAATCTTGAGCACTTGGCCTGGGAAGATCAAATCGGGGTTCGACGGATCTTTGAAGGTAGCCTTGTTCGCCTGATACAGCACCGGCCACTTGTACGGGTTGTTGTAGACGAACGGATACTCTGCAATTCTCCACAGACAGTCTCTGCGCTGGGGAATGAGTCGCACGACGTAGGTCGCAGGCAGCGGCGCGAACTCGTTGATCTGCATCAGCGTCCAGTAAGACTGTGCCGCAAGGTCCTTCGCGCGGGTGTAGTCGAGCGCGTTGAACGCGGTCTTTGCGTCGGCGAGCGCCTCTCCACCCTTCTTGAAGAGTTCGGGGTAGTTGTTGGCGGCATTCTTGGAGGCTGCCCAGTCATACCTACTCTGGGCGTCCGCAATGGCCGTCTGCGCATATTTCATGTTTTGGGCAATCGCGGCGGCCTCTGCAGCTTTTTTGGCTGCCTGTTCTGCCGCCTGTTTTGCCTTTTCAATTTCGGCCTGCTGTTTGGCGGCTCTGTCGGCAGCGACCTTCGCCTCGAAGTCAGGGGAGAGGATAGAGAGGACCTCGTTGGCGAGGGCTGTGGCCGGCGCGTATTTCTCGACACTGTAGGCCTTTTCTGCGGCGGTCATCGAGGCAGCAGCAGC
>JARKOY010000097.1 GCA_029975555.1 Spirochaetia bacterium | reverse complement strand
CCCGCGGCGACCGTCACCGTCCGCGCATCTTCCCCGCATTCAAGCCCGAAATGACCACCATTTAGTGCGTAACCTCGAACTCGCCTCACCTAGCCAACCTCATGATCAACACGAAATTCGTGAGTTGTGGCCCAAGTCGGGAATTAGTGCGCAACCCCAAACACGACACACCTAGCCAATCCCATGATCAACATCGAAACCGGGAATCGTGGCCCAAGTCAGGAACTACCACGGCAAGGCATTCGAGGCCGAGTTGGCCGACACCGGGGTGACGCTGCCGCGTCCTGCCCGCAAGGGTGAAAACCCGTAGCCGGAGCATGATTCTTCCGGCCGTCACGACAGACCATCGAGTCCATCAGCCAGACCCTGGAGGGCCAACTCGACCTCGAACTACCCGGCGGACACACCATCATCGGGGTATGCACCCGGATCACTCAACGCGTCCTGGCCCTCGTAGCCGCGATCTGGCACAACCAACAAGCCGCAGCCCCACCCACCGCCCACTAATCGCCTACGACCACTGACCCTTGGAATCAATCATCTAGTGAAACGCAAGACAATCGGACGCGGCCGCGCAGGCCTTCACTGCGCCCCACACCGCCGGCCGCCCGTTCACTCCGGTTAGTCGATGGAGCCTACCGTAGGTGGCGGCACCGAGAAGTCAACCGTCTGGTGTCGGGCTGGCCATGGGCGCACGCCATTCAGATACGCGGAAGCATAGAGACCTCGGTGGGGAAGCGCCGAAACACAACGGGGAACTCGGGGAACAGGTGCTCTCGGTTAGAGATGTACTTCCATAATCCGGGATCCTCAATCCCTCGCAGAGGATTTGCATCCCAAAGGCCTATCCCAGCAGCAGACGGCAATTTTGCCCCTGCGCGCCCAAACAACACCACGCCCATGCTCTTCCCACTAGCGCGCAACAATACACGAAGACCCTTATTGCCGTGTTTGAGAGCCATTGCCGCAACCTCTTGGGTATTCGCCCGATTTACCGTGGAAAATATCGTTGCCGTATAGTCGGTGATATCCAGTATGTCGAGAGAGCTTCTTGGGTAGAGTTCCCACAATCTGCGGCCGAATAAATCATGCAGAGTCAGGACGGGCAACCGACCAAACACTTCGGCCCACGCCCCGAGCGGTGAGTCACCAGCGTAGAGCGACCCCATGCCACTCGCGCTATCGAGATCGAAGCGCCCGCCAGCATGCGGATCGCGTGCATCCGCCGAGGAGAAATAGAACGGTGAATTATCGATCCTGCACACTCTGTAAGCCGGCCCACTAAGCGGGAAAGATGGGGTCTTGGAGGCCGCGGCTCTTTCAAGCTCTCGGAACTCATGCGTCGGCGGAGCAGTACGGTTCGGCATCCAGAGTCCGATACGGCCGAGCTTACTGCTCAGATATGTCAGATCCTCATTCTGATGAGTTGCGAGCCAAATCGCGAGAGGCCAGCCACAGAAGCTTGGGTGCGCATCCGCGCATACCATGGTCACCGAATCAGTCAGTCTTGATCCCTGGAACTGAAACTTGGGATACATCAGCTCGCCGGTCCACGTTGGGACCGAAATGATCTGGCGCTCGGCTGCCATCTTTTCGATCTCGTCCCGATCTCGACAACCGAGTTGTTGCCGAGCCCACTCCGCGTCCATTAATTCAATTCCAAGTGTGTGTGGCTGCCGCTGGGGACAAGCTAAGGTGATTCCTATCTCGTCGAGATCGCGGAAGATGAAACTCTTGAGAAGGGTCACACGACCCAACCGGGCAATTTCATCCACAGCACTCTTTAGATCCGAACATTGGTCCGGAAAGATCAAGGGCAGTGCTTCCTCGGGAAGCCCTGTCGGAAATTTCTCGAAGCTGATATATCGGAAGTGGCTGTCCGCGAAAACGTGTTGCCCCCATGCCTTGCCCGATATCCCGCCAAGTCTTGGGGCGAGCAGCTCGATTAGAGTAGCAAAAGCCACCATAGCGCGAAGAAAGGGTTCATAGGCATGATCGACATCCTGGCCAGGTTTCGCAGGTTCGATTTCGCGGAGCAGTACCCCGTACTCTTGCAGAAGGCTATCGAGCTTCTCCTCTAGTTGAGCAAGCGTGAGGTCGGTGCCGCTTCTTGTATGTTCACGCAACGCTGAAGTCGACTCCTGCAAGGCGCCGAGAAGTCCGTCCGATTGCTCGGCGAGGTCACGCATACAACCTACTCGCAACCAAGTGCTGACGCGTCAGAAGGCTTGCCGGCACGGAAATACTCTTCGTCCAAGATCTCTCGAGACGCAGGGAAAGCGGCAAGTCTGCCGCCATGCGGGCTCAACTTCAGGCGATCGAGTTCACGGAGTGCAACTTCACCAGCCCGGTACCCCCGAAACACATACCCACCATGAGTCAGGGGAGCCGGAACAGCAAAGCCGAGATCATTAAGAACATCTATGGCAAGCGAAGCCGTAAGGATGTTGCTCTTCCCAGCCTCCATGATCCGTTCCATTGTGGTGGCCTCCTTCTCCCAGCCCTTTGCCCGGTGAGCACCTATACGCTCCTGTGTCACCGCGAGGCAATCAAAGCCCGGCACCACGACATCATCGCCGATGATGCCATATTGGGATCCGCCATCAGCATGCCCGTCCGGCCACGAGATAACCGGTGGCGCTGTCGCATCGGCATTACCAACGCGGTGGGGCTTAAGGGTCTCCAAACTACTTAGATACGTCTCCATCGAAATACCATTGAGATCATCGCCTATCATGAGGCGAGTAATGTCTTCGTCCTCAGCCAGCTCAAGACCAAATTCTCGCGCGCTTAATCTCTGAAATACGCGGAAGAGCGCTCGGGATAGCATAAATGAGACCAGACCGAGCGCCTGGGCAGACTGCTCGGTGGAACCGTTGCTCACAAGACCAATCTCTTCGACCCACCGCTGCACACTCGGTTCCGCCATGGGGCAGGTCAACACCAGCGGAACGAAACGAACCCGTACGGCGTCCCCGTCGTCATAGGCAAACACCCGGATCTTGGCAATCTCGACAGCGGAAGCGGAGTCACCTAGCTCGTTGAGAAGCTCACGAACAAGTCCATCGCGCGGGAACAACGAGTAAGCGCGAGCACGCGATCCCGAAACGACAGCATTGGTGACATTTACTGTTCGCCACGCATCGTGGGCGAGAATCTTCTCGAACTCAAGTCCGCTGAGTTCGAGAGTCTCCGTCACTGGAAAATCGGTAAAGAACGGCAGGAGGCCGTCAGCAAAGGCACGCGCAAACTGGTTATGCAAGGCATAGTGCTCATCGACAGCGTCTGGGTCGATGCAGATAGCAGCACGTGCATCGACGTTACCCGTCTTCCCAACGAGGCGACGTAGATTTTCCGCCCGCGCCTGTAGAGTGCCGCCACTCACACGGGTGTCGTCGAGTAAAATGACATGACGACCTGCCCACTCTGCAGGGTCGGCCAGTTGCGTGAAGCGGTCGGAGAGCACTTTTCCCTGCAGCGGGAACGGCTGCTTGTCAGCCTGAAGAAGCGCATAGATGCAAGTCATCCTGCGGGCAGCGAGGACGAGCATGTCAGCCTGATCGTTCTCAATTGCGGACAATCCCTCTGCCACCTGCTTAGCGAGAGACAACCGATGCTCGGGCCGGACGATGGCTTGCAGTGCAAGTTCATATCGGAGCTCATCACGCTCAATAGCGGCAGTGCTCACCGCATCTCCCCAGCTTTCCTTGTCGACGAGGCTTGCCTGGGCGTGCCACGTTGAGACCCTACTTGTCATACAACGATTCACTGCGTTCATCCTGATTTTGGGGGCAATCCTACACTGCGCACGCTTCGCAGATGCGAAGCCTCGCTGAACGTGGTACCTCACCTCGCACACCGGACGATACCGTAGCCACAGCCCTCCAAGCCAACCGTTCGCCGGAACAGGTGGCACGGCTACTTTCCCTCGACAGGCGGGACTGACATCCGATGACCATACCGAGCCCGGTCAGCCTCCGATTGGCTTCGCCATGGGGGGATGTCGGTTCCCGCCTGCAGGAGCGGGAGTATGGGCGAACTCAAACCGGCGCCGGCCCGGAGCTCCAGCACCGCGAGATGAGCACCCAGCGACAGGGGCTTGGTCACGTTCGCACTCATCTCAAGATCTCAATGGCCGAAGGGCTCGGCGACACTGGTCTGGCTGAGCCCCTCGGACGCACAGTATCGATGAAGGGTGTC
>JARKOY010000015.1 GCA_029975555.1 Spirochaetia bacterium | reverse complement strand
CTCATCCAACCTGTTTCCTCCTCGATATCCAGAACCAATCCCAGCGCATCTGCTAAAAGCCGGATACGATCCCTTTTCACCTCTGCAAAAAGCCGTCGCCAATTTTGGTCGGTTGGGGAATAAAAAGTGAACGACTGCTCTATCAGGCGGGCAAGATTTCGCGGCTGTAATTCAGCCAGTCGTTCACTCGCTCCGCCGGCTCCGATTCTGGGGTTCTCTTTTAGCTTGGCGATAGCCAGGCTGTACGGATTCTGGATGTTGGGTTGGGAAGCGCCATGAATGATCCAGGACACAAAAGGTAAAGCATTCTTTTCTTGATCGAGGAAAACCTGCCGATTTTTCTTGTCTGCGCGCGCCAACAATTTTTCCAATGACCAATTTCCACTCGAATCAGTTACCACTGCCACCGATTGACTGGTTGGATCGTTCAGCAAAATCGATGTATCTTGGGTAGAGGAGGTATCTTTTTCTTTTGGGGAATCTTTAAAGCTTTTGAGAATCTTTAAAAGGGTCTCAAAACAACCCTTGGCTTCCGGGTCGAGCGTCGCAAAACAATCATTGAGGATACCCTTGAGAGTCTCAGAACAATCCTTGGTTAAATCTGAGAGTCTCAAAACAACCTTTTGTTCTGTTTTGACAGTCTCAGATCCCACTCGCTCCGCTCGGGGACGCTGCGCGCAACCATTGCCCAATAAAGTGATCCAAGAATCTAATTCGTCTTGAACACAATGATCTTCTGATTTCACAAGAAGGGACGAAACAGCCTGTTGGATGGCTTGGTGTTGTGGAGTAAGTGGATCAATCCTCTGTACCTTGAATTTCCAACTATAGCTGCCCTCAGAATTGATCCGATGATCGATGCGCTCAACAAAAAGGGCTAATAGATCCTGAAGACGTTGCCGGCGAGAAAATTCATCAACGGTACGATCACTTAATTCATCCTTACGTTTTCCTCTCTCAATCCAGGCTGGAAGCCAGTTCGCCACAACGCGAGCGTTATTGATCCCTAGACGATTTGCGATAGCTTGATATCCA
>JARKOY010000135.1 GCA_029975555.1 Spirochaetia bacterium | reverse complement strand
CACGTCCACACTCCGCGGACGAGCCGACGGGCTGATCATCTCGTCACCCCGCGGCGAGACCGCCGACCTGATCAAGCTTGCTGGGTCAATGCCATTGGTCTTGGTCAATCGGGAGCACGCCAGCGCGAACCGGGTGCTCATTGACAGCTCGCAAGGCATACACGACGCGGTGCTGCATCTGGTCGAGCTTGGTCACCGACGGCTTGCGTACTTGGAGGGGCCGCAACGGTCATGGTCGAACGAGCAACGGCGGACGGTGTTCCTGAAGACTGCAGAGCAGCATGGCGTGCAGACAGTGGTGATCGCCTCCGAGAAACCGAACTACGAAAGCGGCGTCAAGGTCGTGGATGAACTGCTCGCCTCGAAGGTCACAGGCCTGGTGGCATATGACGATGTGTTGGCACAAGGCGTGCTGGGAGGGCTGCGCGACCGCGGACTCGGTGTGCCGCATGATCTGTCAATCATTGGCTGCGATGACCTGGTGGCTCCCGTCACGGTGCCCCCGATGACGTCCATTCGGGTCTCCGTAAGCCAGGCGGGCGAGATGGCGGCACGCCAATTGCAGACATTGATGGCGCGTGGCAAGTCCAAGCGGCGCGAAGAGGTGCTCGTTGATCGGATCCCGTCGAGTTTGTGCGTGCGGGCCAGCACAGCTCCACCGCGGGCGGGTCTTGAGTCTGGTTCTCCGGCCTAGCTGTGGCGCCAGATGGCACCGTCCATACGCGCCCGGGTCTTCTGCCACGACAGCAGCGGTGACCCGAAGTGATCTGATGGTCGGCACTGTCCTTGTCGGTTCAGTTGCAAAGGAGCCTTCCGGAACTCCGGACGGCATGGCGTACGCAACAACTCGACGACGCGACGATGTCGGTGATCCTGGCGAGAAGGTGATGGCCACTGTCTCTATCGCCCAGAATCCCAGTGGCGCGGTGACGGCGCCGGACGGCCGCCTGAATGTCTGTTGCTGCCCGCTACCACGGCGGATTGATGTCGGTGCTGCATTGATCAGGCCACGTCGTGTTCGAGCGAGAGGCGAGTCTGTTTGGCTGGTCTGTACGAGATCGTACGAACCGCGACAGACTGGCGACACTATTACACCTGTGTGCCACGATCATCAGCATGCCAACGGGAACCCTTTGGCCAGCCCGCTCGGGCCACCATGAAAGAACGACGTGGTTGTGGCGCGATTCACAGAATATGCATTCTTGGGGGAGAAAGTGAGTTACTTCGACATCACCCGACGGGGTCTGTTGACTGTCCTGGTTGCAGCGGCTTCCGCTGGAGTTGCCGGGTGTGCACCCGGCGACTCTGGGCAGTCGGTCAGCGCGACGCCGTCTCGTCGACCTTCCACTACAGGGTCATCGCGATCAAGCGTCAGCGCCACGCCAAGCGCAAGCCCCCAGTCTGCAATCACGAAGATTGCTGTGCCTCCCGGCGCCCCAAAGCATGCTAAGGGGGCAAAAGGAGTTGTATATCCTAATGCGCCCGTAGCATCCCCCAGCACGCCTCACCCCCAGCAGATCACTGCGGTGGGCTTGCTCGCGGGTCTGCGGGCCGCGGTTGAGTTTGCCGGCCCAATCCCGAGCACCGACAAGTACGAAGACCAGGGCTGGGCGGTCGAACAAGACCCTTCGAGGGACGGACTCGTCGTTGGAGTGGCGCTCTGTTCGCGGTCGGGGAATGGGCTGGAGAGTTCCAGCTTGGTGGCAAACATCTTTCGCTTCTCTCCGGCCGGAGCATTGAATCGAACGACCTCTGTCAGTGTGGGTGAGGTGCTTTCAGCCTCTGGAATCCAGAAGCCTGAATTCCGTCAAGTCAATCTGGTGGAGGGAGTGGTTCTACTGGGCTTCGCTGCGCCGTACTGGGGTCCCCAAGCGCTGCTTGCCATCGACATGGACGGCAATCTGCTCTGGAATCACGCGGTGGACAAGCCGGTGTTTGAAGGCGAGACTCTTGGAGCAAACGTCAATGTTCACGATGCCTTGTGGATTGGGCCAAATCTGATAGCCACGGGTGGTCCGAATCGGAACTTGGCGCTTCATTTGGACTCCGGGGAAACGGTTTGGGAAAATGAAGTATCGACTAGGTATCGAGGTGAGCAGGCATGGACCACTAAAGACTGCGTGCTGCTCACATATAATGGTGCGCAAGCATTCAGTGTTTCAGGCGGCACCGGATTTCTGGATAAGTACTCTAGTTCTGCCGCTCTGGATCCTATTGCTGGACTGTTGGTTTCGGGTTATGGAAATCTCGCGGTGGACGCGAAGGTGGACGGGCTCGTGTTTGTCGTCCAAGATGCCGCAACGCGTTCTGAGGTTTTTTCTATGGCTTCGGATGATCCCGGCGCGCCGAAGCAGGTTGAAGTGCTTGCAGCGTACGGTGGACGGGCTTGGGTGACTACGCCTGAAGGACAGACCGTGGTCGATGCGAAGACAGGAGAGAAGGCGCAAGGAGTCGGCGATATTCCACCCGGCACAAGAATTCTACACAATGTGCCCACGGACTGGGGGGCAAACTGGGTTCTCATTGGGGACGCTGACTCCTATAATCACAGAGATAAGACTTTCTATGCATCAACCACTGGCTTCGTGCCGCCGTCCGCACTCCCGGCCAGTGCGGTGTGACGCAGTCAAGACCGGCGGTTTGCATGTCCGAGCCTCGATCATGTTGGATGCAACGGCATTGATTTTGGATAGGGAGCTCGCCGCCGAGTACACCGATGCCGCCTCGGTGCGTGTCCGCTCCCGATGCGCAGGGTGTCGCGCGAAATATGGTTGCGTACTCCGCGAGGGGTCGTGGTCGAGACCCCGATCAGCAGGACCAACCCCTAGAATCAGGGCATGAATGCACGCATTCCCGTCTTCGTTTCTGCCCCCACTACCCTGAGTCCTGAGCAGCAACTCTCCTACGACCGCGTCCTCGAGATCCTCCTGGATGAGAACCTGGAGGCTCGAGCGCTCGGACGGACGGACTTCGGCGTGGACACACCACTCAAGGAGGTGTACGCCATCGCTCGACATTGCTCGGGAGGGATCATCCTCGGATACTCCCAGATGCGTGCGGACCGCCTAACGATAAAACCCGGAACGCGAGAGAGCCGAGTCGTCATGGATAGTCCGCTGCCGACTCCGTGGAACAATATCGAGGCGGGTGTCCTTTTCGGATTGAGGTTACCGCTCATGGTGTTCAGGGAGCAGGGCATTACCGGTGGTGTCTTCGATCCGGGCGTGAGCGAGGTATTCGTCCAGGAACTCCCATTAGGGCGGCCTTCACCGGCTGCCGATAGAATCCTGAAGGCCAGCCTCAAGACTTGGGCAAGCAAGGTGCGTGTGCGGTATCGAGAGTACTAGTTCATCCGGTTCTTATTCAGCTTGAGAACGGAACGCAGCAGCGCTCCGATCACACCGATTGGAGGCACTGACGGATGCGATGCAGACCCCGCTGACGAGCATCAGGCCATCACAAGAGCGATCGCTGACAGAGACAGTCAGCTAGCCGACGAGCTCATGGGCAGGCGTCGGATTCGGATCCGTGACCTGCCGCTAAGGGCAATCATGGACTCGTGACGCCCCGGAAGCTCACTCCTTCAAACTCAACAACCACGCCAGCAGGTAGCTGTACGTATTGCCGTCATCGATCAGCTCGCGGTCCATCCGCCGGGCGATATCCAGCGCGTCGCGACGCTCCTGCTCCTCGGCCATCGCCGAGTACATCAAGAGGTAGTCGCCGTACTGCTGCTCGAACCCCTTGGTCGCGGTGGCCTCGGCCACGTTCTGCTTGATGCGGTCCGGGTCGCCGCCCAGCTGGTCGGACGAAGGACTCACCGGCAGCAACAGAATGGCCAACGCCGCGGCCGG
>JARKOY010000076.1 GCA_029975555.1 Spirochaetia bacterium | reverse complement strand
GCACTACGCAAAGGCCAGGCCTCAGCATTTTATTATGGTGATCCCCTGGGCGAAATGCGCCTGGTAAGCAGAGTTTTTGAAATGTAAGGCCTTTGAATAAGACAAAAGGCTGCCTCATCGCTAACTTTGCAACAGTGCCCCTCGTAGTCAGCGGGGAATTCCGCTTCCTCGGCAATCCTTGCCCAGGCGCTGGCCAGCGCCTCGATGGTTGACGTGCTCATTTCCGCCGCTCCTGTGCTCTTTGGCGAATCAACCGGCCAAGGGGCCTCGACGCGAAAACCAGCAGCATCACGCCTATCGGATACCAGGTCGAGAAGACCACCAAGGCATCGAAGGCTGGCCGTCCGGTGTTGGTAGGCAGTACGGCGGTCACAGCCATCAACCCGCCGACCGTCCAGATGATGCGCCACACGTAGGGCATCACGCGGGGCACGTAGCCGTCATCGAAAGCGGTCTGGTAGTAGCGGCGCAGGCCGCGCTCGGCAAGCGCCTGGCGCTGCCGCTCCGACAGCGCATCCGTCCGGCCATACCAGCGCCGGAATGGTGGACAGCGCAGCAGCAAAGGGGTGAAGAGGATCATCACCGCCACGATCGCGACACCCCACGCCATGACGGCGCCGGCATCGGGCCGCTTGGCGTTCTCGATCACGGGCGCGAAGACGCCCGGAGCACCGATCATCCAGAACAGCGCAATGTGCTGATGGAAGGAGAGCTTCATTTGCTCATCCACTTGCGCAGCAGGCGCTTTTTCAGGGAGGCGCGTTCTTGCGGGTTGCGTCCCTTGTGATTGGCGATGCGATCCGCCGTGGCGGCCTGGCGCTTGACGGGCCAGTAGGAGCGGCCATCCTTGCCCATCGACCAGACGCTGCTGGCCTGGTTTTCCAGCAGGGGCAGATGGGCGCTCAGGGCTTCGGGCGACGCGCTGGTCAGCGCCGTGCGCTCACGGGTGCGCCAGCGCTGATGCCAGAGCTTCTTGTCCTCGCGCTCGCTGCCGCAGGTCGTGTGCCCGACGATGGGTGTTTTGCGGCGGCTGCGGCTCATAACGTAGTGGTCTCCAAGAACATTCAGGACTGATCCCAGGCGTCGATGGTCAAGACCTGATCGGCAGGACAGGCGGCTACGCGGTCGGGAACTGGATGGTGTTCAGTCTCATGCCGACCCCATTCGATTGATCGCGTCGCTTGCGGCACGCTGCGACGCAAGGAGGTTTGCGACCTGGTTTAGCAGCCGTGTCCGCTGCATGTCTGTTACCTATCTCCCCGACCGCTCATTGGACCAACTCCAGAGATTGGGCTCTATCGCTCAGCCAATACGAAACCGGCATTGGCTGATGCCACAACCGAGACTAACACAAATGGCTCGGTACCTGTATTTCGCGCCCCGTGCACTTGGCCCGGTCTTGCCACGGCTATCTCACCTTCCCTGAGGGCACGAACAATCCCATTGCCCTGAAAGTAATCAGCCATTCCCGACAAAACAGTCCACGTGTCTTGGCCGTGAGGATGAATGTGAGCCGCAATTTCCTGCCCGGGATGGACATGCCAAACCACGATAATTGAGTCTCGGGTTTCAAGCACAACGGAACGAATAGGCTCGCCTTCGGACGGCTGAACATACTCGGCTACAGAAAATATTCTCGATTCAACAGTCATCGGAGATCCCTCTTTCACAGTTGTCGTTACGGTCTTCATCGTCGGCATCCTGACGCACGGCGGGCAATTGCTGGAGCAACGCCGGCAGCCATTCCTGTACCGTCTCCCACACCACATCGAGGTTGATGTCGAAATAGCCGTGAGCCATGCGATTACGCATATTGCGCATGCTGCGCCACGGCACGTCGGCATGCGCCTGGGTGAACTCGACGTAGCCATCCATCACCTTTGTGGCCGCCTCGCCGATGACGATCAGGCTCATGATGACGGCCTGCTGGGTGCGCTTGTCGGCCAAGAAGTCGTCCTTGGCCATCCCTTCCACGAAGCTGCGCGCATCGGTTGCGGCCTGCTGAATGTGGTCGAGGTAATCGGGCAGGCGGTTCTCGCTCATATCGGTTGCGCCTCCGCGAGCACCTTGGCCCGGAACTTCGGCGGCAGGTCGCCGGGAGTCAGCAGATCGACGTCAACGCCGAGCAGCGATTTCAGTTCTTCTTCCAAATCGCCCAAGTCCAACAACGTGGCACCGGGCAGCGCATCGACCAACAGGTCGAGGTCGCTGCCATCCCGGTCGGTGCCATGCAGCACCGAGCCGAAGACGCGCGGGTTCGCGGCGCGAAAGCGGCCTACCGCTTCACGCACTGCGCTTCGCTTCATGTCAAGCACAACAGACGGTCGCATGCGCATCCTTTCTTATCGAAACTCGTTGAGATGATATGCAATCAAGAATAGAATTTCAAGAACTATTTTCGAGAATCGCAATGCCTTGATTCCCGTGCCGCGCTGTCGTTTTCAGAAGGCGACTGCACGAAATATCAGGAGTCGGCTGCACTGCCAGAACTGGCCGCCTGCAAGGCAGCGTAGAGAGCGGTTTTTCCTACCTTGAGGCGTGCGGCGGCCTCGCGGACATTCAAGCCGTTGGCGA
>JARKOY010000075.1 GCA_029975555.1 Spirochaetia bacterium | reverse complement strand
TGCGCCCACCTTTCCGGCGATCGGTGATCTGGTTCTCGTGGCGCGTTGTGACAGTGTGGCTCAGCGGGCTGCTTGGGCGGAACTTGGCCCCGTGGCGGCGAAGCGGGAATTGGTCGGTCTCCTTCGCGTGGTGGCACTGCTCGGTTCTCGGGTGCTGCTGACGCATGCGCATGTGCTCGACGGCGTCGTCCTGCTTGAGATGGGGCCTTACGAGCTGGCCCGTGAGTTGGGCGTCGGGCCCGCCGATCTTCCTATCAAGGTCAGTGCGATTGATGGCTCTTTGCGAGTCGCGTTGGACTGTATGTACGCCAGGGATGAGTTCGTCTGGTCTTCTCAGCTGGCTTTCACAGACCGGATGGCCGCGGCGCAGCGACAAGATCTCGCAGCGCGGGACGCCGCGGACGGCGATGATAGACACTCTGTGGCGCAGACTCGGATCCCTCAACAGGCAGCGACACTCGCGGACATCGAGCGACACTTGCTGGACCTGCGTGAGCAGTGGATCGAGTTCCTCGAAGCAAACCCCAACATGATGCTGGTTTCTCCCAAGCGCGTCGAGGTATGCGACCACTTGGGAACGCCGCCGGACGTGTCCGAGAGTCTGGCGCCTTTGATTGTGGAGCTGTCCACAGCGCAGGACCGATCCGTCGCGTGGCGGGCCTTGGAAAGGGCTCGACAAGACGGTCTGGGCTCTGCTGAGGAGAGAGAAGCGCTGCTGCGATGGATGCTCGACGGGCATGCGACTGCGACTGCAGTTCAGCATGATGTCGCATGGATCGCGGCGACACCGGCCGAGCCTCGCCGACGCTGGGCCTTCATGGAGATCTGGCAGCCACTGCGCAAACGAAAGGTGGCAGCGGCTCCTGAGACCCTTCGGCTGAGTCACCGTTCGCTCAAGGAATTGCGCGACGTGCCACCGGGATTGTTCGAGCTCTTTCGCTTCCGAGTGAATCAGCTGTACCGCAGCGGTTATCGGGTGGTGGTCGACCCCGAACTACTCGTGATCTCCTACGTGATCACCACTGGGCTGCAGGTGCCTGATCGGCGTGAGTACGTCAGGAGGCTGTGGCGTTCCCTCCTGTGGCTAGGAGCCCTGGCAATTGCCGCTGCCGTTGTTACTGCCTTGAGCGTCAACATGACCGGCGTGATCTTGGTGGCCATGGTGGTGTTGGTGTTGGTGCAGTCGCTTCCGTTCGAGCACTTCAA
>JARKOY010000069.1 GCA_029975555.1 Spirochaetia bacterium | reverse complement strand
CCTCCTATGATTGTTGTCTACCCCAGGGGGTTGCGTTTGGAGGCGCAATCCTTTCGGTCGTAAAAGGTTAACGATTTGCGCGCTTTTGGGTGCGTGCTACGGTTGATCAGCCTGGGCGGAGGATAGGGCGATGCGGGGACGCAACCCGAGCGCCGCGCCAGGGCTCCAAGAGGGACGAGGGCGCGCCGCCCGCGGTGCGCCCTCGTTCGTTTCTGTCGGCGGGTCCCTCTTTGAGCGTTCATGCGGTAAATCCTCGTGCGAAGCACGACCCCTTGCCTCACGATGCCTTGGCAAGCACGAAGTTCGGGAAGTCCGCGAAGATCCAGTTGTTCTTCAAGGTGTGATAAATCACGCCCAAAAACTTCTTCGCCAAGGCAATGATCGCCTTGCCCGTCCCCCGCCGGGCTTGAATCCTGTGGTAAAACTTCGCCAGGTACGAGCTGTAGCGCATGGCGATCAGCGCGCATTGCACCAAGGTGGTCCGCCCCAGTTTCGTCCCCCGTTTGGTGATCCGCCCGGAGCGTTCCACCTCGTTGCTGTTGCGCACCCGGGGCACGATGCCGAAGTAGGCCGCCAGCTTTCCCGGATGGGCGAAGTCGCGAATGTCGCCAATGGCCGACAAGAGGATCGTCGCCCCCAGATCGCCAATCCCCTTGATGCTCCGCAGGTTCTCGTGGCCGGGCAGCTTCGGCCCCTCGGCCTTGATCGTCTTCTCCAACTCGGCAATGCTCTGGTTGAGGGCTCGAATCTGACCGACGATCACCCGCAGCTCCGTCTGCACGATCGGATCGAAGTTCAGCCCCAGGACTTCTTCCAAGCCCGAGTCGCTGCCGAGGGCTTCCTTCCGCAGGTTGATCCCGTGGGCCGACAGGATGTTGTTCACCTTGTTCTTCAAGGCGGTCCGCTGCTTCACCAGCGTGTCGCGGGTCTGCGTGAGGCTCGCCAGTTGCGCGTGCAGCTTGTCTTTCATCCGCACCTCGGGCAGCATTGCTTTCGACAGGTAAAAAGCCAAGGTCCGCGCGTCGTGCGCATCGGTCTTCTTCACCGACTGGCGAATCAGCTTGAACTGCGAGGGATTGACCACCACCACCTTCGCCACGCGCGGGGCCACGGCGTCGTAAAACAGCCGCGTGTTCCCCGTCACCTCGACGGCCACTTCATCGGTCGGCCGCAACTTGCTCACGAAGCGGGGCAATTCGTCCAGCCGATACTCGCTCAGGTACTCCCGGCCATTCTCCGCAATCAGACACACCGTAAACTGGTTCCGATGCAAATCCACTCCGATGTAACGAGCCATGCTCTCGTTCCTCCACAAGGGTCTGGGAAAAACCGAAGTGGAGTAGACGTGCTTTGCGGCAGTCACCAAACTCCTATGCGAGGTCGCCTTTCGGGCCTCATGGTGGCGCTTCGGCCACAGGTCTGACCAATCTCCTTCCCGAGGTCGCGATGCCTCAACGCTACGATACAGCCTGTGACCTGTCTACTCCGAGAAAGTCTACCTTCTCAGAGCTCACTGCCAACAAAACTCAATTCATACCATCTCCTTA
>JARKOY010000067.1 GCA_029975555.1 Spirochaetia bacterium | reverse complement strand
GTGATTGAGCCCATTGGCCAGGGCGGCATGGCCGCGGTGTACAGGGCGCTGGACACCACCCTGGAGCGCGAGGTGGCGCTCAAGGTGATCCGGGTGGAAGAGTTCGCCCCCTCCGTGCTGGAAAAGGTGCTGCAGCGCTTTGAGCGCGAAGCCAAGACTCTGGCCAGACTCAACCATCCCAACATTGTACCGATCATTGATTTTGGCAAATACCGCGGCGCGCCCTATCTGGTGATGCCGTATTTCAAGGGCGGGACGCTGAAGGAGCGGCTTGGCCGGCCGTACGAGGAGGGAGAAGCCGCGCGCTTGCTGCTGCCGCTGGCGGAAGCGCTGGCGTACGCGCACCGCAAGGGAGTGCTGCACCGCGACATCAAACCGGCGAATATTCTGCTGACCGAAGGCGGGCAGCCGATGCTGACCGACTTTGGCATCGCCAAACTGCTGGAAGGCGGCGGCGGGCAGACCCTGACCGGCACCGGGGTGGGGATTGGCACGCCGGAGTATATGGCGCCCGAGCAGGGCATGGGAAAAGAGGTGGACGGGCGGGCGGATGTGTACGCCCTGGGGGTGGTGCTGTACGAACTGGTGACCGGGCAGAAGCCGTACAGCGCGGACACGCCCATGGCGGTGGTATTTAAACATATGAGCGACCCGCTGCCGCGCCCGCGGAATCTGAATCCGAAGCTATCCGAAGCCTGCGAGCAGGTGCTGTTCAAAGCGCTGGCGAAGCAGCCGGAGCACCGCTACGCGGAGATGGAGGAGCTGCGGGCCGCGCTGGGGAAGCTGGCGGCGGGAGAGACGGCCTTGCCCGCCGCGCCGCTGGCGATGGATATGCCGGCCGCGGAGGTGACCAGCGCCGGGTTCACGGTGGAACTGGGCACCGGGTTGAAGCGGGCGGAAAAGCCGGAGGGAGAGGAACACGCGCCGGAAACCAGAACGGTGAACGTCGAGGCGACGGCCGCGCCGCTGCCAGTCCCGCCGGGCCTACCGCAGGCGTTGAAACCCCGGCGCCGCCCGCGGCTAT
>JARKOY010000131.1 GCA_029975555.1 Spirochaetia bacterium | reverse complement strand
CACCGTACCTGGACAAAAGCCTGGAAAACCCCAGGCAAAACCAGCCCTGAGTATGTCCCCCGCTTCGTCCTGGCTTGAAACCATTGAAAACCACCCCGTTCTCCGCGCTCCTGCCCTTTGCACAAGCTTGAGAGCACTAACAAGAGAATTGCCAAATTCACGACAAGATGCAATAATAACGAACCTATACGCCTACACGATCATCTTCAGGAGGACAAAAAATAAAACACCGAGGAGCACGAGGTGGATTTCTCGTGCGCACATTAGGGCTCTTCCTTGGAATGCTGTTGATCGTCTGCGCCCCGTTCGCCGCATTCCCGGAAGCGCGTGTGGTCTACACGATACGCAGCGTGTCCTTCAAGATTAATGGTTTCACGAGAGAGCGCGTCTTGCGCCAAAAAGCCAACATCGCAATCGGAACTGAATTCGCCACGCTGGAAGACTTCGAAGGCTATCTCGAACAGCGGAGACAGACACTGTTGAACGAGCGCGTGCTCGCAGATGTCAAGGCCGAGTATGCGCTCGAAAAGGGCGACGAAGGGCGCGTCTTCATCGACATCACGTTCATCACCCAAGACTCCTGGAACATCATCGCGCTGCCGTACTTCAAATACGATTCGAACGACGGCTTAACGCTCAGCGCGAGAGGCAGGGACTACAACTTCCTCGGCTCGATGCAGACGTTGGTTTTGAATGTCGATTACGCGATCGACCAACGTGAACGACATTCCTACGGTGGGCTTGCCAGCATGAACCTGCCCTTCCAGCTCGCAGGCTACGACGCGAGCGTCAGCATCTACGAAGACCTCGCGGTCCACGCCGATGGTAGGCCCACATCCTCGATTTCCAACCTTGGGTTTTCGATTGTGTTTCCCACCCGCGCCTATCCGATCACCCTGAGCGCAAACCAAGGATACCAGTCCAACCCCGATGAAGTGGACAACGATACCGATCCGTACTTTCTGGTCTCGTCGCTGGCGGCCTCTTCGTGGATACCGGCCGGATTTTCGGCGGGCCGATACGGCCAAGTCTCCTATGCGCCCTCCCTCACCGCGTCCTTGAACTGGCGGCCAGGGGAAATGGTCCGGGACGACAGAAAGGGCTTTAAGCTCACCTTCTCTCACGGCCTGCATTTTGGGCGCGTCGACTGGGTCAACAACATGCGCAGGGGCATGGAAGGCCATCTGACGAACACCGACGCCTATAATTTCCTGACCGGAGCCCCGACCCTGGATTTCGACGGTGCGTACGTGTATCATGCCACCAAAGGCGGCACCATCGGCTTCGAGGCGCGCTTTGTGGGCTTTTACAGCTTCACCGACACCACGCGGACCGATTTGGGCACCTACATGAGGGGCATAATCGATGAACGCCTCTGGGGCGGGGCTGCGGCGTTCTTAAATCTGCAGGTGCCAATCAAACTATTCGATTTCCCCACGCACGTCATTATCGGCAAAAACTGGTTCGATTTCGAGCTTCAGATGACGCCCTTTGTCGATCTTGGCTATTGCCGCAAGCACCTCGGCGATGCATTTCAGGACAGCGCATGGTACACGGCGGGGCTCGAATTCTGCGTTTACCCCTTGCGGATGCGCACTTTCATCGTGAGGGCAAGCGCCGCCTTCGACCTGGATGCGGTAATACGGAACAAGTCTCTGACGGCGCCGAGCCCCCGCGACGGATACTCTCCGTATGAGATATTCTTTGGCTTGGGACTTTTCTTCTGAGGAGCGAACGTGCAATCTGCCCGAACTGTACTTTTGACGGTTGTGCTCTCAACGACAATCGTCGCTGCGACCGCGATTGTCTCTGCCATGCCGGCAGGAGGAAGCGCCCCGTATGCAGGAATATTTCAGGGGCTCTCCGACACCGAGGCATCTGCGCTCGAGCGCGGGGACATGGTCGTCCGTCCTCTCGAGGGCCCCGGAAAACTCAGCCTGACGCGCGACGACAACGAGACCAAAGAAATAGTACGACGAATCCAGACCACTCGTCCTAACTATACGGCGGAATTCATGGCCTTCGTCCCCATACAGGATGGGGCACAGGCCGACGGCATGCTGAGCCGTATCGCCGCCGCCCTCTCCGACGTCAAAAGTTACGTAGGCATTCCCTATTGGTCAAAACAGCAAAAGACGACCTACGCGCTGTTCGATACGATGGATGTGCTGAGCAGAAAAGCCCGGCAAGCCGGCAAGGGCGAGACGATCGAGGTTCGTCAGCACATGGAGCCCTTCGACGCATTCCGAGCCCAATACGACTACAGGCTGGAGACAGGAATCCTACGGTTCTCCGCGGTCAATCTGGACCCCATCGTCTACAGCTACCAGCATTTTCGGGCCGTGGCCCCCGGCAACATGGTGTGGGAGCTGTATGTCTTCCGCCAGAACGACGGGCTGTGCGTCTACGGCGTGGGGGCGGTGAAGGCCTTCGACCTGTTTGGGCTCTTCCGGGAACGGTTGGAACCTTCTCTCATGGGCCGGGTCGAGGCGTTTTTTAGCTATATCACAAAGAAAATCGCACCAGTGGAGGGGAAAAAATGACGGAGAGGACAAAGACGGCACTCATTACGGGCGCAACAGGGCAGGATGGTTCCTACCTCGTACAGTTTCTGCTCGAAAAAGGTTATACAGTCCATGGGATAAAGCGCAGAAGTTCGAGCTTCAATACGCAGCGCATCGACCACCTCTACAAGGACCCCCACGATCCTGACAACCGCTTCAGGCTCCACTACGGAGACCTCACCGACAGCACGAACCTTATCCGGCTCGTCGAAGAGATCGAACCTGACGAGATATACAACCTGGCGGCGCAGAGTCACGTCAAAGTTTCTTTCGACACGCCGGAATATACGGCGAACACCGACGGCCTTGGGACCTTGCGGCTGCTGGAGGCAATACGCTTACTTGGCCTAGAAAAAAAGACGCGGTTTTATCAGGCGTCCACCTCAGAGCTCTTCGGCAAGGTCAGGGAGATTCCTCAGAAAGAGACGACGCCCTTCTACCCGCGCAGCCCCTACGCTGTGGCAAAATTATACGCGTACTGGATTACCGTGAATTACCGCGAAGCCTATGGCATCCATGCCAGCAACGGCATTCTTTTCAACCACGAATCGCCCGTCCGTGGAGAAACCTTCGTGACGAGGAAGATCACCAGGGCAGCGGCGCGGATCAAATACGGGCTCGAGCAGAAGCTCTATCTCGGCAACCTCGACGCAAAGCGCGACTGGGGACACGCGAAGGATTATGTGGAGGGCATGTGGCTCATCCTCCAACAGCCCGAGCCCGACGACTACGTGCTCGCAACAGGGAAGACCACCTCGATACGCGATTTCGTGACCATGGCGTTCCGCCACGCAGGGTTCGAAATGGCGTGGCGCGGGCACGGCCTTGAAGAAAAAGGTATCGATGCCGCCTCAGGCAAGGTCCTCGTGGAAGTCGACCCCGCATATTTCCGCCCGACCGAGGTGGACCTCTTGCTCGGCGATGCAACCAAGGCCAGGGAGAAACTCGGCTGGACGCCACGGCACAGCCTGGAAGAGCTTGTGCGCGAGATGATGGAACACGACTTGGCCGAAGCCCGCAAAGAACGATACTTAAAAGACGGCGGCTACAAAATATTTGAACCACGAGAATGAACGTCCTCTTTGTGATACACGATGCGCACGGGTGGGCCGGAACGGAGCGGGTCACCAACCTCATCGCGAATGGACTTTCAGAGCACTTCGACGTCGAGGTGCTGTCGCTGTGCCCGCCCCCTCACCACGCCTGTGGCTATCCTTACAGCCCCGAAGTAAAACTCTCCTATCTGCCGCTCGCGGGAGGCGCTCGACACATCCTCGGCTCAAACATCCACATGCTGCGTTTTGTCAGACACAGGGCGCCCGATGTCGTCATCCTGTCGGGGGTGGGAGAAATCAGACATTTCTTGCTGGTGGCGCTATTGCAACGGCCACACAGGCCTGCATTGATCGCGTGGGAGCACTTCAATGCGACGTACGCTGCAAACCATCCGAGCCGCAGAATCGCCGCCCGGTGCTGCGACTTCATCGTCACGCTGACCCACAAGGACGCCGAAACCTGGCGCCGTGTGCTTGCGCCTCGGAACGTCGTGTGCATTCCCAATCCTGTGCCAGGCTTCCCCGATCACCCAGCCGGCCTCGAGACAAAGCGCATACTCGCCTTGGGAAGGCTTGAGGCGCAGAAGCGCTTCGACCTGCTCATCGACGCGTTTGCCGTATTTGCCAGGGCGCATCCAGACTGGAGTCTACGGATCCGCGGATCAGGGTCGAAAGAGGCCGAGCTCAGGAATAAACTGGCCGCGCGTGGGCTTGAGGACAGCGTACAGATTCTTCCGCCCACGCACAACGTCGCGGAAGAATACGCCGGCGCATCGATGTATGCCATAAGTTCGGAGTACGAAGGTTTTTCCATGACGCTCGTCGAAGCGATGGCGGCAGGTGTCCCCTGCGTGAGCTTCGACTGCCCCGAGGGCCCTTCCGAAATAATCGAAGATGGTCAGGATGGCTTTATCGTCCCGCTCTACGACGTCGCGGCGCTCGCCGAAAGAATGGGCAGGCTTGCCGACGATGCTCCTCTTCGGAGACGAATGGGGGCCGCGGCCCGCCAGAACATCCATCGCTACGAAATAGGGCCTATCATCGAGCGATGGTCCAGCCTGCTGCGCGCGCTAGGGGATGTCAGACTGGGAGATGTCAAATGAGCCTCGTGAGCGTCGTGATCCCCGCATACAATGCCGAGCAGACCCTCGCAAGGGCCGTTCATTCGGTGCTCGATCAGGAAAAAGACGAACGTTATCAGCTCGAGATCATCGTCGTGGACGACGGCTCCACCGACGCCACCTCCCGCGTCGCCGAATCGCTGGCGAAGCGCAGCCCGGTTCACATCCGCATCATCCATCAGAGGAATGCGGGCCCTGCAGCCGCGCGCAATGCAGGGCTCCGCGCCGCAAAAGGTGATTATGTAGCCTTCCTCGACGCGGACGACCTGTGGCTTCCCGGCAAACTGAGAACGCAGCTTGCAATTCTGGAAGCAGATCCCGAAGTCGATCTCGTCTGCACCGCCATGAACGGCACACGGTTCTTATGCCGGCCGGCGCAATTCACCCTCAGGTTCAGAGCCTTGCTGCCGAATAATATTGTGTACACATCGAGCGTCGTCGCGAGGAAAAACAGCCTGAGCGCTGCAGGGGACTTCAACGAAGCGCGGAGATACTCTGAAGATTTCGAACTTTGGCTTCGGATCGCGCATCGCGGCACCATCGTGGTGCTAAACAGGCCCCTCATACAGTACACGAAAGGCAGAGGCATCTCTGCCAAGCTCTGGCCCATGGAAAAGGGCGAACTGGAAACGTATGCTATAATGCGCACAGAAGGCAGGATTTCAGCCCGCCGCGAGGCCATCCTGCGGTGGTGGTCGCTGTCGAAATACCTGGTCAGGAGAATTCGATGGTCAATCTGATCTTGTGCGGCGGTTCAGGCACTCGTCTGTGGCCCCTGAGCCGCAAAAAGACGCCTAAGCAGTTTGCACGTATTTTCAGAGACAGATCGCTCTTCGAGGAGGTGCTGTCACGGAATAGGCCTCTCTGCGACAGATTTGTGGTGGCGACGAACGTCGAACACCTGCCGCTCGTAAAAAGCCAGATGGCGCGGATGGGGATCGAGCGCGTCGAAGGGCTTTTGGAACCCATGGGCCGCAATACGGCCCCGGCAATAGCCCTCATCCTCATGGGGCTTCCACGGGACGAACTTGTGCTCGTCTCCCCTTCCGATCACCGCATCACCAAGCACGATCGGTACGCTGAGGCGGTACGGCGCGCGGCCAGGCTCGCGGAACAGGGCTTCCTCGTCACCTTTGGAATAACGCCACAGTACGCCGAAACCGGCTACGGCTACATCGAGGCGGATGGAGAGAATGTCCTTTCATTCCGAGAAAAACCAGACAGGACCACGGCCGAGGCCTACCTGGCATCCGGCCGGTATTACTGGAACAGCGGCATGTTCGTGTTCAGCGCTGGCACCTTGTTGGATGAGCTGTCGCGCTGTGCCCCAGAGGTCTTCGATGCGGCACAGCGCACGTATGCGCGGGCCGAGAAAGGAAACCTGCTGCGTCCTCGACCGGAAGATATGGCGGCCATTCCCAGCATATCGATCGACTATGCCGTCATGGAGAAAAGTAAGAGAGTCAAAGTCGTGGCCTGCGATCCTGGCTGGAGCGACCTGGGCAGCTTTGACGCCCTGTACGACGAGACGAGGGGAGATGCAGAGAACGCAGCGCTCGCAGACGATGCCACATTCCTCAATTCTCGGCGTTGCCTCGTCGTGGGAGGAGAAAAGCCCATTATTCTCGAAGGAGTAGAAGACCTCATCGTGGTGCAGACCGACGACACCACCCTCATCATGCGTCGCGGCCAGAGTCAGAACGTGCGCGACGTGCTCAAAGTCATCGCCGAAAGGAGGCCCGACCTCCTATGAAAATACACAAAGAAATACATAACAACACAGCATTGGCCGCATGGCATCCATGCAGGTGGAGGGAGGAATGAATCATGAATCCGCATGATAAAATCTACGTGGCCGGCCACCGTGGCCTTGTGGGCTCTGCAATCGTGCGATGCCTCAAGGCAAAAGGATACGACAACATCGTCGTCCTCGGCCACGCCGAGCTCGATCTGACGCGCCAGTCCGAAGTGGAAGCCTTTTTCGAGCAGGAAGAGCCGGACTATGTGTTCCTCGCCGCGGCTCGCGTGGGCGGCATAGGGGCAAATTCCTATTATCCTGCCGAGTTCTTCTACGAGAACATGGCCATCGCCCTCAACGTCATCAATGCGGCGTGGAAGAACGGCGTCAAAAAACTGCTCAACCTCGGCTCCTCCTGCATCTATCCCAAGCTGGCACCTCAGCCGCTCAAAGAAGAGTACCTGCTCACCGGGCCACTGGAACCCACCAATGAGGGCTACGCCATAGCGAAGATTGCGGCGATCAAGATGTGCGCCTACTACAACACCGAATTCGGCACCAACTATATCTCCCTCATGCCGACAAACCTCTACGGAACGGGCGACAACTATGACCCCTTTACCTCCCATGTGCTCCCGGCTATGATTCGGAAGGTTTATGAAGCAAAGGAGAAAGGCCAGCCGGTCGTTCTGTGGGGCGACGGAACCCCCTTGAGGGAGTTTCTGCACGCCGACGACCTGGCAGACGCCGCGGTTATGCTCATGGAGCGGTACAACTACAAGGATATCGGGGAATTCATAAACGTAGGCTCAGGGCAAGAGCTGAGCATCAGAGAGCTCGCCGAACTGATCGCCGATGTGGAAGGGTTCCGGGGCGAAATCCTGTGGGATACCACGAAGCCCAACGGTACGCCGCGAAAACTCCTTGACAGCTCGCGCCTCTTCGCGCTCGGCTGGAAACCGAAAATAGGCCTCAGGGAAGGCATCGAACGCTCATATCGAGAATTTTTATCATTGAATGCAGGGAATCGACGATAATGACATCAGATAAGGAAACATGGGACGTCGTCATAACACCGAAAAGGATGTGGCTGGGACTGAACCTAAAAGAGTTGCGACAGTACAAAGATCTGATCACACTGATGATCCGACGAGAGTTCGTCTCGGTCTACAAACAGACGATTTTCGGTCCGCTGTGGTTCGTGTTCCAGCCGCTCATGTCGACGTTCCTGTACATGTTCGTGTTTGGAAACATCGCGCAGATGGGCACCGACGAAATACCCCAGGCCCTGTTCTACTTTTCGGGGACGATGCTGTGGACCTTTTTTGCGACGACGCTCCAGAAGTGTTCGGACACCTTCATCAACAATGCAGGTCTGTTCGGCAAGGTCTATTTCCCCAGATTGACCATGCCGATAGCCTATGTGACCAATGCGTTCTTTACGCTCCTCATCCAATTCGCCGTCATGCTCGTCTTCTACGTGTATTACCTCGCGAACGGCGTTCAGTTTTCGCTCTCGTGGTGGATACTCACCACGCCGATTTACATTCTCCAGCTGGCGCTCCTCGGAACCGGGTTCGGCATCATGATTTCCGCGCTGACAACCAAGTACCACGACCTGCGCAACCTGGTCAGCTTCGGCCTTTCCCTCCTCATGTACGCGACCCCGGTCGTCTATCCCATATCGAGCATACCCGTGCGATGGAAAGTGCTTTTTCAGTTCAATCCCGTCGCACCCGTCATAGAAATGTTCCGATATTCTTTTTTTGGAAAAGGGAGCTGCAACCTGAAGATGTGGGCGTACAGCCTCATCGTTTCGGTGGTCGTGTTCCTTTTGGGCCTCATGACCTTCAACCATAACGAACAAACCTTCGTCGATGTCGTGTGAGGAAAGCCATGAGCACCGCAGTCAAAGTAGAGCACCTTTCCAAAGAGTACCGCCTCGGCGTCATAGGCAACGGAAGCCTCTGGAAGGACATCCAGAGCTGGACCGCAAAACTCCAAGGCAAGCCCGACCCGTGGACCAAAATAAACGAGGAATCGCGCATCGGCAAGAGAGAACGGTTCTGGGCGCTCAAGGACATCAACTTCGAAGTCCAACAGGGCGAGCGCCTGGGCATCATCGGCCGCAACGGCGCAGGCAAATCGACGCTCCTCAAGATCCTTTCCCAGATAACGGCTCCCACAGAAGGAGTTGTAAAGATGCGCGGCCACGTGGCGAGCCTGCTCGAAGTGGGGACAGGCTTTCATCCCGAATTCACGGGGCGGGAAAACATCTACCTCAACGGCGCGATCCTCGGCATGTCCAAGGCCGACATCGACAGAAACTTCGACGAGATCGTCGCGTTCTCCGAAATCGAGCCGGAATTCATCGACACCCCCGTCAAGCGCTACTCCAGCGGCATGTACGTGCGGCTCGCCTTCGCCGTCGCAGCGCACCTCAACTCCGAAATCCTGATCGCCGACGAAGTGCTCGCCGTGGGGGACGTCAAGTTTCAGGAAAAATGCCTCGGGAAGATGAAGGAGGTGAGCGAAAAGCAGGGGAGAACCGTATTGTTTGTGAGTCACAATATTGGAGCAGTTCGGCAACTTTGCCAGACAGGTGCGCTGCTGGACCACGGCAAGCTCTTAATGCTAGATAACGTCGATAAAGTGGCCGATGAGTATGCAAAACTGATCGGACAATAATAAAATCAAAGAACACTATGAGCACGAAACATTCGGATAATCGCCCCTTAGTGAGCATAATTACGGTCGTTCTGAATGCTGAAAGGTTTATCGAGCGATGCGTTAAGTCGGTAATCGCACAAACATATAAAAATATCGAATATATAGTCATTGATGGAGGAAGTACGGATCGTACTCTCAAAATCCTTGAGAAATACAGGGATAAAATCGACATATTGATATCTGAAAAGGATAATGGCGTCTATGATGCAATGAATAAAGGATATCGAATATCGCATGGTGATTATATCATCATGCTGAATTCCGACGATTTCTTCATTCCCGAAGCAATCGAGCTCAGTGTCAACGCAATTCGAGAACAAAAGGCCGATTATTGCGGAGCTCAAGCGTATATCATAGATAAGGATTCCTCCATTAAATATGTATACTGGCCTAATTGCTTTGATAAATCTGCCTATATTGCTCAAAATCCATGCGCACATGAAACCTTGCTTGTCTCGCGGAAAGCGTATGATGATATCGGAGGATATAATACAAAATATAAAATTGCGGCGGATTTGAAATTTGAATTGGAGCTCATCAGCCGAGGTTATGTGGTGGCGAAGGTAGAGCAACCTATTCTATATTTCACGGATGGAGGGATGTCTTCGAACGAAGAAGCTGCCAGGAAAGAACTGGTTGAAATCCTCGCGGATTATCTTCCTATACCTAGAGACTATATCGAGGGACTCATCCTGCTGGTAAACAAAGGAATCCCATCGGAAAACTGCATAAAGGCTCTATCCGACCAAACAATATTGCGTGTGCTGCCTATAGAAGTCATTTCGTATCTATTGGTCAATATATACTATAAATATATGAAAGAGCTCAACAAACACACCGAGAAGACTTTCTTTGAAAAACTAGTTTCAAAACTCAGGATAATGCTAAAATGGTGAAATAGGCAAAATGAAAATCGCAATATGCATGATGCGTTGTCTTGGGGTCGGATATGGCAGTGTGAAGGCTGCCGTCAATCTTGCGAATGAATTGGTAAAAAGAAACAATGATGTCTCATTTCTGTGCTACGACGAGACTCAAGAAAAATTAGAATTTAAACTCGATCCACGAGTATATTTTTTTAATCTAGCCAAAGTTCGTCCTGTTCGATTATTAAAGGTAAGTAAAATAATCATCAAAATTCTCTATAATATTCCCTCAATTTTACCATTCTTTTTATATAAACATATTGGAGAATCATTATACCAGCTCAGATGGTTTATCCAAGAGAATATTGCTCCTGTTTGGGCATGGAAAATAGCCTTTAATCGAGGAGGTTACGATGTCGTTTCCGTCCACGGCTCTGATGCGATATCAATAGTACCTTTTGCAGTAAACACTAAAAGAACAAAACTCATCATAACGCTCCACAGCCGACCTCAAGCAGAAATTGAAGGATTCTCACTCAACAAGATTATCTTCAGAGCAAAAGTCAAAGGATTGAACAGGGCCAATAAGATCACTGTATTGCAAAAGAAGTTCATAGCCGAAGCAAGGGGATATTGCCAAGATACAAAGAAGCTGGTTTATATACCTAACTTCATCTATGAATTCACAAGGGATCGCCATAAGCATATCGGGAACCACGTCAACATTATCGCCATTGGGAATCTCGTAAAAGAAAAAAACTTCGATATATTAATCCAAGCGCTCGCGATAGTTCGCTCAGATAATTGGAGTTGTGATATCTGGGGAAAAGACTGCGGCGAAAAAGAAACTTTGAAAAAGATGATCGAAAAAAATAAGCTGGAAAACCGTGTGTTCTTAAAAGGTTTTACAAATTCGATCGAGAAGGAAATCGAAAAAGCCCATGTGATAATTCAGCCTTCGCTCTTCGAAGGATTCCCTCTCGCTGTATCAGAGGCCATGGCCAGAGGTGTGGTGCCGATAGGATTCTCGTCGTGCTCTGGGATTAATGATTTGATCTCTGATCATTACAATGGATTGTTGTCGAAAGAAAATGATGCGGCCGGACTTGCCAGACTGATTGATTATCTCATAGGAAATCCTGAATTATACGTCAAATTGTCCAGGAACGCAGTCGAATCGATAAGAAAATATAATCCTGAATCTATTATGCCCGAATGGGAGAAGCTGATACATGAATAAAAAAGTACTGTTCATCGGGCATTCCTATCATAAAAAAACAGCCTCATCCAAGTTCATAGAACAAATGCTTCAAGAAAAGTACGAAGTAGAATGCGTGTATGACGAGAGCTGGCTTCATTCCGAGAAAGGTTTCGATTCATCATCCTTCAATCTTGACGATTATTATGCAATCATAATTTGGCAAATCGCCGATTTATTGCCGTCTGATTTCATAGCAGAACTCTCAAAGAGAAACACAATCTTTTTCCCTATGGAAAATTATTGGGATGATTGGAATAAATGGAAAAAATACAAGAAATTCAAAATAATATCGTTTTCTAAATTTAATTACTCGAAATTAAAACAATGGGGGTTCGATGTTCAATATTTCCAATATTTTCCCAAACCTAAGGAAACGCCTTTCGACCTAAAGAAAAACCGCTATACGGTATTCTTTTGGCAGCGGGTCAACGCTCTTACATGGAAAGAAATTAAAAGGCTCATTAATTACAAAGACATAGAAAAAGTAATTTTACATAAAAGCGTCGATCCAGGCCATCAATTCCTCATGCCTAGTGCGGCGGATATAAAAAAATACAACATCGAAATTACGGAATGGTTCAACGATAAAGCTGAACTTGAAGATAAAATAGCCCAAGTAGACATATACATAGCACCAAGGATAACTGAGGGGATAGGGCTTTCGTTTCTTGAGGCCATGGCAATGGGGAAAGCCGTTGTTGCCGTGAATATGCCTACTATGAATGAATATATAGAACATAGAAAAAATGGATATTTATTTGACATACATCATATCCATCAAATCAACTTTAGCGATATAGAATCGATTAGAAAAAACTGTATAAAAAGTGTAGAACGAGGTTTTGAACGATGGAATGCCCAAAAACAAGAAATATACAACATCGTCGAGCGACATTACTCGCCGAATCGCAAGCTACTTTTCAAACAAATAATACAAGATGCTTGCAGAAAAGCAGTTTTGAAAGCAAAAAGAATACTGAAAGAGGCAACCCCATTTCTCATCATAATGTTGAGGCAAAGGTATCTCCGAACCAACATGCGTAACAAGGGACATCGTCTCGATGAGAGGATTCTATGAAGAGACTTCTTTTTATCGACCATTCGTTTCATCAGAAAACAGGTTCATCGAAATTCTTCGTCGACATGCTTAAGACAAGATATCAGGTAACATATGTTGTAGATACCAGCTGGGATCAGAATCACACGATTAAAGAAGGTCACCATGTATATACCGGTTATGACATCGTCGTCTTTTGGCAACAGATAAACCAGCGAATATTCAAGTCGATAGACTGTAAAAATATAGTATACGTACCGATGTATGATGGATGTAGTGACCGAGGCCTTGATTATTGGTACGCTTTTAGGAACATAAAAATCATTAACTTCAGTAAAAATATGGAATTATTATTGGCCAGGGCTGGCTTCAATACATTGTCGGTGAAATATTTCCCAAAGCCTACTGAGAAGATTGATGCTGAAGAAGGTTCTTGCTTTTTTTGGCAGAGGGTTACAGAAATCAACTGGCCTCTTGTAAAAAACCTTCTTAAAGACACAGAAATCAGTACAGTTCATATACACCGAGCGGTAGATCCTGGACAAATATTCTATCCGCCTTCTATTGAAGACATACACCGATATCGAATGACGTTCAGCGACTGGTTCCCTAGCAAACAGGAATATGAGAAAATTATGTGCTCGAAACAAATATACATCGCACCAAGGATGAAAGAGGGAATCGGGCTTTCTTTTTTGGAAGCTATGGCTGCAGGTCGTGTTGTGGTAGCGCCTAACTTTCCGACAATGAATGAATACATAATTCATACAGAGAACGGTTATTTATATGATCCTTATGCACCAGTACCTATAGAGTTCAGGAACTTGGACAGAATAGCCGAAAATGCGGTCAATACGATTATTGAAGGTCGAAGGTCATGGGAAGTCGAAAAAGAAAAAATATTTGAATTCGTTGAATCTCCAATGAAGAAAAATCACTATTTTGCAAGACATCCACTTGAAAGGTGCAATAAAAAGGATATCATTAAATATATGAAAATCCCAATTAAATACATTATGCCATATGGCGTAGTATTGTTGTATAAGAAATTGAAGAAATCTCGAAAAGCTTGAAACATGAGAAACCGAGGATCCAAAGATGCTGTTCTCCATAGTGACTGCTTCATACAATTCAGGGGATGAAATACGAAAAACTTATAATTCATTGTTGCTTCAAAATCATGAGATTTTCGAATGGATAATCGTTGATGGAGGATCCGAAGCATACTCTTGCGGTGTGCTCCAAGAACTTGTAAAAAGTGCGCCATTTGCTGTGCAGTACGTCAGCGAAGCCGACAACGGTGTATTCGACGCTTTCAACAAAGGCCTGAAAATAGCTTGTGGGAAATGGATAGGATTTCTCGGATGTGGAGATGAGTATTATCCTGGGGTTCTGGAATCGATTGCAAATAGTATAGGAAATGCTGATGACCATGAAGTAGTCTATGGAATTATAGATTTTGTTCGGCAAGATGGTGCGCATTATTGGTACACAACGGATGAAAAATACCTGGACGAAGGAAGAATGATGCACCACGCTGCCACCTTCGTAAAAAAAGACATGTATGTCGAAATAGGTGGTTTCAATATAAAATACAAATCGGCATCTGATTTGGATGCATTTATCAAGCTCAAACGAGCAGGGGCAAGATTTGCTTTTGTTCCTTATATAGTGACTAAATTCAATGCAGGCGGCTTGTCTACTACGGGGACTCTACCGTATGAAGAGAGAATGGAAATCATGCATGAATACGGCATGTTGACAAAGAAGATGTGGATAAGATTCATAATAGGAAAAAGATTGAAAAAGCTGAGAACGTCAATAAAAAATTTTCGAATCGGGACACACAACGAAAGGCTATGAAAGTGTTTAGCGTGAGGCTTTATTGTCCGACACTGTTCTCGACGATCGGCGGCGCTGAAAAATTTACTGCAATGATAGCGCAGTATCTTGTGAAAACGTTCAAAGAACTCGATCTTGGGTTAGTCGCTCAAAAGGCAAAATATGCACGCATGGAGGACAATATCGATTTCCTCAATCAGAACTATGGCCTTTCGTTCTCATCGGATATCAATATCCAGTTTCTTAAGGAAGAAACACCAGGCCTCTGGAACCGATATGCAGCGCATCGTGAATTGAGAAAAACCTCCAGGAATGTAGATCTATATATAAACTGCTTTCACAATGTGCAATTCTTTTATGGGAAAAAGAATGTACACATTATACATTTTCCTGCCAATCGACGAACTGTTGCATCTCCGACTTTTTCTCGAATCCCTCTGTTAAAACCAATCGCATATATACTGGATAAAAAATATGAAAAATGCTATAATTTATTTATATGTAATTCCCTATTTACAGAAGCATGGCTTGAACGATATTGGAATATCGCCCCTGAACGAAAAATCGTATTGAATCCACCTGCAACCTATGGTTCAATATGGTCTCTTAGTATTGAGGAAAAAAAAGAGAATATAATCCTTCTTGTATCTCGATTCGATAAACGCAAAAACATACTCGAAGGGGTAACGTATTTTTGCGAGCATGAAAATCTCTTCCCTAATTGGCGCCTTATCGTTGCTGGGTATTGCAACGATAAAGACAAAGAATATTATGATCGCGTCGCTCAGGCCGCACATGGTCATCGCGTAGAGGTAAAGGTAAACTTATCAGGATTGAATCTTGAAGCCCTATACAAAAAGGCAAAAATATTTTGGCATGTTATGGGGTTACATATCGATGAAAACACTGATCCATTGAATGTAGAACACTTCGGCATCACGACGGTCGAGGCCATGGCCGCAGGCGCTGTTCCCGTCGTGATAGACAAGGGTGGACAGCGCGAAATCGTCGATGACGGCATCAATGGCTTCCGATGGAAGACGTTGGAAGAGTTGGGGCGTTTGACGCAAAGGCTGATTATGGATCCTGATCTGCGCCTCGCCATGTCGAAAGCTGCGGTGGAAAAAAGTAATACATACTCCATTGAAGCCTTCAACGCAAACATAGATACTATTTTCAGGGAACACAACCTTATCCCAGCGGAATACAGGAGATGAAGACATTCGTGATCAGCCTTCCCAATGCAAATGAACGGCGCACGTTTATGAAAATGCAACTTGAGCATTTAGGACTCGACTATGAATTTTTTGATGCAATACCCGGCTCAGAATATTTCGACGATCCACGCTGGTATGATGATGTATCCGCTCGAAGGTTAGAGGATCGAAGTTTGCGCCCAGGCGAAGTCGGATGTGCGTTGAGTCACGCCGCAGTATATGAAGAGATTGTTAAAAGGGGCTTGTCCTGGGCATTAATTCTAGAAGATGACGCTATACTCCATAACGATCTTCCAAGTATTCTAAAAGTCCTTGAAAACGATAAAATTGAGCAAGGTGATGTCATTTTTCTTGAACGTTGTGACCATTATAAGTGGGGTTCAAAACAACCGCTTTGGAAACAATTTTCTATTGTAGATCCTATTTTGGTACGATATGGCAATAATGCTCAAGCAGCCGGCTATATTGTCACCGCGAAAGCTGCAGCAGCGATGAGTAAGGTTAACATTCCAGTTCGATTTCCTGCCGACAACTGGGGATACTACAGAAGGTTAGTTCGTTTTAGAGGGGTAGTCCCAACGCTCACTCTTATACGGCAGAACACTTCACTGAATAGCCAGACGACCGAAAAAGGCACAAGACAAGCATTTCATCCATATTCTATATGGACATATCTCTGGTATGGCTTTAAAGTCTATACTCCAATTGGGCGATTGCTTAAACATACAGTAAAGAAAATTCTGGGGCGGGAATGAAAATCGTCAAAGTCGCCGGGGGGCTCGGCAATCAGATGTTTCAGTATGCCTTTGCGCGGGCGCTCGAGGTTCGGTCGGGAGAGGAGGTGTATCTGGACACCTCTACCTACGAGTACATGCCGGCGCACAACGGCTTCGAACTGGGCAGGCTGTTTGCCGTGAAATACAAGGTGGCGCGGGAGGAAGACGTCAGGCGCCTCGGAACGCGCCCACGCAGCCTTTTTTCCAAGCTGCGGCGCAAATATTGTACGAAACTGACCCATTACATCGACCGCGAGTTTCGTTATGATCCCAAGGTCTTTACGCTGGAAGGCGATCGTTATCTCGAAGGCTATTGGCAGTCCGAGAAGTATTTTGCACCGATCGCCGACAGTCTGCGCCAAGAATTCGAATTCATTTCTGATCCTGGACCCCAAAACCGTCAGATACTTGAAGAAGCACAAAAGGCTGGCAGCGCCGAGTCGCCTGGGCGTCACAAGCTCGTGTCGGTCCATGTCAGGCGTGGAGACAGCCTCAAGCTGCCAGAAACGCAGGTGTGCACCGAGGCGTACTATCGCAATGCGCTTGGACTGGTGCGACAGCGATTTGTCCGGCCTCATTTTTTGGTGTTTTCCGACGATCTGCCCTGGTGTCGTGCCAACCTTGGCCTGGGCAAAGGCGATGCTACCTTCGTCGATTGGAACCGCGGCGCCGACAGCTGGCGCGACATGTGGCTCATGAGCCGCTGTGGCGGGCACATCATCGCCAACTCCAGTTTCTCTTGGTGGGGGGCATGGCTCGATCCCAATCCGGATAAGCTCGTCATTGTTCCAGACCGCTGGTCCCTTGCACGGCACGGGCCGTTCTCCTACTATCGCTACGATTTCTCCGATATCGTGCCCGAATCCTGGGTAAGGGTACCCGTGGTATGAAAAAGGCCCTCTGCCCGACAGGCTGCTTCCCATGGACAGGAGGGCGGCAATGAGAATTCTGCACGTCGTGACTAACGCTGACCTCGGCGGGGCGCCGCGCGTGGTCACGGAGTTGGCCAACAGGACGGTGCAGGCTGACCACACCTGCGGGGCCGCCACCGTGCCGATTGGTCCCTTCTGGGATCATCTCGACCCGCGGGTGGAGAGGCTTCCTCTGCGCCATCTTCGGAGGAATCTCGACCCGGTGCAGGATTTCGCCGCGCTCTGGGAGCTCACCGCGCTCATCCGCCGGTGGCAGCCCGAGATCGTGCACCTTCATTCCTCTAAGGCAGGCGTCTTGGGACGCCTTGCGGCGCTTCTGGCCTCTTGGGGTGCACCGCGGCGCATTCCTACGGTGTACACCATCCACGGTTTCGACACCATTTTGAAGACTCACCGGAGGTTCCTGCCGCTGGAGCGAATGATGGCGAGAAGAACTTCCGCCGTCGTGCCGGTTTCTGCCTACGACGAGGGGAACCTTCGCAGGGCAGGCGTGAGAGGGAATGTCCGGCTCATCCACAACGGCGCGAGCGACAGGCTTGGCGCCCCTCCTGCTTCTATGGTGGCCGAACGAATCGGGGCAGCACGGGCTCAGGGTGCGACGATCGTCATGAGCATCGCCAGGCTGGAACCTCCCAAACGCTTTGACCTTTTCCTCGAAGTGGCCCGCCGGGCGCCGAAGGATATGCGCTTTTTCTGGATCGGCAACGTTCGGGCTGCGACCAATCTGGACTTGCCCCTCAACGTTGAGATGCTTGGGGAGGTGCCCGAGGCTGGCAACTGCATCAACCTCTGCGACATATTCCTTTTGCTTTCGGACTACGAGGGGCTCCCCATGTCCATTCTGGAGGCTCTGTCCTGCGGCAAGCCCGTCGTGGCCTCGGATGTCGGTGGAATATCTGAAGCATTGGCTCCGGACGCGGGCCTCCTCGTGCCGAATGATCGCGATGCGGTGTTGATGGCGCTTGATCGCTTGACCAACGACCGAGCGCTTCGTGCCCGCATGGGCGCGTCGGCGCGGGCGCGCTACGAACGCTGCTTTTCCGCAGATTCGATGTGGTGCAGGTATCTGCAGCTCTATACCGAACTTTCTCGTTCAGGATCATGAATGGGCTTCCGATTGATGTTACCTCTCACATCGTGATAGATTATTAAAAATATGCCACGAAACCTAAAACGACGACAGTTTTTCATAGCTTTGATCGATGTCCTCCTCATGTACGCGGCATTGTCGCTCTCCCTTGTGGCAAGGAGGGGCAGATCGCTTTCTTTTGAGTACCTTTGGTATCACGTCGTCCACTTCACCCCTCTCTTCGCGCTGTGGCTCGTCATTTTTTATATACTGGGGTTTTACAGGTTGGACCGCACTTCCAACACCTACAACTACGTCAAGCTCTTCTCTGCGGGGTTTTTGGCCTCAGGCTTTGTGTCGGTATGTTATTTCTATATCAATCCTGTCGCCTACATCGCCCCTAAGCTGCTCCTTGTCCTGCTGTTCATAATCTATGGGACACTCCTGTGGGGGTGGCGTTACCTCTACGAAAAGCGCTGGGTGCAGAATCAAAAGTACAGAGTCGGCGTCGGTTTTATCGGCATTACCAAAGAAGTCGAACAAATTGTGAGGGAACTCAATCAGCATACGCTGCTGGGGTACGACGCCCGCTTTTTCTTCGATCCCAATTCGGACGAGCGGGGGGAAGGTGGCTGTGGCAGTACCGAGATTGCGCTGCACGACGATGGAGAGGTTGTTGCCGTGGCCGATGGCGGCGCAGGCGAAGACTGTCCTTCAGAAAATGGAGAGGGGAAAATCCGTCGAATCGGCGATGTCTCTGCAATTCGATCCATCATACAAGAAACCAACGTCGACCTCATTGTCATAGCGGCCGGGCAACGTTCGCTTTCGCCCGAACTCATCAGAGAGCTGTACGGCCTTTTGGACATCAAGGTCCGATTCATGCACCTGCCGGATTTCTATGAAATGATTTTTAGGCGCGTGCCGATCAACGCCATCAACGAATCGTGGTTTTTGGAGCATGTCGACCTGAGGGCCGTCATGCCGTACGAAACAATAAAAGCAATACTCGACCGGATTCTGGCTGCTCTTTTGTTGCTCATCTCTTTGCCCTTCTTCCCGATCATCGCGCTGGGCATCAAATTGGAGAGTAAGGGGCCCGTATTCTTCAAACAGAAGCGCGTGGGGCGCAATGGCAGGCCTTTTACGATGATCAAATTCAGGACCATGCGGGAAGAGGGGAACGACTTTGCTCCGACAGAGGAAGGCGACGGGCGCATCACCAAGTTCGGTTCTTTTCTGAGGTCCACCAGAATCGATGAAATTCCTCAGGCACTGAACATCCTGAGGGGCGAAATGAGCTTTATCGGACCTCGCCCCGAACGGCCCGAGATAGCCCAGAGGCTTGCCGAGGCAATTCCGTATTACCAGCAGCGCCATCTCCTCAAACCCGGCGTGACCGGCTGGGACCAGGTCTGCGGCGAATACCATTCCCCTTCGATTGCCGACACCAAAAAAAAACTGCAGTACGATCTGTATTATCTCAAAAACATATCATTTTCGCTCGACGTCTCGATTTTTTGTAGGACTATCTTGACGATGATACGACGAAAGGGCCGCTGAACAGACGAAAGAACATGAAAAAACACATTTTTTTTGTCGTTGCCATGCTCTGCTTGCTCATTCTTGCGCTTCCGGCATTGGACATACGCGGCGGCTTGCTCTTCACCGCGCAAACCGATGCTGCCAAGCCCACCACGACATCTCGTTCGCTCTGGGGAGGTTTCGTGGGAAGCGTGTATCAGAAGCTCGGAGACTTCGAGTTTCTCTGGTCCGCCCGGGTGGACAACGAGGGGAAATACCCACAGGAAGCTCTGGCGGGGCTGTCAGGCACCCTTTCCTACTATGCCGAGGATTCGGGGCTCCGGTATAATAGCCACGATGGCATCGGCATCACCTTAGGGAAATTCGCCAACTACGACATGATCGATTCGCCTTATTCGCTCTTTGTCTCCAGCGCAGGCAACCAGGCGATGATGGGAGAAATCAGCCTGGAACGGGGAACCTTCTTCTATACCGACCGCTGGGTCGGCCTGAACCACAACCTTCAGAGCGGCCTCTACTATACGGCATCCGACAAAGATCTGTGGCCTTGCTCGACGAAGACGCAAGAAAATCTCTACCGCGACCGGGGCCTCGTGCTGAAGACCTTCGGCCTTCGGTTCGGCCGGCTGCGCATAGGCTACCAGGATGCGCTCCTCTATACGGGGCAATACTTTAACATCGACGCCTTCGCCATTCCGGCCCCGGGATGGCTGGTGCAATATGCCGCCAGTGCAGCGGGGAGGCCTTGGACTAGCGCAAGTGACATGAATTCTCTCATGGGCTTCTTCGCGGACTACACCGAAGACTCCTGGTACGTATATGGCCAAGTACTCGTCGATGATGTGAACCTGGATCCGATTCTCGATCCGAGTGCCCAGAACTATGCCCCCAACAAACTCGCAGCTTCCTTGGGGGGAAGGCTGGACACTAAAGTGGGGACATTCGGCCTCTACATCGCGGGGGCGACCCGCTACACCTTCGAATCGGTCCGCAACGAGTTTTATTCCTACACTTACTATCCGGGCAGCGCCGTCATCTCCGAGGATGCGCTGGTGGGCATCCCAATGGAAGACCTGATGATCGGCTACATCAACGGCGAAAACAATTTCGCCGCAATGCTCACGTGGAAGAAGACCTTTCCGATCGCCACCATCAATAGTTCTCTGGAATTCAAGCTGACGGGTGCACAGTCCCCCGCCAACCCCTGGCACGATCAAGTGGGCTTCACTTCTGCCGACTGGTTCCGTTGGCTGGACGACCCCGTGCTCGAAAAAAAGCTCACGCTCAAGCTGAGCGCCTCTCGATCCTTCGGTCGCATGACGGTGTGGGCCAAAGCCACCGTGGGCTATGTCTGGAATCGCCTTGAGCTTACGAGCGTCACCGCTGCGGATTCGGACACAGACTCGAACGGCGAATATCTGACCGAAGCCGACGGCAGCGAGCCCTACTGGCGGCCATCCGACCAGTCGACGTGGTTCGGCGCCATCTCGGTCGGCCTGAAGTACAGCTTCACCCCCTGAACACTCACTCCGTCGTTCCGACGCCAAGCCGCTGCACAAGCCCAAACGACACACTGAATACCGCGGTATTTGCGCTCCTCCAGTCCAGCGAAACCGCGGACCGGAAGAGCGTCGAATGCCACAGCATGTATTCGAAGGAGATGTCCGTGTGTGCAGAATAGCTGACGGGGCTCTGCGGTCCGAGCCAGTTGTCCGCATAGGGGGCAGCGTAGGTGGTCTCGTCCGATTCGGCACCGAGTATCATGAAATACGTGCGCCAGGAGGCGGCGATGTGGGACTTCGCATAGGCGAGCCGCGCCGAAAACATCATCCGGTCCGGGCCGAGGGGATACGAAAACCAAGGCTCCACTATCTGCCACCCCAGATTGTTCGACTGAAGAAAATATCGCGAAAAATATGCCTCGTTGGGGGCACTCGAACTGCGTCGGTAGAGGTAGGTCGACGCCCAGTACCACTCCAGAGAGGCAATAAGCTCACCTTGGAGATGGGAAGGACCTATGCTGGTCGCATAGTCTTTCCTGAAAAAGCGAGGGCGAAAATAGTCCAGAGCCGGCAGTATTGCCCACTCGAGTCCCGCATGGAAGCCGAAGGCGTTGGGATTCGAAGAAGAAGATTCAGAGGCAAGTCTGAAGTCGTCCACGAGCGCTTCCCCATACAGGCGGAGGGTGGCAACAGGTCTCAGCTCAGCATCGAGCTGGGCCATGACGTTTGACTTTCCCGCAAAAAGATGGTGATATACGAGGAAAGGCCCGATATCCTGAAAGTCCAGTGCATTCCTGGCCACGAGGTTATATTCGGAGAAACCCAAGGACCAGACGGGAAAATCCAGCTGGAGTCGATGCATGAAAAGGTACTTTCCGTCGTCAGATCGATTTTGAACATTGATCGCAAGAAAATCGTAATCCGTGGAACCGGAGCCGAGCCGTGCCGAGAGACCTCCTAAGGCATGGTCGTACCATGGATTCTGTCCCGAAACCGTCAGAGAATAGTGGCCGGGGCCGAGATTGATGGCCCTCCTGCCGAGCGAAAAATGCCAGCCCTGCCCTTCTCCCTCGAGGAAGCCGACGCTCGGATAGTTGGTGGCGGAACAGAATATCTTCCCGTCGTGAGAGATAGGCAGGTTCGTCAAGGATCCTCCCACGAGCAGTTCGCCTGGGTCCTGCTGGAGTTCAACCGACATAGCCGCACGCAGGGGTCCCGTGCGCACTTGGAATCCGAGAGAGGCAAGCGCGGGCCGCGCATAGAACCACGCGAGGTCGTCGGGGCTCACCTTATCAGAGGTGCTCAAGGCAGGGCGGTTGGTCCACTCCACGAGCGGGGCGATGTCGAACCAAAGTCCGGCGGAGCTCTGACCGAGGCGACCCGTGGCGGGCTCGGCCGCGCACGCGAGCATTACGGCGGCGCCCAGCAAACTCGCGCACAGCACCGCTTTCAACGCGGCGTGGCGGGCATAGTCCACAAAAATCTTCATTGCAATGCCTTTCGCAATTGGCAGGCCGTACACGGATTACAGCGAATACGAGATGCCGGCCGTCAGCTGAAGATCATGTATGGGCGCATTGGTGCTTACGTTGCCCGGATTTTTGATGTAGATGTAATCTGCCTCAAGGTAGACGTCGAGGTTCTTCACGATGCTGTATCCCCCCTTGAGCCCCACGATCGTCGTCATGCTGGCGGCGTTGCGCGCAGTGCTCGCGCTCAGGTCCCCGTTGTTGCCCGTATCGTGGTGTGTCGTCGGCGTGGAGACGTTGAGGCTCGCATCCGAGACATCGGTCCAGAGAGTCCACTTGTCGTGCGTCCCGTGCATCATAAAAAGGAAATTCGCCGAGGCATACCATTTGCCGAACTGTTTGTAGCCGAGCGTAGCGTTGTAGACGATCGCATCGCAGCCGTACCGATACCCCATAAATTGTTCCGTATACGAAACGCCGAACGCGTTCGAAAACATTCGCAGGGCCACGACGTAGTTGAGGCCTGGGTCGCCTAGGGACTGAGTCGTATTTGTGCCGTAGCGCAGATAGAGATAGGGGTCGGTCAGCGCCCACTCGAGAGAGCCGAAGAACATGCCGGTGCCGAAGGGATACCGCCCTTTGACCCCGACCATATAGCCGAAAGCGGAGGGGAGAGCTCCGGATTCGCCAGGAAGCGGCTCGCCAGGAAGCGAAAATTCGTCGACGACCAGCTGCCCGTAGAGGTTAACGTACGAAACAGGCGAATAATTGAGTTCGGCCGACAGTATGGAATTGGCGTTGCCCCGGATGTAATAATCGTGAAAAATGGAAGTCGGACTCAGTATTCTCAGGTCCAACGTGTTGTCGGCGGACTGGTACATGATACCCTCTGTGAGGGCAAATCCGACCTTGTTCTTGAACATAGTCCATTCGAGCCTGTGTGCCATGAACATCTTGAGGCCAGAGATGGGCGTCGATTGGGATGATTTCGACTGCCCCGACTCGTTGATGTCGGTATATGCCCCCGTCGTCGAGTCTATGATGGGATAATAGTTTCCAGGATAGGGGAAAAACGACGTCAAGAACGTATATTTGAAATTCTTCGTGTACGTGGTGATGCGCCCCATGTTGTGGTAGAGAATCTGATCGCCGATCACAAAGTTGCCAGACTCGCCGGGGCCCCAGGAAAGCCGCTCGCGTCCAAACTCGGCGCTCCATCCATCGCCGCCAAAGGCTCCGAACGCGCGGTAGGGAATATTAAAATCCAGGTCCTCCATGACCGCTGGCGGAACGAGAGGAATATTGGTCGTCAGCGCATACTGACCAAACAGCGTCGACGTGTAGCCGTCCGTGGAATTCCAGCCGTTATAAAGATTATTCCCTACTGTCAAGGCGGAATAGCCGTAAAAGTGCTCGCCAGGCCAAGTTTCAAGGCGTATATCCAGCAAGGGTTTGCGCTCGGCAAAGCCCCGAACCCAATCGGATTCGTCCGTAAAATCCGTGGTGTTGGTGTGGTAATAGGCCTCAGCACTGGCGGTGAGCCCAAACTTAAAGGCCTTTGTGTCGCGGTGCAATTCGGTCGACGCATACTGATATGCGGCCAGCGTGCCTCCGGAAAGCCTACCTGTGTCGACTTTATCGAGCATCTTGAGAAGCTCATCCGCGCTCCACGGTCCTGTCGTCGAAGGGAGCGCAAGCCCCTGACTGATGTAGAGCGCGGTAATCGCCTGATAGACATCGGAATCGATGGGGTAGATTTTCTGAACATTCTTTCCAGGTTCGGGGAAAGCCGACACACAGACAGATGCGGCAAGCACGAGCGCGAGGATACTCCTTCTCATGCGACTTCTCCTCAACACGGTAGTGCGTAATATTAACAATTTTACATCGTCCATATCGCCCCATGCAAGCAGCAAGCAGGGCCCATTATACCAGACGAGCTCGTAGTCCTTTGCGCAAATTTGCTGTACGCCCCTGGAGAGCGAACCAGGCAGGGCCTCGATGAAGCTATCGTCGGAAAGACAGGCGGAGGCAAAGTTTTATTTGACAGAATCGAAAAGTCGCTCTATACTGTGCGTGTACGTTACCGCAACTACTGGTCCGTCTGACCAAAGGCTAGGTTGTGCACGTCATCGTCGTGAGGGAGGTACACAGAAGCATGACCGTCCGCGAAATTGCAGAGAAAGCGGGTGTTTCGATCGGTACCGTGGACCGCGTCTTGCACAATCGCGGCCGGGTCTCGCCCGAGACGAAAGCTTCGATCCTCTCCATCATCGAGCAGTCGGGGTACACGCCAAACCCCATCGCCAGGCACCTGAAGCTCAACAAAAAGTATCCCTTTGCGGTGATTATGCCGGCATCGGACGAGGACTCCGGGTACTGGCGCATAGCCTGTGCTGGCATCCAAAAGGCACAGAAGGAGCTCGCGGCTTTCGGGGTGAGCGTCAAGCGCTTCGAATTCAACCGCTATGTGCGGGCCTCCTTTGCGAAGGCCATGGCTGCGTTCGACCCGCTGCAGTTCGCGGGGCTCCTCATCGCGCCGGTCATCCCTGACGAGACGACGGCGCTGCTGGGGCGCCTGCCCGCCGACTATCCTGTCGTATTCTTCGACGCGCAGATCCCCACCTTCAAACCCCTGACGCGCATCGGACAGAATGCGTACCAGAGCGGGCTTCTGGCAGGGCGCCTCTTGGAAGCATTTTCTAGTCGCCGTGGCCCCTACATCATCGTCAGCACCCACAGCGAAGACTACCATATCCGCAGGCGCATCGAAGGCTTTAGGGCCTATTTCGAAGGCCGCCCCTACGAAGTGCATCTTCGGGAATGCTTCGATATCGAACACCACGAAAAGCGAAGACACTTCGTCCGCCTTCTTCTCCAGGAATTTGCTTCCATCGACGGGGTCTTCGTGACTAACGCCTCGGTCCACGGAATCGCCGTGGACCTCAACACGAGGCCGTGCCAGCAGCACATCACGGTGGTTGGCTACGACCTCGTGCCGGAAAACATGAAGCAGCTCGAAGCGAAAACCATCGACTGCATCATCTCTCAAAGGCAGGAACAGCAGGGCTATCAGGGCATCTATCAGCTGTACCGCTCTGTGGTGCTCGGTCAGTCAGTCGAGCCGGAGGTCGAGATGCCGATTGATATTTATCTGAGGGAAAATTTGCCGACAGAGCCTCATGCTGAGCTGCAAAAGGCCGAAGCACACGCGTCCAAACACAGTGAATCCTGCCCCTGTCAGGGGGCTTGAGAGAATCAAGGAGGTAGATATGAAAAAGCTACTGGTTTTTGTGCTGGCGATGATGGTTCTTCTGCCCTTCGGAGCTTTCGCCCAGAAAAAACCTGTCTTCGTGATGGTGCCTAAGGGAGTACATCCCTACTATGAACCTTGCTACGAGGGCTTCAAGGCCGCCGCTGCAAAGTACGGGGTAACTGTCGAGAAGGTCGATCCCCAGAAATTCGAGCTGCCGCTGCAAGTCAAGGTCATTGAAGACCTGATCGCCCGCAAGGTGGACGGAATCGCCATCTCCGCGCTCGACGATGCAGGCCTCGTGCCGGTTATCGCGGATGCCATCAAAGCGGGCATCAAGGTCATCACCTTCGATGCTCCAGCCCCTTCGAGCGCAGCCCTCACGTACATCGGCACAGACAACGAGACGGCAGGCTATGAGGCTGGCAAAAAAATGGCCGAACTCATGAACAAGAGCGGCGACATCATCATTCTGCAGGGAGGCCTCGGCGCCGCAAACCTCAACCTGCGCACCAAAGGGTTCAAGCGCGCGATCAGCGAAGTTGCCCCCAAGATCAAGGTCCTCGATGTAGTCGATGTCCAAGGAGACTTTGCCGTTGCCACCAACAAAACTGAGGCGATTCTCCAGACCTATCCGAACCTGAAGGCGATTTTCGCGGTTTCCGCGGAGGGAGCACCTGCGGCCGCCAATGTCCTTAAGCAGCAGAAAAAAGCCGGCAAAATTCTCCTCGCAGGCTTCGATGACCTCAAAGACACTCTCGAGGGCATCAAGGACGGTTCGGTGGCCTTCTGTCTCGTACAGAAAACCTACAAGATGGGCTGGCTCTCCGTCGAAAAGCTCCTCGACGCGATGAACGGCAAACCGATCCCCAAGGTGATCGATACGGGCGTTCTGTTTGTCACCAAGAGCAACGTGAATACGTACATGGACGAGATGAAGAAGGAATTCGCTCAATAATCATTGTAAAATAAGCGTCGTGTGAGAAGGCAGTGCCGCAGATTGTGGCACTGCCTTTACAAAAAAGGAAGCTATGATGGCTCAAGAACAGAAATCGCTCATCGCTCGATTTTTTTCGTACCGCGAATCAGCGATATTTTTGGCGCTGATCCTGTTGATGATCGCGGTGACGGTATTCGCGCCGAATTTCATAAGTGGCTCTAACCTCTATCTTGTCTCCAGACAAATCTCGTTCGTCGCGATCGTGGGTTTTGGAGAATTGTTCGTCATACTGACTGGAGGCATCGATCTGTCGGTCGGATCCATCATGGGGCTGTCCGGCGTGATCTCCGCGCTCGCGATGGCCGGCCAAGAGCCGATCTGGTTCAGCGTGCTTCTGGGGCTCATCACCGGCATTGCGTGTGGGCTTCTCAATGGGGTACTGATCTCATATGTCCGGATCGCGCCCTTCATTGTGACCCTCGGCATGCAGTCTTTCGCGAGGGGGGTCATCCTCATTATTACGAAAGGCTGGCCGGTCACCAATATCCCCAAACCATTTTTGGCCGTAGGGCAGGGAGATTTCCTCGCCCTCCCCATCCCGCTCTGGATGACGATTTTTCTGGGTCTAATTGCGCACTTTGTGCTGTCCAGAACGACCTTCGGACGGCGGACCTACGCCATCGGTGGCAATGAGCAGGCAACTTTTCTTTCGGGCATCAATGTGAAGAAGATCAAGGTCTTCTTGTATATGATTTCAGGCTTCATGGCCGCCGTGGTTGGGATAGTCCTTGTCGCGCGGTTCAACTCGGCGCAGGCCGATACGGGTTCAGGCTGGGAACTCGACGCAATCGCGGCGGCGGTCATCGGCGGGACCTCGCTGTCGGGCGGAAGCGGAAGCATCCTCGGTGTCATCATCGGCGCCGCGATAATGGGCGTCATCCGCAATGGTCTTGTGCTCATGCGCGTTTCGGCCTACTGGCAGACCGCAGTGATCGGTATCATCATCGTGCTCGCGGCCGTGCTCGACAGGATCAAGAACAAATAAGGAAGGATGCCATGGCTGAACCGCTTTTGCAGCTGAAGAAGATATGCAAAAGTTTCCCCGGCGTCAAAGCTCTCGACGAGGTCGATTTCTCCATTCAGGAGGGCGAGGTCGTCGGGCTGCTCGGAGAGAACGGTGCAGGGAAGAGTACGCTCGTAAAAATCATTTCCGGCGTTTATATGCCAGACTCAGGAGATATGGTCTGGCATGGGAATAAATTCACTATAAAATCCATCATGGATGCCCAGGAGAGAGGTATCACGATCATCTTCCAGGAACTCAACAACTGTCCCAACCTTTCTGCCCTTGAAAACCTATTTCTCGGCCGCGAAATCCGCTCCAAGACAGGAGTCGTCGATTTTCGCGCGATGAAAAAGAAGGCCCAGGAGATATTTTCGTACCTGGACGTACAGATTCCTCTCACCACTCCTGTCGGCAAGCTGTCGGTGGCCCTTCAGCAGATGGTGGAGATCGGCAAGGCCCTCCTCACGAAGGCAAAGCTCATTATCATGGACGAGCCGACAAGCTCCCTCACCGAAAAGGAAACGCGCAAGCTCTTTCAGATCATAAAGGAACTGAAGGCAAAGAACATCGCCGTCATCTTCATCTCGCACAAGCTCGAAGAAGTTTTCGAGGTGACAGACAGGATTGTCGTCCTGCGCGACGGCAAGCGCGTCGGCGAACTCGAGACAAGTTCCGCAACGAGAGATTCGCTGGTGTCTCTCATGGTGGGCCGGGAGATTCAGTCGTTTTTTTCAAGCCGAAACAAGTCGGCGGGGACAGAGGTTTTGTTGAAGGTCGAGGACTTCTCCGGTCCACCCAATGTGCGAGGAGTAAATTTCGAACTGCATGAAGGAGAAATACTGGGGCTCGCAGGACTCATTGGGGCTGGACGAACCGAGCTCGCGCTCCTTATGTTCGGCGCAGAGCAGAAAACATCTGGAAGGATCTTTCTGCGGGGAAGAGAGATACATGTGCACTCGCCGTGGCAGGCAATTGGGCATGGCATTGCATACCTCTCCGAAGACCGAAAGACGAAGTCCCTCATCCTCCCAATGATGGTCCGGGAAAACATCACCATGTCGATCCACAGCACCCTTTCCGGCTTCCTCGGCATTCTGAACATGAAAAAAGAACGCGAGATCGCCGATTCTTTCGTGAGACTACTCGAAATCAAGACGAGCGGGCTCGATCAGGTGGTGAACAATCTCTCGGGAGGAAACCAGCAGAAGGTGGTGGTCGCGAAATGGCTGGCGACAAGGCCATCGATTTTGATCCTAGACGAACCCACGAGGGGCATCGATGTGCACGCGAAGGCGGAGATACACAAGCTCATCACCGACCTTGCGGACAAGGGCACGAGTATCATCCTCATCTCCTCAGAACTCCCAGAGATCGTCGCGCTGTCGGACCGCGTCCTGGTGATGCACGAGGGGAGAGTGTGTAAGGTGCTGGACAAAGCGGAGATTTCGCAGGAAAACATCATGGGAGCCGTCTTCGCAGGCTGAATTAAGCAACAAGGAAGCCGACAGAGATCGAGGCGGAGCTCACTTCTATCTTTGAGGAGTCACCATGAACGACAGAGAAACAATGTACGTCATCGGCATCGATTACGGCACGGACTCGTGCCGCGCCGTGGTCACCAATGCGCGGAACGGCGAGGAAATCGCGAGCGCCGTGGCGCGGTATCCCCGCTGGGCAGAAGGGCGGTACTGCGATGCGGCCAAGAATCAGTTCCGTCAGCATCCTCAGGACTATATCGATTCGCTGCTCGCCGTGATGGACGAACTCGCGGCGAACACGGGAGAAGAGGTGCTGCCCTTCGTGCGGGGAATCGCCATCGATACGACGGGTTCGACGCCTTGTTTGATAACGCCGGATGTAACGCCGCTCGCGATGCTCCCGGAATTCGCCGACGATCCGAATGCGATGTTCATGCTCTGGAAGGATCACACGGCGACCGAGGAGGCGTTCGAGATCAACGAACTTGCCCACAAGTGGAAGACCGACTTTACGATGTACGAGGGAGGCGTCTACTCCTCCGAGTGGTTCTGGGCAAAACTGCTGCATGTCGCAAGGACAGCCCCGAAGGTGATGGCCGCGGGCGCGTCCGTGATCGAACACTGCGACTGGATGCCTGCCTTGCTCACGGGAGTCCGATCCCTCGGCGACATAAAGCGGAGCAGGTGCGCGATGGGCCACAAGGCCATGTGGCACCAGAGCTTCGGTGGCTACCCTTCCGACGAATTTTTGGGCAGGCTGCACCCCGAGCTGGTCAGGATAAAAAAGACCCTGGGGTCTGAGACGTGGACGAGCGACAATATCTTCGGACAGCTCAGCGCCGAATGGGCCCAACGGCTGCACCTGAAGCCGGGGATTCCTGTGGCAGTGGGGGCCTATGATGCCCACATGGGGGCGGTGGGCGGTGGAGTCGAACCTGGGGTGTTCATCAAAGTCATGGGGACATCGACCTGCGACATGATCGTCGGTCCCCCTTCGAAAGGAGAAGAGCACCTGGTGAAGGGCATCTGCGGGCAGGTGGACGGTTCGATCATTCCGGGGATGCTCGGTTACGAGGCGGGCCAGAGTGCATTCGGCGATGTCTACGCCTGGTTTAAGAACCTGCTCATGTGGCCGATCGAACATGCCCTGCCCAAAGAGGCTGTCTCGGCGAGTGTCAGGGAAGAAGCGGAGCGCAGAATCATGCCCGCGCTCGAAAAAGCGGCGAGCGCCATCGAGCCGAAGGCCTCGGGGCTCCTCGCCCTCGACTGGCTCAACGGCAGGCGCACGCCGGACGCCAACCAAAAGCTCAAAGGCGCAATCATAGGGCTCACCCTCGGGACCACAGCGCCGATGATCTATCGCGCGCTCATAGAGGCCACCGCCTTCGGGGCCCGCGCCATCGTAGAGCGCTTTGTCGAAGAACACATCGACATCCAGAAAATCCGGGCCATAGGCGGCGTCGCGCGCAAGTCTCCCCTCGTCATGCAGATTGTGGCCGACGTGCTTGGCAAGCCCATCGAAATTGTGGCGAGCGATCAGTCGGTGGCGCTGGGGGCCGCGATGTTCGCCGCAGTCGTGGCCGGCATCTACGCCTCTGTGCCCGAGGCGCAGGCTGCGATGCGTCCGGCGATCGAGGCCGTGATACTGCCGCAGCAGGACCACGCCGAGGTCTATAATCAGCTCTATCAGGAGTATAAAAAGCTCGGTGCATTCATCGAAAGGGAGTTCACATGAAAACATATCCATCGCACAAATTTTGGTTCATCGTAGGCAGCCAGCTGCTCTACGGTCCAGGCACGCTCGAGCAGGTCAGCGCGCACGCCAGAATCATGACGGACTTCTTCAACCAGAGCGATGCGATACCAGCCGCCGTGATCCAGCCCGGCATCGCGACTTCGCCCGAGGACATCGTCGCGCTGTTCAGAAAGGCCAACGCCGATCCGGAATGCGCAGGCATCATCACGTGGATGCACACCTTTTCCCCTTCCAAGATGTGGATTCAGGGGCTTATGGAGAACCAGAGGCCCCTTCTGCACCTGCACACGCAGTTCAACCGTGACATCCCATGGGACTCCATCGATATGGATTTCATGAACCTGAACCAGTCGGCGCACGGGGACAGGGAGCACGGCTTTATCCACGCGCGCCTTAGGACTGCGCGGAAGGTCGTGGTCGGCTACTGGCAGGATCCCGAGGTGCTGGCGCGGATCGGCGCGTGGATGCGGGCGGCGGTGGCCTTTGCCGACGGCAAGGCGCTGCGCGTGGCGCGCTTGGGCGACAATATGCGCGAAGTCGCGGTCACCGAGGGGAACAAGGTGTCGGCCCAGATCCAATTCGGCTGGCAGGTGAACGGCTATGGGGTCTCAGAGGTCGCGCAGCGCCTGTCTTCGGTGACGGAAAAAGAAATCGATGCGGCGATGCAGGCATACGAGGCGCGCTACGATATCGCGCCGGAAGTTCGCGTCAACGAGAGCGCAATGCGGAAAGTGCGGGCACAGGCCGCCATCGAGTGTGCGCTGCGACGCTTCCTCGCCGAGACCGGCGCAAAAGCCCTCACCACCACATTTGAGGACCTCGCGGGTCTTCCGCAGTTGCCGGGGCTGGCCGTCCAGCACCTTATGGAAGAGGGCTTCGGATTCGGCGCCGAAGGGGACTGGAAGACGGCTGCCCTCGTGAGGGCGATGAAGGTGATGAGCGAGGGGCTTTTGGGCGGCACCTCGTTCATGGAAGATTACACGTACCATCTGGAGCCAGGAAACGAGATGGTGCTGGGCGCCCACATGCTCGAGGTCTGTCCCTCGATCGCGGCGGCTAGGCCACGCATCGAAGTGCACCCTCTCTCGATCGGAGGCAAAGATGATCCGGCGCGGCTCGTCTTCGATGCAAGGTCTGGAACTGCGGTCGCCGCGACGGTGCTCGACTTCGGCGATTCGTTCAGGCTCGTGGTGAACGAAGTCGAGGCCGTACCCCTGCCCCACTCCATGCCCAAACTGCCGGTGGCGCGGGCGCTGTGGAAGCCCCTGCCCGACTTCAAGGGGGCCCTCGAGCTCTGGCTGCTTGCCGGAGGCGCGCACCACACGAGCTTCTCATACGCGGTCACCGCCGAGATGCTGGAGGATTGGGCACGGATGGCAGGTACCGAGTGCCTGCTGATCGGGCGACAGACATCGGTCCCCGAGCTGCGCCGCCAGCTCGAGCGAGAGCGTCTCTATCGCCGGTGAACCGGCGATATTCTGGCGAAAGAGGTGCGCGCCATGACCATAAACGTACGAGAACTTAAGACGCTGCGAGAAGAGGTGCTCGCGGCCAATCTGGAGCTGTCGCGCCTGGGGCTTGCCCTCTTCACGTGGGGGAATGCGAGCGCCATAGACAGGGAACGCGGCCTCGTCGTCATCAAGCCGAGCGGCGTCCCCTACGAGACGATGACCGCGGAGGACATGGTCGTCGTCGACATGGAGGGCCGCCCTGTAGGCGGCGGTCTAAAGCCCTCCTCCGACCTTCCGACCCACCTGGCGCTCTACAAGGCTTTTCCCCTCGCTGCAGGCATTGTGCACACGCACTCGACCTACGCCACCGCATGGGCGCAGGCGGGCCTCGACCTGCCTGCGGAAGGCACGACGCATGCCGATCACTTCTACGGCCCCGTGCCCTGCACCCGATGCCTCGGCGACGCCGAAATTGCTGGCGACTACGAGCGCGAGACCGGCAACGTGATCGTCGAAACATTCAGAAACCGTGGAATCGATCCAGCATCTGTCCCTGCGGTCATCGTGCACTCGCACGGCCCTTTCTGTTGGGGCACCTCCGCGATGGACGCCGTGCACAACGCCGCGGTCCTCGAGAATGTCGCAAAGATGGCAATCCTCTCGCGCATGGCGCTGGGCAGAGCTCCTTCGCCGATGCAGCAGAGCCTCCTGGCCCGCCACTTCGAGCGCAAGCATGGAAAGAATGCGTATTATGGGCAGAAATAGAGGCGCCACCGCAACTTGGCCGTGGGTCTTTATAATGTGCAGGCACTGTGAGTACTAGGGATATTTAAGTTCGTAACAGTAGGCCTCCTGTGGTGGCCCCCTTAGGCATAGACTTTATAGTCTATGCCTATTTTCCAACGTTCGATTGTGAAGCCACAGCCCTGCATCGGCGCTCACATTATCCGAAATAATCCACGTGACGGCAGATTTCTTCGAGGACGACATCTTTCTGTGCCTCAAACGCCCGCCTATTCTTTTCGAAAAGATTATTCCCTTTCGTATCGATGGAGACAATGAGGGGGCCGAATTCCTTTACTCGCAGAATCCACATGGCTTCCGGCATGCCCAGGTCTAGCCATTCGACGGACTCGACATCCTCCACGCAGGTGGCGGCCAGCACGGCACACCCCCCAGGGAAGACCGCATGAATCGCCTTATAGATTCGACAGCCCTCGGTCGTCTGCGGCCCCATGCCGCCCTTGCCGACGATCAGCTTGAGCCCGGTGCGTCGGATAAACTCCTTTTCATACGCCTCCATCCGCATGCTCGTCGTCGGCCCAATGGAAACAACCTCATATCGCCCCGGCTTCTCTTGTATTTTCTTCATGATCGGCCCCGCATGGAAAATAGCCTTCCCTGCAAGGTCCACGGGGAGGGCTCGTTCCTGTTTCAAAAGGCGATGGTGCACATCGTCCCGCGCCGTCACCAGATGTCCATCCAAATATATGATGTCGCCGACGGAAAGGCTCTCGATGTCGGCATCAGAGATCGGCGTTTGTAGGACTATTTTGCTCATATCTTGGCTCCTCTGTGAGAGATGACCTCGTAGCCCATTGAGGCATCGATGCGTATCAGCGCTCTTCGGTGGGCCCAGCATCCCGTGGAAAGCCCCACTGCGATCGTCGCAGGATGCCGTGCCGCCTGCTCGATGTGCACGCCCATCACCGAGCTCCTCCCCGAAAGGCCTCCTGGTCCGATATGGAGGTCATTCAAGCCTTGCTCTATGCGAGCTTCCAGTTCGGCACCGCGAGGATTGCTGTTGTGAGAACCGAGGGGCCGCAGGAGCGCCTTCTTTGACAGTTTCGCGGCGACTTCTACGGAGCCGGCGATGCCGATCCCCACCAAGAGAGGAGGACAGGCGTTGATTCCGTAGGAGGTGATCTGATCGAACACGAACTTTACCACCCCCTCATAGCCTTCCAGCGGCATGAGGACCTTGGCCGTGCCCGGCAGACTGCAGCCGCCCCCAGCCATGTAGCAGTATATCTCAACATCGTCCCTGTTCGGCATAATTTCCCAATCGATCCATGGAATTCTGGTTCCTACATTATTGCCGGTGTTTTTCTCGTCGAAGACCTCCACGGCATTGGGGCGCAGCGGCGCAATCTCCGTGGCTTTTTTTACGGCTTCACGCAGGCCATCCTCGATTTCGTCGATCAGGGGGAACTTTGTACCCACTCGCACAAAATACTGTATGACGCCGGTATCTTGGCAGACGGGGCGATTCAGCGCATCCGCCATTTTTATATCATCGAACATTGCCGTATAGATGATCTTGGCCATTTGGCTGTCTTCCCGGTCGCCAAGCTCCTTTAGTTTTGTACGCACATCGTCCGGCAGATGCTTACTGGAATAATCCGTGAACCTGGCTATGAGATCGATGAAGGTATTCCGCGCCTGCGTCCTATCCATCGTTATACCCCTTTCTGTCTTTCCTATCAGGATTCAAGCATCGAATCTGTCTCACCACAAGGGGGCTGCACAGAGGTGGCTTGATGAACGCCAAATATACTCTTTTTTCTTCCACCGCCCCCTCAGTGCTGTCCAGCTTACTTTTTCAGGTCGGCCAAGGGCTTTAAGAATACCCCTGCCTCGTAGCTCCCCATGACGAACTTGTAAGGCGTCGCGCTCGAGGTACAGAGGTATTTCATATCGTGGCCGCTGCCCGATGGATAGATGCTGACGCTGACCTCATGGTCGCCGAGGCCTATCGTCACGGTAGTTGGCGCCACATTCGGGAGTGAGGCGTCGTCCGCAAGCCATGAGTCCGCGGTGAGCTCGATCAGGCTCTTGACCCATGCAGCAGCTTTGTCGGGGTCTATTGATATGGCGCTGCTCTTTGCGGTCGCCGTGTGGGAGATAGCCTCTGCGCTTCTCTGCTTCCCATCCGACGCGAGGGCCCAAGCCGCGGGGCTGCCGACTTTTTCCAAAGTCCAGGTGCCCGCTGGACCGCTCACGGTGATCTTCGAAATGTCATCGTATTTCACGCTGTACACAACCTTGCTGCGCAGCTCGTCGACATTCACGCCGAACGTGGTCCGCAGCGTTCCTGAGGCGAGGTAAATCTCGCGTCCGCCTTGAAGACGGATGTAGGTCTGCGAAGCGGTCGGCGCATCCTTGCCCACGACGAGGGTGCGCAGCTCTTTGCCGCCCTTCAGGGCCTTGACCGTAATGGCGTTCGCGGCGTCGAGGCCATAGCGCGCGAGTACGGCATCGTCGCTGGTCTTCGCCACGGCGTCGAGGACCTTGATGGCCTCAATCGACGCTGCGATGCGCTGGGCCGTGGACGCGTCCGCGGGGTATTGTGCATCCCCGACAACCCAGGAGCCGTCCTTGAGCGCGAGCCTCACACTGTCGGCACCATGTGCGATAACGATGGTATCGGGCGCTTCCGAGAGCTTCATTTCACGGACAGAGCCTCGTGGCGGAGTCAAGATTTGGACGACAAGAAGCACGATCAATACCGCAATCGCGGAGAGCAGAGCTATCTTTCGAGGTTTCATTGTTCAGCCTCCTGCGGATTTTCAACGGGATTGTATCTTCGCCGTATGCGCTCGCGGCGCCTGGCGCGGGCGCGCCACACAATAAGCCCGGCCGCCGCCACCAGAATTGTGAGCCCAAACTCATTGAAGAACGTTGCCGCGACGGCTGCGCCGCTGTTCTTGCCGCTGAGTCTACTCAGCGAGAGCCCCTTGGTGCGCATCGTGCAGAAATCGGCCGCACCGCTCATGTAGTCGACGACATTTCGTACAAAGAGCGCCACGGGCTGCGATCCATTCTGATCGATGAGCTGGGGACCAGTGAGCTCCGAAGAGCCCGTCACGAAAATTTTCCCAGGCAGGACGCTTTCGGCGAGGTGTGTGGAAGACGCGAGAGAACCTGCGTTTCCCGATTCCCCCTCGAAAGCTGCGCCACCGCCCGCGCGGCCCGACTGGCCGCTAGCCGCCTGCGGCGGCGCTCCGAACGCACTCTTGAACTTCCCCTCGATCAACACCGCCAAATCGTACGACTTTTCGGTGGATTTGTCCGACGGAGCGGCCGTCATGAGCGGATTGAGCATGATATTCTTCGACACGAGCCACGACTGCGGCGAAGACTTCGCCAACACGGTGACCTTGAGATCCTTGTTCGCTAGAGCGTTCGCCGGATCCACCGCGCTGTTCTGGAGAAAAATGAGGTCGCCCAGGTTTTTCGTAATGACGCTCGATGGCGCGAGCTGGCGCTGCGTGAGCAGTGGCGCCCAAGGCAGTGACAGCTTGCCGTAGCCCTGCTGAATCGTCGTATAGCAATGCTCGTCCATCACGTAGTTCTGTCCAAGGCTCACCCCGTAGGCGGACAAAAGCTTGCCGAGCCCGGTATCGAGGGGCTTGTACTGCGGCGGCTCGTAGTAGCTGGCCTGGGTCGTTTCAAAGGGATCGACGAAGAATAGGACATTCCCTCCGCGCATGATGAACTGGTCGATCTTGTAGAGCTCCTCATCGGTGAAGGCCTTCTTTGGGCCATTGACGATGAGGGTCGTCAGGCTCGCGGGGATTTGATCCTTCGAGAGATCGATCTCCTTCAGCGTATAGAAGTCGGAAAGCAGGCCGTTGAAATTGCCTGCGCCGTTCTGCTGGTCATAGATGCTCGGCTCGTCGTGGTTCGTCACATAGCCGACATCGGTCGACCTCGCCATAAGGCTCCTCAGGCTATCGCCGATACTCGTCTCGAGCGCATCGAGCCCCACGATCGTGTAGCCAAAGAGCGAGCGCTGCATGCTGAGGGGTATAAGCCGGAAATTGTCTTTGTATTCGAGGACGAGGCCGAGCGCACCCTGCCCTTGCTTACCGCCTTCATCCTTCCACGTGATGGTCTGGATGCCATATTTCTGCGCGAGGTTTGGGATATCAGAGGGGCTTGGATCCACAGTGTCGAACTCGATGCGGTTCATGTTCTTCTTGTTTATGGCCTCATACGCGTTCTTCACCTGGGCTGCCATGGTGTCGAAGCCCGAAATCTTGAACTTGGAAAGAAGGCCTGTGGCGTACAGGGTGAGCTTGACTTTGTCGTGCTCCCCGAGGCCCGCCAAGGCGTCAGCGCTGCTGATCATCTTCGACATGGCCGTGGTGAGTTTATACTCGAGCCCATCGGAGGTTGTCAGCGAATCGAGGGTTTTGATGCTGTCCTGGTAGACGATCGCCAGCCCCATCCACACTTCTTTGATGCCCACTTCATTGTTGGACAGCTGTTGGATCTGCACCTGCGCGATGCCGTAATCCGAGGCGAGCTGCTGATTCTCTTTTTTGTCCATGTCGAAAAACGCATAGTTAAAGTTGCGATTCGCCGCGCCTTTGTACTCCACCAAAAGGTCGCGCACATACTGCTCCACGCTGTTGTAAGGCGCAGGCAAATTACTGGAGAAGAACACTTTTACGGAAAGAGGCTCGCGCAGCGTCTTTACGAGCTGCACGCTCGCCGGAGAAAGCGAATACGACCGTGGGCCGGTCAGATCGAAGCGCAAGAAAGCCCGCTGTCCGACAATATTTGCGAGCAGCAGCACGATGATGAAAAGAGCACCGTCGCTCGAAGGGCTCTTGAGCCAGGTGAGGAATTTCTTCATGGCAGGCTACCTCCTCTCGCGCTGTTCGACCTCGACGGTCAACACTAAAAAAAGCAACGTCACGGACACGAAATAGAGTAAGTCCCTCGTATCGAGGATGCCCCTCGATATCGAGCTGAAATGCGCACCTGCCGAAAAATACGACAAGAAATGTACCACCGTCCCCGGCAGGAATATCAAGAAATAATCCATCGTGGACAGCACAATGCTGATTCCGAATGCGATGAAGAAGGAGATGATCTGATTCTTGGTGACGGATGATGCAAAGAGCCCGATCGCCGAGAAGGCCGCGCAGAGAAAGAGCGCGCCCAGATATCCTCCGACGATGGGGCCAGGATCGGGGCGGCCGAAGAGCGCCACCGTCACGACATAAGAGACAGTGGGCGCGAGCATGGCAATTGCACTGATCCACGCCGCGGCGAATTTTCCCCACACGACATCGAGCTCAGTGACGGGCAAGGTCATGAGGGTTTCGATGGTTCCTGAGCGTTTTTCTTCCGCGAAGAGGCGCATGGTGAGCGCCGGTATGAAAAACGACAGCAAGATGGGCAGATTATCGAAGAAGCGCCGCAGCTCGGCGCGATCCTGCAGAAAGAAGGCCGAAAAGAAAAGAATCCCCGAAAGGAGCAGGAAAAGGCCTGTCACGATGTAGGCGATGGGCCCAGAAAAGTATGCGCCCAGTTCGCGCTTCATAATGACGGCTGCGATATGGGGTCGCTGTGTGGTGCTGCGCGGTGCTGAAGAAGTAGTCATCGTGTCGCCTCCTTGGCCGATTCGCCAGGATCCACGGGAGTATCCGCAGTGAGCGCACGGAACACGTCTTCGAGGCTGCTTGTCTGGACCGCGAGTTCGTAGAGTGTCCATCCTCGATCGACAACCTGTCTGAAGAGCGCTGGCCGGGGTTCTTCATCCTCATCGACTGAAAGCATGAGGCTGATGGGATGTGCTTCGCCACGGATCTGGGTGGAATTGGCGTCTTTAACTGCGCCCACTCCTCGGACCGAAGAGAGGGCGCACACGAGTTCGTCGCGCGTGCAGCCGCCCACGGTGAGGCGCAACGTCATGCGGCGCCCAAAGTGCCCGCGAAGCTCCTCGGTCGGGCTGTCCGCGACGATTTTTCCTTTCGAAATGATGATGACGCGGTCGCAAATCATTTCGACCTCGGCCAGAATGTGGGTCGATACGATGACGGTGCGGGTCCGCCCTATTTCCTTGATGAGGTTGCGCACCTCGATGATCTGGTTCGGATCGAGGCCGTTCGTGGGCTCATCGAGGATGAGAATCTCGGGGTCCTGCATGAGTGCGTGTGCAAGTCCTACGCGCTGTTTGTATCCCCGCGAAAGTTCGCTGATGTTCTTGTGCATCACGTCGGTAAGCCCGCAGACGCCCGCGAGGGAAGGTACTTTCGCGTTGGCGTCCACGCCCTGCATTGCGGCGACATAGCGCAGATAGTCGTCGACGATCATATCGCTGTAGAGCGGCGCGGACTCCGGCATGTAGCCTATTTTTCGCTTTGCTGCAATGGGCGCGTCGGCGACATCCGTCCCGTCGATGCTGATCGTCCCGCTGCTTGGAGCCAAAAAGCCAGTGATCATGCGCATGGTCGTGGTCTTGCCGGCTCCATTCGGTCCCAACAATCCGACGATCTGGCCGGACGGTATGGAAAAACTGATGTCGTCCACCGCACGGAATGCCCCAAAGGTGCGTGACACGTGCGACAGTTCAATCATGGGAGCCTCCAGAGAATATAGGTTCTTGAGTAAAAACCGCGCATCCAAAATCGAGGTTACAGCCCGGCAGGGAAAAGAGCTAAAAGCTGCAACTTAAGATGCTTAATATTACAAATAAAAATCATTTGTAATCCACCGTTAATCCATAGATAAAAGGGATCAAATACTCGCTGTGGGGGATAATCCATTGATTGAGGATGTTGATGTTCTGGTCCTGTGCGTGGAGCTTGGTTTTGACGTGCAGCTCAATCTCCTTGGGGTTGCGCTTCCATTGCTCAGGGACATCAAAGAAGGCCTTCATGTTCCACAGCCAATCGACGAGCTTCCCCGTGATCTCGCCAGAGGTGGGGTCTTTGGTGTAGGAGAAGACGTACTTGTACTTGAGCAACGGTTTGCGAGTGTCTTGATCATATTCATCATAGAGCAACATTGTATTATCTGTATAAATGATATTGTCCCACCTGTCTTCTTTTTTCACATAATAGTGTTCGAAGTATTGATTATTCTCTATCTTGGCCCTCTTGTAGTCCGACTGCCAGAGAGAGCCATCCTCGTGCAGGTAGCTGATGTTCATGGTCGTCGTTTTCTGTTCCCCATTCAAGGCGATGGCCTCTTGACTTAGAAACGTCGTATATATTGTTTTGGTGAATCCTTTTTCCCTTAACCGGTAGTAATACTTGTCAATACTTGTTTGTGCTCCTTGAAATATATCGAGCTTCTCGTAATAGAACCCGTCGCTTGTTTTCCGAACGGCAACTTCTTCCTCAAAGGTCTTGTTGGTTTTGAAGTAGGTTTCCTTATGGATGAGCTTTCGGACGAGGCCGGTCTCGTCGGTGTAGCCGACGTAGGATTCTTCTCTGATGGGTTTGCCCTCGGGGGCTTCGGTGGAATATTTCACCCACAGGGTGAAGGCCTCGTGCAGCACGAGCTGGGGTTCGTCGACGAAGTGAAGCGTTGCTTTTAGGTCGAGCGCCTTTGCCTGCGCGACGTAGCCTGCGAACAGGCTCAGTGCAACGCAGGCGATCCACCACGTTTTTTTCATGCTGTTCCTCCTTCCGGCCGCCACGCAGGCAGCCGGCTTTTTTGCTTTCTCTTAATCGTCCCTCTTGGACGGGCCTCTCCGCGCTGAATACGCATCGATCGTCAAGATCCTTGGCCCATACGAGCGGGTATACGTACGCATGACCCTGCCTATGGCGCCGCTCTTCACTCCCACGCAGCCCCAGGTGTTGTCGATGTCGGTGCCATGCACAAAGTAATCATTCATTGGCATGGTTTTAATGTTACCATCTTCTGTGAGTATGATTGTATCAACGAAGGCATCGATGTGAATGCCCGGGCCGTAGCCGGCGACATCGCGCTGAATATAGTCTAACCGGTATGTCCCTTCCGGCAACTGGGTGGGCCTATAGACAACACCTCTGTATTCCACATACCCATCTCGTGTCATATCATCTCTATGCTGCGACGAGCTGGCCTTTACCACGCGCGTAGTGACGGGGACAGTGTAGACCTCCGCAAGACCATTGACGATAGCGGCGGGCGTGCCGCTGTAGACGGTCATGGTCTGGCTGTCGCGGTGGACGGCCAGCACGAGGTCGCCTCCTTTCACCAGGGCGGCCTCAGCCTCCCCGAGGGGAATGCCCGCCACCTCGGCAAAGACCGCCTCTGCAAAAACAGTGTCACTCTGCAGCGTGCTCCCCGGGTCGAGCGCCCCAGCCTGCGCTATGGCGCCAGCGGCGGCCACCTGCTCCTGGGCCATCGTCGCGACAGCACCAAAGGCCAGTGCCACGAAGGTCGCGAGTAGTTTTTTCATGCTGTTCACCTCCACCACAATGACGCACCCTTTGAGGCTTTGTGATTCAAAATTGGGGGAGGTGTTTACAAAGGTGAGATAAAAACAGAAAAACCGGCTTCCGAACCACCTTTGCCCATTCTTCCCCGATTCAAGGTAAAAGGAAGAGAACAGCTTTCGGAATCCGGTTTCCCGGTCTTCTTACTAATTTTCTTCTATGCAATTATACAATACTTTGCGGCGAAGAAGACTTGAACTTCCATGCCTCTCGGCACTAGCACCTCAAGCTAGCGTGTCTACCAATTCCACCATCGCCGCACGTTATGGCTAATTTATACCGTATTCCCGCATTTTCTGTCAAGCAGAGTGTGTTGTTTGGGCGCGGTCGAGGTGAGCGGTCTGTTCCTTCGATGGGATTCATCCGGAAGCGCAGAGGCCGTGTGCTGGGGTGTGTCTACCTACCAAGAAGGCCGGTTTTGTGCCATACTCTTAGACATAAGGGGCGATGACAATGGCTCTCTATGATAGATTGAGCGCGGTGTATGACCGTCTTTTCCCCACAAACCCTTCCACATTCCCGGCGATCGAGGCGCTGATTCCAGAAAATGCGCCACGGCGTCTGCTGGACTTAGGTGCGGCCACGGGCGGACACCTCGCAGGATTCAAAGAGCGCGGCTGGGAAGTCCTCGGTATCGAATTGAATCGTGCGATGGTGGCAAAGGCCCGGGAAGGTGTGAGAGTCATCGAGGGTTCCATGCTCGACGCGGAGGCACTAGCTGGCCGGTACTTTGGCGAAGGCGCACGCTGCGGCGCGGTTCTCTGCCTCGGAAACACCCTGCCCCACCTCCGGCCGGAGACAATTGCCCCCTTTTTCTCCGCCATCCGCCGTCTTACCGCTCCGGGCTGCCCTTTTGTCGTTCAGATGCTGAATTACGCCAACCCTGCAGTCGGGGCTGGTTTTGTATTCCCCGACATTGTTTCGGGGGATATCGTGTTCTCACGCAGGTATGAGGCTGGCGCCGGGATGGACTCACTCATTTTTGTCACAGACCTTTCGTTGGACGGGACAGTAATGACCGACCGCACGGAGCTGTATCCCCTGCCGCCGGCTGTGCTTCGGAATGCGCTTGCTGCCGCCGGTTTTGACCGGATCGATTTCTTTGCAGACTGGAACAGGGCGGACTTCCAGGAGGATCGCAGTCTGTATCTCATCGCCGTGGCACGATAGCCGCCCAATCCTCACAGGCTTTCGAATATGCGCTCAACGGCCACGCAGCGGCGGCTCTCTGGATCGATGCGGAAAAGTGCCCCCATGATGGCTGCGCTGCCCTCGGCAATCTCCATTTTATACGGTATCTGGGTGAGAAAACGGCGAATGCACACGTCACCGTTCATGCCGATTACGGAATCGATGGGGCCGGTCATGCCGAGGTCGGTGAGGAAGCCTGTCCCCTTGGGAAGGATGCGCTCGTCGGCGGTCGGCACGTGGGTGTGGGTGCCCGCGACGACAGAGGCCCGGCCGTCCAAGTGCCAGGCGAGGGCCTCTTTTTCCTCATTGGATTCGGCGTGAAAATCCACGACGACGAGGGCGTTGGGGTGCTCGTGCGCTGCGGATAAAAGAATCTGGTCGGCCTTGGTGAAGGGGCAATCGATGTCGTAGAGATCGCGGCGACCCTGGAGGTTGATGACCAGCCACTCGAAACGGCCGCCTGCGCCGGATGCACGGGTGGGGGCAGGCTGTCCGGGCGCACTCCGTCCTTCGATGTGGACGACACCTCGGCCGGGCAGGCCCTTCGGGTAATTCGCCGGGCGCAGGAGCGCCTGCTCGGCCTCAAGAAGCGCGTAGGCATCTTTGTGCTCCCACACATGGTTGCCGCTCGTGATGACATCGACGCCGTAGGAGCGCATCGCCGCGACTTCGTCCGCCCCGATGCCGAAGCCTTTGAGCGCATTTTCGCCGTTGGCGACGACGAGATCCGCCTCGAGCTTTTTTATGAGCGACGCCAGAAACGTGAAGAGCGCCCGGAGGCCGGGCGTTCCCACGACATCGCCGATCATGAGGACATTGGCGGTTTCGAAACTCATCGGGCGTATTCCACTATGCGCGTCTCTCTGATGATGGTCACCTTGATCCTGCCGGGATAGCGCAGGTCGGATTCGATCTTCTTCGCGATGTTCTTGCACAGTTCCTTGGCCTGCTCGTCGGAGACCTGTTCGTTGTTGACAATGATCCGGAGCTCCCGGCCGGCCTGGATGGCGAAGGCCTTCTCGACGCCGGAGAAGCTCTCGGCCACGGCCTCGAGGTCCTCGAGCCGCTTGATGTAGTTGTCCAAGGTCTCGCGGCGGGCGCCGGGGCGCGCTGCGGAAATCGCATCGGCGATCTGCACGATGACGCTCTCTGGGCAATTGGGCTCGACATCGTTGTGGTGCGAGGCGATGGCGTTGATGACCCTGGCATCCTCTCCGAACTTCTTGGCGATCTCGGTGCCGATTTCGGCATGGTTCTTGTCGCTGTCGGTGACGATGCCCTTGCCGATGTCGTGCAGAAGCGCACCGCGCTTTGCAATCTCGCGGTTGAGGCCGAGCTCGGCGGCGAGGAGCCCCGCGATGACCGCCACTTCCTTCGAGTGCATGAGGACGTTCTGTCCGTAGCTCGTACGGTAGTAGAGCCGCCCCACTGCCCGGATGAGCTCGGGCGCCATGTTGTGCAGCCCGAGGTCGAATACCACCTTCTCGCCTTCGTCGTAGAGCTTTTGGTTGATCTCGCGCGTGACCTTCTGCACCATCTCCTCGATGCGCGCCGGATGGATGCGGCCGTCGGCGATGAGTCGCTCGAGCGAAATCTTGGCGATCTCGCGCTGGATCGGGTCGAAGCAGGAGATGACGACCGCTTCCGGCGTGTCGTCGATGATGATGTCGACGCCGGTGAGCGTTTCGAGGGTGCGGATGTTGCGCCCCTCTCGCCCGATGATGCGCCCCTTCATCTCGTCCGAAGGCAGACTGACCGAGGACACCGTGGATTCCGCAGTGGACTCGGTCGCGATGCGCTGGATCGTCGTGATGACGATGTCTTTGGCCTTCTTCTCCGCCGTAAGCTGGGCTTCTTGTTCAATTTTGTTGAGCAGAACCTGCGCGTCGCGGCGGGCCTCCTGCTCCATGTTTTGCATGATGAGCTTTTTGGCCTCTTCGGCAGTGAAGCCCGAGACGCGTTCGAGCTCCGCAGCGTAGCGCTCTTCCTGACCTGCGAGATACGCTTCCTTTTCGGCGATCGCATTTTCTCTGTTTTTAAGATTCGCCTCGATGCGCTCTATGGATGCGAGCTTCGCATCGAGGTTCTCTTCCTTGAGGAGAACGCGCCGCTCATACTTCTGCAGCTCGATTCTCCGGTCACGAATTTCCCTCTCTTGCTGGTTTCGTTCTCGAATGATCTGATCTTTTGCTTCTACCAGGAGCTCTTTCTTTTTGGCCTCCGCCTCTTTTATTGCGTCCTGCAAAACACGCTCTGCTTCCCGTTCCGCGGAAGAGAGTTGAAATCTGGCATATAGCCAGCGGATCATCCATCCCAGACAAAGACCGGCGAGAGGAAGGACGATGTACCACACGACAGGTGTCATAACTCCTCCCCTTTGTATATAATGCCGTCATTCTGATTATAACGATGGCGAGGTCTTTGTCAAGTTTGTCTACATTTTTATAAATAATGACTTTTTCTGGCGATACACTTGACGATCCTCCGTAAAAGGTGTATATACTTAAACAAGATAAGCGAAAACTGCGGAAGGACAATTGCCTTCCCCATGTTTTCAGGTTGGAATTGGCTGTTTCATGCATTGTTTTTTCTTTCGTAGCACCGGCCTGCTGACGGCGGCTGACGCACGCGCCGGTTTTTTTCCTCTTCGTGTTTCATTCGGAAAGACCAACAATAATCAGAACAGTTCTCTAATTTCTCCTCTGAAGACTGTCGGCGCGGTATTGTACTTCCACGTTGTCGCTTCCGATTCGCCCTAGGCGGATCAAACCGGCCGACGTCGAGAGGACGAGGCCAAGATTTGAGGTTTTTCCGAAATGTCCAAGAAAATTTATGTCGGTAACATGAATTACAACACGTCCGAGCGCCAGCTCCAGGATCTCTTTGCTCAGTACGGCGATGTTTCTTCCGTGAACATCATCGTCGACAGATTCACCGGCAAGGCGAAGGGATTCGGCTTTGTCGAAATGGAGAACGCCGAGGCTGCCGATGCCGCCATCGCCGCGCTCAATGGTCAGGAATTCATGGGTCGACAGCTCCGCGTGAACGAAGCGCAGGAGAAGCCCCGCTACGAAAGAGAAGACAACGGCGGATACAGAGGCCGCAAGTACTAAACAGGGCACAAAGCCTGTGCGCCTCGCCGCCGGCGCACGCTTTTCCACAAGGCCAGAAGATGGCTGAACGACCGACACAGGGTTCGCCCTGTGTCGGTTTTTTTTATCCCTTGGGCGCCTCTCCTCTGGCGCTCAGAAAGGCGATAATATCTTTGAAGCGCTCAGGAAGAGAAGCTTTGAAGATCGAGGGGGCGGAACGCGAAGGCAGGCTGATTTTGAGGCGACGGGCGTGCAGCATGAGGGTCGCATCGGGGAAGATGGGGTCCTTCTTCGCGTAGATGGGGTCGCCGAGGATGGGACAGCCTATGTGGGCGCAGTGGACGCGGAGCTGGTGGGTGCGCCCGGTCTTTGGGTAGAGGGCGAGGAGAGAATAGGTCCGAGGCCGACGACTGAAACTATGATGTGTGGCCGTGGTTATGCCGCGGGAGCCTTCGCGGGGGCCCGCCTCCGCAGTCGGGGCGCAAAGGCTCCATACGGCGCGCACGGCATACAGCGTGAGGGCGTGCTTGCCTCGGCCGGGCTGGCTCACCGCAAATTTTTTGCGGTCCCGGGGGCTTCGGGCGAGCCAGGTGTCGATGCGCCCCTTGGTGGCGGGCGGCACGCCCATCACTATGGCGTAGTATTCCTTGCGAGCCTGCCGCTCCCGGAACTGGCGACAGAGAAATTCGTGGGCAAAGGCGGTGCGGGCGACGATGATGACGCCGGAGGTGTCCTTATCTAGACGGTGGACGATCCCTGCGCGGGGAGGAGGCGCAAATTCAGGGCATTCCGCTGCGTCGGCACACCCAGAATCGGCGCCACCGCCGCGTTCGAGCCAGAGCACGCCGTTCGCCAGGGTCCCGCGCCAATTGCCGGCCCCGGGGTGGGTCACCATACCCTGAGGTTTGTCGATGACAAAGACATCTCCGTCATGGTAGAGGACATTGAGCGGCAGCGGTTCCGGGACAATCTCTTCTGAAGGGGCTTCGGTCCACTCGAGGCGGAGGAGTTCGCCACCTCTGAGCCTGTGGGAAAGCTTCACGTCCTTGCCGTTGCAGAAAAGGCGGGCGCCGCGCGCCTTGAGCTGGGAACGGCTCATTACCTTGAGGATTTCGGAGAGGTATTTGTCTGCCCGCATGGGCTCAAAGGGCGAGGCGATGCCTTCCCACAAGCAGGAGGCAGCCTCTCGCTTCGAATTATTCGCGCTCATCGATCCATCCAAGTCCAGGTACAAGGCGTGGCCCTGGGAATACCGTGCCGGACGCCGCGTCCGACGCCGCGTCCGAAGTGCGCGCGCCGGAATCTGCTGGAGCATCGGATGACGGACGCCGGTCGCCCTGGACTCCTGTCCCGCTGTGTCTGCGCGGGTGGCCATGCGTCCGCGCTCCATACTCGACATTCCACAAGAAAAGTCCGCAGGCCGGAGCGGTGGCCCCCGCCCTCCCCCTGTCGCGGGACTCGAGCAGCTGCCGCATGAGCACCTCGCCGTGGGCGGGGTTCTCCGCGATTCTCTCGATTTCGAGAAAGCTGCCCACGAGCGAACGCACCTGGCGCCACAAAAACGCATTTCCGGCGACCTGGTAGACTAGCCGCCCACCTTCAAAGAAAAAGATCGACTCGCTGATGTGCCGTGAGCGCGATTCACTCTTGTCCTGGGCCGAGGCGAAGGTCGAAAAATCGTGCTCGCCCAAGACCACCGCGGCCGCCGCGTTCAACACTGCGATGCGCGGGTAGTAGGGGATACAATGCGCATATCGCAGGGCAAAGGGGTCCGGCGTCCCCCCACACACCAGAAAATACCGATACCGTCGCAGGGATGCATCGAAGCGCGCGTGGAAATCTGGCGGCGCTTCTTCCGAGGACAGCACGCGCACGTCGCGCGGCATGAGCTTGTTGAGCGCGAGCACAAAGCGGTCCGCAGGGATGGACCGTATGTCGGTATAAAATCCGGCCACCTGCCCCATCGCGTGGACTCCTGCATCGGTGCGGCCCGCGCCGGTCACGCGGATTTCATGGCCGTGCATCTTCGCAAGTGCCTTTTCGAGCTCTTCCTGGACGGAGCGGCCGTTTTTCTGGCGCTGCCAGCCGGAAAAATCGGTGCCGTCGTAGGCGAGGACGAGTTTGATCGCGCGCACCGAAGACCCGCGCCGAGACGGCTGCCCGGCGGGTTCGGAAGACTCTCTCTCCATCGGTTATTCCTTCTGCTCCAGAATGACGACCGCCACGGCGTTGTCGCCCTCGTGCGTCATCGAAAGGTGGATCGTGCCGCCGCCATGGCGCTCGAACTCGCGGCGCGCGTTGCCTTCGAGGAGGAGGAAGGGGCGGCCGCGGCTGTCGTTGATCACGGCCACTTCCACGAGGGCGAAGTGGGCCAGTCCTGAGCCGAGGGCCTTGCCGAAGGCTTCCTTTGCGGCGAAGCGCGCGGCGAGCGAGAGGGCCATGCCTCTGTCGCGCGACCTGGCGGTTTCGATCTCCAAAGGATGAAAGAATCGCTTGAGAATTCCGGGGTTGTCGACCCAATGGCGGATGCGGTCGACGTGAACGATGTCGATGCCAAGACCGGAAATCATTGTCACTCCTCCTCAACGTGTCCCAGGCTGGCCCGTGGTCCCCTGGGACTGACCTTGTCCCTGAAGACCGGCTCCGCTCGAAGCACCTGATGATCCCGACGATGAGGGAGCAGTCCGCAGGCGCACCGTGATGACGAGAGGATCGTAAGCCTCGACATCGAATCCTTCCGGCGGCAAGGGTGTGAGCGGAATCGAATACTGCCCTGGTCTGACGATGTCCTTGAAATCCGCCTCAAGGTGGGCATCGGTCGCCCTTGCGGGATCTTGTCCCTGGCGCGGCAACAGCGTCATCTTCCCTACCGGAAGGACTTCTGAAAACGTCAGGCTCGGATCGAGGTTCACCACCTGAATTGTGACATTATCGAGCGTGATGCGACGTTCCTGCTTCTGAATCTTCGCGGTGAAACGCACCGTGGTCACATCGATGAGGTTGATGAGGCTGGAAGGCTTGACGAGGGGCACGGTGAGTGAAAAATCGCCTGTTTTGCCGCTCAGCTCGATGACGTCGGTCGATATGTCCTTCGTGCTGGCGATGAGGCTCGTCGGTCCCTCGATGACGATCTCCGGCGGCACGATTTCATAAGAATTCAATTCGTAGCCCTGTTCGAGAAACCCCTTGAAGGTCGGACTGATCGCCACACGTTTCGCCGAGAGGCGTTCGAAGCTGATGGGTATCTCCGCGGGATCTGCGCGCAGCTCAAGAGGATCGATGTCGCTGGCGTCGCCGCGGCGCTCGAGTTTTACGGGGACGCGGAAGACGCCTTCCGACCCATAGCGCGTCAGATCGATGCTCGCCACGATATCGCTCTCTCGGATCCTGTATATTTGGTTACGGTCCCCGCGGATTGCCACGCGGACCGTCTTCGGGTATTCGGTTGCGGGCACGTAGCTGCGCCCCTCAGAGATATTGAGCGGCACGGTGATGTACCGCTGGTCGAGGCGCGTCAGATTGTAAAGGAACATGATGAAAATCGCGACCACGAGGGAGATGACCTTCGCCGGCCAGTTTTCAAGCAATTTGGAAATTTTGGCATCAAGGCTCATTGTCCACCTCGCTCGTTTGGCCGCGCTGGCTGTGTTCCGAGAATAGAATGCGGAGCCGCTCCAGGATCTCATCCGGCAAAAGGTCGTAGTACAGCTTCGAGTCGTAGGCGAGGGAGAGCGCCCCCGTCTCTTCTGATGCGATGAGGACAACCGCGTCGGACTCCTCCGCTATGCCGAGGGCTGCGCGGTGGCGAGAGCCGAAGGTCTTCCGGATGTCCTGCTGATCGGAGAGCGGCAAAAAGCATCCGGCAGCGGCCAATCTTCCTTGTGAAATGATGGCGGCGCCGTCGTGCAGTGGGTTGTCGTGCTCAAAGACCGAGATGAGGAGGCTGCTCGAGATGATCGCATCGAGGGGGATGCCTTTCTCGATATACGAAGAGAGTCCGACCTTTCGAGCGATGACGATGAGTGCACCCCGACGTTTGCCGGCGAGGTACGTGGCGGCAGATACGGCCGCATCTATCCAAGAAGTGCGCGCAGCGCTCTTCTGGCGGATGATCGACTGTCGTCCAAGCTGGATAAAAATTCGCCTGAGTTCCGGCTGGAGAATGATGGCGAGCCCCACCACGAGTCCTGGGGCGAGGATGTTCATAATCCATGTCACCGTGGAGAGGTTGAGAAAAAAGGCCGCGCCATAGATCGCCACGAGGATGAGCAGCCCCCGAATGAGGTACACGGCATCGGTCATGACGAGGAGCTGATAGGTCTTGTAGATGAGAAAGGCGAGGATGCCGACGTCGAGGACGGGGCGGACATAGGTGGTCAGAAAATTGATCAGCGCAGGCGCATTCATTGCGCGACCTCCCGAAAGACGCGGAGTGCGTCGATGGTCGGGGCCACGTCGTGCACGCGGAGGATATCGGCGCCGTTGCGCCACGCAGCGAGCGCCGCGCCGAGGCTGCCCGCGAGGCGTTCGGGGACATCCCTTCCCGTCAGCTCTCCGATGAGCCGCTTGCGGGAGACGCCGACCAGGACAGGATACCCGAGGCCCTTGAGCCGGCCGATTCCCCGCAGCAGGGCAAGATTGTGTTCGTTTAATTTACCGAACCCTATCCCAGGATCGAGGATGATCGCCTCTGGGGCAATGCCCGCATCGAGCGCACGCTGGGCAGCATCCTCGAGGAAGGCGCAGACCTCTCCGAGGCAGTCGGCGTATGAGGGGGCGCGCTGCATAGTCTGCGGCGTGCCCTGCATGTGCATGAGCACCACGGCAGCCTGGGCGCGTGCGGCAATCTCCGCCATGCCAGGCCGCGCCAGGGCCTCGATGTCGTTCACGATATCCGCTCCCGCGCGGAGCGCGGCCTCCGCGACTTCCGGATGTCGCGTGTCGACGGAAATCACGGCATCGCTTACCGCGCGGAAGCCCTCGACGGCAGGCAAAAGCCGCGCAAGTTCCTCTTCCACACCGATTTCCGTGGAGCCCGGCCTCGTCGATTCAGCGCCGAAGTCGATGATCAGTGCGCCCTGGCGGACCATGTCGAGCGCAGCCTCAATGGCGCCGGCAGGGTCGGGCCTCCTGCTCCCTTCGAAGAAAGAATCCTGATTCACGTTGACGATCCCCATGATGCAGGGAAGATCGCCCGGCGCACAGCCGAGGTGCAGGCTGCGGCCGCGCGGGAGCTTGAGCGTTCTACCTCGCCCTTCCACGGGCTCAAGGAACGCGCTAGTGGACATGCTGGACCTCGCCAGAGACAGGGAAGGTGTCGATCCGTGCGGCGGCAGGAGCGCCCGAAGCCTGCGGCGACAGTCCCAAGCTTTGGAGCATGTCGCCGAGCGCCTTCCGAATTCCCTTTGCGTCGAGGCCGGCTTTCGCGAGAAGTTCCTCCCTCGACGCCTGCCCCAAGGGATTGCGCTCAAATCCATAGGCTTCGATTTTCGTCTTCACTCCCTTGCGCGCAAGGAGCGCGGCGACCGATTCTCCAAAGCCGCCGACCCGCACACCATCTTCGACGATCACAATGCCCTCATACTTCGCACAGAGCAAGGCGAGGCAGTCTTCGTCGAGAGGGGCAAGGAAGCGCACGTTGTAGACGTCCACAAAAAGCGCCCTCTGTCCCAGCCTGTCGCTCACCTCCGCGGCGGTGTAGGCGAGCGGGCCCACCGCGAGGACGAGCACTTTTGCGCCCTCTCTTTTTCGCATGAACATGCCTTTTCCGAGCTCAAGCGGAGGCGTGGACTGCGCAGGGCATGGCGAGTAAGCCTTGGGATAGCGCATCATGCAGGGCATATCCAACGTCAAGGCCAGATGCATAAACGCGGAGAGCTCCTCGCTGTCCGCGGGCGCGAAAAGCACCAGATTCGGCAGCGACTTGAAGAGCGCTATGTCGTAGATCCCCTGGTGGGTCTCCCCATCCTCCCCCACCGCGCCCGCTCTGTCGAGCGCAAACAGCACCGGCAGCTTCGCGAGCGCCACCTCCTGGAACACCTGGTCCACCGCCCGCTGCATGAAGGTCGAATAGATGGCCACCACGGGCCTGAGCCCGCCCTGTGCGAGCCCCGCGGCAAAGGCCACCGCATGCTGCTCCGCAATGCCGACATCGAACACCCGCTGCGGCAGCCGCTCCTGCAGCTTCACCACCCCCGTTCCCGAGCTCATCGCCGCAGTCACGGCGACCACGCGATCGTCCAGCTGTGCTATCTTGACGAGCGCATCGGCGAAGGATGCGGTAAAACTCTCCCCGTGGCTTGTCGTGCCAGAGCCTGGGATGTCTGGACATGCGGGCCCAATGCCGTGGAAGCTCTCCGGATCATCCTCCGCCTTCTCGAGCCCCTTGCCCTTCTTGGTCACCACGTGCACCACCACGGGACGCTTCAGGTCGCGCACATGCAAAAAAGCGTCGATCAATGCGGAGATGTTGTGTCCTTCGATGGGACCGACATACTCGAATCCAAAATCGACGAACAGATTTTCCTTAAAGAAGATCGCCTTCACCGCACGCTTTACCCTGTTGATCAGTGAAAAAAGGGGTCTGCCGATGTGCGGGATACGGAGCACCGTCGCATCGACGCGGGCCCGCAAGGACTGATACCGCACCGAGGCCGACAACTTCGACAGATACCTCGAAAGCGAGCCGACCGAGCGAGAGATCGACATGCGGTTGTCGTTCAAAATGAGGATGAGGGGCAGGCCGAGCTGGCCGGCATTGCTGAGTCCTTCCATGGCCATACCGGCGGTGAGGGCTCCGTCGCCCACCACCGCGATGACCCTGCCATCCTGGCCGGTGCGCACTCTGGCCTGCAGGAGGCCGAGCGCCGAAGAGATCGCCGTCGACGAGTGACCTGTGTCGAAGATATCGTGTTCGCTCTCCTGACGTTTTGGAAATCCCGAAATGCCTCCCTTCCGCCGCAGCGTGCCAAAACGCGCCGCCCTGCCGGTGAGAATCTTATGGGGATAGCACTGATGCCCGACGTCCCACACGATCGCATCGACTGGCGAATCGAACACGCGGTGGAGCGCGATGGTCAGCTCCACCACGCCGAGATTCGACGCGAGGTGCCCGCCGTTGCGCTGCACGGTCTCAATGATGCGCAGGCGAATTTCCTTTGCCAGACGATGGAGTTCGGATATCGACAAGCCCTTCAGATCAGAGGGCCCTGAGATTCGATCGAGTAACGACATGTCATTGTAATGTATCATTAATCCTAAACGATTTCCAGCGCAAGAGGGGATTGGCCACATCTTGACAGATGTGCGGGCAAGCCTCGAAAATCCTTGGGAAAAAGGAAGAAGCCAGGATGAATGTCGATCTTAAAATCCTCCATCTGCACCGCGCACTCTGGTATATCACGATCGAGAGGCCTGCAGGCACCGATGCAACAACGCTCGAAGGCCTCGCCTCGCAATTCGGCGAATGCCTCCTCGTGTTCGCGGAAGGTGGATTGTCCAGGATGACCGATGACGGGCCGAAACTTATCGGCGCTCCTCCAATCGAATCGGCCTACCGCGCCGCGGCGCACGGAGAGCCCTGCGACGAAGGGGCCAGCGCGTTTTCGCTCGCCCCAGGCGACTACGTCTTCTTCCAGTGGCGCGCGCACGGTGCGTACAAAGGGCCGGCTCGATCCCCGAGCACGGACAATGGCGCCGAATTCACCATAGTGCTCGAGGAAGTCGTGCGCGAGGCATGGTGGCAGCAGCTCGAGTGCGCCGGGCCGTGGTATGTCCGGCTTGTGGCAGAAGACGGCAGCACGGCCATGCAGGCACTCAGAAGGCTGAACAGAGTGCCCTGAGCTACGGGGTTGTATATCCGTCTTTTTTAGCTCTGGGCGCCTCGAACTACAACTCCGCTTCTCCGCTCGTGCTGCTCCGCAGGACCGGGGTCCCTCCTGACCTAGCCTCTATTCGAGCACCGCGTAGATGCGTCGAACGCCGGCGCTCGACGACTGCTCCTTCACGATCTTGAATCTGCCGAGTTCTCCCGTGTGCGCAACATGCGGCCCGCCGCACACTTCTTTCGAAAAATCGCCCATCGTGTACACCTTGACGATAGGCTCATACTTCTCGCCGAAGAGCGCGATTGCGCCGGAAGCCTTGGCCTCTTCGAGCGGCATCACCTCCATGGTGACCGGCAGGTCGCGCGCGATCTGTTCGTTGACGATGCGCTCGACCTCGGCGATCTGCGCTTTCGTCATCGGCGCCGGGTGCGAAAAGTCGAAGCGCAGGCGTTCGGCGGTGATGTTGGAACCTTTCTGCGCCACGTGGTCGCCTAGGACGATGCGCAGGGCCTTGTGTAGAAGGTGGGTCGCGCTGTGATACTTCGTGACGGCTTCGGAGTGGTCCGCAAGTCCGCCCTTGAACACCTGTTCGCTGCCTGCGCGCGAGAGCTCTTGATGCTTTTTGAAGGCCTCATCGAAGCCCGATCGATCGACGACGAGCCCATGCTCGCCCGCGAGCTCCTCAGTGAGCTCGATGGGGAAACCGTAGGTGTCGTAGAGCCTAAATGCGAGGCGACCAGACATGATCTTCTCCGGGTTGCGAATGAGGTTCGGCAGCATCTTCTCGAATTCGTGCTCGCCCTTCTGGAGGGTCTCGAGGAACTTCTGCTCCTCGCGCTCGAGTTCTTCGAAGATGCGCGCGCTGTTCTCGATGAGCTCTGGATAAGGCACACCGTAGATATCGAGGACCGCGCGGGCAGGTTTGGAGAGGAAGGTGCCTTCGATGCCGAGCTTGCGGCCGTGGCGCACCGCGCGCCTGATGAGACGGCGGAGCACGTACCCCGCGCCGATGTTGGAGGGAAGCACGGCCTTCGGGTCGCCGAGGATGAACGTGGCGGCGCGGGTGTGGTCCGCGATGATGCGGAAGCTCCGGTCGACCTCTGGATCGTTGCCGGGCGCACCGTACGTCTTCCCGGTGATCGACTCGATCACCGCGAGGATGGGGGTGAAGGCTTCAGTCTCATAGACCGACTTCTTGCCCTGGAGCATTGCGACCGTGCGCTCGATGCCCATGCCCGTATCCACACAAGGGTGCTCAAGCGGCCTGTAGCTCCCGTCGGAGGTCTTGTTGTACTGCATGAACACATCGTTCCAAATTTCGAAGTATTTGCCGCAGTGGCATCCTGGTTTGCAGTCCGGGCCGCAGGCAGGCTTTCCGGTGTCGACGAACATTTCGGTGTCGGGGCCGCAGGGACCGGTCTCGCCCGCCGGGCCCCACCAGTTGTCCTCGCGCGGAAGAAAATAAATCCTCTCTGGGGGGATGCCGACCGACTGCCATATCTCTGCAGACTCGTCGTCGCGGGGTATGTCCTCTTCGCCTGCAAACACCGTCACGGACAACTTCGCAGGATCTATACCCAAGTACTCCGGGCTCGTGAGGAACTCGTACGACCAGCGGATCGCCTCTTTTTTGAAATAATCGCCGAGCGACCAGTTGCCGAGCATCTCGAAGAAGGTGAGGTGGCTCGGATCGCCGACCGAGTCGATGTCGCCGGTGCGGATGCACTTCTGGTAATCGGTGAGGCGCTTGCCAGCAGGATGCGGTTCGCCGAGCAGATAGGGGACAAGCGGGTGCATGCCCGCTGTGGTGAAGAGCACCGTGGGGTCGTTCTCCGGAATGAGCGATTTGCCGCTGATCTCGGCATGCCCGTGGGCCTTGAAAAATTCGATGTATTTTCTGCGCAGTTCGTGGATTGTGATCATAGCGGAGCCAGTGTACCGAAAGCCTCGGCGCTGGTCAATCAGCATATAGTGTTCCGAAGCCTGCAGATGGGAGGGTTAGGCGAGGGCATAGCGAGGCAGGTATTCGGGAGATGTTTTTAAAGGTGTTGGGAAGCGGCGTTTCCAGAACTTTCTTCTTTCTACAACGCACCCAACCTCAGCCTTTG
>JARKOY010000059.1 GCA_029975555.1 Spirochaetia bacterium | reverse complement strand
TCTGGCACTCCGAGCGGAGACGAACCTTCGTCGTGTGTCATCAGTGGTGTCGGTTGGATTGTCTGTCCGGTCGTCACCTTCGTGGCCGACTTGACTGATGTTGCCTTCGGATTTCTTGCAGACAATTTCCTCAGTGTCGACATCGGCATTATCGACCCGGATAGCAAGACACACGAGGCATGGAGTCAGTTCCTCGGACTTGGAAACGCTGTTTTTATCGTTGCGTTTCTCGTTGTCATATACTCACAGGTATCGGGCCTCGGGCTCAGCAACTACGGCGTCAAAAAGATGCTTCCGCGGATCATTGTCATGGCGATACTCATCAACCTGTCGTTCTACATCTGTCAACTTGCTGTCGACCTGTCGAATATACTCGGCTATAATCTCAAGTCGTTTCTGGCGGGCATGATTTCGGCGCCCGCTGCTGACGGCTCTGGCTTCAGTACCAGTCAAGGCTTCTGGTCTGGCGTTGCTATTACGGTGCTCGCTGGCGCCGGAGTCGCGGGTGGCGTGGCAGCAGCGGGTGGCATCACGTTGGCACTTGTCGCACTTATCTTGATTCTGTTCTCAGCGCTCATCGCCGTCATGATGATTTTCCTTATTCTCACCATACGTCAGGTCGTCATCATCCTGCTTATCGTCCTGGCGCCTGTTGCCTTCGCCGCGGCCATTTTGCCGAATACAGAGTCCCTTTTCAAGAAGTGGCAGAAGATGTTCACGTCGATGCTGCTGCTCTTTCCGATCGTCGGCCTGATCTTCGGAGCGTCCACACTAGCGTCGAACATCCTCGCTGATACCTACAGCGAGTCAGACAATTTGTTCGGCCAGATTGTTGCTGCCGGGATACTGGTACTGCCTCTCTTTGTGGTACCAACCGTCCTCAAGAAATCCCTCGATATCCTCGGTGGAGGCATCGGCGCAAAGCTGAGTGGCTTTGGGAGCAAATTGGGTGGGGGTTTGCGTAAGCGGGCAGACGAGTCTGGCTTAAGTAAACACCTTCAGAATCAGTCGCAGAGGCGAAACACCCTGGCAGGTCTCGGCGTCAAGCAAGGCTCAAACAAGAATCCGTTCAACTGGGGTCGCAACGCGCGCGCATTTGCAACGCGGAGGACGCTTCTGAGCGGTGGGAAGGTTGGCAACGCCCTCAACAAGGTGACCGATGGGTATGGTGGCGAACTCCAGCTGGCGGCAGAGCGACAAGCCGAGAAAGACATACAGGAACAGATGAGCATGTTTGGCGGTGATGATCAATTGGCGCGCGCGTTGGCAGAAAGTGGCGGCAACACGGGCCACGCGGCATACAGAGCACTGTCCACTATCCAAAAACAGCAGTTTGACAAGATCGCCCAGTCAGGCTACGCGACTAATCCGAATGCCCATCTGGCCACTGCGAGGTACCTGTCCGAGAATGGCAAGGGAAGTGCTCGTAACGTGACAGATGCTCTCGCCCATGCCCAGACGGCGGGTGCGAGTGCCACAACTATACAAAGTGCCAGAGAAGCTGCCAAGACCGCCTACCGCAAGAGCGGACGCGGTGATGCTATTGCCGAAATGGACGGTGTTGCGGCTCGTTTCGGCTGGACCAACGTGGCGGCTTCCGCTGTCCACAGGGATGGTGTTGCCACGCCTCAACAGCTAGACGGCTATAGGGAGTATCTCGAGCAAGGTGCAATCGATCCAGCGACAGGAATTGGCCGCTCTGGACAAGATGCCACTGTCGAGGCGCTACGCGCGTACGACAAGATGGATGCGCGGACTCAGCAGAGAGTCGAGCAGGAGATCGTTGCTGCGGCATCTACACACACAAGGCAGAGCTTTGGCAGTATTCAGGAGGCCAGAAAATACTTCGGGATTTCCTAAAGCCTACATAGAATTGCTGGATAGCCGTCACGAGAACATAACTAAATGGGGAGAACCATGAATGACCAAGAAGGTACCAAAGAAGAAGCAAGCATCCAAGAAAAAACGAACCGGGGAGTCCGTCTCTACTGAGTGGACCGTCACCGAGACCAGAACCCATCGACGCTGGTGGTGGTGGCTCGCCTGGGGCTACACCACGTTCGCCGTCGTCTGTCTACTCTTTGCGCTAGGCGAATGGCTGATGGCCATAGTTGCCCTCCTAATATTCGCTTCAGTCGTCGTCACCTACGCAAAGAAGCCACGTGCTCAGCAATACGCCATCAAGGGCTCAACGCTCACCGTCGACCGACGACACATTGACCTTACCAAGTACGACCGCTTCATCTTCGACGAGCCAAGGCGCTCACCGAGCGGCCACTTGCTGCCCGACCGGTCCATACAGCTACTCCCCACGGCCTACCTAGGCTTGCCACAGAGCATCCTTTTGCCGATAGATCAGGACGAAGCGGACGGAGTCGTCCGTGCCCTCAAACAGCAGCATGTCACCCGCGATGACTCCGACGCCTACTCTCGTTCTGACCGCG
>JARKOY010000045.1 GCA_029975555.1 Spirochaetia bacterium | reverse complement strand
CGCCTCTGCCTCCCTCGGAAGGAAGTGACAATCACGCGCGGAAGTGGCATGGTCTGCTGATCATCTGCGGCGTCGTACTCCGAACGAGTTAGTCCTTGTCGGAGCCACATTTGTTGGTGGGCCTAACTGGACTTGAACCAGCGCCCCGTCGAGACGCGGAATCGCCCGCCTGCAAGGCATAGTAGCCTGTTGGCAACGGAAGATGAACCGTGGCTCGTTCACCAAGCTTGGACAACCGGGACCCACTCGGACCTCAGATTGGGCACATATCGGGCACGCGTTGGGCACATGTTGGGCACGGGATTCGAGGTGGAACGTGGCTCGTAAGGCCGCAAAGCGATCGTTCGGTTCCGTGCGCCAATTGCGGTCGGGCAACTATCAAGCACGCTACACGGGACCCGACACCGTGCGTCACACGTCTCCGGTGACCTACACCAGCAAGATGGACGCCGAGGCATGGCTGGTCGATGAACGTCGCAAGATCAGTTCGGGCACGTGGACTGCCCCTGCTCGCATCCAACCGGTAGAGGTCGAGGAGCCTGTCGCCCTCACTCTGAGCGTCTACACCCGGAACTGGCTGGCCGGGCGACTGACCAAGGGACAGCCGTTGAAGCCTCGAACCCGCCACCACTACGAACGCATCATCGCCACCCGACTCGAGCCTGAGCTGGGCGCGCTGCCCCTCGAGGCGATCACGCAGGAGGTTGTCCGCGCATGGTATGGCCGTCAAGACGCCAAGGCGCCGACCATGCGCGCCCACGCGTACGCGCTGCTGCGCACGATCATGGGCAGCGCAGTGGAGGCCTCACTCATCCGGGCCAACCCCTGCGCGATCAAGGGCGGGCAGCACTCTGAAGCTGTGCACCGGGCACGACCCGCTTCGCTTACGGAGCTGGAGGCGATCGTCAACGCCTTGCCCGAGAAGTACCAACTGTTAGTCCTCTTGGCCGCATGGTGCGCGTTCAGGTACGGCGAGCTTGCCGAGTTGCGCAGGTCAGACATCGATCTCGCGATGGCTGTGATCCATGTCCGCCGGGCGGTGGTGCGGATGCCGGGCAAGGTCGTGGTCGGGACGCCGAAGTCCCGCGCCGGCATCCGTGATGTCGCCATCCCGCCGCACCTGGTACCTGCGATCGAGCGACACCTGGATGTCCATGCACAGTCCGGTCGTGACGGACTGCTCTTCCCCTCGCAAACCGGCGAGAACCTCTCCCCCCACACCTTCTACCGACACTTCGAGCGCGCAAGCGCCTCCGCCGGCCGGCCAGACCTCCGCGTCCACGACCTCAGACACACGGGCGCTGTGCTGGCAGCCCAGACCGGGGCCACACTGGCAGACCTGATGGGCCGGCTGGGCCACTCAACCCCTCAGGCCGCGATGAGGTACCAGCATGCGGCCGCCGAACGCGACAGACTCATCGCTTCCCGCTTGTCGGAACTCGCGAGCGGTGGGGACCGAGTCCCATCCTCCAGAGCTCTCCAACAAGCCGCAGAACAGCCCTCCGGCAGCGGTGGTGACGGGCCCGGCGCGCGGTAGCAAGCCTGTGGGCTTCGAAGGGCCGGTACCCGCCCTGATACGCGTTGCGGCGCAGCTCACGCGACACCTTCGAAGCGGCGCGGCCCAGACCCGTGTTCCACCGAAAGCGGGACACCATCGAGGCCCACCTCACCATCGTCTTCGCCGCACTGGCCGTGGCCCGCTACCTCCAGGACCGCACCGGCGTGACCATCAAGAAGCTCGTCCAGACCCTCCGACCCCTCCGGGAAGTGACCATCACCATGGCCGGACACCAAGTCACCGCCAGGCCCCGGCCCCACACCAGCCGCCACCGCCATCCTCGAGAAAGTCCCCGACCTCACAGGACACTAAATCCGGTCCCAGTTGTGGAACTCGGGCCTGACCTGACTGTGAAACGACAGACCGACACACATATCCCACGCTAGTATTCCCGCACCGCGACGGAAGGAAGATCTGATGGCGCCGAGGCGAGTCTTCTCCATCGAGGAACTACTCGAACTGCTCGATGACGTCGTAATGAAGGGCGGTCGCGACCGCACGCAGCACACGGCAGGGGCCTACTGGAGTTCACGCATCCAAGAGGAGGACCACCCCCTCAACCACGACCTTCCAGATGAACCCTTGGTCACTTGGGTTCGCGAGGGCATCCTCGGGGATCTGCGAGGCCTCTCAGTCCTCGACATAGGTTCAGGGAACGGCCGGAACGCACGATGGCTAGCGTCGCAAGGCGCCCGGGTAACGGCCGTGGACATCGCCGGAGACTTGCTCGCGACCTACGCGCACTGCCAGGGCGTATCGACGGTGCACGCAGACTTCTTGCGGGACGACATACCACACAGCAATTTTGACCTCGTCTACGACTCTGGCTGCCTGCATCACATCCCACCGCATCGCCGCTCCACTTATCTCGACCGCCTCAGAACGATTGTGACCCGCCCGAATCAGCTCTTTGGAATCGCTGCGTTCGCGAGCGAGAAGCTCGATGTACTAGGCGATGACGAGGCTATGCTGAATCCGGGGAGTTTCAATGGTTACACGTTCTCATTGGAACAACTTGCAGAAATGGTTGCTCCTTGGGTGGTGCGGGACCTGCGCCCCTTCAGCCAGCACGTCGAAAATACGTTTGCGCCCGACTACTTGAACATAGGCCTCTTCAACCCAGGCGCCTACTAGACAACGCCACCTTGATGCTCTAGCCCAAAGAGTTCATGCCCGTAACGATTGTACCAATCATAAATATGGGAGTTGTGATTACGCCCCGCTTGGAAATCCCTCCAGAACATTTGCGGCAGCGACTGGAGACGCAGCGCGCCGCCCCCGCACACGGTGAACAATTCGTTTAGCGACTGACCAGATCGATGTACGGATCGCACCAAGTTTCTCTTGACTCGCATCCTCTCCGCGTGCGCAATCATCGCACCGGACTTCACTTGAGAATACATACTTTCCAAGTCGGTAAGCATGAGACTAATTCCTGCCTCGATGTCCCCCTCGGCCTCAGCGATTGCCCTCAAGATGTAGGGGTCGCGTGATGCCTGACGCTTGGAACTCCCCTTTAGACGGACGTTAGTCATGGCCACGACGGACCGACTTAGCCCAAGGCCGGCGCCCAATGTGCTGGCGGAGATGGCCGTGGAAAGCATCGTCTGACGCGGCATTTTATACACCGGATCGTCATATTCGAACGCCCTCCAGGCATCACCGTCGATTGCTTTTGCAGGATCGTAGACGCGGTGCTCGGGCACGAACTCACGAGTGACGTCAAAGCTAACTGAGCCGCTTCCTTGGAGGCCGACGACCTGCCATGATCCGGACACTGGAGTTGCCGCCCTCCGGGGCAGGCAGAAATTTCTACCTACCAGTTCCCCATTCGCGTCGGGCACCATACCGCCAATGCACAGCCAGTCTGCAATCTCAAAGCCCGACGAGAAGTCCCAGTGACCGCTTAGGAGATAGCCACCCGGAGCAATCTCGACATGACCGCTCTGAGTGAACGGGGAAGCGATCCAGTTATCCCGGCTCGAATCTTGCCATACGTCAGCGGCAGCCCCCGGCGTCGACAACGCTATTTCGAAAGCGTGTACACCAAGCACACCCGCGATCCAGCCCAACGACGGGAAGGCTGAAGCCATCGCGACGACGCCGGCGAAGAACGTCACCGGTTCCGCGGCATCTCCTCCATACTGCTTTGGACGGAGGGCTTGCATCAGTCGTGTCTCACGCAGGATGTCGAGGGCGCGACAAGGAAGAGAGGAATTTCCTTCGGAAACGAGCATCAGCTCACTGAGCTCATCCGCATGCGCGTTCACAGCCTCCACGTAGGGGCCTGGAAGCCTCATCGCTGAGCCCCACCCGGCGCAGCGCCGTCGACCCATTCTGCCAAGAACGGCGCCATCTCGGGGGTCCGATCGACTGACTCCGGAAGGAGGACTTGGGGCTCTAAGCCGCGCCGAGTCACCACTTCTCTCGCGGTCCGGCCGTCCTGCCCCAGCCACAAAAACCCCAGGGCTAAACGACTTGGGCCAGCAGGCAGGCCGCTGATCGCGCGAGCGATGTCGTATCGCGCAGTGATGTCCGCGATCGAGCCCTGAAGTCGCTCCTTCACATCCGCCCCGCCCTCATCGAGTCTAGTCGAGGGAATAGCAGCTACCATTCGCTCCAAGGCCGCTCTGCCCAGTCTGGCGCTGTCTGTCACCAAGTACACGTAGTCCCCCAAGGGCAGCTGACACGCGAGTTCAGTCAGCAGCCCCGGATCCGGTTCCCCACCATGCATTTTAGTGAGAGTTTTGACGCCCTGCCGAAGCGTGTTAAGAGTGGCGTCTTTCCTAAAGCGGGGTCGCACGGTGGAAAGTCCTCCAGCCAGGTAGGACCGCGGGGGACCCTGCAACGGCTCGGGATGGTTCACGCAGCGCACTGCCACGGTAGTCACGGGAAGATCAATCCAGAACATGTCGTGAATCATTGCTGGCTGGATGTAGTGAGTATCACCTTCCACCATGTAGGTGAAGTCTCCTGCGTCGAGGTCACCCGTTGACAGAGTTTCCGAGTAGGCCCGATGTTCCTGATATCGGAAATCACGATTGAGTCGATGTCCATGGAGCGCCAGGAAAGCGCCGCACGAAATGTGGTCATGAGGTGGGTTGAAAGCTTGATCCCAGAAAATCACTTCGATCCTGAATTGAGGTCGGCGGACGACCGTGAACGTCGGGTCGCCGTAGTCGTTTGGCCATACTTGCTGCACCCGACGACCAGCATCAGCAACCATCGCCGTCAGATAGTCAATTCTCTCGAACTGCTGCAACTCACCCGAGAACGCTTGAAGCGATTCTTCAGCTGCTCTACTCATATGGTCCGGCAGAGCTGGCTCGATTCTGCTCTCGATGTCGTTCGCCAGCCTCTCAAAGACGCCCCACAGCTCAGCTCGCATCCAGGTCTCCTCCATTGATGATTGACGAAACTCCTTGCAGTACCGCCACCGGAAGCGGGTTCAGGCCGCCTACGTGCCATAGTCTCACATGCCCCGGCCTCGACGAGCCCGGGATGGGCAGGACACCGGGCTGGGAGAGGGCCCACCGCAAAGACAACTCTTGAGGCGTCATACCCCATCTCTCAGCGAAGCACTCAAATTCTGACCTACGTCCACCGAGTGCCAGCGGCGCGTACGCAAGCAGTGTGACTCCAAGTTCCGCGCATGTGACCGCTAGTCCTTGATCCACACCTGTTGAGAGGTTTTGTCGGTTCTGAACGAAGGTTATGGGGTGTGACCGGCCTAGGACCGCAAGAGCACCGGCATCCACTCCGGACACACCAATCGCCACCGTTTGACCCCTTTCAAGAAACTCCTCAAGCACGGCAATCTGTTCATGTGCGGAGAAATGCGGGTCAATGCGGTGGAGCAGCAACGCGGCGAGGCGGTCAACGCCCAGCCGTTGGAGAGAGCCATAGACCTGTTGTCGAAGATAGCGGGGGTCGCCCAACGGACTCCAACGCCCACCGCCGTCGTGGCATTGACCAACCTTCGTACAGATGCCTAAGTCCATCCCCTTCCGCGCTCGGAGGTAGCGGCCCAAGAGATCCTCGTTGTGCCCCAGACCATATGTGTCGGCCGTGTCGATGAAGTTGATCCCCTCACCGACGACCGCATCTAGTACCTGAAAGGCGCGCTTCCTACTTGGTGCGGCTCTGAAGGGCACATCACCTGAGAGGCGCATCGCCCCAAAGCCGATACGAGCTACACCGCCTTCAGTCAACACAACTGGTCTCCGTCACCCGCTCAGGCACCAGCGGAAGACGCACTGAAGGTCGTATGGAGTCGTGACGATCAAGGTGGGAACCCGCAGAAACTGGCTGGCTTGTAGGAGCTCATGCCGATAAGCCGTGAGCTGAGAAACACTTCTTTCGTGGCTCTCGAGCGGTCGACCGCGCTCCAAAACCCGGCGCCTGCACAGCTCTGGCGACTCATCCAGTAATACCACTCGATCAGGGAGCGCCCGGGAAAATTCGTCTCGAACGATCCGAGTGGCGTTCACTCCCATGAACTCGTAGAACGCGGCTAGTGAGAGCACGTGCCTGTCCAACACTGCCAGGCCCCCACTCGCCCGCAACCGTTCTGTGGTGTGCAATCGAGCCGTCAATGCTGCCCTGAACATGATCTCGAGCGGCACGTCGCAGGTCCCTAGTTGCTCCAAATCTGCGCTGGCGGACTCGAACCAAGCATGCTTAGGCGGCTCAGAAGCTGCAAGTTGTAGTGGACTATCCCCAGTTCCCTCTGTTAGGCGGGTAGCCAACGTCGACTTCCCCGAGCCGTCGATTCCGGCGATCTCGATAATTGCTTGATTCAAGTTAACCTGCCACCCTCCGCTACCGAGGGCGCGACCCCTGACTCCAACCAGACGGCCCCAGCTAGACCGTCCAACCCGCTTAATCGTGACTCCATCGGAGGAGTCTGCCCCTGTGCCCTTTCTATGCCCCCAGTCCGCAATGCCGCTAGAGGGACGGCGCAGCCAGCATCCGCCTGTTCGTCCCGCACGAGTCGTTCTACCAGTCGCCGGCAACCCGCCTTCGAAGTATCGCCTCCGTCAGCGATGATGGCATCGAGGAGCCAGTACCCGACGGCATAATGCAGCCCCTGGCCAAGGAGTTCCTCAATGTCCTGATCACTGGGGCGCTGGGAAAACACCCCAAGGGAGGCCCACAGGGTAAACCGAATCGCCGATCCCGCCGGCGTATCGACGTTCGAGAGGCAATCGTCCCTCACCCGCTCCACAAGCGTGGCTAGGTATGAAGGCGGGAGCGTGGTCCGCGCGAGATACAAAAGCCCATGAATCGGACCGCCGGGCACCAGACGAGCCATCGGCAGACGCCCTGGGGTTGAAACGACTTCTTCACACTGCGAGGCCAACCACCCACGCGCCCGTCCCCGCCATGCACATGCGGCGGATGGATCAAATCGGTCGAGGGTTAGGAGAACGCCAGCGAGCCCACTCGTTAGGCTGAGTCCAGTCGGATAGGTGAGGAAGTGCTTACCAGCCGGCGTTGCGTCATACACATAGCAGTCTCTGGCACACGTCGCTTGCCCAACGATCCTGGTGAGGGTCTGCAATGGACTCTCCGCCACCTTGCGGAGTCGCCCTCCCGAGACTCCCAACAGACTTGCCCGAATTTGAATGGCCGAACGGGCCGCCAGCACCGCACAACCTGAATCAGCGCTTCCCGCGAGCTCCCGCAGGAGCGGAACTTGCCAAAGTGAGAGCTGCCGTTCTTCTTCGTCGAGGAAGGCTGGGGTCTCACTTGGCGACCGCTCGAGCACGCCGTGAGATGCAGCGGATCCAAGGCGCAATACAAGCCTACGTTGAAGCAGCTCCTCCCGATATTGATAGGTGGGCCGTAGCACCCGACGCCGGAGCGTGCAGCCTTTTTGGTCGTCCAAGGCTGCAGCCACCTCTGCCGCATGCTGTATGCCTGATTCATAGGCGGTGACTAGGATATCGACAGCTCCCGCCAGGCTTTCGCCCTCACGGCGGTCGCTCAACGCCGCTAGGCGCATCCGCCGTATGGTCTTCGACCCCCACTTGACCCACGGAGGCCCGGATAGTTCAACGACGGGTCGCCGAATTATGCTTTGTCTACCCGCCGAGTGTGGGCTAAGGGCGGAATAGTCTTGCCAGCCGCGGGTGGTGCGTCGGGGCCGCGGCAGCATTCCGGTCCCCAGAATCGACAAAGCGAGCGATGTCTCCAGCGACCTCGCCAACGCGTCCACCCCAGTAACCAGGGGCTCCCGGAAGAGCATCGTCTCCGTGTCGACAAGAACCGGCCCGTCTGCAGCCACTAAGAAGTTGTCCCGGTGCGCATCATTCAAGCGACAAACTTGGGCCAAGGCCAGGAGCAAACCCCACTGCTCAACCAGTTGTCGGTCGAGGGAAGGCGAGTCGATTCGCTCGTAGAACCGTTGCCAGGATACACGGTCATCGCCGACCGGCCTCGATGTTGAAAGGCGCACCGTGCCGGACGGGAGACGGTTCATGACACGGACCGCTTCATGCCACAGGAGGTCTGTGCCGAAAGGCCTGCGCCGATAGACGAGAGAGCGACCGTTCGTGAGCCCGACCCTGAAGACACCCTGCAACCCATGCGGGTCACCGTCAAGCTCGACCATGTACCGGATTGGTCCTGAGACGCCGAAGGATTCACGGAGCTCCTCTTTCCAAACTTCGAAGTCATCCAAGAGAAGGCGACTAGTCAGGAACCAGTTCTCAAGTCGCTTGCTAAGGAAGGCGTCCGGTTCGAGTTCAGCCTCCACACGCGCTAACCAGCCGCGTGCCCGACACAACGCACGAAGCTTGGGCAAAAATCCCTGGACGCTTATTGCAGCAAGAGCCTCGAGAAGATCGCGACTCGCGAAGAGAGCAATGCTCTCCTCCAGATCGACCGCGATGCTGGGGGAGGTCCGAAGAGGATGGAGACTACGCTCATCCGCCAGAAGATCCGCAAGGAGGGACTTCATCTGTTCGTGAGGAAGGGCCGGTGCTCGTGCAGATGAGCACGAGCACCGGCAGTGCAGTCATCAGTAGGGCGTCGACATGGCCACTTCGGCCGTGCGCTCGGCGACGTCTCTTTCAATTGTATCCGGCGTCATGGCACTCCCCCTCTCGGCTTGGGTGTGCGTCCCACCCTAGCGACCAAGGTCCTGCGGCGTAAACCCCCTGTTCAGCTTCGATGCGCAACACGGCGGTGGGTGCCTTAGCCTCGATCCACCGATGGGCCCTTGGTGGGTTGTGTCGGCCTGATCGGCGTGGGGTGACCTGCCGCGGGCAGGGGTGAGTTCCGGGCGTCTCATCCCGGTCGTCCACTCGGTCCTTGGTCGTGCCGTCGTCGCGG
>JARKOY010000042.1 GCA_029975555.1 Spirochaetia bacterium | reverse complement strand
CCGCGACGACGGCACGACCAAGGACCGAGTGGACGACCGGGATGAGACGCCCGGAACTCACCCCTGCCCGCGGCAGGTCACCCCACGCCGATCAGGCCGACACAACCCACCAAGGGCCCATCGGTGGATCGAGGCTTAGTGGCAGGGCCGTTATGTAGGTCCTGAAGGAGGTCCGGCATGGCAAGACCACCAGTGATTGCGGTGGAGAAGAAGACCAGGATTGTGTTGAGTGTCCTGGCTGGTGAGATGACGATCGCTGAGGCTGCGCGGCGGGAGAAGGTCAGTGAGCAGTCCATCGGTCGGTGGAAAGCCGATTTCCTGGAGGCGGGCAGGGCGGGTCTTGCTGCTGGTAGGTCGGGTCCGTCGACGCGGGAGCAGCAGTTGGAGGCCGAGGTTGCCGAGTTGACTCAGGCGTTGGGTGAGGCCGCGGTCGAGATCCGGGTGTGGAAGAAGTCGGCGGAGGGCAGGTTGGACCCTTTGAGGACCTCGAGGTGATTCGCATGGAGGCGGGCATGTCGACCGCGAGGTTCGTGAGACTGATCGACATGCCTGAGCGGACGTGGCGCCGCTGGCAGGCCAAGGCCCGCCGGGGTCGGGGACCGAAGGGGCCATGGCCCCAGCCGGCCCGGGACGCGGCGCGGGATCTGGTGGTCGGGCATGCGTTGGCCAGGCCGGCGTGGGGGCATCGCAAGATCTGGGCGTTGGCCCGCCATGACGGGCACATGGTGTCGCAGGCGACGGTGCTGCGGCTGCTGCGTGATGAGGGCCTGTTGTTGGCGTCGGAGTATCAGAAGCAGCGCCGGGAGTTGGCCAAGGACCGCAAAGCCGCGTTCGCGACACCACCTGATGGCCCGAACCGGGTTTGGCAACTGGATTTCTCCGAGTTCGAGACCACCGCGGGCGGGACGTGGCGGATCGCGGGCTGCCGGGACTGGTACTCGAAATATGAGCATCCGTGGCATGTCTCACCGACCGGGAACAAGCACGACGCGATCGCCGCGGTCGAGCTCGCGCTGGCTGACTACCAGGCCCTGTTTGGTCACCCGCTGGCCGATACCTGTCCGATCGACCCGAACACTGGTGAGGTGCTGCCCGTGGTCACGATCGTGACCGATAACGGTGGCCCGTTCCGGTCGATCGATTTCGAGTTGTTCATCACCTCGCACCCCGAGCTGCGACACGTCCGGACCCGGGTCAACAGCCCTGGGCAGAACGGGTCACGCGAACGCGGGTTCGGCACCCTGAAATACGAACGGTTGTTCCTTGACGAGATCCCCGACGCGTTGACCCTGGCCGAACGGGCCGAGGACTACCGCATCGAGTACAACACCCAGCGACCCCACGAAGCGATCGCCTGGAACCGGCCCCTCGAGGTCCACCTCGGCCGAGCCAGCCCGACCGTCCCCACCTTTGAACAAGAAGAAATCCTGCCAACTACTTGACGCGGGACATTCGCCCAGCCCGAGGAACGGGTGGTCATGGTTGGTGTGCGACTGTCGTTCCCTGGCTTGGAAGGTAGGGCCGATCCTTGGTGCACGGAAGCATCCGTGATCGTTGTAGATACGGACCTTCGGCCACGAGCCCTTGCGTCAACGACCCACCACGCTCAACTACGAGTAGCCGCATTGAGAGACGCTGGCGGCGCTCAGAACGTCCCGTACCTGTACCGGTTGACGGCCGATTCGGTTTGCGCGGTTCACGCAGTTCTTGACGATGACAAAGAGGGGCGATCTGCTAGAACCAAGCTCGACTTGGCGGGAGTGCTCCCTTCGGACATCACGATGCTGTCAGCCGTAGGGATGACCGAAAGCGAGTTGGAGGATCTATTCGACGATAAAGTCTTTGCCGATCATTTGAAGACGCATTTCAACGTAACTTGCGATACGTCCGTGACACAGGAGAACAAACGGTTTTCGCTACGCATGAAGGACAACTTCGCAAACAGCGGTCAAACGTGGTCGGACTCCGTTTCCAGCAAACTCAAAGCGGAACTGGCCGGACTCCTCACGGACGACACCAAGGACTTCCAGCCCCGCGCTGACCGACTTACGGTAATTAACGCGCTCGCCGAGGAGCTCACCACGAAACTGACGGGCTCGCCCCCGGCCATAGAACTGTGAAGGGATTCCCTAATTGTTCAGGTCGGTTTTGCTGACTCGGAAAGTCGGCTCGACCCGCCACACAACACATCCTCGACAAATCGCCCGAGGCCGCGTCGCCCTCTACCGGGCACCAACTCAAAGAGACAGAGCAAGTAGACGGACTCATCGACATTGGGGTGGACAGACTCTGTCGACGATCAGAGCCTCAGCTGGGCCGCTCCTGCTGGCAAGACGTATTTCAGATCATAGACAACGTGGCTCGGGCGTCCGAAGGCGTGGATGAGGTCGGGACCCATGTCGCGGAACTGCCGGTGTGCCACCGCCAGGACAATGCCGTCGTAGCAACCCATCTCGGGCTCGCTGACGAGTTCGACCCCGTACTCGCGACGCGCCTCCTCCGGCTCGGCCCACGGATCGTAGACGTCCACCGCAATGTCGAACTCCCGCAGCTCGTGGATGATATCGATTACGCGAGAGTTGCGCAGGTCGGGCGTGTTCTCTTTGAAGGTCAGGCCCATGATCAGCACGCGGGCGCCGCGCACTGCGATGCCCTGCTTCGTCATGCGCTTGACGAGCTGAGCCGCCACGTACGCGCCCATCGCGTCGTTGAGGCGACGTCCGGCCAGGATGATCTCGGGGTGGTAGCCAACGGCCTGCGCCTTGTGCGTCAGGTAATACGGGTCGACGCCGATGCAGTGGCCGCCCACCAGGCCGGGACGGAACGGGAGGAAGTTCCACTTCGTACCGGCGGCCTGCAACACGGCCTCCGTGTCGATGTCCAGTTTGTTGAACAGCAGGGCGAGCTCGTTGATTAGCGCGATGTTGACGTCGCGCTGGGTATTCTCGATGACCTTCGCGGCCTCGGCGACTCTGATCGAGGGCGCCTTGTGCGTGCCGGCCACCACGATCGAGCTGTACAGGTCATCGACGAAGTCAGCCGCCGCAGGCGTAGAGCCCGACGTGACCTTGAGAATCGTGCTGACGCGATGCTCCTTATCGCCAGGGTTGATGCGCTCCGGCGAGTAGCCGACGAAGAAGTCAGCGTTGAACGTCAGCCCGGACATCTCCTCCAGGATCGGGACACACTCCTCCTCCGTAGCGCCGGGGTAGACCGTCGACTCGTACACGACGACGCCGCCCCTGCGCAGGTGACGTCCAATCGTGCGAGTCGCGGACAGCACCGGAGTCAGGTCGGGCTGCTTGTGCTCGTCTATAGGCGTGGGCGTCGTGACGATGAAGACGTCGGCATCGTCCAGACACGACTCATCCGACGAGTACGTCACATTGGTGTCAGCCAGCTCGGCGTCCTCAACCTCGAGCGTCCAGTCGTGTCCCGCGGACAGCTCGGCGACGCGGCGTTCGTTGATGTCGTATCCGATCACCGGGCGCTTCTTGCCGAACTCCACAGCTAGCGGCAGTCCCACATAGCCCAGTCCAATCACGGCCACCCGTGCCTCGTTCACGTTCATCGGTCCAGTCCCTTCATCCACTCGATCGTCTTTTTCAGTCCGTGCTCCAAGCTCAACGGCACGACGTCACCGAACAGCTCTTTCACGCGGGCGCAATCCGCCTGTGATGCCTTCACGTCGCCCACCCGAGGCTCGGAGAACTCGCGCGTCACTGGGTGGCCGAGCTGCCGCTCGATGTGGTCGATCAGCTCAAGCAGGCTCGTGTTGGTCTGGTAGGCCAAGTTCACCGGATCGGTGCTGATCACGTTCCTCTCTGCGGCCTGGAGCAACACTGAGCACACGGTGTCGACGAACGTGAAGTCACGTGACTGGGTTCCGTCCCCGTGCACGGTGACCGGTCGCCCGTGCAGGGCGGCATCCAGGAACTTCGGGATAACGGCTGCATAGTCGTGGTCAGCCGGCTGGCCGGGTCCGTACACGTTGAAGAAGCGGAACGCCACGGTCGGGAGCCCGTACGAGAACTGGTACGCAAGCGCGTAGCCCTCTGTCGCCTGCTTGCTGACGGCGTATGGGCTCATCGGACGCGTATAGTCGAATTCGCCCTTCGGCAGTCTGGGATTTGCTCCATACACCGAACTGGACGAAGCGACCGAAACATGCGACACGCCGGCCTGCCGCGCTTCCTCCAGCAAATTGAGGGTGCCCGTCGTATTTGCCTCGTGGGACGCGCGGGGGTTCGCTACCGACCTCGGAACACTGGGAATGGCCCCGAGGTGCACCACTGCCTCAACTCCGCTCATGCTGCGAGAGACTGCGTGAACGTCCGTCAGAGACCCCTCTAACACATCGACATCGAGATCTCTTAGGTTGGCTCTCCGACCGGTACTAAAATCGTCAAGCACCCGAACAGAGTGCCCTTGCTCGACGGCCATTTGGCAGAGGTTCGATCCAATGAACCCCCCGCCGCCCGTTACCAACAGCTTCATCTAAATCACCCTTCTTCCAAGAAACTACGGTTGCACGCAGCTGCGCCTATCCCCAACGACTGGCCGCAGCCATTACTCAGGCCTCACATCTAAAGTGACTTACGCGCGAACAGAGCACGCAATCGCCGCCCATCAAAGATTGCGTTCACAAGAACGACAGCGGAAGTAAGCACGAGCAAAGTCGCCAGGCACAGAATCACGAGGTCGACATAGGTACGCGCCTGAAAATCAAGAACGCTGACACACAGCCATGCAGCCAAGCCCACTGCAATCGAGTTGCGCGCGATCACGAGGAAGCTCGGCAGCATGGCCCGCCCCAAGACGACACGGTTGGCATACACGATCAAATCAATGGATCTATACCCGAAGGAGATGACCCCAGATATGACAAATGCCCAAATCCCTACGAGCGGAGCAAAGATCAGCATGAGTCCGACATTCAAGACCATCTCGAGCACCGCCCTCCATTGGGTCTGCCGGAAGTGCCCAGCGCCGGTCACGAGCAGGTTGGCAGGCACACGGATTGAGTTGAACAGGCCAACGAAGACAAAACCGAGCGCAAGCTCGGGTCGCACGTAAACGACATCGTGAAACGGCGCTGAGTATAGCCGCATGAATGGAACGAAGAGCACCGCAGCACATCCGAAGCCCACAAGTATGAGAGGATATACACAAAACTCATAGATGCGGAACAATCGAGCGGCCATCTCCACGCTTTCCGAGTAGGCAACCCCGAATCCGTGCGCCAGACCGTTGGAAAATATGCCCACGAGAGAGACCACGCCGGCCATGACGAGGTAATGAACCGAGAATACGCTCACCTCCGCGAAGTTCGTAAACGAGGCCAGGATGATCACAGGCGAACTGAAGATCGCCGCACTGGCCAGCTGATGGACGAGCGCCGACCAGCGTGCCGCGATAGCTGCCGTGTGCGGCCTCGCGCGAAGGTCGAGCCAAGGAAAACGCCGCCGCTCGGATAGGGCCAGAACGATCCACTCTGAGGCCCTCACGGCCGTGACAACGCCGAAAACCAGGACCAGATCGATCCCCCTGCGCAGCATCACGATGGCAAGAATGCCGCCGATTGCATTCAGCGCCGTCTCGACCGCAGTGATGAAATACGCTCTGTTTTCCGCCAAGACCGCCACCCGGTGCACACCCACCGCAGAGAGCTCCCACGCACCCGCGACGCAGATAGCCAGGAGCAGCAACGCCGGGCTCGGAACTCCCGGGACGGGCGGGACGCCGACCGCGAACCAGAAGACAACCGCCCCCAGCGCAACGGCGTAAAGAAGGGCCGACCAGCGAAGAAACCTGCGGGTAGCAGCGAGGATGCCGCTCACCGCACCTCGATCTTCGGTGCGAAGTGGACCGTACAGGGCTGCAACCGAAGCAGCCCCCACGCCTGCCTCGACCAACAACAAGTGTGTCATCACCTGCTTGACCGAACTCACCAAACCGTTCGCGGCCGAGCCGTAACGCGAAATGATGAGCGCGGGAAGCACAAAACCGAGACCAAGGCTGACCAACTGTGAGGCCAAGTTGGCCGCCGTGTTCAGCGCGATACTGCGGCGCCTCACTATTTGACTCGCTCAGGCCTGAGACCTGGCAGCCCGCGTTCCCGCGCCACAGTGGATTCAAGCGCGGCCGCGTCCGCGCTCCGCGGCGGGAGCAGGCAAAAGGCGAAAATGGCCCAGATTGGCTTGAAAGAGGCGGAAGCAGTCAGTGTGAAGGTCTGAACGAACGCCCCTACCACTGCTGCAAGGAGGTAAGGACGCCCCAGCGAACGGTGTAGCAAGGCGACACAGAAGGCTACGTAGATGGTGAGTCCGATGAGCCCGCCGTCAACAAATGCTTGAAGGAACTGGTTATGCATCGTGGGCCCTGTCGCTTGATTGCCGAACGGGCCGAAGCCGACGCAAAACCGTTCATTCTGGGTCATCATCAAATCCCAGGACGTGCGCCAGATGACATCACGTCCACTCCCACCGTCCTGCCGCAGCGCCTCGATAGAAAGACGTTCCCTAACACCTTGTGGCAACAGGTCGACACTGCCGAGCGTCACGGCGCCGATTGCTACCGGGATGACCGCCGTGGCAACACGCACCAGCGAAACGATGCCATTCTTCTTGGAGGTCACGACCAAGCTCAAGACAAAGGCGATGATGCACGCAAGAAGTCCGCCCCTGGAGCCCGTGGAGGCGACACAGTAGAAAAAATAGGTCCCCATCGCGGTGAGGAGCAGTCGACTAAGGATCAATCCCTTGCCAACGATCATGCTCGCAAGGACAGCGAGCGGCATGATGAAGTACGCACAAAATTCGTTCGCGTCTGACGCGCCACCCGGAAGCATCACCAAAGCACGGTCGACATACTGGATTCGACCGCCCGAAAATGTGATCAAAAGGGCACAGACAGAACCTGTCACCAGCCACGCGACGCGCAGCACATCCTCTCGCTTGGAGGTCAAGTCGAACCGAGTGAGAAGAACACTGAGCGCCGTCAGTTGAGCCAAACCCGTGGCGGCCGCATTCCCGTCGCCGCCGGCGACCCAGAACAAGGTTAGAAGCGTGTAAAAGGAATAGAGGATCCAGAGACTTTCGGCGCCACCAAGGGCCCGGAGCCTCGTCCGTGACCTGAGCAGCACAAGAACACCGAGGCTAACAATCGCGACCGACACGGCTTTGAGTGCCGAACCAATCGATTCCAAGGTCAACATGGAGAGGGGGAGGAGCACGACATAGGCTGCGAAGAGCCAGCAGAGAGCATCCCCGGCCTGCTGGTTGGCGTCCCGCTCGACACAAACAGGGTCCGCAAGGGAGACTGTGCCGCTGCCAACCCGCCTAGCTGAGCCTTGACGACTCCATGTAGATTCGGGCGTACGCATCCGCTGTCACCTCCATGCCGCGTTGAGACGCGATTGAATGAGACTCGCGCCCCATCCTGGCTTGATCGGCCTTGTTCGTCACCAGCTGGCGGATGGCTCTGGCAAGGCCCGACTCGTCGCCCACGTTCACCAAATGCCCGTTCCTACCCTCCTCAACGAGGTCGATTACGCCGCCCGCCTTGGTCGATACCACTGGAAGTCCAGTGGCCATCGCCTCAAGCAGCGACATGGGCATCCCTTCCGCATCGGAGGAGAGCGCGAATACCGATGCGCGCCGCAACAGGGGCGCGACATCGTCAACCGCACCGAGAAGCCTGACCACGGCGTGGAGGCCAAGGGACGACACAAGCGCCTCAAGCAGAGTTCGCTCGGGCCCCTCCCCAACGATCCACAGCTCGGCATCGGGCACTCTTGCCTGGGCGAACGCCCTGACGAGGAGGCGATGGTTCTTGACAGCGTCCAGACGGCCGACGGCCATGACAACGGTGGGCCCAGCGGCCCTCACCGGGGACGGGGTGAATCTGGAAAGATCCACGCCATTCGGAACGAGCCGGATATCACGAAGAGAAACTCCCAAATACTGATGCACTGACTCACGCACCGGCTCCGCGATTGCTACTGGCACGAATCCGAACTGCCGTATCGCAGCACGATACAGGTGCCGCCGCCCATAGCGTTGAGCGAGACTGTGAAAAGTGTGCACCCGAATGGGCACCCGTGCCAGGGTCGCTGCAGCCATGACAAGGAGCACCGAACTCAAGTGGGTGTGAACGGCGTCGGGACGCCGACGGAGAAGGAGCCAAGCGGCCTTGGCCGCCGTTCCCAGCTTGGTCCGAGAACTCACATCGATCACCTCCACGCCGGACCGGATCGCGCGCTGCATGAGCGGACCTTCTGCACGCTCGCTAGTAGTGGCAATCGTCACGGACCACCCCAGCTGCCGCATGCCCAGTGCCAACTCGCACGTGAGTGTCTCCGCGCCAGCGTTTCGGAGGGTGGGGACAAACAAGATCAGTGTTTTGACTGGACGCTCTCTCACATCCGGAATTCCTGCGAAACGACCACAGCCCAGTGCCCGTATGAGCAACCAAACAGGACGCCGCTTAGGCGGAATGCTCGAGAGACCCAAAGCCCGGGCGGCGCGCAGCACTTGGGGGTTACGCGCGAGCATCGATAGCCTGGCGGAAGTTGCCGGCAGCGACTTCAGCCGCAGGCGGCGTACCTCTGCAATGGCAGCAGCTGTGGCGAGATACGCTGCGAGGTGCTCTGGCCGGACCTTCGCAGGGGCAAGCTGGCCTAAGGCCAACACCCGGTCAACCTCATCGAGGAGAAACGCCACCGCCTGTGTGCGGCGCGTGTCCACCTTGTGGATCATGGAGTTCGCCACAAAGCGGTAATGATAGCCGAAGGGCTGCCCGAGATGGAAAGCAGACTTGGCGAGGGCCAGCGCCCTGAGGACGAGCACCAAGTCCTCTCCAACAGTTAGGCCGTCATCCACATCCGCCATTGCACGGAGAAGGAGCTCGCGCCTCATGAGCTTCGTCCAGGCCGACGGGAACATGCCGAATGCGAAACGGCGAGCCGAAGGCAGGATATCGGACAGTAACTCAGTTACTATCTGACCGTCGCCGTAGAGCCCCTCTCTCAGGAAATTAGACTCTAATCGAGTGGAGCCGTCCCGACTGTGCCGAATGAAGCCAGTAAAGACGACATCAACATTGTAGTCGCGGACCGGTTTGTACAGGTTCGCGCAGTGGGTGGTATCGATCCAGTCATCGCTGTCGACAAATGCGATATAAGCCCCTCGCGCCGAGCGTACTCCGCACTTACGAGCAGCCGGAAGACCCGTGTTTGGCTGGTGGATGACGACGATTCGGGCGTCCTTGGCGGCGTACTCATCACAGACAGCGGACGAACCATCCGACGACCCGTCATCAACGATGACTACTTCTATGTCGGCAAGCGTCTGGGCAAGGATGCTTTCGATGCAAGCAGGCAAGTAATTGACCGCGTTGAATACCGGAACAACGACAGAGATGACGGGACTCACTGCGCCGCCTCCTCTCGGGGCGCCCGATTCCGCGGGCGCAAGGGATCGCTCGGGCGCTCGCCCGACACTCCGCGCGCTCTGCCGTCCAGCGCGGTCAATCATCGAACCTCCGGGTCGGCGAGCCAAGCCCACTCATAAAGATACGCCGCAACGACACGCTCGATCGTGTACTGGGCTTGCACCTTCCGAGCCGCCGCACGGCCCAGTCTTTGTCTGAGGTCGGGCTCGTCCATTACGGTCTGCAGGGCATCGCGTAGCCGTTTGGGATCCCTAGGAGGAACTACGACTCCACAACCTTCATCAAGCATTTCGGGGATGGCTCCGACTGCCGTCCCGAGCACACACTTGCCCAGCGCCATCGCTTCCAAGATCGCGTTGGGGAAACCCTCCGAATGGCTTGGCAGGACAAATACTGAGCAGTTCGCCAGGATCTCCAAAGCTCGATCGTGCGGCTGATCTTTGAGGAAGTCCACGGTGGACAAGGGATACGCGTCCCGCAACTCCTCCAGGTAACCGGCTTGCACGGGCCCCACGACAGACAGCACCCACCCTAGGTGCGTTCGCTCAACGTCTTGCCACGCGACCAGCAGGTCCTCGATGCCCTTCGCTGGTTTCACCCAGCCCAGAAACACGGCGGTATTCGCCCCCGTGCTGGGAGCTGGGAGAGTGGACGTGTCGATCAGATTGGGCACCAACACTACTCGAGCCCGCGAGACATTTCGCCGAATGGCATCCTGGGTCTTCAAGTCGAGCACCAGGACGCTGGCTGCTAACCGAAAGGCGACTTTCGCGAGGCGCCATTCCGGCGTCCCTCGACGAGCGATCTCTGGGATTCGCCCGAACCGCAGATGATAGACCGTGGGCACGCCACGCATGCGAGCGTACGAAAGAACTGCCACATCGCGAACGAGGGAGAGACTCCCACTGGAAGTGAGATGGATGACATGAGGCCGATTCCTGGCGACCTCGCCTCGAATGGAATTGAGCGTCGCAATGAGAGCGCGTGATTGACCGAAGATCCTCTCCCGCACGGTTCGACCGTCAACGTCGCGACGCTTGGGCGCGATGTTGATGACCCGAAGATCAACGACGTCGGTTTTCGCGACGTAGTCCGTCAGGAGCCTCGTCCAGTTGCTGATCCCGCCGTACGGCGGCGGAACCGGGGCAACCAAGAGAACCTTCAGCTTTTCCGTTGCATGATCAGTCACGGGTTCTCCCTTGAGTTCCGTGGCGCCTTGCATCTTCCTCGTCCGGGTGGCTTGAATGGGTGGTCGCGATGTCCATGACATCTTCCCGGAGACCCGCCCATGCTGGGTGGCGGCGGTACGTAGAGAGGATGTATCGAGTAGTGCGCGATGCACAGTCCCCGATCGCGTAGTCCGCGGGCACAGTGGGCTGAGCGGCATTATCCCAACTGAACAACGCGAGCAGGACGTTCATTGGGTCCAGCCCGGTCATGACAATCGACCCGGTGTCGAGGGCTTCGGGCCGCTCGATCGAGTCCCGGAGCGTGATGGCCGGGAACCCCAGCAGCGACGACTCCTCCGCGATCGTGCCGGAATCCGACAGGACGCAGCGCGCCTTGAGTTGCAGCTTGTTGTAGTCGTGGAAGCCCAGCGGTTTGTGGAACGTCACACCGGCGACGTCTCGGCCGGAGGCTTCCAAGCGTTTCCTCGTGCGCGGGTGAGTCGACACCAGCACCGGCAGCTTGAACTCGTCGACCACGGCTTCGAGGCAGTCCAGCAGCGCCGAGAGTCGGCGCGGGTTGTCGACGTTCTCTTCGCGGTGGGCGCTGACGAGGAAGTAGCTGCCTTCCTCTAGGCCGAGGCGCTCGAGGACGTCGGAGGCGTCGATGGCCGCGCGCTGGGCCGCGAGCACCTCGTTCATCGGGGAGCCGGTCAGCAGGATGCGCCGCGGGTGCAGGCCCTCGGCGAGCAGGTTCCGCCGTGCGTGCTCGGTGTAGACAAGATTGAAGTCGGCGACATGGTCGATCATGCGCCGGTTCGTCTCTTCTGGCACGTTCTCGTCGAAGCAACGGTTGCCCGCCTCCATGTGGTAAACGGGGATGCGCATCCGCTTGGCCATCACGGCCGCGATGCAGCTGTTCGTGTCTCCCAGGACGAGGAAGGCGTCCGGCTTCTCCTGCAGTAGCACCTGCTCGGTCTTGATCAGCACCTCACCCAACACCCGTCCCAGGCTTGAGGTGTCCACCTCGAGGAAGTGGTCGGGCTTGCGCAGCCCCAACTCCTCGAAGAAGATCTCGTTCAGCTCGTAGTCGTAGTTCTGACCCGTGTGCACGAGCACGTGGTCGACCGTGGCGTCCAGGCGCTTGATCACCTCGGACAGTCGGATGATCTCGGGGCGGGTCCCGACGACTGTCATCACCTTGGTCATGAAGGCACCTCCGTGGTTGAGACAGGCTCCTGAACAGTGTCCGGTGCACTGGAGTTGAACAGGTCGTTGGTCCAAAACGACGTATACAGCAAGTCCGCCCCCGTGTTGGTGATGC
>JARKOY010000034.1 GCA_029975555.1 Spirochaetia bacterium | reverse complement strand
CCGATGGTATGCAGGTTGAGCATCAGCTTGGTGTCGCTGCCGATGAACTGTCCCACCTCGTCCACGAAGAAGTTAAGTCGGAATGCCGGGTCCCGCTGATTTTCCAGCCAGGCCTTCACCTCATCGGCGAAGTCCTCGATCGAGACCGCGTACGACGCGCTGTACTGCCGGATGATGCCGTTGGCGGTCCCGCCGTTGACCTCGGCGAAGGCCCGGTCGATGCTCGGCCCCTCCAGCGCGCTCTGCTCGCGCCCCTGAGCCCACGGAATGCCCGCGATCCGCTCGAACGCCTCCTGGAAGGCCTGGTACTGACCGCGGTTGTCCAGGTCGCGCTCGAAGCGAGCGACATGGCCCTGGTTGCCGTAGTAGCCTCGCGACTCGTCGAAGACCTTGACGAACACCTTGAGCAGCGCGTCGGTCTGATCCTTGGATATCAGCGTGGCTTTCTGGTCGATGTTGAACAGCAGGCTCCTAGCAGGGATACGGTCGGCCTTGTTGAGCAGGCCAGGAAGGAACGCATCGGGGGACTTGGCGCGGAAACTGTCCGAGATGCTTTGGCGTGGGAAGTCCTGGCCTTCGACGTCGCCCAACAGGTGGGCCAGCATCTTGAGCAGGTGTGACTTGCCGGAGCCGAAAAAGCCGGAGATCCAGACGCCGTTTGCGTTGGTGTAGGAGGTGTATTCCTCCAGTAGTCCCTCCAGACCGATGGCTACCTCGTTCGTTAGGACGTACTCCTCGACCTCGGTGCCCAGGTGTGCGGCGTCATCGGCCTTGATGACGCCGTCGATCGGGCGCTGGATGCTCTTGGCGAAAATCTGATCGAGCTTCATCGTGCTACGCCTCCTGATCCACAATGTTCTTGGCCCGGTAGTACTGATCGTCCTTGAGTCGACCGAACAGGACGAGCGATGAGCCCAACGTCTTGGATTGCTCGTAGCGGCCCGGGAAGAACATGAGCATCGGCTTGTCTGTGACCACCGACTGCAAGTTGTTCAGCACATTGTGCGAGCGGATGTACGGAAAGACCTCGCCGATACCGGTGAGGAAGAATATGTCGAACTGCTCCTGGGCGAGGCGATCGCGGATGGCCGGAGCAATGTGCAGCTGCGGATCGAGCATCCCCTGGAGCATCTCGCGGAAGTCGTCCTTATCCATGCTCGGTTCGATCGCCAGCACTCGGTCCCAGACGTTGCGGTCCTTGAGTAGTTCGACCGATAGGTCGTATAGGTTGATCTCAAAGACTGTGACCCCGGCGCCGGCCAGCCGGTTCTTGATCCGCCTTTTCGCTGCGGCAACAGTGAGCGCGTCCTCCGGCGAGTAGGGGTAGATGAAGAATGGCACCTCATTGCTCAGCCCCTCCATCTGCAGGAAACGCCGGCCGCTGAGCACCTTGAACAGGTGCTCCTCCTGCTCGGGCA
>JARKOY010000011.1 GCA_029975555.1 Spirochaetia bacterium | reverse complement strand
TTTTTAAATGATTTACTTTCAAATAAACTGAATAATTCTAGTTTTTCTTTTTGTATTTCTTCTATTTCCTTTTTATTTAGTTTATTCTCCTTGATATACTTCTTTATGATTTTGTTAAAGTTTTTAAGTGCGTGAAATAAGCACCATTGGTGTTTAAATTCTAATTTTTCAATAATTGGTTTATATTTCTCATCTAAATCTGTAGTTATTGAAATTTTATTTATATTTCTTGTATTTTGCTCTAAAAACTCCCATATGTTCTTAGAATTCTCTTTAGAGTATATTTTATCCGCAACAATAATATTCTGTTTACTGTCGAATAAAGTAAATCTGTAATTCCAAACGCCTTTAATTTTAACCCACTCTACATCAAAAATGTAATATCCCGAATAACTATCTTTACATTCTTTGTTTTGGTTTTCATATTCAAGTATCCAGTTTTCAATTGTTTGATGTGAAATATCGACTCCCGTATCTTTTTTAACTTTATAAGCAACATTACGCACTGATCCGAAGAATAAACCTACTAATTCAAGACATTTACTCTTAAAACCATGTGTAAAATTACTATTTTCTTCAACAATTTCGGAAATATCAGTATTAAATTTTTTACCACATTTTTTACATTTATACGCCTGAATTTCAGTTTTCACAACTCCGTCATCATAAGAATAAACTATCCTTTCTTTAAATCCATTTTTAATCACAAATTTACTGAAACACTCAGGACAAAAAGGTTCAAAGAACTCAATATGCAAAATATTCTTTTTAAACCACTTATTTAATGTTTTAGATTCATTATAATCTGTTAAAACTGATTTAAATTGATTTTCAACATATTTTGATAAATCTTCACAAAAATAGGAAAGTTTATAACCCTGATCAAACAAACTATCAACCGGAGCAAGTGTTTTTCTTTTTAGCATAGAAAATGCTATGCTCCACTTATTATAAAAGTTTTTAGTTTTTTATTTCAGAAAATAATGAGTTTAAAGAAAAATAAAATAATTGTTTATCAAAACACAAATTTCAAAAACCCTCAAGTTTTTGACAGTGTCAGGATCACACCCGGGCTTTTAAAGTTGGGCCTTGAAAAATAAATAAAAAGATTTAGAAAAGAAGGATGAATATGTAACTGTAATTTAAGTAAAGATTCCTTGGGTTTACAAATATTCAGATCTTGGTTATTTCAAATCGGCAGAATTTGTCTCCTCTTCCCCAGC
>JARKOY010000163.1 GCA_029975555.1 Spirochaetia bacterium | reverse complement strand
CGCCGATTCATCCAGGAGAGGTTCTTATGGAGGACTTCATCGAAGGTTTCGGCATCACTCAGAACAAGCTCGCCGTGTCGATCGGTGTGCCGCCGCGACGGATCAATGAAATCGTGCATGGCAAACGTTCGATCACTGCAGACACAGCGCTGCGATTGGGGAAGTACTTCGGGACATCGCCCCAGTTCTGGCTCAACCTGCAGACGCAGTACGACCTGGATGTTGCCGATGACCGATTAGCGACGCAACTGAAGGACATCAAACCGCTGGGAGCAGCGTGACGTCCTGCCTTCGCGCCCCAGTCACATACCTGCATTCGGACGCCAGAGAAGACCGCTGCGCTTGGTAACGAGGTGTTGCTTCACCCTTCTGACTCGTTGTCCTCTACGAGGATGCTGAAACGGGGATTCGGCACGAAAGGCCAGTCTCTGAACTTGCGATAGCCGCGCGCTCGTACCTTGTCGCTCATGCCCACTCCTCCGCAGCCAATGGCGCTTCGTTGAGCTCATCTCGGCGGGCTCGCCAGTCCGGCATGCGCAGATCCATGAGTTCAACAAAGTGCTCGTTGTGCGTGCGCTCAACCAGGTGGGTGAGCTCGTGAACCACGATGTACTCGAGGCAACGCGGGTTCTTCTTGGCCAGCTCCGGGTTGAGCCAAATCGACCGTGACGCCGTCTGGCAGGTTCCCCACTTGGTCTTCATGCGGCGCACGACAACCTTGGCGGCTTCTTCTCCGATGATCGGCTGCCATTTCTCCAGCAACGGCGGAGTCGCTGCCTTGAGCTGCTTGCGGTACCAGCGGTCGAGCACTGCTCGGCGTTGCTCATGGCTGTACTCAGCGGGGGTGACCAGCCAGAGAGTCTTACCTGAAACGCTGACCTTCGACCGCCCGTGCCGTGACGAGTCGAGCCGCAGGCGCTCGCCCCACACGTAGTGCGTTTCGCCCGAGACCATGTGACGCTCGGTCTGACGATCAGCATTCTGAAACTGCTCGCGCTGCCTCTTGATCCACGGCAGGCGCTGCACAATCGCGAGGCGAATTGCGTCCTCGTCCAAGCGGTGTGGTGCCGCAACCCGCACGCGTCCAATCGGCGGATAGACGGAGATGTGCAGGTTCTTGATGTCCTTGTAGACGACATCCACGCCAAGCCCGGCAACCGTCAGCGAGGCGTTATCGGTACTCATTGCGCG
>JARKOY010000159.1 GCA_029975555.1 Spirochaetia bacterium | reverse complement strand
TCTCGTAGCTCGCTGAGATCGTCGGCAACCAAGGTCACGAACTCGGGATACGCGATGATCCGCCGATCGACAAGGTGGCGGCCGCAGGTGGCCACGATCACGGGCATGTTGTTGGCTCGAAGAAGTCTGAGGGCAGCGGTGTCGAGCGCACGGTAGGCCCCCGTGGCGGTACCGACTGCTCCGGCCATGGGGCAAGCATAGGTTGCTGGCTGGGGCGGTTACCGAAGCACCCGGTGACGCGGGCCCAACGACAGCCGCGGTGGCTGATCCGGGCGCCGTCAAGATGCCTGGAGGTGGCACTACTCGCGGGCGGGGCGATGCTCAGGAGGTCGGCACTGGGTCGAGGCGTGACAGATCTTCTTCAGTTGGCGCCCAAAATGCGGGTTTCGGCGGTTGCTGAGCGTGGGCGGACGGGCTGAGCGCCCACACTGAAGAAGATGAGGCACGCGAGAGGCGACCTCCGGGCCACGTACAACCTCTGCCTGGTTCAGTCCGCAGGGATTCGCGCGATCGCGAGAGCCAAGGATTCGAGGTCGGCGGCGCGCATGCCGGGCCAGTCGTGGACGTCGCGCACCCACTCGCGCGGTAGGGCCGATGCGCCGTTGCGGGCACTGAGCAGGCCGCCGGCGATGGCGGCGACGGTGTCGTTGCCGATGGATACCGCCGTTGGAGTGCCGGGAGCACGCGCGCCGGGCCGTCGATGTGCCTGGCTGCATAGATGGACGCCCACGCCGCTTGGAGGGCGGTAGATGCCCCGATTACTTAGTGACAAGTCGTAGATTTCGCTTGATCGAATCCATTGAGGGCGGATTTCAGTTCTGCTCGGAGGTCTGCCTCGAGCGCCCGCAACCAAGGCCACATGCCACCAACTGTCGTACTCTCCCCGAGAGACAATTGTCACAACTTCGCCACCCTGCGCTCCCTGGGACTCGCTTTGTCTCCTTTGGCATGTTCGGCGACTTGGTGATGAGGCAGAGGCGCACGACTCTAAGGCGAGATCCCGGATACTCTGAAGAAAGCGCGTTGCCATGGGCAAGGAAGGGTTTTGGCATAGGCTGGCCACGAAGCTGAGCCGCAGAGCACTCGTTCTTGCGGTGTTGTTTGCCAGCTTGGTCGGCCTTGCCGTCTCGCTTCTTATGGACGTAATCGTTCAGCGGTCAAGTGTGTCGGCTATCGGGTTTGGCTGCGTGACTGCCGCTGCCGTTGTCATGGGCTTGCTGCTTCGCCTTGTGTACCAGGAATCCCAAGATCTGGGCCTTTGCCTCGTTGCCAGAGATGCGGGAGAGGAATTCGAAGCCAGGGCACAACTAGCTGCCGCCATGGGTACGAGTTCGAGAACCTGGGAAGCTCTGGAAATGAGCTTGCCAACAAGCACCGACACCAGTGATGAGTGGCTGGCGCGGGTCAGCGGTGCGCTCACCCAGGCGGTCTCTGACGGCACGCGAACCCCGATTGGGCAACCCTGGGTAGTAGTTGTACCTGCGACCCGCGACCACACCGCATTCTTGCTGGGGCAGTCGGTTCGGGCAGCCTTGGTGGGTTGTTCGGTTGAGATTTGGGGCAAAGTGGACAGTCCTCGCGATAACCGGCTCTGCCTCTTGGGGTCCACTCCTCGCGCTGGCGCCGGAAGACAGAGGGAGATTCTTCGAAGTAGCTTACGCCGACGACACCGATGGTCCTCCGTTGGTGTCTGACAAGATCATCGGGATTCATATCTACACCGATCGACGATTACCGAGTTTTCAGCGCCTTCAACTTGGTTGTGATGGGGGCACGCCAGCCAACAAGCGTCTGGTTGAAGACCTGGATGCAGAATTGGGATACTATCCGCTGTACTTTGACGAGCAAGGACTAGACGTCGTGAGGCTCGCTGGTGTGGTGCGGGATGTGGCTCGGCAAATTCAGAAGGTCAACCATGCAGATTGGGTTTCCCTGCATCCGCATGCGGGCGAGGCCTATTCGTTCGCGTTGGGAGTCCTCCTTTCCGGATACTGCTTATGGGATCTCCAGTACTACGAAGGGCGGTCCTGGCATAGTTTTGTTGACATGGATATGGTAAGAGGCCCGATGTTCCTGCTAATTGATGGTGATCGAGTAGGCGACCACTTCGATTTGCTGGCGAGCGGTAATTTGGTCGACGAATACCGACGGCTATCGACACTCGTTGATGAGGAACGCGAAGATGTATGTTGTCTGGTTTCTCGTCATCCGGAAGCAGTGATCATACTTTCGGCGGCGGACACCATCTTGGCCGAGGTGCCAGCTGAGTTTGAATGCCCGATCGGTGGCTTTACTACGAGTCGCTTCTCGTGGTCAGCCGGGCTGGGCCCCGACCTCAGAACTGCTCAAGCCGCGCTGACAGCCGCCAAGGCGTTGGGGCGCGGACAAGTGGTCGCCATCACCTCAGCAGGCTGATACACGTTCGAGCCGTGCCGGTCATGGGACCTATCAAGGCGTATCGGTGAAATCAATGTGGGTGACAAGATTAGACCCTTTTCCGGGTCGTCGATGTCACCAGCTGCGCATTCGGATGTGGGGATCGCTCTTGGGATCCCCACGATCACCTGGGCTTGAGCAGACGCGCTGGGCGGGGCTGAAGAGCAGTCGTTGCATCCAGGAGTGTCGGTGTCACAGGGGTATGCCTAGGGTGCCCACGACAGTGAATCATTAAGACTCTTGCTGGACTCCACCCCACACCTATAGTAGCCGTCACCTCTGGTGGCCAAGACCACCTTGAGTGGACTATTGTATTTGCTAAAGGTCAATCTCGTGTATTCACGCGCCTTTATATCGCATTCGGTGAGTCGCTCGTTCGGGCTTTCGTTTGGCGCGGTCCACGGTCCGACATATTCGATTAGATGCGGCTCGGAGCACGCGACTTCGACTCCTCCGCCCTTGGTTAGGCAAAGCCTCAGTTTCGCCGCCTTCTCACCAGCCTCAAGTGCCGCGATGTCTATTGCGCTAGCGCCCGCCTCGGTAGCTATGGTCCCTGGGAATAGAATGCATAGCTCATGGATGGGCTCTGCGGACAGATCAACTTGTGGCACCGGGCTAACCGCGACGTGTTTCAAGGCGACATCAGTTGTGCACGGGCTTATATTCTTCACTAGTCCAGCCCCGTCGCTCCCGCAAGGCACTTCATTTCCCTGCCTATCGACGCATTCGGAGAATGGGGAGGCGGACGCGTTCATGATGGCTGAGGAAGTGACCGGAGGTACGGGCATGGCTGGGCTGCTGGGGCTAGACGAACTGTCCCCCGGGTCACCGCCACGAACCAGGACAAAGGTAAGTATCGCAAGAATGCCTGCGGCAGCGAGCCAGGGCATGAAAGGCCTCGGGCCTCGCTGATTGCTTGAGGTCTTGGGCTCTGATGATATGGCAACGTAATCTACGTATCGATCCGACTGCGCGCTGGATCTCTGCCGGTCACGAAGAAACGTGGCCACGGCGACAGCGGCTGAAACCAGGGTGCCGATCGCCGTGACGTGCTCCGGGCCCATCTCTTATCCCTCAATTTTGGCAGAGGTAATCAGTGCCGTGGCTCCCTTTTGACACTTTCCTGAGATCTTGGTTTCTAGCCGAACGACGGCGACCCCCGCCAATGGTGTTGAAAACTCGGCGGTCTCCTTGAAGGCGATCGGCTCAGTCTCCGTTCGCTGGCCGTCTACCAGCATGCTCCACTCCAGGGTGTTGCTGGAGGATGCTGAATTTATATCCTGTGCAACTTCCGCCCGAAACGTTCCGTCCGTATTGGAAAAACGGAATTCGAGGGCAGCGTGAGAAGCGCAGCCGAGCTCGGCCCCGATCGCTTGGCTTGGATCGAGAGTCACTGCCTGAAAGCTGCCTTCTTTCCACATCGATGAGGCGTCGTAGGCATCGGTGAGATGCAGCGGGCGTTCGCTTCCGGGCTGGACCTCGATGATTCCTGGGCCGTCCACAGAGGATGCTGGAGAATGAACGGAGGATGTTGGTGAGCTGGGTGGGTTGCTGCTGACTTGGGCACTTGGCGTTGTGGACGACTCCACCTGCGGTGCCGATGTTTCCACCGATGGAACCGATGAAGTCACGGGAGTGGTCGACGCCCCGGCACATGCGGTGAGTACGAGTAGTCCAACCAGTGCCAGCGAATACGTAGTTGTCAGAGTCTTCATGTTTGCCCCCCGGCGTTACACGTTGGTACAGCGTACCCCAGTGCCCACAAGGTTAACAGCGTAATGGGCGGGCTTATTGCCGGGGCAGCTCTTTACCTCGAGCCTCGGAGATCGCTCGACGGCTTACCGCTCTGGGCTGGACATCATCGGTTTGACCAGCTCACGGACCGGGCCGCGCAGTTGTCCAGGGCGCACGGTCTGCTCGCCCCCACTCTCGCTCGCATGAGGGGGCAGCTGCTGAAGCAGATACACCCACCCCCTCACTCCTTCAGACTCAACAACCACGCCAGCAGGTAGCTGTACGTATTGCCGTCATCGATCAGCTCGCGGTCCATCCGCCGGGCGATCTCCAGCGCGTCGCGACGCTCCTGCTCCCCGGCCATCGCCGAGTACATCAGGAGGTAGTCGCCGTACTGCTGCTCGAACCCCTTGGTCGCGGTGGCCTCGGCCACGTTCTGGTTGATGCGGTCCGGGTCGCCGCCCAGCTGGTCGGACGAAGGA
>JARKOY010000157.1 GCA_029975555.1 Spirochaetia bacterium | reverse complement strand
GTAGTCGGTGGCTTCGGAGACCTGCTTGAGCATGAGCAGGGGCGTCTCGGTAGTAATAACAAGGCTGAGGAAGCCGGAGTAGGTATGTTCTTTCCAGTGGTCGTGGTAATTGGGGACGTGGTCGGAATCTTCTGCACGTTTCCGAAACGGCACGAAATTGGAGGGATTGATAACGTGCTCCTGACTGATGTCAGGTGTCTGCCCGGGGGCAGGGCCGATGGTGCGTAATTCTTTGACGGTTCCATCCCTCTGTCGGAACTCGACACGCTGACCTTGTTTAATAGTCGTCGGGAGTTCGCGGGGGATCCGGTACTTTTTTCCTCCATCAACTGCGTATAGCACGCTCTTGGACTTCTTGACGATTCCAGTGAGCCACTCGTCCATCAGCGGAACTCCTTCTGCTCATAAGTGTCTATCGAAGCGAGACGTTCGCCGACCACACCGGTGTTGCCGTCGAAGTCGCCGACGTACTCCACGACACCGAACTTGGCACGGGACCCCAGCTTGATCGTCACGGGAATCCAGTAAGATCGCGCTTGGCCATCGAACATGCGTGTCCAGATGCGTCCGGCCCACCCCTTCTGCTCTCGAGCCGTCCCGCGAAGGAGTCGAGAGTCGAGCAGTCGAGAATTGTCTGAGTCACTGCGGATACACCACTCGTGTGCTTTCGCGGCGGAGTCGTCGAGCACAGCCCAGCGTCCATTGTCGCCTTCCCACCACCAATGCAACTCGCGGTCGTCATCGAAAAGCCGCAGGTCGAATATCGCGTCGAGATCGATGGACGACGTGGCGGGTGACGATAGTTTTTCCCCCTGGCGGTGAACGAAGAAGGCACCGCCAGGACACTGCGCGAATCCGATAACTGGATCATCTGGCTCCAGGCTCTTCAGGCAGTCGAGCAGTGCGCTTCTACCATCATTCATGATCTTCGCCTGCCTCTTGGTTGGTGAAGTCCCGCTCAGGGTCGAACAGCCTCTGCCATTCTTGTTGGAGCTGCACAGGAGCAGTGTTGAACCAATCGTCCAAGGCAACCTTGCGGTCTTCAGGGATGTCCATGCCGACGATGTCAGCGGCGATCTCATCTCCGATGATCAACTCGACTTGCTGAGGGTCTGCTGACACGTTCCCGTAGCCGCGAGTTACGCCGTGGCCTATGGCGAGCCAGCCCTC
>JARKOY010000147.1 GCA_029975555.1 Spirochaetia bacterium | reverse complement strand
GATCTGTGATCTCCTTTTTTGAACTTACTACCCTCAGCTTCATGATACATACCAATGCTCTTAAAATATTTATAGATAATGGTAATCATAGTAATCCATAATTAGATATACTGAGATCAGAAATTGAATTAGGAAAATATTTATGCTCCGGAGCAAAAGCGCTCAGATAAATGTTAAATTGTTCTATGTGTTTTTATGATAAGAAACAATTTATATTTTCACAACAGCAATTGCCTGGCAAATACTGAAGGTCCAATACCACAATCAAGGATGCTCAGAGCGAAAAAAAGCAATAGCTGCAGCGCAGTTGCCCAGAATGCTTCCAGCCAGCTCCTGGCTTGGCCAGGGCCCCAATCCGCAGTCCGGGCCAGTGGCAATTAGCCTATCGCCGAACTGGGCATAGGCCTGATCCAACCTGCTCTTCATGATAAGAGGCGATTCCAGGCTGGTGATCTCCCTTTCCAGACGGGGCAGATCTTCCCATAGATTTACTTTATATCTATCATTAAGCTGGGCAGATAGAGAGAAGATATCGGTGCGAGCGATTCCCGCCCTCAGATATGTCCCAGTATCCTCCAGGACCTCCCTCTCGATCAGCTTCAGGTAATCAGGATGAGCCGCTGACTCGACTCCTAAGATGTCTATCCCCGAGACGTGCGCGCACAGCTCGGCATAGAGAGGTGAGTGCAGATGCACCTCGCAGTGCATTCCCTGACAGGGGCGGCTGGCGATCTCCAGAGCCTCCTGAATCTCTTCCTCAGAGAAGATGATATTGGAGTTCAGGCCCAAGCTCGGCTCGTCCAGTGAGGCAATGGCCATCTTTCCCTCTTCCTTTGCCCATTCCAGGAACCTGGAAACGCTCTCCGCCAGGGTATAAAGAATATCAGTGTAACCCGTTGCCCCAAAAGCGGATATGTATAACTCAACCGGTCCCGTGACGCAGACCCGCACCTTCTGACCGGGAGGCACGGCCTCCAACTCCATTATCTTCGCCTCTTCTCTCCTGATCAAAAAAGGGCTTTCCGTCATCTTCGGATCCTTAATGGGGTCCATGAACATGCGAATCATATCCCGGAGCTGAGGATAGGTAGGAATCTCCACCCCGGCGCTGATCTTCTCGGCCAGAACCTGGCCTACGAGTTGCAGATACCGATCCCTGGACAGGCCATCCAGCTTAACTCCCCTGGGCAGGGGATAGCTGCCGATATCATCGAAGAATATTCTCTCCTGCTCCATCCTATTGCCTCCAGTAATCGATCAGAAAAAGCCCTTCAGATAATCCTTCAGTGAAGCGTAGCTGCCATCCATCTTCAGGAAGTTCTCCTCTTTCTCATCGAGACTGGCCATGGCTGGAGGAAGAGAGGGATTCACCCCTGTAAGGCGCACAATCTCATCCGGGAACTTGGCAGGATCTGCCGTCTCCAGGGAGACGGCGGGGCTCCAGTCTCCGAATTCTTTCAGATACCTCACCAGCC